>JBQTJT010000023.1:0-110479 GCA_052386855.1 Reyranella sp.
TCACCGGCCGCCGCTCGATCGCCTGGGCCGCCGCCGCCTTCCATCTCTCGGGGGCGTTCTTCCTGAACCTCGCCATCATCAACGAAGACATCATGCCGTCCTACACGCTGATGTTCGCCTCGATGGCACTGGCCAGCCTCTGGTTCGTCCGTCCGACGGCGCGGCGGGTCGCGCTCGTGTCCGCCCTTTTCACCATCGCCTGGCTGTTCGAATGGCGGCTGATGTTCCCCACCCTGCCCGCGATGCTGCTGGCCCTCGCGGTGGGCCCGGGCCGGCCCCTGGCGAGGCTCGGGCGGATCGCCCTCTTCCTCGGCACCATGGTCGGCCTGGCCCAGGTCGCGGTGTGGCTGTGGGGGCCGCAAAACGGCAATCCTGGCCCCGTCCTCAGCCTGCTCTGGACGGGCAAGGGCACGGCGGAGGGCTGGGCGGGCTTCTCCATGGTCAAGGTCGAGCTCCTGTGGGCCGGCATGGCCCAGTATCTCGCCGGCGGCGCCAACATTGCCGATCCGGCGTCCCTGCAGCCGATCATGCGGCAGATGCTGGCCACGACATTCTGCATCGCCGTCATCGCCAGCCTCTCCCTGCTCATCCTGTGGCGGGACCGCGCCTCGCCGCAGACCAGGGTCCTGGCGGCCATCTTCGGGGTCACCTTTGCGGTAGGCGAGGTGATGAACCTCTATTCCCAGCCCCAGGACCCGCAAATGCAGATCAACGTCATGGTCTGGCTGACCATCGGCTGGGCGCTGATCCTCGCGGTCGTAGCGCCCTGGCGCGCCCTGCCGGTGCTGGGCGGCGCGATCGCCCTGGCCCTCGCCCTGTTTGCCTACAATGCCTCCAGGCTCGCGCCCATGCGGGGCACCGATGCGGCCTGGAGGGAGGCGCTGCCGCGGATTGAGCGCAATGTCGATCCGACCCGCACCGTATTCCTGCTGCACGGCTTCGAGTCGGATGTCTCCGAGCTGTTCTACGCCTGGGGCGGCGACTGGACCTACTTCGACAAGCTTGGCCCTGCCCCAACAGCCAAACCGAAATTCAAGCTCCTGGCGCTGGTCAATGGCGCGCTCCACACGCCGAACGCCACGGGCGAGGAACTGGCGAAGAATCTCAAGGGGCAGATCGAGCGGGTCATGGACCTGGGCTACGAGGTCGTGGCCAACGTGATGTGGAGTTGGAGTGAGGCTCAGGTCGAAGCGTCTTTAGCCACAGTCGCTGACAAGGAAAAGGCCAGATCGCTCTATCACGCGTTGCACGAGAATTTCACCGCGGTACCCGCCTTCGCCGATCCGCTGACGGGCCCTTATTTTCGATTGCAGCGACGGTAGAACGTCAACTGCAAAGGCGATCAGGCCGCTTCTCGCAGCGTGATCCGGTGGATTGTGAAATTGCTTTGCCTATCTTCATGGCGATTCCGGATCACCACATGTCTCGCCCTGGCAGAAAATCTCAGCGTCGCTGCTTGCAAGTCCGGCGAACTATCCAGGATAAGCTCCGAATCCGGCAAATGACTGTTCTCGTCGTCGGTCAAACCAACGCCGATTACGCCCTGGCCAACGGCAACAACGACCTCGATTTCAAAGGGCCCCTGCAAGGGGCCGAGGAATGGCTCCAGATCGATGCGGGCGATCGGATGAAAGGCGCCTTTCGGTCCGGTGAAGGTCCAGCCGTCGCGCTCTCCGGCCTCGAGGATTAGAGGCCCCGGAATGTCGACGAACTTTCGTGAGTCTCTCCCCATTCCGAGATATTCCAGATCCACCCAGCGTTGATCCCGCGAGCGAAGATCGAAATCCAGCACGGTCTTGAATTTGGCGGGACGCAGACGCCGACGGATCTTCTCCATGTCGTACCATTCGACCCACGGCGTCCGTTCGCCGTCTGTCCGGCTGCCCCACTTGTCGAAGGACATCGAGCCTTCGCGGATCCACCTCTCACGGGGATAGACGAGTTCGATCCAGCGTCCGCCCATCTTCAGCAACTGCAGAGCGTTGAACGCCTCCCGCCGGGTGATGTCGTAGGGGACGTGGTGAATAGATCCGACCACCAGGATCGCATCATATCCGGGGGCCAGGGCATCGAAGGACAGATCTTCCCCGATCAGATGAAACGTCGCGTCGATCCCCTTGAGCGAGGCGACGCGGCGGATGGTGTCCAGGTTGGTCGGCACGATATCGGCGAAGGTCCAATGGGCACCCAGGGCGGCCATGGGAATGCCATCGACTCCGGCTCCTGATCCAATCTCCAGGACACGTTTGCCGGCGAAGAAATCCCGATAGAGAGGTCCGAACCATGCCATGGCTCCTGAAGCGCGGCGCTCGGCCATTTCATTCCAGGTCGTCAGAAACTCTTCGTCTGGCAGATCCAGCAAGCCAGCTGAGAATACCCGCCCATCCACGTCATCGCCGGCGGGTACTTCTCGCCACTTGTCCCGGTATTTTTCCAAAGCGCTCATGTTCTGTCGAATCCTAGCCTGTTCCCATCACATGCCGCATAACCGGCCTAAGAACTGCTCCTGAATACCCAGAGCTTCATCAGGATGTAGCCGATGATGGCAAAGGCGGCGCAACTCGCCAGGACACCGACCTCGCGCGGCAAGCCTAGGCCACTGCAGAGGACGGCGACCATCACGTAGGACACCATCAGGTTTACGCTGTGGGTGACCAGGAATCTCAGGATCTCGCTGTGGCTGGTCGCCGATCCGGCGCGGAAAACGAAGGTCTTGTAGGCGATGAAAGCGACCGGGATAGCCGCCAGGTAGGCAAGAGTCGACGACACCTGCTTACTGAACGGCAGCAGCCACATGAACAAGAGAGACAGGGCGGCATAGAGCAATGTGTTGCCGCCGCCGACGATGAGAAAGCGCAGGACGGGCGACGCCAGGGCCGAGCGTGCCAGAGCCACCAACGCAATGGGTCTCGGCACCGGCATTTCATCCGTCTTCAAGGCCAGACCTTCCACGGTGCCTTGCCCGAAGCCCAGAGATCCTCCAGCTCCCGCTTGTCGCGCAGCGTGTCCATCGGCCGCCAGAACCCGGTGTGCCGGAAGGCACGCAACTCGCCGTCGGCCGCCAGCCGTTCGAGGGGCTGGCGCTCCCAGACCGAGCTATCGCCATCGACGTACTGAAGCGCCTTGCGATTGAGCACGAAGAAGCCGCCGTTGATCCAGCCCATCTCGTTGTCCGGTTTCTCGTGGAACCGCGAAACGCTCTGGTTGCCGTCGATGTCGAGAATGCCGAACCGTCCGGGAGAAGGTACGGCGGTGACGGTGGCGGTCCTGCCGTGCGCGGCATGAAACGCCAGCGACGCCTTGATATCGACATCCGACACGCCGTCGCCATAGGTCAGACAGAATGTATCGCCGTCGATGTATTCTGCGACGCGGCGCAGGCGCCCACCTGTCATCGTCTCGAGCCCGGTGTCGACCAGCGTCACCTTCCAGTCGATATCGCTGGACGACAAATAGCTTGTCGCATTGGACTTGAAGTCGAACACGACGTTGGAACTTTCGAGCAGGTAGTTCGCGAAGTACGACTTGATCGACGCGCCCTTGTAGCCGCAGCAGACGATGAAATCCTTGAGCCCATGCTGGGCATAGATCTTCATCACGTGCCACAGGATCGGCCGGCCGCCGATCTCCACCAGCGGCTTGGGCCGGATGTCGGTCTCCTCCGACAGGCGGGTGCCGTATCCCCCAGCCAGGATCACAACCTTCATTCGCGCGCCTCGCCGATTTCGAACACCCGGTTTTTCATGCTCTCGACCCCGCCGTTTATGGTGCGTTCGATCACGACGAACGGGTGACCGCGAACGTTCTCGGTCACGCGCGCGAGGTATTCCCCAAGGACGCCGAGGAAAGCCGCATTGAGGCCGACCGCGAAGAGTTGCAGCAGCACCATCGTCGTGAATCCGGCCGCGATGGTCTGCCAATGCATCGCCCAATAGATGATGTAGCCGACCGAGACGATTCCCGACAGGCCACACAGAGCGAAGCCGAACAGCGTTATGTAGTGCAGGGGCGCCGTCGACTGGCTGACCACGCCGTCGATGCCCAGCCGCACCAGGCGCAGGAAGTTGAACTTGGTGGCTCCTGCGGTGCGCGGCGCGCGATCGTATGCAATGCCGATCTGGCGATGGCCGAGGCCGGCGATCAGGCCGCGGAGATAGGGATTCTTGTCCTGGATCGTGCGCAGGTGCTCGATGATCGAGCGGTCGATCAGTCGGAAATCGCCGGCATCCTTGGGCAGATTGACGTCGCTGATGCTGCGGATGAACCGATAGTAGAGCTTGCGGGATGCCTCCATCAGCCGGGGCTCGTCGCGCCGCCGCCGGATTCCGTAGACGACCTTGTAGCCCTGTTCCCAATAATCGATGAACTGGGCGATCATTTCAGGAGGGTCCTGCAGGTCGGCATCGACCTGCACCGCGGCATCCCCCCGTGCGAGCAGAAAGTTGGTGAGG
Organism: Reyranella sp.; assembly: GCA_052386855.1. Classification (GTDB taxonomy): domain Bacteria; phylum Pseudomonadota; class Alphaproteobacteria; order Reyranellales; family Reyranellaceae; genus Reyranella. The sequence goes on from JBQTJT010000023.1 coordinate 4,452, forward strand.
ATCGAGCGCTGATAGCCGAAATTGCGCGAGAACCGCACGACCCGGATGCGCGGCTCCGACTTCGCCTCCTCGGCCAGGCGCTCGTAGGTCGCGTCTTCGCTGGCATTGTCGGTGAACAGGAACTCGAAATCGTAGTCCGGCTGGGCCGCGCTGAAGGCCTTCAGCCGCGTCATCAGTGAAGCGATGTTGTCTTCTTCATTGTAGACCGGCACCGATATGGTGATCAGCCGCCGCCGCTTCTCCTGTATCTCCATGACCTAGACCGTACCCCGGAATTTGGCCGAAAGCTCATCCGCGGCCGTCGCAATGCCGCGCTCCAGAGTATAGGCCGGGCGCCACGGCGTAAGGGAATTCAAGTAACCGACATCGCCCACAAGATAGGCGATTTCCCGGGGGCGCATCGGTATTGCCCCGAACTGCAGGAGTTCGCGGGGCGCGCCCAGGGTGCCGGCCAGCGTTTCGGCGAACCGTCGGACGGTGACCCCGGCGCCGGAGCACAAGTTCACGATCGAGGGCGCACGAGGAGCTTCCGAAATCGATGCCGCCAGGGCAATCAGGCCGGCCGCCGCATCGTCGATGTAAAGATAGTCCCGGACCTGCGAGCCTTCCGACAGCGGCACGGGCAGCCCCCGCACCAGGCGGTCATGGACCGACGGCAGCAGCCGCCAGGGCCGCTCGCCCGCGCCATAGACCCCAAAAAGGCGCGCCACGATGGCGTTGAGGTCGGTCCGGCCCGCAGCCTCGACCACCGCCAGCGAGCCCGCGACCTTGCTTGCGTTATAGGTCTTCACGGTCTCCAACGGATCGGATTCGCACAGCGGGCGACGTACCGGGGGCTCGGCATATTCGAAGCAGCTCCCGACATGGACCAGGGCGCGCGCTCCGGCACGGTGCGCGAGGTCGACGAAGGCCAGCGGAAGTTCGGCATTGGCGAGGTGCGCGGCGGTGGCGTCGGCCTGGCTGGGGTCCACGCCGTAGGCGGCGGCGTTGAATATCCATTCGTACCGGGGGGCGCTCTCAGCTTCGAGAACGCAGCCGGGATGCCAACGGTCGAGCCGGAGGGTGCGGACAGGCGACGGCAAAGTCGATTTCCCGGTGGTCATGACCGATACATCGTGACCGCCGGCGGCAAGCGCAGCGACGAGCGCCGATCCGACAAAGCCTCCACCACCCGCCACTAGCGCCCTCACGATCTTCCCCCTTCAGACCGATGCCACAAACAAGACCAGACCATCCGCAGGCAGCTAGCCACCCCTCTAGTGATCTGCCGCCGAGAAACGGCCGACATCGTCGCGCTCGTTGCGAGTGGCCTGCACATAGGACCGAATAACGTGATGCGGCTCACCCTGTTCACGAATACGACCGTTGTCGATCCAGATCGTGTGATCGCAGAGTCGCCGCACTTGATCCAGGGAGTGGCTGACGAAGAGGAGCGTACCTTGCTTCTTGAAACTATCGATCCAGTCGAGACACTTCCGCTGGAAAGCAGCATCTCCAACGGACAGCGCCTCATCGACGATCAGGACATCTGCCTCGACGTGGGCACAAATGGCGAAGGCAAGTCGGGTCCGCATGCCCGTCGAATAGTGCTTGAGCTGCTGATCCATGAATGCGCCGATTCCGGCAAACTCGGCAATGGAATCGAATTTCTGGACGATTTCGGAGCGCTTCAACCCCATCACCGCACCCGCAATCAGGACATTCTGCCGGCCAGTGGAATCCTGATCGAACGTCGCGCCCAGCGCCAGAACCGGCGCGACGCGCCCTCTGACCCAGATCTCTCCTTTCGTCGGACGGGTCATGCCGCAGATTATCTGCAGCAGTGTCGATTTCCCGCAGCCGTTCCTTCCCAGGATGCCGACGCTATCGCCTCGGCGCACGTCAAGATCGATATCACGCAGCGCCCAGAACGGCCGCGAGTATGTCTTGAACCTGCCAAACAATGCCTGCTTCACCCAGGCCCCTTGATCCTTGTAGAGCGGATAGGCCTTGGCCAGATGACGGGCGTGAATGACGACAGGAGCCTCAGAGGACATCGGCGATGTTCGCCCTATTCTGATTGAAGAACCAATAGCCGAACCAGAACATCGCCATCGAAACCAGGAACGTCCATGCCGTTACGGCGATGCCCGGCAGTCGGCCAAAGAACACGAGATCGCGCACGATCTCGACGAAGCCAGTCAGAATGTTGGCGTAGATCAAGATGTCCATCGGCGCCGGCAGGAGCTCCTGGGAGAAAAAAACCGGCGTCGCAAACAAGAGCAAGGGCGCGATTGTCATCATCAGATAGGAGACATCGCGCGTGAATGCACCCAATGCCGACAGGAACCAGGTCAACCCGATCAGGAAGGCCATGAACGAGATCGCCCAGAGTGGCAGGAAAACGACGGTCCAGCTCAAGGAGCCTGTGAAGGCAAGCTGAGCGACAAGCATCAACGCCAGACCGATCCCGGCATAGGCGGAGGCCCGCAGGGTCGAAATGACGGCGAGCATTTCTGCCGGGAACAGGGTCTGCTTTATAAAATGCGCGTATTCCTGAAGCAGCGACGGTGCCCTGTAGGCCATCTCGGCAAAGAAATTGAAGGCGATCAGGCCGCCGAACACAAAAAGCGAGTAGTCATAGGCCGACTTGGCAGCGGTCTTGTTGGGCAAAACGGCGGAACCGCCAAATGCGAAAGTATATGTCAGCAAGGCCAGCAGCGGCGCCGTGAGCGCCCAAACCCAGCCAGCCTGAGAGCCTTTGAAGCGTTCGTCGAGCTCGCGCTTGAGGATCACCCGGATCAGGTCGCGGTGACGGTACGCCGACACAAACGGCGCGCGCAAAAATCGGATGAAGAGGCCCCACGGGCCAAGGTTTCCATCGATGACCGATGCGCCATCGACGACATGCAGCAACAGCGCGTCGCTGTGACCGGCCTGGTGTTCTGGTTTCTCGATCATGGATTTTGCGACAAGATCCCTAGCGTCATCTGGCACCGCAAGCTACCTGTCGCAAAGACTTCGATTGCGGCATCATCCAGCAAATACTCATATCGAGACTGTCCTGCGCCGTTGAGCAGCAAAAGGCCTTAGCCGGTGTCCAGCCCGCTTACGTACGGGATAATCGGCGTGTCGAGGCGATCTTCTACTGGAGAATCCCCGGATATCCAACCTTTGGCGCACTCGGAGTATTGGCAAGATTCGCTTATCGGTGGTTAGAATCCCGCAATTTCAGGAGTCATTGGAGCTTGGAAAGTCCGGAATACGAATTGATGCATGCGGTCGAAGACCGCATGTGGTGGTACCGCGGTTTGCGGAAACTGGCGGCCGGCCAACTCGCCCACGCCCTTTCGACCACCCCGGCCAGCGGCCCCGTGCTCGATGCCGGCTGCGGCACCGGGGGAATGCTGCGCGTGCTGGGCGCCAGCGTGGCGGGCCACCCCAGCCTGGGTCTCGACTTCAACCCCGTGGCGGCCGGCATGGCGATGGCCAAGGCCGGTCGGCCGGTCATGTCGGGTTCGGTCAACGAAATGCCGGTCGGCGATGGCATGCTGGGCGGATATGTGTCGCTCGATGTCCTCTGCCATGCCGGCGTCGAACCGGAACGCGCGCTCAGCGAAGCTCGCCGCTGCCTCCAGCCTGGGGCGGTCGCCGTTCTCAACCTGCCGGCCTATGCCTGGATGTTCTCAGCGCACGACAGGCGCACGCAAAATGCCCGGCGCTTCACCCGTGGGGAGGCGCGTGCGCTGATGGCACGGCACGGCTTTCGCACCCTCCGGGCCAGCTACTGGAACATGTTCCTCTTCCCTCTGATGCTACTCCATCGCCTGATCGAGCGCGACGACGCGAAGAGCGATGTGCGCGAATATCCGCGCTGGCAGGATGCCATTTTCTCGGCGGCGCTGACCGTCGAGCGCGCCATCATCGCAACCGGCATCAGCCTGCCGTTCGGCGGGTCCCTGCTGGTCGTGGCGATACGCGAGGACTGACGCTCAGGCCTTGCCGATAGCCTGGCGGTATTCGGCGATCTGACGGTCGAGCAGTGTCCGGGCATCCGTGCGGCCGTCGTGGAAATCGCGATACCACTCGGCTGTACGCGCCAGGACCGTGTCCAGCGACCAGGGCGGGTGCCAGTCGAGCCTGGTCCTAGCCTTGGTGCTGTCGAGCGCCAGAAGTTGCGCTTCTGCGAGATTGGCCGGCTCGATCCTGATCGTGGGCGCCCGCCACTTGCGGGAAAGCATCTCGACAACACGTGCGACCGGTACGATCTCTTCCGACGTCGGCCCGAGGTTCCAGCCACCGACGTGCTCGGCTGGCCCGTCCAGGAGCGCCGCAGCCAGCATCAGGTAGCCATGGCACAGCGACAGGACGTGCTGCCACGGACGCGTTGCGCCAGGGTTGCGCAGGACGATCGGCTTGCCCGCCAGAATGGCGCGGACGAAATCCGGGATCAGCCGGTCTTCCGACCAATCGCCGCCACCGATGATGTTGCCTCCCCGCGCCGTCGCGATGGCCGGTCCACCCGCGCCGAAGCTTGCCTGATAGGAGGCGGCGACCAGCTCCGCGCAGGCCTTCGACGCGCTGTAGGGATCCTTGCCGCCCAGCTCATCGACCTCGCTGTAGGGCCGATCCCATTCACGGTTGCGATAGACCTTGTCCGTGGTGATGGCCACAGCCGCGCGCACGCCGCAGGCCCGCGCCGCCTCGAGGACGTTGGCGGTGCCCATCACATTGGTGGCGAACGTGTCGACGGGCTCGCGATAAGAGCGCCGGACCAACGGCTGGGCGGCAAGGTGAATGAGCACCGAGGGCCTGACCTCGTCCAGGCAACGCATGACATCGACCGTCGAACGTACGTCGAGCAGCCCGTGTCGAACGATCTCGCCGATGCGCGCCGAGTCGAACAGGTTGGGACTCGTCTCCGGCGCCAGGGCGAGCCCGTGGACCTCCGCCCCGATGCCGGCAAGCCACGCCGTCAGCCAGCCGCCAGTGAATCCTGTATGGCCCGTGACGAGAATGCGCTCGCCCGCCAGGCGTCGCTCGAAGGGCAGGAGATCGACCGCCACCCGCCCGCCCTCACCCGCGGCTCTTGCAGAAGGCCCGGATCACGTCGAGCACGTAGGAAAGCTGGGCTTGGCCCAGGCCGGGATAGACACCAATCCAGAACGTGTTGGTGACGACGAGGTTGGCGTTCGGCAGGTCGCCGATGGTGCGGAACTCGCGCCCGATCATGTACGGCTGGCGGATGAGATTGCCGCCGAACAGCAGCCGCGTGGCGATCTTCTTGTCGTTGAGGTGCAGCACGAGTTCATCGCGCGTGAAGGGCGCCCCGGGCTGCACCGTGATCGGGAAGCCGAACCAGGAGGGCTCCGAGCGGGCCGTCGCTTCGGGCAGGATCAGATACTCCTCGACCTCCTTCAGGCCCTCCTTCAGGGTCGTGAAGTTGCGCTTGCGGTCGGCGATGAAACCCTCGAGCCGGTCCATCTGGGCCAAACCAACGGCCGCTTGCATGTCGGTGATCTTCAGGTTGAAGCCGAGATGGGAGTAGATGTACTTGTGGTCGTAGCCGTGCGGCAGGTCGCCGAGCTTCCACTTGAAGCGCTTCAGGCAAGTGTTGTCCTTGCCTGGCTCGCAGTAGCAATCGCGCCCCCAGTCGCGGAACGACTCAGCGATCTTCCTGAAGTTGGTGTTGTTCATGAACACCGCGCCGCCCTCGCCCATCGTGATGTGATGGGCGGGATAGAAGCTGCAGGTTGCGACGTCGCCGAAGGTGCCGACGTGCTTGCCATCGTAGGTGGCGCCCAGCGCGTCGCAGCAATCCTCGACCAGGAACAGCCCGTGCTTGTCGCAGATCGCCTTGATGGGCGCGATGTCGAAGGGGTTGCCCAGCGTGTGCGCGATCATGATGGCGCGTGTCTTCGGCGTGATCGCCGCCTCGATCTGGTCGGGATCGATGTTGTAGGTTTTCAGCTTCACATCCACGAACACCGGTACGAGGCCCCAGTGCAGGGTGGGATTGACGGTGGTGGGAAAACCGGTGGCTGCGGTGATGACCTCGTAGCCGGGCTTCAACTGACGGTCGCGCAGCCGGGGCGACGTGAGAGTGGAGAAGGCAACGAGGTTGGCGCTGGAGCCCGAGTTGACCGTGATGACGTGCTTGGCCCCGACCCGCTCGGCAAAGCGCCTCTCAAAGGCTTCGTTGAACCGCCCCGTCGTCAACCAGAAATCGAGCATCGAATCGGCCAGCATCTGCATGTCTGAGGGGCCATAGACCCGGCCAGACACGGGCACCGCCGATACGCCGGGTTCGAAGGCCGGCGTCGCGTGCTTCAACGCGTGGTACTGGGCCACCAGATCGTGGATCTGCCGCCGGATTTCCTCGGCTCGGTCTCCTGCCAAGGTCTGTGTAGTGCTTCCGGCCACCATCTCTAGATCCTACCTTCTCGCTGTAACGGCCGCTCACCTAGCACAATTCCTCGCGGAAAGCGGCCTCGTTCAAGCCGCGCCCAAACAGGTTGTTCTTGTCGTGCACTTCGATACCTAAAGAAGAGAAGACGCAATATTGCCGAGATGACGCATGATACTTTGCTTGTTCAAAGCCTCTTCTGGATCGAAAAACTGCAGTGGCGGGACCGATCCATCCCCCAGTGGCCCCCAAGCGCGTTCAGTCACGCATTCTCGAGGCACAACGTCCACCGTCGCAGAAATGGCCGGATCGAGAACTGCAAAATAAACTGAGCGTGGCCCTCCTCCGAGCCGATCGAGTGAGCGCGTCGATTTTTGGCCCTCAACCTCGATGAATGCCTCCAACTTGCCTGAGGGACACTTGCTCGGATCGATCGTGAACCGCTCAATTGCTTCCGTGCGGTCTGGAAATCGCCGCCCATAGGCCTCCCGACTGGGAAACCAAGGCAATGCTTCCAACTCGCCCTTAACCTTGGTCACGCTGATGTACTGCACAAAGTGAGCGACCACGATTAGAGCAACTACAGCAACCGCACCGGCGGCGCCCGTCATGAGGGCAAGCCGAGGTTTGCAGACCGCCCGCACGGTCAAGTACTGCCAGGTCGCAGCCAATATGGCGGCAAGAGCGATCACCAGGATGACCCGATCAAGCATTATGAGATGGAGGAAATGGCGCGGCGAAAACTGGATGCTGCCCGCCGCGGCCAGGCTACCAATCGTGGCCATTAGAAACCCGCCAAGGCGCCATTTGCCGATGGCCACGAGCACCAAGAGGAGGATGAACCACAGTCCGAGGGTCTGAAGCAGCCAATAGCGTTGAGAAATAACTGATAGGCCGCTGAACACCCGGGTCACCATATCGGCCGCCGACAAGCCTGAATATTTGGCGATCAGGTCGAAGCCTACCGTCGCATACTTGGGATCCATGTCAGCGAAGTATCGCACTCTCTCTAGGGAGTTGGCGTCGACCATCGCATGCGCCAGCCCGTCACTGTAGAGCGTCAGGAAAGACACGCCAGGAACCTCGCTCCGCGAATCCTTCCAGAAGACATCCGTGAAGCCCTGAACAATGAAATGCGGATAACCCTGCAGTTGGGCCACCTGTGTGGTTCTCAGCAAGTCGGTCGCAGCGTTGGCTAGAAGGAAAGTCGCAGCGACGACGGCAATCTCGCCGAGTAATCGAACAAGGCCCTGCTTGCTATGGAGCGATGAGGTGAAGACGACACCCGCCACGATCGCGGGAAGTACCACCACCGTATCCTGTCTGAAGCCCGTTCCGATCGCGACTATGAATGTCGACGCAGCCAGCACGGCCAGACGCCGCCAGCAGGTCATGCCGCGCTTGAACAGAACGCCAAGGAGTCCCAACGAGAGGAGGATGAAAGGAACCTTCGAGAAATCCCGCAGGTGATAAAGCTGTCGTTCCAACAGACTGAAAGGCACGGTTGCCGGAAGCAACAACACTGCCGCATACCACGGGATACCGAAACAACGGAGGATGAGGTAGAAAGCCAGTACCGTCAGCGCGGCTAGCGATCCCACCAGGGGCCAAAGCGCCGCCCATGTAAGATCTCCAAATCGCCAGCTATATCCGATCAGTGCCGAGAGGATCGGATGAGTATCGTGCCATCCGTTGTAGTAAGATTCGTTGAGTTTGCGGCTGTTCTTAAGGTCGTTGCAGGAGATCTTCGATAGATCGATCCGCTCATTCAATTCGTGTTGGGCTGGAGAATTATATTCCCGAAGGTCCGGGCCCGCGCGGCAAGAGATATTGACCGACGAATAGAAGTACTTCTGGTAGAAACTGAACTTGTTCTCATTGATCCTGTAGAAGTCTCCGTAATAGGTTATGCCCGCCAGTAAGATGAAGATTGCTGCGATGGCATCAAAGACATATGAAGATTTCACCATTCGAGTATTGTCGAAGTCACTGTATTTCATCTCTACCCTGGCAACCGATTTCCGTGAGCCGAATGGCTTTGTATAGCAAGTATTCTACTTGTCCTGGATCGTGGCAAGTTCGCCGCCGCCCCGGCTTGTCATGACGCGAAGGAATGAAGTGTCGTCAGCCGTTTGTCGATACTCATCGAATACAGCGCTGGCCAGAGCGTGCCTTCGATCTATCCGAGCAAAGAGGGGAATGGCTGACCAAACCATGGCGGTCCGCCGATGAACGCATTCTCCAGTCTCGCCCTCCGCGCGACCCCGTTTCTTCTGATTCCATTGCTGGTTCTGCTGCTCGTAAGGAACGACCTCAATCAAGCCGGGGGTTTGGACGCTTTCGTCTACGCCGCCTACATTCATGACTACGCGGATCTCGTGGCTCGCTATGGCCGGACCTACTATTCGACCCGCTTGGCTCACATATTGCCGAACGCCACGGCGGCTTTTCTCTTCGGCGATCATGCAGGATACTACCTGAACCGCTACATACTGATCGTGGCGACGACGGTTTCGATCTATATGATCGCCCGCCGCTATTCGAAGCCGCCAGCCGCCTGGTTCGTTACCCTCTTTTTCTCGACGCATGTCTGGCTCCTTCACCAAATCTTTTGGGACCACTACGACGCCAGCGTCGTTGTCTTCGCGCTGGTCGGTCTCGCCCTGCTCCTCCCTCGTGCCAATGAAACCCTTGCGCACATCGGCGCGGGCTTCGCCATTGCATGGGCGGCAAACGGGAACCCCATGGGTCTGGTCATCGCGGCGCTGTACGCTCCGACATGGCTGATCGATCGGCGGAAACTGCCGTGGCCCAAAACCTTGAAGAGCGTGACCGCCGCCTGCGTCGGATTCGTACTAGGATATGGCGTCCTCATCCTCGCTATGAAGCTCCTCTACCCCGACGGGGGATGGCGGTTCGAAGAAGTGACGCTGGCCATGCTCGGCTACCTTCTGACCGGAGGCGGCACGAACTGGTACGTGAGCCTCTCGACTATCTTTCTCGATCGAAGCATGTACGAGTCGCTGATCTTTCCGTTCTTCCTGGGTGTCACGGCTTGTGGCCTGCTCGCCAGTCTCCGCGGAAGCGCCGCCGACCGTTGGAATGCCGTCGGCGCCGCGAGTTTCGTCGTTCTTACGGCAACATTCTTCGCAGTCCTACACTTCATCCTGCGCTGGGGGGTACTCGCCCTTCACTACTATCTGATCTACGCGCTGCCGGCTGCCATACTGGCCACTTCGGCACTCATCGGGCAGTTTCGGCCGCAAGGCAGTCACCGCTCCATTGTTATCGCGGCCGTGGCATTTCTCGTTGTTCATTGGGCATTCTGGTTCAACGCGCATCGCCTGTTTCCGAGCCTAACTGAACGCTCGCCGTATTTGCTGCCGATAGCCCTCTCCATGATGGCGATTGCATTCCTTTCCCTGGGATGGCTGGCGGCCACCACCGCCAAGCAAATGCAAAAGTTGACGCCCGCGATACTGTTTCTGATCGCACTTCTGTCGAGTAATGCATTCTTCCTCCAATACGGCTTCGCTCGAATCTTCGGGAACGACGACCGGCGCCAGCTCGAGTGGGATATCAGGGACGGCTCGCTCTACCTGCAGAGGTTCGTTGCTGCCCGGGTGCCCACCACAGCAGCTATTCGATTCTGGTACGGAAACCGCGACGTCTACCTCAATTCGGTACAATCGGCGCATCTTTGGGGATTCAGCCGCTTGAGTTCGCCGACGCAATCGGAAGCGCAGATGCCCTCTCTCGACGACGGCGTCCGGACACGCCTGGCGTCGGCACGCTACATAGCGATCCTCGGCTCGGACTTTGAAATAGAGACTGCACTGCGCGCCCTGCAGGGAGACGGCATACGCATGGACGTCGTGGCGCGAGGTTCGTTCAAGGGGCGAAGCTGGCCCGGATACGACATTCTGCTTCTTGCCATCCAGCCTGGTTGAGAATTGCCAATGGGAGGGTGTAGAGTCTCGGCGGGGAATATCATGTGCTTCAAGTCCCCTCGTCTGCCATAGGCTCTCGCCTCGCCACCGCAAGACAGCTTCCGCCGAAGGCCATGCGGCCGCCACGCTCAATCACACGATATTCGCAATCAAGGGCCTGATCGGCCAGCTTCGCCGCAAACCCCGACGGCACATGCTCCGCCGACGCCTGCTCAGGATCGGCGCCGCAACGCCGGCCGAGCCAGGTTGGCAAAGTGCGAAACAGCAACACGGGTGCCGGCAGAGGCCAGAATAGATAGGTTTGATATTCCGTATGGAAGCCGGCCCGCTTCAAAACGCGAGCAAGACGCGATGCCGTATACCGGCGATAATGGCCAGCCGCCACATCATCGGCCGAAAAAAGAAACTGAAAAGCCGGGACGGTAAGGAACAGCCGACCTCCGGGCGCCAGCACTCTGTGGATCTCGTTCAACGCAGCGGCTTCGTCTTCGATATGCTCCAGCACGTCGAACAGGCCCGCAGCAGCGAAGCTCGATGGCGGGAATCCAGCATCCTCCAGACGGCCGCAAACGACGGCATCGATGCCTCGCGCATGCGCCGCAAGCGCGCCTTCAAGTCCCGGCTCGACCAGAACGCAGCGAATGCCCGCCTGCTGCAGGCCACGGGCCACGTAGCCATTGCCACCGCCGACATCAAGCAACGGCGCCGTCGGGCGAAACCGCTCTACCACCTTCACGATGCAGCGGTTGCGATGGCGGAACCAGAACGAGCCATCCTCGATCTCGAGGCACGCCGCATTGCCGTGTTCCGGATACGAAACCGCCTCCTGGCGACGGGCAAACCAGATGCCGGGCGGACGACGCTCCAGTTCCGGAGCAAGCAAGCCAATACCTGAATCGAAAGTCATTGCGGCGCGGCGACGCCGTAGAAGTCGTAGATAGCGCGAACCACTTCGACGACTTCAGCTTCCTTGAGATCGTAGAACATGGGCAGCCGCAGGAGGCTAGCACTCATCGCATCAGTAACCGGCAACTCGCCATGATTCGCGTCGAGTGTCCGCCCATGGGGCGCAGTGTGCAAGGGCACGTAGTGGAAAACCGCCACAATCCCTCGCGCCTTCAGGTGCGCGATCAAGGCATCGCGTTGGGCAAGGTCGGCTGCCAGCACATAGAACATATGGAAGTTGCTGACACAGTGCTGCGGGATGATCGGCAGCCGCAGCAAGCCGCGCTCGGCCAAGGGAGTCAGCAGTGCTTCGTAACGTTGGTAGATCTCTCGACGTCTTGCGGTGATTGTTTCCAGATGCTCGAGTTGACCGAGGAGAAAGGCCGCCAGCATGTCGGATGGCACATAGGACGAGCCGATGTCGACCCAAGTGTACTTGTCCACTTGACCGCGCAAGAATTGGTTCCGGTTTGTGCCCTTCTGGCGCAGGATCTCGGCGCGCTGCTCGAATTGCGGCGCATTCACCACTAGCGCGCCGCCCTCGCCGCAGGAGAAATTCTTGGTCTCGTGGAAGCTGTAGCAGCCCATGTGCCCGATGGTGCCGAGCCATGAATCCTTGTAGCGCGCGAAGACGCCCTGCGCGGCGTCCTCCACGACCACGAGATCGTGTCGCTGCGCGATCGCCATGATCTCGTCCATCTCGCAGGCTACGCCGGCATAGTGGACTGGAAAGATCGCCCGCGTGCGGGGCGTCACCGCCGCCTCGATCAGCCGCTCATCGATATTGAGCGTGTCCGGTCGCACATCGACAAAGACCGGCTTAGCGCCACGCAGCGCAATGGCATTTGCCGTCGAGACGAAAGTGAAGGACGGCATGATCACTTCGTCACCAGGCTCTAGATTGCAAAGCAACGCCCCCATCTCCAGCGCCGCGGTGCAGGAGGTGGTGAGAAGAACGCGCCGCGCGCCGAAGCGGTCCTGCATCAGCTTCTGGCTGCGGCCGGTGAATGGACCGTCGCCGCTGGCATGACCAGTAACCACTGCCTGACGCACGTAGTCGAGTTCGTTGCCGACTAGGCAGGGTTTGTTGAACGGTATGCGGTAGCTCATTCGACGTCCTTCTGGGGCATCCCGCCCGTTTCTTTCCCAGTCGCCAGAACGGAAGCCACCGTCAACCTTGGCTCCCAACGGCCAATCCGATGATGACCAGCGCAGCGCCGATGATCTTGGGAGCACTGATCGGCTCGTTGAAGAGCAGGCCGCTGAACAGGATGACGAGGACGAAGGCCAGACTGGTAAAGGGATAGGCATGGCTCAATTGGAGCTTAGTCATTGCTGCCATCCACGTCATACCGGCAAGCAGTGCCGCTAGGAAGGCGCTTATGACCCAAGGCGTCATCAGAAGATGCAGCAGAAACCAAAGCTTGTCGGCGGTCTGCTCCGGAAACGCACCCGCCCCGCCCACGCGCCACTTTATGACGAGCTGACTGTAGACCGTCAGCAGGACTGTACAAGCGACATAGACGTAGCTCATCTTCCGATGGCCAGTTTCTTGACCAATGAAAGCCACGATACGCGACGGGGACTTACTCGAGGGTCGCGCCCGGCCAGATCCAGGATCATCGGCCAGGATCTGTCGCCACCGCCGTCTTCGATCAGCAGGATCTCGAAGTCGTCCATGACTGTCCCCCGCGCGGTCTTCAGGCGTCGATAGAGTTCCTCCAAGCAGCCTTCCGCCTTGCAAGTTGGCTTCACGACGCCGATTTGAGCCATTATTCTCTGGATCCTAAGCACTTCGGGTACTGACCATCACCGCGGTCGACGTGGCCGGCTGCAGCGGCAGAACATCGTAGTGCATCGCACGCAACGAAGCCACGGGGAGCCGCCGAGACATCAACCGAGGATTTGACGCTTGCGAGTCCGGCAGATATCTATGCCGCCCCATGAGCACAGCTTTTGCCGCATTTGTCGCGGGCAGCCTCAAATCCGAGAAATTCACCTTTATCGACGTCGGTTGCTCCGGGGGCATCGATCCCGCTTGGCGCGTGTTTGGCGATCGGCTGAGAGTGCTCGCCTTCGACGCCAGCGTCGATGAGTGCGAGCGCCTAACGGCGGCAGAAACGCATCCCGACATCAAGTATATCGCAGGATTTGTCGGCATTCAGCCGGACCACCCCTTTGCCGCCCAGGTCGCCGGAAAGCCGCGTTACGTCCGCAACGTCTTTCCCCGCACGGGCGCCGGCCGGGTGGCCGAGTTGCAACAGGAGCGTCTGAAGTCGGCCTCCCTGGAGGAAAAGCTGCTGCATAATGCCTGGGGGATGACCCAGTTGGCCGACCTCAATAAGGTGGTCGTCATCCCCGCCGTGCTGGCGAAGTTCAGCTGGTCGGATGTCGACTTGATGAAGATAGACATCGACGGCCCCGATTTTGAGGTCCTTCACTCGTTCGATGGCCAGTTCGAGGATCTTGGACTGCTTTCGGCGCGCCTTGAGGTCAATCTGAATGGCAGCTCCGATGCATGGGAACACACTTTTCATAATACCGACCGATTCATGCGCGCGCGGGGATTCGAGTTGCTCGCCCTCGACGTCCGCAACTACTCAATGTCCGCCCTGCCTTCGCCGTTCGCCATCACCTCCCCAGCGCAATCGGTCACGGGCCGGCCATTCCAGGCAGAGGCTTTTTACGCGCGCGACCCAGTCGGCCCTGATTGGTCGGCACTGGGCTCTGCGATGAGGCCGGAAAAGCTGGCAAAGCTCGCGGCGATCTTCTCGGTATGGAACCAGCCCGACGCCGCAGCGGAGATCCTGCTGGCCTTTCGCGGCCGACTCACCGGCGTGTTCGACGTCGATGTCGGAATGGAACTCCTTGCCGGCCAGGCACAGGCTCAGACGGGCGCAGCAACGGCCTTGCCCTACCGCGACTACATCACCGCGTTCGAGGCCGGCGCGCCGAGCTTCTATCCCTCCCCATGGCTACCGCCTTCGCCGCCTACAGCCAAGGGCCGGCTTGCAGCAGCGTTCAAGGCTTTCGTGGAGCCGGATTCCATCGCGAAGTAGCGCTCACACAGAATAGCGACCTCGGAACTTCAGGATCTTGCCCTTCATGGACGAGTCCTGTCGCGGAACGCCCGCGAGCACCTGAGTGCAGAAGGGGTTGATATTGGCCCCGACATAGTCGGTAAATAGCGGCCAGTATTTGTTGTAGATGACATTGATGCCGATGAACCGCCGAGGTAATCGGCGGCCGCGCGGCCTGGTCTCAGATTCAGTCGATGCGGCCAAAGCGAAGAGCCGAGCCACACTCTTCAGCCTACTGGTGTCAGAGGGGCTCTCGGGCCGGCCTACGCGCACCACCTCCTCCCAGTTCTGGCTGGCCAAGCCGAACTCGAAGATGAACAGGTCCGCTTGGACGACGAGTTCCGAAAAGCTGCCACTCTTGATACTTGGGTCACTCCTCGGCAGGCCCCTACATTCGCTAGGCATCAGCACTGGTCCGGTAAAGCCCATGGCCCGCCATGCCGTCGTGAAGCGGGAAACAAGCTCGGGCCTGCACGCAACCATCATTACAGCCGTAGATCGCGGATAGGTCAGGAGCTGATCGCAGACGAAAGGCAATGTGTGGCGCACGTCGTAGCTGAGATCGGAATACAGATGCCAATCGAGGTTGGTCGACCGATAGGGCTCCGTCGCCGGCTCCATCGCAGCGGACAGCCCAGTAGTGAAGCGCTCGTACGACGTGTCGCGATCCAAGCGTATTTCTTCAATCTCGATGTCGGGCCAACCCCAATTTTCCGCTTGGGCTGGCAAATAAGGCGACGACACATCCCAGATGAAGCGATCCTGGTCGTTCATCTTGGTCTGCCGCCCTTTGTTGTTGGCGGCGGCGACACGCGTATGATCGCAGTGATAGCCGAATACCTTGTCGATGAGCGTGTCGACGCGGCCACGATACAAGGCCAGACGCGCCGCAAGGTTGGAGTCGCAATGCCAGCCGAGAAGCATGTCCTCATCGAAGCCGTGAATAGTAAACATGTCTTCGCGTAGCGCCGCCTGGAAATCACCCAGCGCGTCGTACTTCATAGGCATGAAATTGTGCACGACCTGGTTCAGATGAAAGCGCACCGCCCAGTCACGCAACTTGGTGAGATTTCCTGCTGGGTCTTTGCGATCGAATGCCGCTTCCCACAGCATCTCTGGCAGTTCGAAGCGAGGGATCTGGTAGAAACCATCCGGCAAGTCTCCAAAGATCTGGCTGAGCGATTCTTTCTCACGGCGCGGCACTAGCAGCATGTCGGTATTGGTGTAGAGCACCCATCGATTCCTGGGATTCGACCGGCGAAGCGCGATGTTGCGCGACTGCGCCTCCAGTGCGACCAGATGAGTCTTGGATTTCAGATGGACATGCTGCTCCGGCCGCACGCGAAAGACCCGCAGAACCCGCTTCGCCTTGTCGGTCAGCGTATCGTGGATAGCCTCAGGAAAAGTCGGATGATCGTCGGGCGTATTGTAGTCGACGAAGAGAATCTCGTCGTCTGGGTCGGACATGACCTCGGCAATCGCATTGAAGCTGATCGCCGCCCGCTTATGAAGATTGTAGCCGTGGCTGTCGTTGCGGCCATAAAGGATTACAGAGAACATCAGTTCCTCGCATTAACGACGCGGCTAGGAAGAAAGTCGAGCCAGTTCACTGCGCGCCGCCGCATATTCAATCAGGGATGGAGAGACGCGTTCGATCAAATCCTTCCAATAAGCTTCAGCAGCCTTGCGATCTCGGTCGAAGGCTAGCACGCCCAGTTGAAACGTTGCCTCGGCCCGGCGGCCAGCTGTATCCGCTCGCTTCTCAACCTCAGCCGGCGTCAGGGCACCGGCATACAGGGCTAGCAACGGCCCAGGCCACGCTTCCAGTGACGGGAGACTAGCCACTTCGACAGGCATTCCCAAACGGTGCCGTGCCGCGAGCCGATAGAGCTTCCAATAGGGATCGTTAGGCTCCTTCTCGAGCGCCCGCTCCAGCTCGGGCAATGCCGAGGCCCAATCTGCCAACCGCATGGCGATGCAGGCACGTGCCGATGCGCGGCCCTCCATGAGCTGGAACTGGAGCCGCCAATCTGCGTTTGCTTCACTCAACAAACCGAGGCCGATCCGGGCAACTGCGCGGCCTCCCAACGCTTCCGCGTCATCCGGCCGTGACTTGAGGGCGATGTCAAACGAAAGAACCGCCTCGCCATAACGTCCAAGCTTCGAAAGCGCTTCACCTTTCAATGCCGTAACATCAGGAATATCTTGCTTGAGTTTAAGGGCGCGATTGTAGTTCGCGAGCGCTTCTTCCGGCCGCCCGGACGCCAGATAGGCATTGCCACGTGCAATATAAGGAAGAGCATTCTTCTTGAGAGATCTGACTACAGCATCGTAGGCCAGCACTTCTGCCGTGAAATGACCGCGTTGGCGGAGGACAAAATGGCGGTCTGGGGCGCCAGGACGCATTTCGGCGCGGATTCCACGCGCGGCGGCGTACTTTTCCATTGCAAGCTCGGTGTAACCAAGCATGTCCAGCGCTTCGCCCAGACCTTCCAATGCCTCGCCGAGCGTGGGTTCCAGATCAATGGCCCGCTGATACAGCGGGACGGCCAACTCTGGGGCACCGGCGCGAGCGAGCGAACGCGCTCGGAGGTATGTGCGGTGAAAATCGGTTTGCTTTGCTTCCTGCCGACTTTCGGGATTCCTCCTGCGGAGCAATATTTGACGCATGGTCAATGAAAGCCGCGTCATGATCTTCGCTTCACTCTCGCGTACTCCAAAATGGCAGTTCGACCATAGAGACCAACCCCACGTCACGCCGAAAGCCCAAATTCGTCGCCCATGTCCCCATCGCCACAAAGCGACTAAACAAGAACGCTAGCGCCATTGCCAGCCACGTCTGATGTGTTCCGCTAACGTACAGTCGCTGGATCGTCAAGAATGTGATACCTCGTCGAGAGAAGCTATGCGAACAGCTCCCAGAGGTGTCCAAGTGGGCATTTCGTTGAAATCTTGCCGGCGAATTCTTGTTCGATTGTTGCCGCGGCTCACGTATCGAGGCAGTCCGGCGCCGTGTCCTGCGGCTCGACTATCAAGTTCGAATGCCAGCTTCTGCAACTAGACTACCAAATGAACCCATACTTCGAGATCACCACGGTTTTAGCCCAAGCGAAATGACCTCCAGCCCATTCGCGACACATTCGTCTCTATCGAGCACGCGATATGGATCAATAACCAATCGTCCCGAGAGCAATTTAGCTACATCTGCCGGCACAAGTTCTCGAAACTCGGCCCACGGAGTCACGATGATAAGAACATCAGAGTCTTTGCAGGCATCGAGCATGGTGGCGGCCTGCACCAACCCCTGGTGCCACTCTGAGTTTGCTTTAACTACCGGATCATAGGCCTTAATAACGCAGCTTTGCGGGAGATCACCGAGCAAGCTTAGTGCGACCGAATTTTTTGTCGAAGCGGTATCCTGCTTGTACGCCAAACCCAGGAGCCCGATCCGCGCGACGCCCCCCCTACTCTCCAGTAACGGCGCCACCATCTCCTGCACCCATCGGCGGCGTCTCTGACTATTGGCCATCCAAGCCGTCATCAAGCCGGCGTCAGCTTCGAGCTTGTTCGCCAATCCCACGATCGTTGCCACGTCTCTCTCCAGGTTCCCTCCCGAGATTCCTAGTCCTGGTGAAAGGTAGGCATATGCGCCAATACGCCGGTCCAATCGCAATGCCGGCACGATTTCGTTCCAGTCCGCCCCAAGTTTTTCACAGACTTCCGCAAGGACGTTCGTCGTGGAAACCGAGGACACAAGGAACAAGTTGATGGCGATCTTTGCAAGCTCCGCACTCTCATAGCCCATTTTCAACACCGGGCAGCCGAAGGCGGCGAGATAGCGTGAATAGTGTGTTGGAAGATTTTTCGCTCCATCAGCGCAACCAACAATAAAGCGCTCCGGTGCAATCGCTCGCTGGACCGCTTCGCCGAAGATCAACGTCTCTACCTGATAAAAACAATTCCGACCGATTTTCGCCAGCTCACGAGTAAAGCCCGGAGGAACCTGACAGAGGACAACAAGCGTGGCGTCCGCATGCAAGACAGGCTCCACGACGCCGACCAACTGGAGAACAGGTCCGAGATCGCTCCTGGCGTGGTCATCGGTCGGTATGTCATCACTCACGAAGCAGAGATCAACGCCGACCAATTCGAGGACATCCGCCGTAAATCGTAGCCTGCTTGCGTGCTCCTTCGCCTTTTCCTGAAGGCCCGGTTCATGAACGGGGAACTGGCCGGCCCGGAGCCGCTCAACAACAAGCTGATCCTCGCCAAAGCATACAACATCGAACCCCTGCACCGCTGCAGCCACGGCGGATACGACTGCGAGATGAGTGGTGCCGGCAAACCCTATCCTTGGGCGCTTCTGCATATCAGTCGCCCACGCTATGCTGCCGACGTCGCTGCCAGACGATCGATCGTCTCGCTGATCCAGATATCATTTCTGAGCGTAGTCGTCGGCATGGACGTCATGGCCTTGAAACGCTCGTATTCCAGCGCCCATGTCGGATCTGGCTGATCAAGCACAACATCGAATTCAATCGGTCTCCCCGAGGGCAGCACGCGCTTGCGATGCGTGAACGTCGCAGTGCCCCATTTGCAGAGTGAATCTATGTGTGCACTGCCGTTTTCAGCAAGGACATCGCATGAGAATTGATTACGCCAGCTCAGAAATGTCATCTCTAGTTGAATGAAAGGTTCCCCGCGATGAACCATGACAGCGTGATCGAAGGCCCTGTTCTCAAAGCGATGCGCCGCCACGAGATCGAATGTCATATCTTCGCGATTGAACAGAAACCGGGCCATATCCAGGAGATGCGATCCGAGATCACGTAAGACGCCCAAACCACTATCGCGCCAGATCGACTCGCGTACATTGCGGGCAGTGCCATTGCCATAGAACAACCGGGCGCTGTAGATTCTGCCTAGGTCACCAGAGCAAAGCAGCTTCCTCAGCCGTTCGATATGAGGCTCGAAACGATGGTTGTAGGCGGTATAGCAAACAACCCGGTTTCTTTCTGCCAGACTAGCAAGAGCCCGCAAGTGGCTCGAAGGCGCCAAGAGCGGCTTTTCGACGAGAACATGTTTGCCGCTCGAAAGCAGAAGCGAAAGCAACTCCATCTTCGCTTCTTCTGGAACACATACCAACGCCGCATCATACGAATGCGCCGGCACGTCGCGAATGTCCCGGTGCGTGGCGGCAGAGGCGATGGGATCGACAGTGGCGACAACGTCACTTCCCGCTACGAACTGTCGCTTGGCACCCTGCACGCCAAGACCGATCACGACAACCTGCATCCCTCTCTCTGTTCTAGCCCGCATAGAGGCTGCTCTTTTCCAGGATGTCGATCTTCTTGCGAACAGCGTCCGGCGTGACCGGCACATTACCGTCGTACTCGCACTCGATGCCGCCGGCGATCGCACCGAGTATCGAAGCCACCACGTCACTGCCTGTCGCCTTGTACGAGAGCGTCGCATAGGACAGAAGCGCGTCGCCGGCACCGACAGGATCGACAACTTTGCCCGCCACGCTATCCAGGCCGACGACTGTCCGCGGATCTCCATCGGCTCGCGTGCGATAGGTGAGTTGCCCCCTCGCCCCCATCTTCAGGATCAGAGTTCGGCAACGGGACCGCCGGAACAATTCGTAGGCCAGCTTCTGAACCACGGCATCCTGATCTCCCAGGGCGAAGCGTGCCTCGTGTTCATTGGGCGTGATCAGGTCGAAATCCTGGAATTCCAGAATGTTTCCCCAGCGGCTCGCCACCTGACTATCCGCCACCCGGAAAACCCCAGGCCGGATTGCTTGCGTCAGCACCGGAATGGTCTTATGGCTGAAGATGCCGTGTCGAAAATCCGAGAAGGCAACGATATCGGCGTTTACGGACTCGATGTGCTCGACGACCCGCGCCAGGATCCGATCGGAGATCGTCCTATTGTCCAGCGTGTCGATCTTCAGCAGGCGATAGCCGCCGGCGACGATAGCGTTCTTGTTCGTCGTCGGACGGGTCGAATCCGGTATGACGTTGACGTTCACGCCAGCTGCCTCGAGGTCGGCAACGGCAAAATCCTTCAAAGCGTCGTCACCCATGACGGTTGTGAACGTCACTTCCGCACCTGCCGCGCGAAGATGCTGGGCAACAACACCAGCACCGCCGACAAACTTGGTCTCTTCTTCGAAACGAACGCTGAGGGTCGGGGTTTTCGCTCCGCCACCAATCGGCGTGCATCTTGTGTAACTGTCGATGATGGTGTCGCCAACGACATGGACTGACAGTCCGACCATCTTGTCCAAAGCCTTGCGAAGATCGTCGAACACGAGACTTTCGCCATTCATCAGCGCCAGGAGCTTCTCGGTGACGAGATTCGGCGGCGCCAGTTCGATTAGTGCCGAAGACGAATAGACGACGTCGCCGGGCGTGAAGAGAATTTCACCACCGTAGCCTTCGACGATCCTTACCTCCTCGGCAGTCTTCGGATGCACTCCGCCTTCCATGTATTCGTAGCCCTTGGCGAAATAGTCGGGCGACAGTAGGGTGAGATTACGGTGGGGCACGGGATCGCGATCAATGATCACGTAGTCCACGAACTCGAAAGCGGCCATATTCATGGCGCGCAGATCCTCGGGCACATAAGGCCGAAAATTCGCCTTCTGGATATGGGCGTCACAAGTCAGGCTTGCGATCAGGACATCCGCGTGGCTTTTCGCATAGATCAAATGGCGAATATGTCCAGGATGAACGATGTCAAATGTGCCATGGCACATGATCACCTTCTTGGCACGGGGGCGCGGACCGATCACCGACGCGAGTTCGTCGACAGTCTTGATCTTGCGGTTCAGGAGTTTCCGGCTCGCCTCGTCCATTCGCTACTTCTTCTGCCCTAAATATCGAAACCATGTCTGGGTCGCCTTCTCGATGGAGGCGGGATCCCAAAGCGGCGCATCGCGCCAATATTCGATGTCGGCCAGCATTCGGCCGACTCCGTCTTCGATCGTGATGGCCGGCCGCCAGCCAAGGCGGCCCGATATTTTACCGATATCGGCCCAGGTGCAATCCGGTTCACCGGGGCGTCTGGGAATATGCAGGACATTGCCGCCGATCAACTCGACAAGACGGTTCACGCTCTGCGGGTTGCCACTGCCGAGATTGAAGACCTCTCCAACTTCGGGAGTCTCGGCCGCCGCTAGAAATGCCTTGGCGACATCGGTCGCATAGACGAAATCCCGACTCTGGGTACCGTCCCCCACGACGGTGAGCGACGTGCCTGCCAGTTTCTGCCGCAGAAACACGCCGAATACCGCACCGTATGCACCCGAGGTGCGGACACGCGTACCATAGGCATTGAAGATGCGAATGGAGTTGACCGGCAGACCATAGACCCGATGCCAGTGGAATGCCGCCTGTTCGCCCTGGTACTTGCTGAGCGCATACGGATATTCCGGCTGGATCCTATGATCCTCCCGGGTGGGCACGTCCGCCAGTCCGTAGCAGGAGGAGGATGCCGCGTAGACAAGCTTCTGGACGCGTGCCCGTCTCGCACATTCGAGTACTTGCGTTGTCCCCTGGACGTTTACCGACATGTACTCGAGAGGCCGCTCGATCGACGGAACGATGTCGCCGATACCAGCAAAATGGAACACGTAGCGGGCGTCGGCGAACATCGCATCGCCCCGCTCATCCAGCCCTCGTATATCGGCTTCGAAGAAGCGCACGTTGTCATTGGCAGAATGATGAGACAGATTCTGGAGGCGGCCACCGACGAGGTTGTCGATCGCGTGCACGCGATAGCCACGCGCTACGAGCAGGTCAACCATGTGACTTCCGATGAATCCCGCCCCGCCCGTGACAACCGCCAGCGGTATCATCACTGCACCCCTGCAGCCTTCATGGTCCGCACATTGAAGTATCGATTATCGGTAAGACTATTTGGCAGCAGGTTCGCTCGAAATGCTTCGCACAGATCGCGAACGGCATCGTCGATCTTGTGGCGAGGCGTGAAACCCAGAACGCGTCGAATCTTGTCGGAATTCACATGATATGACCGATTGTCGTCTGACATGGTACGCTCGATGGCAATCGGCGCCTTGTCAGGAAACTCCTCCTCGACGACTCGTTTCACGACCTCGGCGATTTCAGCAATCTTGAGATTTTGGTAGCCGCAGTTGAAGATCTCACCTGCAATCTTTTCCGAAGGCGCTGTCAGAAAGAGGCGATAGGCATCGACCATGTCGCCAATGTGCAGATTTGGGCGCTTCTGTTCACCTCCGAACACCAAGATCTTGCCGTTGTTAACGGCATGGTTCGTCAAGATGTTAACGCTGAGATCGAGGCGGCACCGCGGACTATACCCGCAAACTGTGGCCGGCCGGATCACGGTACAGATGAAGTCCGGGCTTTGATGCCGAAAGAGGACGGGCTCGCACATGCCCTTGTATTTGTTGTAGAGCGTGAGCGGCACGAGCGGATGATCCTCCGTGACATCCGGAGCATCGCTCACGCCATAGACCGAACTGGTCGACGCGTAGATGAATCGCTTCACGCCCGCGGCCTTTGCCGCCAGCACAAGCGGCTCGAAGGCATCGAGATTGATCGTCGTACTCAGACGTTCATCGAGTTCGAAGCTGGCATCGTTTGAAATGCAGGCAAGGTGGAGAACAGCATCGACTCCCTTGACCGCCTCGGCGAAGCGCCCGGCATCACGAATATCGCCTTCAATGATCGAGAGGCGAGGATGGGGCTCCAGCTTCGAACCGAAGTAGAGTGTGTCGTAAATACGAACAGTATATCCGTCGGCAAGAAGGCAGGGCGTCAGGACATGACCGACATATCCCGCCCCACCGGTAACCAGAACTGTCTTGAGCACCGTGGATCTTTCCTCAAATGGCGCGACGCGCTCGCGTGGATGTCGGCCCCGCGTTCCGGATCGCATAGCCGGCGCTGGCCGCATCCCTATGGAACATCTGCGAAGTCTCGAGTGAATACTGGAGTTGGTCCTTGCCCAGCAGCGGCAGCTTCTTCAACACGTCCGGTGTCGCGGTGATGATCTGGCAACCCGTCTGGTCGGCCTGGACCACATTGAACACTTCACGGGGGCTTGCCCAGATCAGCTCGGTTCCAGGCCTTGCCGCAATGACACGAACGGCTTCCGCCACGACCGGCACAGGATCGACGCCGCTATCGGCGATACGGCCAGCAAAAACCGAAATGAAGGCATGTGTGCTTCCCTTCAGTTCCTGCAGCGCCGCCTTCACCTGACCAACCGTGAAGACAGCCGTAACGTTGACACTGATCCCCTCAGCACTCAGCGCGCGGATGACCTCGCCGGTGAATTCATTGCGCGTGTTCACGATCGGGATCTTGACGTTGACGTTCGGCGCCCACGAACCGATCTCGCGTCCCTGCTCGATCATCTGCCCGAAATCGTCAGCGAACACCTCGAACGAAACAGGACGATCGCGAACCACCGCGAGTACTTCGGCAGCAAAAGCCACATAGTCAGTGATGCCCGCCGCGCGCATCAAGGTGGGGTTGGTCGTAAAGCCCTTGATGAGCGGATCAGCGTAGAGGGCCTTAATGGCGCCCAAGTCTGCGCCGTCCGCAAAAATCTTAACCTTCAGCGTCAAATTTCTCGCCTTTGGGCGCGATGTGCGCCAGCGTTGGGATTATAACAGGCCGATCTCAGGAGCCACCAACGATTAGTGCACAGGCCTCGCCCAACGATGCCACGACGTGGTCCGGCCGGTCCGGCCGGGGATCGGCCGCGTATCCACGATCGAGAAAGATGGTGCGACATCCCGCAGCACGGCCGGCGCCAATATCGCGCCATCGATCGCCAACCAGATAGCTTCTTGTCAAGGCAATCTCCCATCGGCTGGCTGCCTCCAGAAGCATGCCCGGCCGAGGCTTGTAGCACCCGCAATTTTCGTCCATCTCAAGGCAGCGGCAGACAATAATCTCATCGAGCGGGAGCTCCTCGGCGAGCCTGAGGTGCATGGCGTCAAGCGTGGTTTCAGTGAGTAGCCCCTTTGCGAGATCCGGCTGATTGGTCACAACGATCAGCAAGAAGTCGTGCCGCTGCAGGTCTGCCAGGCACTCCCGCGCTTCGGGCACGATGTGGAACTCGTCCAGCGTCTTGGGCGCGTACGGGCGGCCTCCGCGGACGATCTCCCGGACGAGAACGCCATCGCGATCGAGGAAAACCGCCTTGCGCAATGGGTAGGATCCTCGGGTCACAGGCGGGAGGTCTTGGCGACGGTCTCCCACTTCGTGGCATGGATCTGCAGCCCTGGATGGGAGACGAGGCAGTGCCACACGACGGCCTGGAATGCTTCGGTATGAGGCGTTACGTGCTTCGCGGACACCGTCGGCACCACCACCACGGCATCGCCTACTTGACCCGTGAAGCCTCCGTCACGGCCAACAATGCCGAATATGCTGAGGCCGATTTGCTTGGCTGTCTTCAGAGCGGCAACAATGTTGGGGCTCACATTCTTGGCTGAATCGCCGCCACCTACTGAGAGAACCAGCACCGCATCTTTGGCATTGGCACGGCTGCATTTCAGCCACTCCGAGAAAACCCCTTCCCAACCTTCATCGTTGATGCGAGCCGTCAGTTCCGAAACGTTGTCGGTAGGTGCATAAGCCTCAATCCCGCACAACTTGCGAAAGTCATTGACCGCGTGGCCGCAATTGGCGGCGCTGCCACCGACTCCCAGCAGGAACAGGCGGCCTCCACGCATGCGGACTTCCGCAAGACCAGCAGCAAGCCGATCGATTGCCGCGTGATCGATCGCCTGGGCAATCTCGACCACCTCCTTGAAATAGGTCGTCACATGCTCTGCTGTCATCGCTCATCCCCATGACGGCTGCTCAGGGCGTTCAATATCGCGCGTTCGGAAAGTCCACAATAGAATGTCGTCGGCCTTGTCCTGCCGTCGGACAGCACCTAAACCGCTCGTAGCACAATGAAAGAACGATCACGAAGAGGATCGAGGCAGTGAAGGCAAAGACCATCGTCATTCTCGGCGCGAGTTCCGGCATCGGCGCCGCCCTGACCCAGGCGCTGTCTGGCGACGGCCATCGACTTTTCGTGTGTGCCCGCCGCCGTGACCGGCTGCAGGCGCTCACAGAAGACGGCAAAATTGCAACCTATCGGGTCGTAGACGTCGCCAATGAGGCCGAAGTAGCGGCCTTCGCCAAGGATGTGCAAGATGCGGCAGCCAATGTGGACGCCATCATCTGCTGTGCGGGCGCCTACGGACCCATCGGCAGGTTTCAGGACATCGACAGCGCCGCCTGGCTGGCGACGCTGCAGACCAACCTGTTTGGCACATTTCTGGCTGCCAAGTATTTCGTCCCCCTCATGAAGCCTCATGCCGGAGCGCGAATACTGACCCTGTCCGGCGGCGGCGCGTTCAATGCCCTTCCTCGTTACAGTGCCTATGCGACCTCCAAGGCCGGCATCGTGCGTCTGACAGAGACCATAGCAGAGGAACTGAGACCGCTCGGCATCGCAGCCAACGGAATTGCACCCGGCTTCGTGGCCACAGAGATCCACTACGCGACGCTGGCTGCGGGTGCGGAAGCCGCCGGCGAAGCGTTCTATGCCATGACACGGGGCAAGATGGCCGAAGGGTCGGTACCGATGGAAGTTCCAGTTAATTGCGTCCGGTTCCTGCTGTCGGAGCGTGCCGACGGCCTTACGGGCAAGACACTGAGCGCGAGCTTCGATCCCTGGCAGTCCGACGCATTTCAGGCCGACATTTCTGTGCTGAATGCTTCGGAGTTGTACACGATGCGGCGTGTTAACCCCGTCAATCTGCCCGACGATCCTCTGGCCCGGAAGCTGGCCAAGCCCTAGCCCTGTCGCGGAAGCCGCGCGACCTCCGCGCGGCGCGCATGGGCATGCACGGCGAATTCGTCCCACGGCACCACGTTCGACATCGCCCTAATCTCCGCATAGGTCAGCAGTCTCATCTGCTGTCCTTCGCGTAAAACGAGAGAAATCATCTCCGAAGCATCGAAAGGCACTTCGAAGAACGCCTTACGGATCGGGCCGAAGCCCGTGCCGGGAATCTCATAGGCCGTTTCCAGGAACGGGCGGATCGTTCTCGCGCGCAATCCTAGCTCTTCCATCAGCTCGCGCCTCAAGGCCTCGGCGTCGTCCTCGCCCGTCTCGACATGACCGCCGAAAAGGGCCCAGTTATTGGGCATGTGGATCTGCGGGTTGTCGTCGCGCAATTGCATGAGATACCGGGCATCGCTCGTAAAAATGAGCCCGGCGACTCCCTCTAGACGCCATGGCCGTGCGATCACGACCATGCCTCTGTGCGCCAAGCGCAGCGCAATCCAGCCGTCAGATGAAATTGACGTGCATCGGCGTGGGACCTTCGGGCTGCTCCAGCCGTACGAGGCCACGTGCGTGAGCGTCTAACGCTTCGTTGACCTTGTGCTGCAGACACAAGGTGCCGCACATGTTCTGGGCGTTGAACTCAGGCGATGCGAGATAGTTCATCACTTCCCAATAGTGATCGCTGGCCCAGATGTCCTTGAAGCGTTGCTCGCAGATGTTGCCCAGATGGTACTTCTTGTACCGCTCGTTGAAGAACTGGCTGCACGTCGTGACCAGTCCCGTTCCCGACAATTGCAGGAAGAACGGCGGCCCAAAGCAGCGCTGATAGGAGCGCTGTCCGTTCGACTTGATCTTCGACCACTTGACCACGACCTTGTACTCATCGTCGGAGTATTTCTCAGCTTCGCGCAACGTCTCTTCGATGCGCGCATAGCCGGCATAATCGACGCCCAGGTCGCCGTCCTCATTGTCCGAGCAATGCTTGAGCACGAGATAGTCGGGACGCAGCTCACGTCCCAGCTTCGCCAACGGAATAATCTGATCCTCGTACTCCGGCATGACCACCATTTGCATGCCGATAGTCACCGCCAAGCCGTCGCGGCGTTTGATCTCGACCATGTCGCGGATGTTTTGGCAGACACGATGGAACCACTCCTCCTTGACCCCCATGATCTCTGCGTAGCGCTTGGGCTCGCCGGCCGAGAAATTGACCCTGAGGTAGGTCAAGTGCGGCAGGATTTTCTCGGCGCGACGGCGAGTAATGACGAAGGCGTTGGTCGCCGTCGCCATAGAGATGCCGAGTTCGCTGCCGCGAACGATCGCGTCCGTATACAAGGGCGAGATCGAACTCTCGCCGTCGCCCACTAGGCTGATGCCCCGCACGCCGATCTCGGCAGCATCCGACAAAAACGAATCGACGATGTCCTTGTTCATGACGAACCGCTCGTTCTCTTGCAGCATTGCGTAGCAAAAGTGGCAGCCGTAGTTGCATGACCGGGTCAAGGCCAGGTCCACCGTGATGGGCGCGATCCGTTCGCCACGCTCCCATGCAGCGATGCGGTCCATGTGATACATCACCTTGGTACCGTCGAGGATCAGTTCAGGAGCGAGCGCCATTTAACAGTTGCCCGAATGTTGAATTGGTTCAAGGGGAGTTACATAATATCGCGATATAGCAACCAACCGCAACCCGACGAGTCCCCTATAGCCGCCTCAGCTGGCTCTTGTCCTTCATCTCCTCGTGATAAACTTGCAGCTTGCCTTCCACTCGGTCCTTCAACCGCCTCTCCAGTGCAAGCATCAGCGTGGGCTTGACCCGCCAGTCGACGCCAGGAGCAAAGCCGACGAATACCCGTACGAAATAGCCGCGGGTGTTTTTCGTCAGCCCCTGTACCGGCATCGTCCCCGGCAACAGGCCTCGTTGCCCTTCGAATTCGGTGACGGTGCGGTTTATACGATCAAGCATCTCCTCCCGGCTCAGGGCCACCCACGCCGAAGACGGGGCCGGCTCGAAGCCGTTGGCGAAGGACCTATACCCGGTCTTCTCCGCATATTGCGCACGCAGATCACGGACGAGATCGACAGGCAAGCCGAGCGGCTGGCCGGCATTGACCGTCCGCATGATTCCCCGGACCGGCCTGGAACGGCTGCGGTCGCGCAGCGTATGGAGCAGCCGGAAGCCGGAATAGTCGGAGGCTTCCTGGATCGGAACATTCTCAACCACGGCGCAGAAGGCCTCGAGCACCGCGCGCGTCACGTCGTCCGAGGCGCCCTTGTGCCGGGCCGACTGAACGAAGTGAGTCGTCCGGTCGACAGCAATCGACAGCACCGCCCCTTCCTTCTTCGCTTCCAGAACCACCAGATCCTCGCCATCTGCCACGGTGCCTTCGTGTCGGATTGCCGCCAAAGTCTGCCTCAGCGCCGCCCGGAACGGCGGCGCGACCCGGGCGAAGGGCGCCAGTTCCGGCTCGATCGCAACCACTAGCCCCACCCCCTGCTCTTTGACGCGCCCGTACTCAGCGGCGCGCGTGCTCACCTCTTTAAGAGCTTTCGCGTCAGGAGCGCCCGACAGGTCGACATGGACCTTCGCCTCGCCGGCGGCCTGCCGATTAAAGAGGTGGCTCAAACGATCTTCAACGAATTTCTCGTGGGCCGAGAGCGCTGGCGCTCCGCCGACCCGCGGTACGGCCGTCACGGCACCGGCGTTGCCGTCGCCTGTCGCGACCGTACGATCGAAGGCGTTCAATCGATCGGCACGCAACTCGACATCGGCACCGGACGCGACAACGGTGATCTGGCCCACTTCCCCGGCCCGGCGGACCAGTTCCGCTTTCTGTGCATCGGACAGCGTCTGCCTCGATACTCTGATCGCAATCCCCGTGCGCCCCGCCTCGAACGCCGCGTCGATCATGTTCAGAATGCCTTGGATGGGATTGCTATCGGGCACCCATAGCGCCAGAAATTCCTGCTCCGGCGTATTTCCTCGCAGCTTGGTGACGAGGCTTGCCTCGAAGGATCGAGCCACTTCGTCGTAGTTGATGACCGTCACGGACATGTTATCGGACGCGTTTGCAGTGGAATCTGTCATGCATACCTTCGCTATTTGACCGCCACAGCCATGAGGTAGTGGGCCATTTTGTTGAAACCCGTATGGACCACTTCATCATTCATGGAAAACAGGAAGACGCGGGAGAAATGCTGTTCCAGCGTTTCCTGTAGGCGATCAGGGGTGAACATGTTGATATGACCGACTTGGCTGTGCTTCGACGCATACTGGCTGGCGAAGTCGTTCGGCGTGCCGATCACCGCGACACCACGATCGACGAGTGTTTCGCGGATGCCCGAAAGATATAGTTCCTCTTTCTCGGGCGGAATGTGTTCAATGACATCCAGGGACGCAATGCCATCGGCCAGAGGCGCGAGCGGGGCTTGCTCCGTAAAGTCCATGTGCTGGAAAGCGAGCCGCACGGCCGCCTCGGGCATTGCCGACCGGATCACTGGCCAGAAGCGCTCGTTCGCGAAGTCGATCTGTTCCCGATCGAAATCCACTCCGAGGACAGTGGCCTTCGTATCGGCCAGAAAAGTAAGGGTCCCGAAGCCATCGCCACAACCAACATCGACGATATGATGGCACCGCGAAAGCATCTTCGCCGCGAACTTGTAACGAGACAGGAAGAAGCAGAGGCGCTTCGGATCGAATAGGAATCGATCCGTGGTCTGGGCGCCCATAGTAAAGGTATGGCCGGACATCAAGGCCATCACTTGGCTCCAAGCCTCGCGCCCAGGGTCCTGACCTTGCTTTCCGTTCCCCACGTTGCTCCACCACCGATATGTATCGAGCATGCAAGATACGCTTGCTGTCCGGTTGTCAAGAGCGACTGACCCAAGCGCTTGATCTCGCCGGATCGACTAGCGCGATCGTTCCACTTTGCAATATTGCGCGAATGCACTACCAAGAGCCCAAGTGGAGCGAATTCAAGTGTCGATGACAGATGTCTGGGCCGTGCTGCCTAATCGAAAAGGTACTCCTGTCGAGATCCTGAACCAGGAAATCGAAGGTGTCCGGTCCCATTTTTCTTCGTCAAATGCCACATTGCATTTCGCTTGTAGGCCAGAGTCGTTTCAGTCCTACCAAGCGATCCTGCCTGACGTTCGCCTGGAAGCCGTCCCGACTGCATTTAGCACCTCCGATGAAGTACTCATCCTAGAGGGTTACGATATCGACAACGGCTACGAATCAGATTGGGATGCAGCGGCAAGAGCGACGCAGGCGGGCGCCCGAACATCGACAATCAAGTTCACCGGACGCATCTATCCCCACGAACGGCGGCTCGATCACGGTGAATTGCAGAACATGGACAGCCATGTCTTCAATCGGCTGTCACCCGAGGAGCCCGGAAGCTTTTACTTCTTTCCTCATGGCTATCTGTATCGCTTTACCGGCATGGGTCCGATCGACGCGTTCGGCTTTCGGATCACCCGGTCCGTACGCGATCTCTCCAAGAGGCCCAAGAACCACAAAGTTGTCAGCTGCTTCGGCGGATCGGCGGGATGGAGCATGTATTGCCTCCATCATCAAATGTACACCGAGGTCATCGAGCGCGAACTCAACCGCCGCTGCAAGGAACGCAATCTCGACTTAACGTTCACTGTCCTCAATTTCGGGCAACATGGCCACATGGTCGAGGACGAGATGCTGACCTACTTGTCGCACTGCTGGGAACTGAAGCCGGACATCGTCATCGCGCACGATGGCTACAATGATTTGGTCTACGGCCAATTGTGCGACCCCAGGCTGCTGGACGGCTGGAACATGACATATCAGGAGAACCTCGAGGGTTGGGCACAAGCCCTGCACCAAACCTCAGCGCTCCCCCGTACGCAAAACCAGGTTCCCTATCGGGCGGTCAATCTGCCGGTCCAGGCGCTAAGGGCCTACACGGCGCGCAAGCGGCAGTTCGCCCACATTGCACAGTCCAACGGCTCATTTTTCGTTTGGGGACTTCAATCTGCCGCTTGCAGCAGAAAGCACAAGAGCAAGCTGGAGATCAGTCTGCTCGAGCGCAACCTCAATCGGGACTACGCCCCCGTCGTTCAGAATGTCGAAGGCCTCTATCGGATTCTTGGTCAGAGCCTGCGTTTGGAGCAGGATATCCCGTTCGTTAATTGTCACGAAGCCTTCGGTAACGAGCGGGCGGACCAGTGGCTGATAGGTGACGATGTTCACTTGATGCCAGCAGGCGACGA
This sequence comes from Reyranella sp., assembly GCA_052386855.1. Taxonomy (GTDB): domain Bacteria; phylum Pseudomonadota; class Alphaproteobacteria; order Reyranellales; family Reyranellaceae; genus Reyranella. Next base: position 35,909 of record JBQTJT010000023.1, read on the forward strand.
ATTGGTCGGCAAGCTATACGCAAATTGTATCGACACTACGTATCTGGAGACAGGGCGCTGGCGTCCATAGGTCGGTCTGGTAGGTAGTCGAAGCACACAGTGGCAGCAGATGAAAATACTAGGTCTGTCTTTCGGATTTCATGATTCGGCTGCCGCGTTGCTGATCGACGGCGTGATCGTCGCGGCAGCGCAGGAAGAACGATTCACGCGCATCAAGCACGATGCTGAGTTTCCACGCCGATCCATCGACTTTTGCCTTGAGCAAGCCGGGCTGTCACCGAGCGACATCGACCGGATCGTCTATTACGAAAATGCTCTAAAGAAATTCGATCGCATCGTATGGGCCAGCCTGGACGCTCGTCCATTGGCAACCGCCGGTCGCCCCCGCGCGAACACGCTGCTTGCCGCGTTGAGCCGAACCCTTGGCAAGGCCGATCGCAATGGCGGCAGCGAGATTCCTCCGTATCTTGCCACCGTGACCCATTCCTGGTTCAAGTGGGACAAGTTCGACGTCTTGGGTCGTATCGCCAAGGAACTGGCGGTTCCCGTCGACAAGGTCGTGAATGTCGACCACCACGATTCGCATCTTGCGGCCGCCTACTACACGTCGGGTTTCGATCATGCGGCAATCGTGACCATGGATGGCGTCGGCGAGTACGAATCCGCCGTCATCGCCGTGGGCCGTGGGTCCAATATCGAGCGCAAGCTTTCCGTCGACCTCCCGCATTCGGTGGGCTTGCTCTACAGCGCGTTTACGGCCTTCCTCGGCTTTGAGGTCAACGAGGGCGAGTACAAAGTCATGGGCATGGCGGCATTCGGCAAACCGACAGTCGCCGACGAAGTACGGAAACTGGTAACCTACGGAAGCGGCGGACGCTTCGAACTCGATCAATCCTGCTTCGAGTTCCTTACGCCTTCGTCCCTGCCTTACACTGAGGAGTTCGTTCGCCGTTTCGGCCCCTCCCGGGTGCCCGAAAGCCCTTTCGCCGTGGAAGCGGCAGACCTGCCCGAGGCGACCAGTCCTGCTGAAGTCACCGTTGTCCTCGAGAAGAGCCGCCACTATGCCGATATCGCCGCCAGCATCCAGCTCGTCACGGAAGAAATCATCCTCCATCTCGTCGATGCGGCCGTGAGCTTCGCGGGAACACGCAATGTATGTCTGGCAGGTGGCGTCGCCCTGAATTCTCTGGCAAATGGGCGGCTGATACGGGAGCGGGGCTACGCTCTGTCAATCCATCCGGCCGCAGGCGACGCGGGCAATGCCATCGGCGCCGCGGCAAGTTACCATCATCAGCACGCAAATCTGCCCCGGATGACCGCGTTTGCCTCGCCATATCTCGGATCTCAATCCGATGAGTCGGAGATTCTGCGAGCAATCGCTCGTAGCGGATTCGACAAGGTGAGCGTTTGCGCAAGCGATGACGATCTCGCCGGTACCGTAGCCGAGATGATTTCGAAAGGCGCCGTCGTCGGATGGATGCAGGGTCATGCCGAATGGGGCCCCAGAGCGCTCGGCAACCGTAGCATTCTGGCGGACCCGACCAATCCGAACATGAAGCGTATCGTCAACGAGCGCGTGAAGTTCCGTGAACTATTTCGGCCGTTTGCGCCGGCCGTCACTTCCGAATCGGCAACCAAGTACTTCGACTTCAAGCTGGATGACCGAACCGGCGCACCGGAATATTATATGCTGGCCGTTCATCCCGTGCGCGAAGACATGAAGCGAGTAATTCCGGCTGTGACGCACGCAGACGGGTCCGCACGGGTGCAGATCGTCACGCTCCAATCGAATCCGAGATTCTACACTCTCTTGAAGGCGTTTGAGGCGCGCAGCGGCGTCCCAATCCTCATGAATACTTCGTTTAACCTTCGGGGAGAACCGGTTGTGGACTCGCCATTCGATGCCCTTCGGACATTCAGCATCAGTGGCATCGACTATCTCGTCATGGGGCGGCACATCATCTCCAGCCTCGTGGAGCTATGACAATGTCACAGGAGTTGAGCGCCGAAGAAACAGCGCGACTGCGCGCCGAACTCGCCGTCGAGATCGCCAAGCTCGCCGACGCCTGTAGACAGGCTGGCGCCAAGTATGCCGCCCGTTTCCTTACAGAACGGCGGGCTGAAGTCCTCGAGATCGCCTTCCGCGCGCGAACAGAGCCCAAGAAGCGCGACCTGCCCTCGCCGTTCATCTATTCGATGCAATAGTGCAGCGTTTTTCCCGACAGTCATTTTGTCCCCCCTCATTGCCCGAACCAAGAATTTCCTCTAACGACGTCAAGATCTTCGACAGAGTGGTTGAAGCGCCAATCGGCTGCCCGGAACCGACAAAGACAGGCCTCACAGTATGACTATGCTCCCCAACAATACTCGTCATCACCTCCCCTTGTATCGGATGATGCAGCTGATCCGTCGCACCGAAGAGATGCTGATCGACGAATATCATCCGGCAGACGAGATGAAGTGCCCAATCCATTTCTGCGTTGGTCAGGAAGCAACGCCCGCGGCCCTTGCCCAACTGATGAGGCCGACCGATGTAGTGATGACCCATCACCGTTCGCACGGCTACTATCTGGCCAAGAACGCCCCGCTCAATGAGATGGTGGCCGAATTCTACGGTAAGGTGACCGGCTCGAATGGCGGCCTGGCAGGTTCACAAGAACTCTCCCACGAAGGCGCCCGTTTCTACAGCGGCACGATCCTGTCCGGCATGTTCGCCATGGCCAACGGCAGCGCCTTCGCCCAGCAGTATGCCGGATCGAGTGACTTCACCGTCGCTGTGATCGGCGATGGCGGGATGGAAGAAGGCATCGTCTTTGAGGCCCTCAACCTCGCCGCGGTATTCAGCCTTCCGATCCTTTTCATCTGCGAAAACAATCTCTACTCCGCGCACAGCCGCATCGGCGTGAGGTCCCTGTCCGACAATCTGGTAGGCCGCGCCAAATCGTTCGAAGTCGACGCCAAGATTGTCGATGGCAACGATCCGATCCTGCTTCATCAGGAACTGTCCCGGATTGTTGCTGACCGCCGCGCCGGCAAGGGCCCGTTTTTCCTCGAGGTCCTCACCTATCGCTACTGCGGCCATGTCGGCCCGGAGAACGACGACGTTCTCGGATATCGGACCCCTGAGGAATTGGAGAAGTGGAAGCGCCGCGACCCTGTGTCCGGTCTCCGGGAAGCAATCATTGCGGGTGACGTCCCAGAAGCGGACGTCCTGCAGGTGGAGCGAGAGATCGATGCCCACGTCAAGGCTGCCATCGCGAGTGCTAAGGTCGCGTCGTTCCCGTCATATGACAAGGCCCTTCAATTGAACTGGTCGGGGAGCTACTCACCAGCCGTATCCGGTTTCGCCAGCGCCTCGACTACGTTCGACGGCCGTCAAGACGAGACCAAACTCAAGCCTTACTGAGACATCCCACATGACACCCAATCAAGTCAGCTCCGCGACGAAGTCCGGCGGCACATCGAAGCTCAACTTCGGTCAGGCGATTAATGCCGCAACTCGCCAGGCCATGGAGATCGACCCTAATGTCTTCCTCTACGGCCTCGGCGTAGACAGCAAGGTCGGCATTTTCGGTTCGACGGCAGGCTTGGCCGACAAGTTCGGCAAGAAACGGGTGTTCGATACACCCGTCTCGGAGCAAGCGCTGACAGCGATGGCCGCTGGCGCCGCTACGACCGGCCTGCGCCCTGTACTGGTGCATCAGCGACTCGATTTCATGGTCTACACCATGGATCAGATCGTGAATTGGATCAGTCTTTGGCATTTCAAGTCAGCTGGTGCTTCCAAAATGCCGTTGACCATCAGAGCGATCGTCGGCAAGGGCTGGGGCCAGGGCCCACAGCACGCAAAAAGTCTTCATACTTGGTTCGCCCACATCCCGGGCCTGCAGGTTGTGATTCCCGGATCGCCGGCCGATGCCAAGGGCTTACTACTGTCCAGCATCCTCAGCAACGACCCGACGATCTTCATCGAGGCCCGGTCATTGTACTCGATGGAAGAAGAGGTTCCCGACGAGCCTTACTTCATCAAACTCGGCCAGGCGCTTGTCCGACGCGCCGGCAAGGATGCGACTGTCGTGACGTTTGGCGCCATGGTTCCGCACGTGCTCCAAGCCGCGGATACGTTGAAGACTCTGGGCATCGACATCGAAGTTATCGACCTGCGGTGCCTTATGCCGCTGGACATGGATACCGTCATCAAGTCGGTGGGAAAGACCGGCCGATTGGTCGTCGCCGAGCCGGGCTGGCGGACCTATGGCGCAGCAGCTGAGATCATTAGCAGCACGGTAGAGACGATCGCGGTCAAGGCACCTCCGGTGCGCGTAACCTGGCCGCACAGCCACGTCCCGACGAGCGCCCCGCTCGAAGCCGCATTCTATCCGACAGCAGCCGATGTGGTCGCCGCCTGCAAGAAGGTCGTCGGCCGCTAGAGGCGTCGTACTTCGTCGCAGCCTAAAGTACGTCCAGCCTCCAGGATCTGCCAGTCTTCGCGTACTCGGAGGAAACAACGACGATCTTCTCTATTGTAGCGGCCGCGGCGGCTTCTACCTCGTTCCAACGCTGGCTCCCGGTTCCATGGCGCAGGCGCAATGGAGATCTTAGTAGCGGCGCACGGAAGCCGTCCCAGAATCCCCCCAGCCATAGGCCGACGTCGCGTGTCGAAAATCGTCGCTCGCCGTTCACCGACTGCTCCAAGACGGGGGCGTCACCCCAATCGGAGACAACGATCGACGCGTCTTGCACCAAATGCAGACGGGCAGCAGGGAGATGCCGCGCAAGAAAGCGGCCATCGATCGGATCGATCGTGGGCTCTAGCTTATGCATCAAGCGACCGGCCGCAACGCAGTAAGGGTGGTAGTGGTTCGCATGAACCAAGACCCCTTCCCCGGGAACGCGCCAGCACAGCAAGAGAGGGAAGTCGGCAAAAGTCGGCGAGTCGACGAAGTATTCGGGAGGAATGTTCTCGATCAGAAGGTCGACGTAGTCTTCTGATGAAAGGCAGAAGCTGCCGTCTGCCTTACGATGCCGTGCCTCCGCACTTTCCGCCATCTTGGCCTTGTGCACCCGAAAGCCTGACACCAACACGACGTCGTGCCCCTCTTCGATCTTTTCCGCCATTCTGGTCAGGGCCATATCGCTGAAAATATTGTCGGCCCCCATTGCGGTGACGAGTGCATCGACCTGACGACCTGCTTCGAGCGCGACGTAGTGCGCAGCAGACATAAGAGCGAACTTCATCGATCGAAAATAGTACTCACCCAATCTCGGCCCGTAGCATTCTTCGATCGACTGGCGGGCAACCATCATCGAACTTGGATAGACATGGAAAAAGACGCGAGCTGACGTCAGCAAGCGCACGAAAATCGGGTTGGCTTCGAGCCGGGCCTGGCCTTCGTGCGTAGTAAAGACGACGAGGTCGACCGAATAGGAACTGGCAAGGCCGGGAAGGTTGCCGGGCGCGAGCAGGGCCGCACAGGCGTCGCGAAGAAACTCATCAACGTAGGTATCTCCCCAAACGGCGACCGTCAGGAAGAAGGACCTGAGCCCTCGGTCTCTGCCCCTAACATGCTGCACGAGCGACTTGACCTGCGTGGCAAAAAAGTCGCCCATCTCCAGCACGAATCGCGAAAAGATATCGCTAGGATCCCGGCGCAGCACCGACGCAGCGTATTCTTTCAAGTCATCAAAGCTGCCATGACGAAAGAGCGTCGTCACCGCATAGCAACGGATTTCCTCATTTTCGGGGAAAAGCTTGGATGCAAGCCTCAACACGTCCAAAGCGCTGTCATGCCGGCTGATCCGGTCGTACATGATGACGAGTTGGAGTGCGGTTTCCGGTGAAGGAAGCAGTGCCCAGCCTCGTTCCACCAAGAGTACGGCTTGGTGGATTGCGTGAGGATTTTCTGCCCACACAATCTGCCCTCGTCTTACAAGATTTCTGGCAATTTGATCCGGGCCAGAGCTCGACTCTGCAGGCGGGCAAGCGTCTGTCGGCGGCTTCTGGCCAAGCCCTCGCAGCAAGACTTTCAGAAGCTCCAACACCGCACCTTCCATACACTCGCGCAGACTGACGATTGAACAACGGTCACTCGCTTTTCCTCAATATCTCGATAAGAACTTCCTAGTGGCCGACCTGCAGTGTAGAGCACAAACGCGATACTCACATCCATTGCTTTTCCCTACTTGCACCTCGCAGTGGCCATCGATAGCTCCGTCCATAGAGATGGCCCATATGAAAGTTAATCAAGCAGTCTTCCTTGTCGGTGGGTTCGGTACACGTTTGGGTACCCTCACTGCGAGCAACCCAAAGCCTGCTCTCAACGTGGCCGGTAAGCCGTTCATCGAGCACCTGCTAGGCGAGGCGAGCCGATTCGGTTTTCAGAAGGCCTTGCTGCTTTGCGGTTATCGGGCCGCGGACCTTCGCGCTGCCTACGACGGGAGAAGCTTCGGTGGCTTGAAGGTCGACGTCGCGGTCGAAGCCGAGCCGGCTGGCACGGCCGGTGCTCTTGCATTATCCGCCGACAGGCTGGACGACGTCTTTCTCCTCGCCAACGGCGACTCCTTCTTCGATTTCAACTGGCTCTCCCTCGTCCCGGCCCTGGAGCGCGACGACTGGACCATGCACGCTGCCCTGGCGCGCGGCGTGCGCGGTGGGCGATACGGGCGCGTGGAACTCGCCGGTGAACGCATTTCCCGTTTCCTGCCCAAGGGCGAGAGCGACCTGCCGATCAATGCCGGAATCTACCTTGTGCGCCGGCGGCTGCTGGAGCGTATCCGAACCGTGCCCTGCTCTCTGGAGAACGACATCCTGCCAACCCTGGCTGCCGACGGCGAACTACTGGGGCATCCGGCCGAAGGAGCCTTCATCGACATCGGTGTGCCTGAAGATTTCGAGAAGGCGCAGCTGGCGCTTCCGGCCTTCCTGCGCCGGCCCGCCGTCTTCCTCGACCGCGACGGGGTCCTGAACCACGACGACAACTACGTGCACCGGGCCGACCAGGTACGCTGGGTCGACGGCGCGATCGCGGCGGTGCGCTGGCTGAACGACGCGGGCTACTACGTCTTCGTGGTGACCAACCAGGCGGGTGTGGCGCGCGGCTATTATGGCGAAGCCGATGTCCGCGCGCTGCATGACTGGATGCAGGGCGAACTGCGCCGTGCAGGAGCGCATGTCGACGGTTTCGAATACTGCCCGTATCACCCAGAGGGCGCCGTCGAGGCCTACCGCCGCGCCTCCGACTTCCGCAAGCCCGGCCCCGGCATGATCCTGAAGCTCAAGAGGGATTGGGGCATCGACGAAGCCGGCTCCTTCCTGATCGGCGACCGGGACAGCGATCTGCAGGCAGCGGCTGGCGCCGGGATCGCGGGCCATCTGTTCAGCGGCGGCAACCTGCTCGATTTTGTCAGGAAGCTCGTGCCGGCGCGGCGAAGAATTCCCGGCTCCGATTGATCGCGAGCACGGCCTCGACCGCCGCCGGCGGCAGGGCGCCCAGACTGCCGGCCGACGCGTTGATTTCGGCTTCCGTGGGCCCAAGGATGCCCGGAATGGTGGTTGAGACCGCCGCGAAGGACAAACAAAAGCGCAAGGCCGCGAGCACCCCCTCCCGCCCCGGCGATGCCTTGACGGCCGCCAGCAAATCACCGGCCCCGTCGATCCAGTTATCGAGCTGGGCGCGAGGCCAGGCACCGCGATGGTCGCCGGGCAGAAAAACCGTGCGCCGGTCGATCGTGCCGGACAGGAAGCCGAAGCAGAGCGGCGTCCGGGCGATGAAAGCCGCGCCGCGTCCCGCCACCTCGTCCAGCAGGCCGGAGGTCAGGGCCCGAACATCCATCATGTTGAAGTTTGCCTGGAGGAGCGGCGCCTGGGCCCGCTGGAGGGCCTCCAGGGCCATCTGTGGGCTTTTTGCCGATATGCCCCAGGTGCGGATCTTGCCGGCTGCCACGAGCCGCTCCAAAGCCCGCCGGGCATCATCGGCAGCCAGCAGCTCGGACGGCGGGTTGTGGAGCTGCAGGACGTCGAGGTAGTCGGTCCCGAGACGCCTGAGACTGGCCTCGGCAGACCGCTCGATGGCTTGCGGCGAGAAATCGGGAGGCCGAGTCCAGTCGTCGTAGCCGGCCTTGGTCGCGATGACGACATCCTGCCGGCGGCCGGCGAAGGCCCTGCCGATCAGCTCCTCGCTATGGCCATCGCCATAAGCGCCCGACGTGTCGAAGAAGGTCATCCCGCAGTCGAATGCCTTGTGGAGTGCCGCGAGGGACTGGGTGTCGTCAGTATCGCCATAGGACGTATTGCCCGCGGTCCGGCCGCCAATCCCCCAGGCCCCGAATCCGACCTCGGAGACCAGGATCCCGGTGCTTCCCAGCGTGCGATAGCGCATCCGCCGTAGCGATCAGTAGTGCCCGGCCAGCTCGGGCGTTATTTCGACCGCGCGGGGCGAGTAGAGATAGGCGCCCTTCTTGTTGCCCCACCAGACGATCTCGCGGCACCACTTCTGAAAATCGTCGTAGGGCTTGCTGGTGCGGTCGATTTCGACGACGAGAGGCGTCTTGCGCAGCAAGGCCGGTTCGCCGCCCCTGACCTTGTTCCAGTAGTCGAGCAAATCGTAGTTGAGCTTCACCTTCACGTCGGCCCGCGCGAAAGGCTGGTGCACCAGGGCATGGTTTAGGCGAACCGCCTCCTCGACAACCTCGATCGGCAGACCGGAGCTCCTCGCCCGCACGGTGTCGATCAGAAGATCGCCTGCCTCCTTGTAGAAGGCGTCGAACTTTCCTTCGGCCGTCAGCTTGACGAAGATGAATTCATCCGCTGGCCAGAAGATGTTGAGATATTCCTTGGAGAAGACGTATTCCGAGCCCCCCTTCTGGATCGACCGGGCCTCGCTCTCGAAGAAGGCATTGATCTCCGCGATCATCGGGAAGCGCTTGGGATCGGCGGCCATGAAGGCCTCGATCATGTCCCGGTAGGAAATGCCGGAAATGCCGTGAGCCAGAATCAGGGGGATCTGGAAGAGCTTGTCGAAATGCAGCAGCGCGGTCATCCAGCAGAAGGTCCGGGTGCGCCGCCAATCGTCGAGCGGCGTCGCCGCTGTCGCGATGACGAGATCCTGGACTTCAGGCACATCGTCATCGAGTTCCACACGCTCGCCATGGATGTTGATGATCTTGGATTCGACCGTGATCATGCCGTACTTCGCCTGGTAGGCGGGATCGCCCATCTCGGCGTTGGGCAGGATCGACAGGTTGTTGAACTGGATGCGGTTATGCTGGCCGTTCTCCATCAGCTGGTCGACGCCCTTGACGAACGACTCGTAGGTCTCGCCGGGCAGCCCCAGGATCAGGTCCGAGTAGGTTTCGACTTTGTCGCGGGTGAAACGGCGCTGCAGCTCCATGTAGGTACCGAGCGAGATATTGTCGCGCTTGATCGCCTCCAGGGTCGGCATGTCGACGCTCTGCATGGAGAGCGCCACGCCCTTGTTGAGGCCGGCGTCCGAGAGAATCTTCTGCGTCTCGTAGGCACGCTCGGTGGCGTTCTTGGTGTTCTGCACAGATAGCGCGACCGGAAAGCCGGTCTGCTGTTTAACGTTAGCGACATAGTTGGCAATGTCGACATCACGCTTCTGGATGCCGAAGTTGGCGTCACAACAGAAAATGTACTCGATCTTTTTCTCTGCGAACCAATCGACTTCGCGGTAGAGGCGCTCCTCGCCGAACTTGGTGACTTTGGCGGCGGTCGCAGAGCCCCAATCGCAAAAGGTACAGCGAAACGGGCAGCCACGATTGGTTTCCCAAAGGCCGATCCAACTTTCCTCCTGATTGGCCGCCATGATTTCGTCGAAAGCACCTTCGAGGAAGGGCGACGGGATTTCGTCGAGATCGCGCACGCGATCGATGTTCTTGGTGCGGACGAACGTGCCGTCCGGCTTCACCATGCTGATTCCCGGGATCGTCTCCCAGCTTGCGCGACCGTGGAACGTCTCGAGAAGCTTCAGGAACGTCCGCTCACCCTCGTTATGCACGGCCAAATCGATCTGGGGGTTGGCCCGCATGAACGCTTCAGACTGGTCCGGGACATGCGGCCCGCCGAAGATCACGACGATACCGGGCTTCAATGCTTTCAGCCGGCGCGCGATTTCGAGCGAGATCCTGCCGTTCCAGACATAGGTGCTGAAGCCGACGATGTCGGCGTCCTTCAGCGCCTCGACCGCATCCGCGATACGCACGCGCTTGTAGAGGGAGGGCAGGAAGCGATAACGCCCGGGCTCGGCCGCAAACTTCTGAACATAGGTCTGCAGCAATGCGACCGAATAGGGCAGATAGTTCTGCCCCGAGAACGAGTTGTTGATCTGGACCAAGCCGATCGTCAGCGCCCCTTTGGTGGGCGCCGCTTGTGCGATGGATCCTGCGGCTTGTGGCGTCGACATTCGCTGCGCCTCGTGGCCCTCCGACCCCTTGCCGGCTGGGCCTGCTCGACTAATGGTAGTTTGGAACTGATTCAATCAGAGAGGTAGAGCGCCACACTTCGCAATGCAATAGGATTAAGGCCCATAATTCCCTGAATGGGCAGGGAATATTGAAAGAAGCACTATGGGGACGCGATGACTCTCGCCGGCAAGAAGGTCCTGATTGCGGGCGCGGCGGGGTTTCTGGGGACGAATTTGGCCCTACGACTCGCTGGGTCAGGTGCGCAACTGCGGCTCACGGCCCATCTCAGGCCGCCTCAGGCGAACATTCCGGGAGCCGAGATTGTCCAGGCGGATCTGCGGCGACCGGAAGACTGCGCGCAAGCCGTCAAAGGCATGGATGCCGTTTTCATATGTTCGGCCCACACTTCGGGCGCCGCAGCCATCAGAGCCACCCCCCTCATCCACATCACTCCGAATGTCCTGATCAATACCCTGTTGCTCGAGGCCGCCTACCAGGCGCGGGTCAGCAAGGTCTGCTTCCTGTCCAGCGGAGCAGCCTACCCGGGCACGGGCGACCGGCCCGTCACCGAGGCTGAAATGTTCAACGGCGACCCTGAGGAGGTCTATTTTCCCGCCGGCTGGATGAAGCGCTACGCCGAGATCCTTTGCCGGACCTATGCCGAGAAGATCTCCAGCCCGATGCAAACCGTGGTGATCCGGCCGTCCAATGTCTACGGGCCCTATGACAAGTTCGACTTCGCCGTCAGCCATGTGACCGCGGCGCTGCTGCGACGCGTCGTCGAGAGGCAATCCCCGCTCGAAGTCTGGGGTACCGGCGACGATATCCGCGACCTGATTCATGTAGACGATTTCGTCGATGGCGTGATGGCAGCGGTTGCCACCGATTTGCCGTTCCTTGCGGTGAATATCTGCGCCGGCCGTGGCTACAGCGTCCGGCAGATTCTCGAGACGTTGTTGGAGGTCGATGGCTTTGGCGACGCCCGGGTCACGTTCGATCGGTCTCGGCCGAGTACCGTACCGGTACGGCTGATGGACAATAGCCTGGCCCGCAAGCTCCTGGGGTTCGAGGCGAGGATACCTCTCGACGAAGGTCTCCGGCGGACGATTGCCTGGTACAGGGCCAACAAGGTGAGCTGACGCCTAAAACGGCCCCCTGAAGCGCTTGTACCCTTCCGTCATGGAACGCTCGACAGGCAATTCGATGCCATGATTGGCGCCACGAACCTGGGTCAGGATCGCATCGACTGTCTCATGCTGGCTCGGATAGTAGATGTCTTCGAGGCTCTTCGCCGTCGGACAAGGGGCCGTGGCCATGCCAAGCATAGTCGGCGGCCGGCGCAGGATGGTCGGGTCACGCAGCATCAGCTGTCGACAGACCTCGGCGGCAACACCATATTCCAGCCAGGACGTGTCGGCGATCACGAGCTTGCCGGTCTTGCGCACGCTGTTCGCAACGATATCCCAGTCGGGATGGCTGATCGAGTTGAGGTCGATTATCTCGACCTCGATGCCTGCCTTGTCCGACACGTATTGAGCTGCCCGCATCGCTTCGAGCACCATGACCGATGTCGCCACCACCGTCACATCGCGGCCTTCCCGCGCAACATAGCTCGTGAGCGGAATCGGCTTCGCCGAGGCTGACACGGAGAAGTCGAGATTGTAGAGCAGGCGATGCTCGATGCTCACCACCGGACCGGGATGGCGGTTGATGATCTGCGGATACATGTCGACGATCGCCTGGCTGGTCGCCGGCATAACGACAGTAAGTCCCGGATAGTGGGCGAAGGTCGCCTGAGGACTCTGCGAATGCTGTGCGCCCTGTCCCCAGCTCCGACCGACGACCACGCGAATCAGCATGGGGCATGACATGATGCCACCGAACATGTAGCGATACTTCGACGCCAGATTGATGATCTGGTTCATCGCCAGGAAGGCGAAGTCGGCCCGGATATGGGTCGTGATCGGATAGTCTCCGACCAGCGAAGCGCCGATCGCGATGCCCGTCATGCCCTCTTCCATCAACGGCACGTCGAATACGCGCTTTGCGCCGTACTTGTCGGCAAGCCCGGTGGTCGAACCGAAGATGCCCTTAAAATCGTCGACGCCCTGGCCCATGATGAACGTGTTGGGGTGAGCCGCCAGCGCACCGTCCATGGTCTCCAGCAGGGCACCGGCATAGGACAGGACGCGGGTCTCTGTCGGCTGGTGCTTCTTTGCAGTGGCGCTCATGCTGCGGGCCTCAAATCAAATGACATCGGTCAGCAATTCGGCGCGGCCCGGGGCTGGACTGCGCTCAGCGAATTCGACCGCGGCGGCGATCTCCCGCTCGATGTCGGGTGTGAGTTCCTCGACCAGCTGCCTGTCCAGGATCAGCGGGTCACTGGCCTTCCAGGCATCGATGTCGGCGGCACTGCGATAGCCGAAGTGGAAATCATCGCCGACGCCGACATGCTCCTTGTATCGACCGGTGGCGATTTCGAGCACGAAGGGCTTGCCGGTGCGAACAACGGCGAGCGCCTCCAGCGTCGCCTGCCGGACAGCCAACGCATCCCACCCCTCCTCGACCCGGCGTGAATTAATCCCGAAGGTCGCTGCATGTTCGGGCAGCCGGTAGGCCTGACGGACATGCCGGAAGCTGTGAACAGCAAGCCCGTTGTCTTCGCAAATGAAGAGGACCGGCACCTTCATCAGGGAGGCGAAATTCAGGCTCTCGTGATAGACGCCCTCTTCGGTGGCACCATCGCCGAAAACCGCGACCGCCACCCGTGAGCTGCCCGTGCGCTTGAACGAGAGCGCGGCGCCCACCGCGTGCGGAATGGTGCTGGCCACGACGGCCGACGAGCCCATCAGGCCGACCTCGGGGGCCGAGAGATGCATGGACCCGGCCTTGCCCTTGGAGATGCCGCCGAGACGGCCGTAGAGCTCGGCAAACATGGCATCGAGCGGGCCACCCTTGGCAATGTAGAACCCATGCGATCGATAGGTCGCAAACACCAGGTCGTCGGGCTTCAGGGCGTCGCAGACGCCGACGGCGACGGCTTCCTGGCCGATCGACAGATGCACCGGGCTCTGGATGCGATCCGAGGGGTAGAGCTCGATAATACGCTCTTCGACCAGCCGGATCGTGAGTGCCGTCCGGAACAGGCGGCGATAGAGGTCATTGGTCTGCAAGCGTTGGCGCTCCCCGGTGGCGGCAGGAGTTACTAGAGCAACACATTCCGACTGGCAATCCGCTGATGCTCTAACGACATCCAATTGGCAACCACAGCAGACTTCGGGTAGTAGGAAGCGCTCCCTAATGTGCCGGAAATGCCAGTCGCGGCCATGACGGATGCGTGCGCACTGCCAAGGACAGAAAGCCGTATGCCGACCGAGTTTGCAACGATTGTCGCAGCGGCCTTGCGGCACGAACAATTCACCTTGCTTGACCTCGGCTGTTCCGGTGGCATTGATCCCGCCTGGCGCGTCTTTGGTAGTCGATTCAGAGCGCTGGGCATAGATGCCAGCGCCTCCGAGTGCCGCCGCTTAGTCAGCCTGGAACAGCATCCCGACGTGCACTATCGCGCGGCCTTCGTTCGCATGCTGCCCCACCATCCGGCCTATCCCGAATTCGTCGGGAAGCCATTCAGCACTCGTCATCCTTTCGCACGGACCAGCGCTCATCGCACCGTTCGCTTGCTCGACGAAACGATCGATAGAGGATCCTCGGAAGACAAGCTCCTGTTCAACGAATGGGCGCGAACCGAACTTGCAAACGAAGCTCAGCCGATCAGCGTAGAGATGGCGCTCGCCGAGCTGGAATGGGACGATGTCGACTTCATCAAAATTGACATCGACAACGCCGACTTCGAAGTTCTGACGGCCAATGCGGACAAACTGGCGGAGTGGAAAGTCCTTGGCACGAAGCTCGAGGTCAACCTCTTCGGCGGTACGGCTCCGACAGAAGCGACATTCCATAACACCGACCGCCTGATGCGCGGCAAAGGCTTTACCCTTATTGGCCTGGAGCCTCGGAGCTATTCGATGAGCCCGTTGCCGGCGCGATACGTCAACACAGTAGCCGCTCAAACACATACAGGACGTGTGTTCCAGGCCGATGCGTATTACGTCCTGGATCTGGCTTCGGAGGACGATCGGGCTGTTGCCCTTTCAATGTCAGATGAGAAGTTGGCCAAGCTCGCCGCGATATTTTCGATTTGCGATCAGCCGGACTCCGCCGCCGAGCTGATGATTTTGTTTCGAGACCGCTTCCGCACATTGGTCGACGTCGACCAAGCGCTCGATCTGCTGGCCTTCCAGACACAGGGCGACCGCCCCGATCGGCTGACCTACAAAGACTACATCAAGGAGTTCGAGTCTGATTCGCCTTACTTCTATCCTCGGCGTCGTCAACACTTGCCGGAGGCGCCCCTCCGCACGCTCACGCTGATTGACCGGCTAAGGGCCGGGTGGCGAGCATTCGGCCAAAAGTACAGCCGCTCCTAGAGCGAACGCCTCAATTAGCGTCCCACGATGCCCGAGACACTACACGCTCTGGCAACTGGACATCTCCCAAACCCCAATTTGCGTCGTTCATCGGCCTCGATACGTCATTCCGTGCAAAGCGTGTCGCCCTAGCTACGAAGTTGCGCTCAATCGAAGGCGCAAGAACACTCTCGATTCCCAGCACACGCCTTTTCGGATAGTCGAGCAGCATTCGGATCCTATGCCCCAGATCCCTTTGATTCAGTTCAAGGAGCCATCTGTCGAGACTATGCTGCCACGACTTCCAGACCGGGGAAACTCGCTGATTGTGAGTCATGGCTTGAACGATCTTGTAGACGGCGCATTCGTCCGGCCAGCACACTTCCCGTGCACCGTAGCCCGCTGCGGCGTGGAGGGCGATGGAATCGGCATCCAGTCCCAATACTGTCGTGTCCTCGGGATACCCCCGCATCAGGTGCCATCGTTCAGTCGACAACAGAGTGAAGTCGCCACAGCCATTCGTGTGAAGATCGCGAATCTTCCATTGCGGGCTCTGTTGTTGGCGCACATGACGCTGCATCGGCGAGCCCAACAACAATTCAAATAGCTCTTCGTCTGATGCGCCAAGCCAAGCGTCGCCGTCGATCTGAACATCGCATCGATCGACACGATAGACACAGCTCTCGTTCAAGTCCTGCTTCGCGATACGGGCGATGAGCTCATGTGAATAGAAAGTATCGAGCGCTTTCGGCGTAAGAAAGACACCCCTTGCTCGACGAATTCCGACGCTAAGTGCTGCGACCGTTGGTAGCCCCCTCTCCTTCCAGCCCTTCAGACGTCGATGATGCTCTTCTCCGACCTCCACGAAGCGGACCGTCGTTTCCCGGGTGTTCAACGGACCGACGAGGTCGGATATGCGTGGACAATCGACAGGTGGGTTCCATTCAACGACGACTAGTTCAGACGGTATTTGATGCGCCTCCAGTTGTCGCACGAGCAGACCGATCGCGTGCGTGATCCTTTCCGCGTAGTTTGCGGTGTAGCCATCGTTGCGCGTCCAGCCAACAATCGTCAGGTATGGCCGCCTCGTCGCGCCCTTGCTCCACTCCGACATCGGCGTGCGCCTAGACAGGCTTCCAGAAGAGTTGCGAGTATCCCTCGATCACAAGGCTGCCAAAGTTGATGCGCTTGGCCTTGAGGATGCGCGCTCGGCCCTGCTTCTCCAACTCGATGATCCTGCCCGGAAAGCCGCGCCAGAAATTCCGGACCTCGTGCGCCTTCCATGCCGTGTAGTCGACGAGGTTGTTTTCGTGATCGTACCATTCATAGATCGGCTCGATGTGAAAGCAGCACTCCGGCTTCTTCTTCAGAATGAATTCGAGGAAACTCTCCCACTGCGTGCCGGTCTGCTCTAGCGCCCCGACGGTGAAGACCGCGCTGCTCGTCGGCATGTCGAGCGTCTCGTCCGGATGAAAGAAGTCGAACTGCCGGCCGGCAACGTTCAAGCCGTGTTCCTTGCGCAGCGCCTCGACAATGTCCACGGACGGCTGAGCCCAATCGAGCCCCATGACCCGTGCTCCGGGAACCTGCTGGGCGACGTAGGCGACATTGAAGCCCGATCCCGAACCAAACTCGAAGATGTTCTTGAAGCCGGCGAGGTGGCGCTGAACGAACCATGCGCGATAGATGGAATACCAGTTGCTCTCGAAGTTCGGATCTTCCGGCTGCACGAATTCGCCGTACAGCCTTACCGGCATGCCGGGCCGGATATATTTGGGCAGGAGAGATTCCAACTTGCCGCCGCTCTTCTTGAAGTCTTCGAGGTTCTCGCCCCAGCCACGCTCCCAGCGCGACTTGTCCTCGTTTTGCACCAAAGTGAGCCGCCGGGTCTCGATACGCTGCAGGAGATCGAGCACGATCACGTCGCGTTCGGCCCCAGCCAGAACGCTATAATTCCAATTCTGGGCAGCGATCGCCGCGTGAATAGGTTCGGACAAGAGG
Source organism: Reyranella sp. (assembly GCA_052386855.1). Lineage (GTDB taxonomy): Bacteria > Pseudomonadota > Alphaproteobacteria > Reyranellales > Reyranellaceae > Reyranella. The sequence continues at coordinate 52,798 of JBQTJT010000023.1, forward strand.
TCGAGCGTCGTGCCGAATATGTCGGCAAAGTCGATCGGTTTCAACGAAGGCATGAAGGCTCCCCAAACACCCGGCGCCCGGGCGCCGCACTCATAGCCCCCTGCTCTGGCCACCATCAACCGTGATATTGGCCCCATTGACCAGGCCTGCCTGGGTGGAACAGAGGAATGCGACCACCGCGGCCACTTCCTCCGGCGCTCCCAGGCGGCCGAGCGGATACTCCAGATCGATCATCCGGGCAAAGCCCTTGGGGTCGCGATCGCGTTCATCGTCGAAGCCAGTACCTGGAATGTAGATGCCGCCGGGCGCCACACTGTTGAAGGTGATGCCGTCACGGACCAGGTAGGGCATCCGAGACAGCGACTTCATGAGCGCTGTTTCCGCCGCCTTCGCCATAGTGAACCACGGCCGGCCACCGCCTTCGTTTCCACCGAAGATCGAGGTGATCGTCACGATCCTCCCCCATTTTGCGCGCCTCATCAGCGGCAAGGAGCGGTGCGTAAATCGAACTGCCGCCATCGCGTTTTTTTCGTAGACCTCTGACCAGACGCGGAGTTCGGTTTCCTCGACGATCTCCTTGCCCCAACGCCCACCGCCGCCGACATTGTTGACGAGGATCTGGATTTCGCCCCACTCCCGTTCGATGGTGTCCATGACATGATCGGCGGAGCTGCTCTCAATGAGGTCGGCAGCCACGGCGAGCGTGCGCACGCCATACGCCTCAAGTTCGGCGGTCGCGCTTCGCAGGCGGGCCTCGGAGCGCGAGCAGATGGCAATATTGCAGCCTTCCGCCGCGAGTTGTCGCGCCGTCGCCAGCCCTATGCCGTGACTGCCGCCCGTCACCAGAGCCGAACGTCCCTTCAGTCCATAATCCATGCATCTCTCCGATGCGGGCAGCAGCGACGCAGCCGCGCCTAGAAGGGGCCCCTGAAGCGACGCTCGTGGCTGAAGAAGTCCTCGCTATCGAGATTCGCGGGCTCGAGGCCGAGCATCTCTTCCACGTTACGCACGATGGTCTTGGCGTTAGGATAAAATTCGTTCTCCAGTTCCCGCACAGTCGGACACGGCGTGTGGGCGAAGCCGATGCGACGAACCGGCGCTTTCAGCCTTCCGAAGCACTTCTCATTCACCAACGCAGAAAGCTCGGCGCTGAAGCCGCTGTGAACCCAGTCGCAGTCGGCGATGACGCATCGCCCGGTCCGTGCGACCGATTCGACGATCAGCTTCTCATCGAGCGGCATCAAGGTGCGCGGATCGACGATTTCTACAGAAACGCCACGGCGGGCAAGAATGTCAGCCGCCAGGCGCGCCTCGACGTTCATCCAGGATAGGCCGACGATCGTCACATCTTTGCCTGGCCGCAGGATGCGCCCGACCCCCAGCGGCGTCTCGTACGGCTCCTCCGGCACATCCTCTTCGGCCCAGTAGAGCCAGCGATGCTCGAAGCAGATGACGGGATTGTCGTCCCGGATCGCGGCGGTAAGCATTCCCTTGGCATCGGCGGGCGTCGTCGGTGCAATGACCTTGAGACCGGGAATGTGCGTGAAATTGGAGAACAGGCTCTTGCTGTGCTGGGCACCCTGGCCCCAGCCGCGCCCGATGACGGCGCGCACGACAAGCGGAACGGAAAGCTTGCCGCCTGTCGAATAGATGTAGTTCGAGACCATGTTCACGAGCTGGTTGGTCGCGAGAAGCATGAAGTCGACGCGAATGTGGACGTGAATGGGCCTCAGCCCGCGGATTGCCGCCCCCAGGCCGAAACCCGTCATGGCATCCTCGGAAATGGGCGTATCGAAGCAGCGTTCCGGGCCGAATTTCTCCTGCAGGCCATTGGTCGTGCCGAAGATCTTGGAAAAGGTCGGAACGCCGATGCCGTAGACGAAAACCCGCTCGTCACGTTCCATCTCCTGAGACATCGCCTCACGGATGGCACCGCTATAATCAAGCTTTCGCATGGAACACACCGGCGTAGAGTCGTTCCGGACCTGGTATCGCAGCAGCAACAGCCCGCTCGACGCTTCTTCGAACAGTACTTTCGACCTCACCTTCCAAGGCCACGATCTCTTGTTCAGAAACGCCGAGATCGACCAGTCGCCTGCGCTGCGTAATCAAGGCATCGCGCGCAATCCAGTCGCGCACCGTGGCTTCCTTGTCGCGATACCCCCAGTGCCAATCCTCGCCGGTACCGACATGCTCGAGAAAGCGACAGCACTTGATGTTGAGGAACGCCGGCCGCCGGTTACTTCGAGCCGTTTCAGCGGCGCGACGCGCGAGGAGATAGACGCTTTCAACGTCCCCGCTTTCATCTTCATAGACATCGCAACCGAATGGTCGAACCGCTTCCGTAAGGCTCTCAAAAGTTTGCCGAGCGGCGCGCGGCGTATCGACCGCGTAGCCGTTGTCTTCGCAGACGAACATCACGGGTAAACGAAACAGTGAAGCCGCATTCACGCTCTCCCAGAAGACGCCAGCGTCCGTCGCGCCGTCGCCGAAGAACGCCACAGCCGTACGTCCGGTCCTCAGACGAGCATTGGCGAACGCAGCGCCAATTGCGACAGGTATCTGGGTCGCCACGACCCCGCTCGACAGGAGATGTCCACTGTCCGGCGCCGCGAGATGCATCGAGCCCCCTTTGCCCTCGCCTGTCCCGGACATTCGACCGTAGAGCTCGGCAAAGAATCGGTCGGTGTCGTGAGTCTGGGCCAGAAATGCCGCGTGGCTACGATACGATGCAAATACGTCGCCCTTGCCTTCAAGCGCACTGCATACTCCGACCGACACGAACTCCTGCCCCATCGACATGTGCATCGGGCTACGCATCTGGTTCTCGGGGTAATGCTTGACGATGTATTCTTCCGACCGCCGGGCGAGAAAGAGGCTCTTGTACAGACTGGTCGATACGGCTTGGGAGACGCCTTCCGAAACGAGACTCATCAGGTATTTCTTTGCTTTTTGCGTTTCGTCGAGAAAAAGACTAGAGCCGACCGTCGTCAATGGCAACGACATGGTCCCGCCCATCCTGGGTCCATCTTGCGCAATCGCGATCCAGATCCGCTTTCATGGCAAAGTGGTAGAGGTATCCAGCGTTTGAGGCGAGGCAAAAATTGAGGATGCTACGGGACAAGCGGGCGATGGCTGCGAAAAGGGCTTTCATTACGGGCATTACAGGAATGGTCGGCTCTCATTTGGCCGAATACCTCCTCGACAAGACAGATTGGGACATCGTTGGCCTTTGCCGCTGGCGCAGCCCGCTCGACAACCTGTCGCCTGTCGTGAGCCGGATCAATGCCGGAGACAGGATATCGCTCGTCTATGGAGACATCCGCGATACGCTCTCGGTCAAGAACGCCGTCGCCAAGGCGCTTCCCGACTATGTTTTCCATCTGGCCGCGCAGAGCTTTCCCCGCACCAGCTTCGACTCGCCCCTCGACACGATGGATACCAACGTCCAGGGGACGCTACGGGTCCTTGAAGCCCTGAAGGAACATACGCCGAAGGCCGTCATCCACGTCTGCGCTTCATCGGAAGTGTTCGGCCGGGTTCCCAAGGAGAAGCTGCCGATCGACGAGGAATGCAGCTTCCATCCTGCCTCGCCCTATGCGATTTCCAAGGTCGGCACGGACCTGATAGGACGCTTCTATGCCGAAGCCTATGGCATGACCGTGATGACAACACGCATGTTCACCCATACCGGCCCACGGCGGGGCGATGTGTTCGCAGAATCCACCTTTGCCAAGCAGATCGCCATGATCGAACACGGCTTGCTGCCGCCGGTCGTCAAGGTCGGCAACCTGCAGTCATTGCGCACGATCGCCGATGTCCGGGATGCCGTCCGCGCCTACTACATGCTCGTGACCGTCAATCCCGTCGCCGGCGCCTACTACAACATCGGCGGCAACCATTCCTGCACGATCAAGGATGTGCTCGACAAACTGCTGTCATTCTCGCCTCTCAAGGCGAAGATCAAGATCGAAGTCGATCCGGACCGGCTGCGCCCCATCGACGCCGACCTTCAAGTGCCAAATACCGCGAAGTTCCATAAGCACACCGGATGGAAGCCTGAAATTCCCTATGAGACCACATTGCGCGATCTGCTCGACTACTGGCGCAGTCGAGTGGCCACAGAGGGCAACCGTTTCCTGGCCCGTTGATCGAAATGTCAGAGACCGTCCCCATGCGCATGGCGATTTCCCGTACGCCCTACCGCGTATCCTTCTTCGGCGGGGGTACTGACTACCCCGCCTGGTATCGCGAGCATGGTGGCGCTGTGCTCTCCATGGCGATCAACCACTATTGCTACGTCAGTGGCCGGCATCTGCCGCCCTTCTTCGGCATCCGCCACCGTATCGTCTGGTCGCACATTGAAACTGTGGGATCGATCTCCGAGATCCTGCATCCGGCCGTTCGCACAGGCCTTCGGACGCTGGGATTCAACGACGAGGATGGCGTCGAACTGCATCATCAGGGCGATCTGCCAGCACGATCGGGGATCGGATCGAGTTCGGCTTTCGCCGTCGGTCTGATCAATGTGCTTCACGCCATGCGCGGCAAACGACTCGGCCCTCTGGATCTGGCCCGTGACGCAATCGACCTGGAACAGAATCAGCTGAAGGAAAATGTCGGTTGCCAGGACCAGGTCGCAAGCGCCTACGGGGGACTCAACGTCATCCGATTCGGGCGTGACGAAAGTTTCAAGGTTGAGCCTCTGGAGCTTGCCGACGCCTCGCGCGCCGGCTTCGAGAGCTGGCTGATGCTGTTCTATGCCGGCAGCAGTCGTATTTCGTCCGACTTCGCAAAAAAGCTGATCGACAATCTGGGTCGCAACGCCGAGCGGCTCTCCCGTATGCACGGCATGGTCGACGAGGCGGTGACGCTTCTGCGGGCGGAAAAATTCGAGGACTTCGGCAAACTCCTGCACGAAAGTTGGTTGCTGAAGCGCACGCTTTCGGAAGGAACCAGCAACAATGTAATAGACCGTGTCTACGACGATGCCATGCGCGCCGGAGCCGTCGGAGGCAAATTGCTTGGCGCTGGTGGAACCGGGTTTCTGGTGTTCGTCGTGCCGCCCGAGCGGCAGAGCGCGGTCCGTAGAGCCCTGTCCAATCTCGTTGCAGTGCCCATTACCGTCGACTTTACCGGCTCCACCATCATCTATGACAAAGGTGACGAATGGCGGATCGCTGCCCTCTGAACTATCGCACCGTCTTCTCGACGCCCTGGTTTGCGATCGAGGAAAGCGCGGCGCCTGCCAACGCGACCGGTGCATACTACCGCATGACCGGCCCGGATGGTGTGATATGCCTGCCACTGACGGTCGAAGGCGACATCGTCATGGTTCGCCAGTATCGGCCGAGCCTCAACATGGAGACGCTGGAGATTCCAGCCGGCGCCATCGATGGTAGCGAACCACCGCTCGAAGCATCGCAGCGCGAAGTACTCGAGGAGACCGGTTACCAATGCCGCGAGGTGCACTCCCTGGGCACAGGTCGATTCTATCCAAACCGGCTCATCCAGCGCGAATTCATGTACCTCGGCCTCGATGCCGAGCCACGTAGCCGCGCCGACATAGAACCAGGGCTCACTACGGTGCTGATGCCCAGGAAGCAGTTCCTTGCGATGGCTCACGATATCGAGATAGACCAGACGGCGATCTATTTCCTGCTCGGCATGGCGACCGCGCGGTTCGGCGTGGACCTGCTGCGGGCGCCCATCGAAGAAATCCGCGAACGCGTCCAGCTCGACGCGACAACAGGGTGACGGTCCATGGAAGTGTTCACGACGAAGCTCAATTCTGTCCTGATGCTGAAGCCGCCGACGGTGTTCGAGGACTTTCGCGGCCACTACATCGAAACCTACAACCGCAGCATCTATTTCAACGCCGGCATCCCGATCGAATTCATCCAGGACGACATCTCCGTCTCGCATCGGCATGTGCTGCGTGGCATCCATGGCGACACCAGAACCTGGAAACTGATCTCTTGCCTGCGCGGTAGTTTCTATTTCGTCGTCGTCAATAACGACCCGAACTCTTCGCAGTACCGGCAATGGACATCGTTCACACTATCCGACGTCAATCGTCTCCAGATACTGGTGCCCCCGAATTTCGGAAACGGTCACGTCGTCATGAGCGAAGAGGCGATCTTCCACTACAAGCAGAGCACGGAATACGATCGCGCTTCGCAGTTCACCCTCCGCTGGGACGATCCGGAACTGAACATCTGGTGGCCCGTGAAGAACCCGATCCTGTCGCAACGGGACCAAGGGTAAGTTCAGTCGCTCACACGATCGGACACGACTTGGCGCAATTCGTCGATGGCGCCTATCATGTGGTACAGCGAACTCGCGGGAACATGATCACCGCTCGGCCGACCTTCGGCATCGAGACGATCAATCCAAGCGCCGTGTAATGCGGGCTCGAGAAACCGTCCAGCAAGCAATCCGGTCAGAACTGCCGCCTTAGCCAGGCATCCGGCTCGTCCGCGCACGCCTTCGACCAAATTGCACTTTATGGCTTCGGTCATCGGCCAGAGCCGACGCGACTGCGTCTTGGGCGTTCCATCGGCAAAGATCTCGTCGACGACCAATCCCTCTGCATCGAAGCCGTTGCGATCCGCGTGTGCATAGAGTGCGTCGACGAGAGAGTTCGCTTCCTCGCGGCCTGTCGCCTTGTCAAATCTTCGCAATAGCCAGCACCATTCGTAGTGGTGGCCTGGCTCGACAATGGTGCCCTCCAGTCCTGCCGCCGGCCTCAACCCATCGTCAAAATATTCAATGAGCGCCCCGCTTCCACTCTGGAAGAAGCGAGACTTCAACAGGACGAACAACTCTTCGGCCCGTTCCAGATACCGGCGCTGCTGCGAACACTCCCACAAGGCCAACAATGCCTCGAACAGGTGCATGTGAGGGTTCTGCCGACGATACCCGGCGCGACGGGGAACAGCTTCCACATATCCTCCGCCCTGCAGTGCCAGAAGGTTAGCGTCAAGAAAGGCCAGCGTTTCGTCGGCAATCGTCAGGGCCGCCGATTTGCCCGTCGCGTCCACGTAAGAGGCGACTGCCAACAACACGAAAGCATGCGCGTAGAGGTCCCGTACGGGATCAGCGACCTTGCCGTCTCGCATTATGGAGAAGGCCCATCCATCGCGACCATCCCGTCGATGATAGTCCCGCTGCATCGAATGGAAGGCACGCTCGACCAGAGGAAGCGCCGGCTCATACCAGCCCCTTCGTGCAGCGAGCGCATAGACATGGATTTGGCGCGCCTGAACCATCAAACGAATGGGACCGTCGCGCATTCGCTCACCGGCAATTGTCAGGTGCTCTTCGAATCGATCCTTCCGTGCGTCGTAGCCAACGGTGGCCCAGAGAGGCAAAGCGTGCATCCTGGCCCAGTCCGTCAAATGCCGCGCTGACGCGGCGATGGCTCTCTGCGTCAGCGGCAGATCCTGTCCCGTATCGCCGACTGAGCTACGATTCATTCAGCGCCTCGATTGAGCGCTCCCCCGGCACCGCAATGATATTCGACGAAAGCGGCGCACTTGCCACTTGCCGCTCTACCAATCCCGACCTCTCCGAAAACACCAGGATCTCATACCCCAACTCACCGCGTAGCATCTCCAGCAGCGCCGCCTCACTGCTCCCCTGCGCCCGCAGCGCACTATCGCTCACTTCCATCATCAACACCGGCCGCATCTTCGCCAGCATCGTCCGGGCCCCGGCGATCACATTGGCCTCCCCGCCCTCGACGTCGATCTTGACGACATCGACGCGTGGCAGACCGAGCCGGCCAACTACGGCGTCGAGCGTTTCCAGCGGCACGCGCTCGACCCTCGCCGGCACGACATCGTCATGCGCGAAACGGCCCAGCGTGTTGTGCCCGGTGTGCACCCCATGGGCGAGGTGGAGATCTGCATGGCCCGCGGCGGCGGCGAGGGCGGCCGGCACGATGGTCACGTTGCCGATGCCGTTGCGCGCCAGATTACGCTCGAGATGCCCACGTTCGCGCGAACTCGGCTCGACCGAAACCACCCGTCCCTGCGGGCCGACGCGACGCGACGCGAACAGCGTGTAGTAGCCGTCGTTGGCGCCGACATCGACGAACACCATGCCGGGCTTCAGCAGGCGGTCGAGGAAGTTGAACTCATTGGGCTCGAAGGAGCCGCAGACGTAAAGGCAGAGGCTGTTGTCGTTGCCCAGGGTCACGTCGACCGTCGTGCCGGCCAGCCACGGCACGCTGAGCGGCACCACGAGGTTGTTGTCGCGGGCCGCCTCCCACAGGGCGCCGCGCCGGCACGCCAGCCACTGGCGCTGTTCATAGTATTCCTCGGCAAAGCCCCAGCCCGGCCGCGGGCCAAGCCTGGGCGCCGCCGGCGTCCACCAGGCAGCGTATGACGCGCCGAGTCTCGGCGCGCGCACGATCAACCAGCGACCGAAATTGTCGAGATGGTAGCCCACGCCGGAGCAAATCCACGCCCATGCGCTGGCGACGCTGATCGAACGGCGAGCGGCGGTCATGTCGAAACTCTGGGCCCTCGGGATGCGGTGTTCGGCTAACGTACCCACCGCCGAGCGTCAAGCATGCCCGCAAGTTGCCACAGTCGGGCGATATGCCCCGCGCGCTCTGTTGCGGCATTGTTGCAATGGAATATCGGAATATAATGCGCGTCCCGCCATTTCAACTTTCGGTCAAATGTCCGCGTTGTTCCTCCGCGCCCTAGTCGCGATCCTCCTGGTCCTTTCTCCCGCCCTCGCATCGGCCCAGGTGCGCGTCGTGGCGCGCGTGAACGACGACGCGATCACCGACTTCGACCTCAGCCAGCGCACCCAGTTCGCGATCAAGACCACCGGCCTGCAGGACAGCCCGGACCTGCGCCAGCGCATGGCTTCCCAGATTCTGCGCCAGATGATCGACGAGCGGCTGCAGATCCAGAATGCCAAGCGGCTCGGCCTGCCCACGTCCGACGCCGAGGTCCAGCAGCGCCTGAGCGAGATCGAGCGCGGCGCGGGCATGAGCCCCGGCCAGTTCAGGCTCTTCCTGCAGAGCATCGGCGTCCCCTACGATATCGCCGCCCAGCAGTTCGAAGCCCAGCTCGCCTGGGGAAAAATCGTGCGCCGCAAGGTCCGGCCCCAGGTCGAGGTTTCCGAAGCCGAGATCGACGATGCCTTGACGCGGCTCAGGGCCAACATCGGCAAGACCGAATCCCGGGTGGCCGAGATCTTCGTGCCGGTCGACCGCGCGGATGGCGCTGACGACGCCAAGCGCAGCGCCGATCGCATCCTCGATCAGCTGAAGCGCGGCGCGCCGTTCGCCGCGGTCGCGCAGCAATTCTCCCAGGGCGCTTCGGCGCAGACCGGCGGCGATCTCGGCTGGGTCCTGCCGGGATCGCTCGACCCGGCACTCGATGCCGCCATCGACAGGCTGCAGCCCCGTCAATATTCCGACCCGGTCCGCAGCCCCGGCGGCTGGCATGTCCTGTATCTCGTCGATCGCCGCCAGTTCGCCGCCACGCGGCCTGACGACGTCCGGCTGAATCTGGTCCAACTGACCCTGTCGTTGCCCGTCAACGCCTCGGCCGAGGAAACCAGCCGCGCCTCCGCCGACGCGCAAAAGGCGATGGCCGCGGTTCGCCAGTGCACCGATCTCCATGCCCAGGCCCGGCAGCTCAAGGGCGCCACCTCGGGTGACCTGAAGGGTGTGCGCGTCGGCGACCTGACGGGCAATCGCCAGATGTACGAGGACATTCCCCGCCTGCAGGTGGGCGGAACCGCGGGGCCCTTCCGGGTCGCCGAAGGTCTCCAGATTGTCTCCCTGTGCAGCCGCGCCGGCGGCGACGGATTGCCGACCCGCGACGCCATCTCGCAGCAGATCCTCCTGCAGAAGCTCGAAGCCGCCAGCCGCCGCTACATGCGCGACCTCAAGCGCACGTCGACCATCGACGTCAAGCCGTGACGGCAGCCCTGCCGCTCGCCGTTACCATGGGCGAGCCGGCCGGGATCGGCGGCGAACTCAGCCTCAAGGCATGGCTGGCGCGCAAGCCGGCGGATCGGCCGTTTTTCGTCCTCGATGACGCGAGCCGACTGGCGGCCCTCGCCCGCGACCTCGGCCTCGACGTGCGCGTCCAGGAAATCGGGCGGCCCGCCGATGCGGCCGCAATCTTTGCGACGGCGCTGCCGGTGCTGGCCGTGAAGCTGCGCGCGCCGGCGACGCCGGGGTGGCCCGATCCAATCAACGCACCGGCTACGCTGGAGGCCATCGAACGCGGGGTGGCCCTCGCACTCGCAGGTGAGATCGCGGGCGTCGTGACCAACCCCATCCAGAAGAAGACCCTGCAGGACGCCGGCTTCCGCCATCCCGGACACACGGAATTCCTGGCCGAGCTCGCCGGCGGCGGCGCGGGCAAGCCGGCCGAGGTCGCGATGATGCTGGCCTGTCCCGGCCTCCGCGTGGTGCCGGTCACGATCCATCTCTCCCTGGCCGAGGCCGTGCAGACGCTGGATGCCGAGGGCATCGTGCGGGTCGGCCGTATCACGGCGGCGGCCCTCAAGGCGCTGTTCGGCATCGCCCGGCCGCGGCTGGTCGTGGCGGCGCTCAATCCCCATGCCGGCGAGCAGGGCACCATGGGCGACGAGGAACGGCGGACGATCATGCCGGCGATCGAGGCTCTTCGGGGCTACGGCATCGACGTGCGCGGGCCGGCACCGGCCGACACGCTGTTCCATCCCGCTGCGCGCGCGACCTACGATGCCGCGCTCTGCATGTATCACGACCAGGCGCTGATCCCGATCAAGACCATCGACTTCTCGGGCGGCGTCAACGTGACCCTGGGGCTTCCCTTCGTGCGAACGTCGCCCGACCATGGCACCGCGCTCGACATCGCCGGTACCGGCCGCGCCGACCCGGCCAGCCTCATTGCAGCCCTCGCCATGGCGGACGACATGGCCCGCCGGCGCCATACCTGAGCCATGACTGACGACATCGCGGCGGTGCTGGCTGGCCTGCCGCCACTGCGTGAGACCATCGCCACTCACGGTCTCGACGCCCGCAAGCGCCTGGGCCAGCATTTCCTGCTCGACCTCAACCTGACCCGCCGCATCGCCCGCGCCGCCCAGCCCCTGTCTCCCGGCACCGTCGTCGAGGTCGGCCCTGGCCCCGGTGGCCTCACGCGAGCGCTGCTGCTCGAGGGTGCGACCAGCGTCGTCGCCATCGAAGTGGACTCGCGCGCCATTACCGCGTTGCAGGAACTCCAGGCGGCCGCTCACGGTTGCCTGACGGTCATCGAGGGCGACGCGCTCGGCATGGAGCTCGCAAGCCTGGGGCCGCCGCCGCGGCGGATCGTGGCCAACCTGCCCTACAACGTCTCGACGGCCCTGCTGGTGCGGTGGCTGCACGCGGCCGACGACGTGGCCGACATGGTCCTGATGTTCCAGAAGGAGGTCGTCGACCGGTTGGTCGCCTCGCCCCGGACCAAGGACTACGGCCGGCTCTCGGTATTGGCCCAGCATGTCTGCACCGTGCAGCGCCTGTTCGACGTCGCTCCCTCGGCCTTCGTGCCGCCGCCCAAGGTGACCTCCTCCGTCGCCCGACTGAGGCCTCGCCCCACGGCCGACCGCCTTGCCGATCTCAGGCCCCTGGAGCGCGTTACGGCCGCTGCCTTCGGCCAGCGCCGCAAAATGCTCCGCGGTGCCCTGGCGGGGCTGTTTTCCGACCCTACGGCCGTCCTGACCGGGCTCGGCCTCGCCCCGACCGCACGAGCGGAGGAACTGACGGTGGCCGACTTCGTCAGGCTAGCAGGCGTTCTTGACAAATGAGTGAACACTCACTAATAATCTGACCATGATCCGGTCCCTGGCCTTCAACCTCTTTTTCTACCTCGGCACGCTTGTCGCAGCCGTCATCGGCATCGTGCTGGTGCCGATCCCGACCCCGGTGCTGTTGCGCGGCCTGCTCCACCATTGGGCCCGCGCCATGGTCTGGGGCATGCGCTGGATCGGCGGCATGAAGGTCGAAACACGCGGCCTGGAATATCTGCCCACCACCGGCCCCGTGCTGCTGGCCGGCAAGCACCACAGCGAGTGCGACGGCATCCTGCTCGCGGCCCGCATCCCGGGCATCGCCTTCGTGGCCATGCAGGAGCTGTTCCGCTATCCGCTGATCGGCGCCATCCTCTATCGCCTGCAGATGATCCGCGTCGATACCTGCGGCGGCGGCCGGGAACGCGAGAACCTCGCCCAGTTCGCCAAGCGCGCCTACGACAGCGGGCGCCACATCGCCATCTATCCCGAGGGCAACCTGATGGCGCCAGGCGAGCGCGAGCGCTATCGCTCCGGCATCTACTATCTCTCCCGCGATCTCGGCCTGCCGGTGACGCCGGTCGCCACCAGCATCGGCCTTCTGTGGAACCGCCGTGACTGGTGGAAGAAGCAAGGCAGTGCCGCCATCGAGTTCCTGCCCGCCATCGAGACCGGGCTCGACAAGCAAACCTTCATGCGGCGCCTGGAAGAGGCGACCGAAGCCGCCAGCGACCGGCTGATCGCGGAGTTCTCCGGCCAGCCCTACACGCCGTCCCAGCTCGTGCTGCGCTCGCAGGGACAAACCGGCATCGGCACGCCGATCACCGCCCCTCGCGCAGCGCCTTGACGAAATCGGAGAGACCGATCTGCCGTTCGCGCTTCAGGCGCTCGGCCGTGAGGATCGACTTCAGCTGATTGAGGCTGGTCGCGATGTCGCGATTGATGATGGCGTAGTCGTACTCCGCCCAATGGCTCATCTCGTCGGCCGCTTTCGCCATTCGCCGCGCAACCACGTCGGGCGCATCCTGAGCACGCGATATCAGCCGCCGCTCCAGGTCGCGGGTCGAGGGCGGCAGGATGAACACGGTCACGACGTCGGTGCTGCCCTTTTCCTTGAGCTGCTGCGTGCCCTGCCAGTCGATGTCGAACAGCATGTCGCGGCCGGCGCCCAGCGCCGCCTCGACCGGCGGCTGGGGTGTGCCGTAAAAATGGTCGAAGACACGCGCATGTTCGAGAAACTCACCCCGGTCGATCATGCCGCGGAAAGTCGCCGTGTCGATGAAACGGTAGTCGACGCCGTCCTTCTCACCCGGCCGCTTGTCGCGCGTCGTGCAGGACACGCTGAGCTGGATACGGGAATCGTTCTCCAGCAGCTGGCGCGACAGGGTGGTCTTGCCCGCGCCCGAGGGCGAGGACAGCACCAGCATCAGGCCGCGCCGCTGGATGGCGGGCGCCTCGGCGTCATTCGACATTCTGGACCTGCTCCCGCATGCGCTCGACGGCGCCCTTGAGGTCGATGCCGATGCGCGTGAGCTCGATGTCGGCCGACTTCGAGCACAGCGTATTGGCCTCGCGATTGAACTCCTGGCAGAGGAAATCGAACTTGCGGCCCACGGGGTTGTCCACCCGCGCCTCGGCCAACAGGGTCCGCGCCTGGGCGATATGCGCCGCCAGCCGGTCGAGTTCCTCGCGCACGTCGGCCTTGCCGACCAGCAGCGCCACTTCCTGCGCGAAGCGCTCCTCGGAAAGCTGCGGCACACGCCCCATGAGTTCGGCGAGCTGGCTTTCGAAGCGGCTGCGCACGGTGCCGATCTGCGCCAGCGCCCGCTCGGCCGCGCGCTTGCACAGGCTCTCGATCTCGCCGACGTGGCCGTCGATCACCTTGGCCAACGCCTTGCCCTCGGCGGCCCGCGCGGCGACCAGCGCCTTCAGCACCTCGTCGAGCGTGGCCGTGAGCGCCTTGTCGAGGATGGCGAGCTGCTCCTCGGTCTGGCCCTCCTCTTCCTCCTCCTCGATGACGCCGCGCACGCGCAGCAGTCCGTCGGCCGACGGCGCGGCGGCGCCGGTGCTCTTGCGCACTTCCTCTACCAGGGTCGCCAGTTCGGTCAGCAACGCCCGATTGATGCGGAGGGGGCTGCTCTGGCGCTCGCTCGTGAGGGTGAGCGTCAGCGAGACATTGCCGCGCTTCAGCCGGCCGCCGACGGCCGTACGGGAGGGGTTTTCAAGACGATCGAAGCCCTGCGGTACCCGGCAGCGGATCTCGAGGTTGCGTCCATTGACGCTGCGCGCCTCCCAAACCCAGCGCCGCCGGTCATCCGTACCCTGCGCCCGGGCGTATCCTGTCATGCTTGCAATCAAACCCTGGCTCCTGCCGCTCCGCTTGTCACTCCACTGGCCGCGACGCGGCGCGGCACTCTAGTATCGGCCCCCAGCGCAGACAACGCGCGGCGGCAGAAGGTTATCCCATGAAGCGATTCTCAAACATCGTCATCACCGGCGCCTCGAGCGGCATCGGCGAGGCCTTGGCGCTCGACTATGCGGCGTCCGGCGTGGCGCTCGCCCTCACCGGCCGCGACTCCCAGCGCCTCGAGACCGTCGCCCAGGCCTGCCGGGCGAAGGGCGCCACGGTGATCGCCGCGCCGATCGACGTCGTCGATCGCGACGCACTGGCGGCCTGGCTCATCGCCTTCGACGACGCCCACCCCGTCGATCTCATCCTGGCCAATGCCGGCATCTCGATCGACAAGGACAATTCCTCGCTCGACGATTTTTCCGTCATCCGCAAGACGCTCGACGTCAACGTCGGCGGCGTGCTCAACACCGTGGAGCCATTGCTGTCGCGCCTGATCGCCCGCAAGAGCGGCCAGATCGCCATCGTCTCCTCGCTGGCGAGCTTCATCGGCCTGCCCTACTCGGCCTCCTACAATGCCAGCAAGGCCGCTGTCCGGGTGTGGGGCGAAAGCATCCGATACGTGCTGAAGAAGGACGGCATCGGCGTCAGCGTCATCTGCCCAGGGTTCGTGACGACCCGCATCACCGCCAATGCGCCCTTCCCCATGCCGTTCCTGATGACCTCGGCCAAGGCCTCGTCGATCATCCGCACCGGCCTTGCCCGCAACAAGGCGCGCATTGCCTTTCCCATCGGCACCAAGGCCGCCGTCTGGCTGGGCGGCGCGCTGCCGGGCGGCCTCACCGCACGCCTGCTCGGCGCCGCCTAGTCTCTTGGCCGCGTGATGTAGGGCGAATCGGCGACGCTCCATCGCGGCGCCGGTTCCTGGCGGAAGATCTGGCGCAGATGGACCTCGTCCGGCCCGTCGGCGATGCGCAGCATCCGCGCCGTGGCGAAGGCGCGATGGATCGGCGCATCGTCGCTGCCGCCCATGGCGCCAAAGATCTGCATGGCGCGGTCGGCGATGCGCTGCGCCATCTCCGGTACCGCCACCTTCACCATCGAGACGTCGCGCCACACTGCCTGATGCCCTTCCTTGTCGAGCCGGTCCGCCGTGCGCAGCACCAGGAGCCGCGCCTGCTCGATCTCGATGCGCGAGCGCGCGACGGCCTGCTGCGTGGCGTCGTAGTCGATCACGCTGCGGCCAAAGGCCTTCCGTTCGGCCGCCCGCGCCATCATCAGCACGACCAGGGCCTCGCAGGTGCCGATGGCACGCATGCAGTGGTGCAGCCGTGCCGGACCCAGGCGGACCTGGGCCGCGGCAAAGCCCTCGCCTTCCTCGCCCAGGAGATTCCCCGCCGGCACGCGCACGTCCTTGAAGTCGAGTTCCGCGATCGGCGCGATACTGTCTTCCCAGCCCATGAAGCGCAGCTCTCGCACGATCCGGAGTCCAGGCGCATCCATCGGCACGATCACGCAGGAGTGCCGGCCGGTGCGCGACGCCTCGGGTCGCGACACGCCCATCACGATTACCAACGCACAGTCGGGATGGGCACCGCCGGTGATGTACCACTTGCGCCCGTTCACGACCCACTCATCGCCCACGCGGCGCAGGGTCGTTGCAATATTGGTGGCGTCGGAGGAGGCAACATCGGGCTCGGTCATGCCGAAGGCCGACCTCGTCCGGCCTTCAAGCAGCGGCTCCAGCCAGCGCTTCTTCTGCGCCGGCGTCGCGGCATGCTGCAGCATGATCATGTTGGGCACGTCGGGAGCCTGACAGTTGAAGACCTCGGGCGCCCACGGCAGCCGGCCGGTGATCTCGGCGATCGCCGCGTAGTCGAGATTGCTCATGCGGTCCGGCAGGCCGAGGTTCCACAAACCCGCCGCCCGCGCCTTGGCGCGCAGATCGGCCAGGAATGGCGCGGGCTCGCGCCGCCGGGCGACGTGCTCGACCCAATCACGATGTCGTGGAAGAATCTCGCTGTCGAAAAAATCCTGAACGGCCGCGTGCAGGTCCCCGCCTTGAATGTCCATCGTCACTTCATCTGGTTGGTCAGCAACGCTGCCGCGCCGCCCTGATCCTTGCCGTATTTCAGCAACGCCGAGCGGCCGCCGGCAGCGTAAGCGGCAACCGCACCCAGCAGGCGCTTGAGCTGATCCGGGCTGGAGCGATCGAACTTGCAGTACGCGCCGCGCGTCAGCTTCGCGATCTGCGGGAACAGTCGCGACGCCGTACGATCCTCGCCTTCCTGAAAGACGAACACAGGCAGGCCGAGCAGGCCGAGTTGGCCCGCCTCGTGGCCGACCGCATCGACGTCCTCCTCGCAGCAGTCGCCCACGAACACGACGGCATCGATGCGGCTCTCGCGGCGCTGCTCGCCGGCATAGCGCAGCATCTTGCCGATCTGCGTGCGACCGGCGAGGCAACGCACCGCACTCATCAGCCGGGCAAGCTCGCGACCGTCCGACGTCCAGCGGCTGACCTTGAATTCGTCAAAGCCGCGATAAAAGCCCAGCCGCACGTCGAGACCGCCCAGCGCATCGGCGGCAACGAACATCTCGCCCTGGATCGCGCAGGCATGATCCCAGGTCGGCTCGCGACTCGCCGTGGCGTCCATCGCGAACAGCAGGCGGCCGCGGCTGCCCGGCGCGCGATTGGCCGGCAGGCTGCCCACTTGCTTCACGAACGCATCGACGGCGTTCGCACCTGCGGTAGACGGAACCTTGCGATCGTCGGCCATATCTTTTGACCCCCTCCAGTGTGTTGAATATGGTGCGCGCCGCGGCCAAGGACCAGTCCGAGGGCGCCACCAAAGCATGACCGGAAACGCCCCCTCCTTCGCCACGCTGCTCCTGCGGATCTTCCTGCCGTTCGCGCTGGCGTATTTCCTCTCCTACATCTTCCGCGGCGTGAACGCGGTGATCTTCCCCTATCTCGAACGCGACGTCGGGATCACCGCGGGCGATCTCGGCCTGCTGACCTCGGCCTTCTTCCTGTTCTTCGCCGGCTGCCAGCCGGTCCTGGGCGTCATGCTCGACCGCTACGGGCCGAGGCGCGTGCAGACCGTGCTGATGGTGACCGCGGCCCTCGGCTCGGCGATGTTCGGCCTCGCGGCATCGCTGCCCGAGCTGATCGTCGCCCGCGTGCTGATTGGCCTCGGCTTTGCCGGGGGCCTGATGGCCGCCATCAAGGCGATCACGCTGTGGTATCCGCCGGAGCGCTGGGGCCTGATCACTGGCTTCCACATGATGGCCGGCGGCATCGGCTCGATGACGGCGACGCTGCCGATCCAATGGTCGCTGTCGATCATAAGCTGGCAGGGCCTGTTCTTCTGGCTCTCCGGCGTCTGCCTCGTGACCGCAGCCATCCTGTTCACGGTCGTGCCCGAACGTGGGGCGCCGGCCGCCAAGGCCACGCTCCGCGAGCAGTTCCGCATCACCGGCATCGTTCTCACCGATGGCTTCTTCTGGCGCATCCAGCCGGTGCTCACCTTCCAGCAGATCGCGTTCATCGCCAGCATCACGCTCTGGATCGGGCCGTGGCTGCGCGACGTCGGTGGCATCACCGACACCGACGCGCGCGCCGACATCCAGCTCTACACCACCGCCATCATGACCCTGGGGTTTGCGCTGAGCGGTGTATTCGCCGGCTGGTTCCGCCGCGCCGGCGTCAGCGACTTCGCCTCGGCCAACCTCGTCAGCGTGCTGTTCGCCCTGGTCTGCGCCTGGCTGGCGTTCGTGCCGTCGTTCGAGCCGGTGCTGGCATGGCTGCTGTTCGGCTTCCTGGGTGCCTATCCCATCCAGTATATGCCGCTGCTCGCCCGCTCCTTCCCGCCCGAGTATGCCGGCAGGGTCAGCACGAGCTGCAACCTGGTCGTCTTCACCGTGATCTTCGCCGGCCAATGGGCGATGGGCAGAGTGATCGACCTGTGGCCACGCACCGCTTCTGGCTATTCGCCGGACGGCTACGCCTGGTCCTATGGTGCGCTCTTCATCCTGCAGGTGGCGGGACTGGCGTGGATGCTTCTGTGGCGGGCGCAGCCTCTAGTGCAGAAGGCACCGGCGGCGGCAGATTGAGCGCGGCCACGAGGTCGCGCACTTCCTGGCGGGCCGCGACATGGCTCAAGGTCAACGACGGCCCGCCTCCCTGGCCGCGCTTGAGATCGAGCAGGGTGAGGCCGCTCAGGAACAACTCCTTGTAGATCACGCGCTCGCTGAGCCCCGCCGCGACGCGGAAGCCGACGCGCTTGGCCAGCGCCTCGATGACGCTGCCCATGTCGCGCTTGTTGCGGGCGGCGAGCGAGGACAGGCGATTGCGCATCACCACCCAGTCGACCGGCCGGCCGCCCTGGATGGCCCTCAATTGGCGCTGCTTCCACACCGCTTCGGCATAGATCGACGGCCGCACGATCTTGAGCGTGTCCGGATCGACGCGCGCCAGCAGGTCGAGGTCGATGAAACTGTCGTTGAGCGGCGTCAGCAGCGTGTCGGCCCAGACATGGGCCGTGCGCGAGAGGTACGTGTCGCTGCCGGGCGTGTCGACGATCACGAAATCGGCGGCAGCGAGCGCCGGCTCCAGCGCCACCTCGAAGCGCGCTTTCTCGTCGGCTTCAGCCGCCGTGCGATCCGGCAAAGTCGAGAGCGGCACTGCAGCGTGAACCGGCATTGCCAGGTCTATGCTCTTGCGCGCCGCATGGGCCGCACGGTTCTCGATGTAGCGGCTGAGCGTTCCCTGCCTGGCATCGAGATCGAGCGTGGCGACACGGCTGCCCGCGCCCATCAACGCCACGGCGATATGCAGCGCCGTCGTCGATTTGCCCGAACCGCCCTTCTCGTTGCCGATCACCAGCACGTGGGCGCGGCCCGGAACCCGCGCCGCCTGCGTCTGGACGATGCTCGGGTTGGCCGCCGGTTGAAAACCGTCGCTCACGCCAGTTTGCGAATCCAGACCGCGGTGTCGTGGAACACCGCGCCGCCGTTCGGCCAACCGGGATCGGCCGAGGTCACGGCGTTGATGCCGATGCCGGTCTCGAAGTTCCGGTTGGGCCAGATGCCTTCTACGACCACAACACCCTTCTGCTGGCCGGCCTTGGCCTTGGCATTGACGATGGTCTTGCCGCGCTCGTTGCCGATTTCCACGCGATCGCCGTCGGCCAGGCCCAGCGCCTTGCAATCCTCGGGATTCATCATCGCCGTCGGCCGCACTTCCCTCTTCTGGGAACTCGGCGTCTCGGTGAAGGTCGAATTGAGGAAGGTCCGAGCGGGTGCGGCGACGAGGCGGAACGGCTTCTCGGCCGTGGCATTGTCGATCACATCGAAATGGTCGGGCAACACGGGCATCTCCGCGCCGCGCGGCCCATGGGCCGCCCAGTCGGGCTTGAAGCGGAATTTTTTGTCCGGCCAAGCGAAGCCGTCGAGGAAATGCGACGTCTCGAAGCCGAGATGGTGGTCCTGGCCGCCCTTGGCCCAGTTGGTCTCGGCATCCCACATGCCGGACTTCTTCAGCGTCTCGTCCATGATCTCCCACGGCGTCATGTCGAAGCCGCGATGCTTGGCGCCCAGCCGCTTGGCCAGTTCGGAGATCACATAGTGGTTCTCGCGCGTCTCGCCCGGCGCCTCGATCACCGCCTTGGTCACCTGGAAGAAGGTGTGGCCGCTGGCCGTGTAGAAATCGTCATGCTCGAGGAACATCGTGGCCGGCAGCACGATGTCGGCATAAGCCGCCGTCTCGGTCATGAACTGCTCGTGCACGCAGGTGAACAGATCCTCGCGCGCGAAACCCTTGTGCACCAGCTCCAGCTCCGGGCAGACCATCGCGGGATTGGTGTTCTGGATCAGCAGCGCCGTCACCGGCGGGCCGTTCTTCAACGCCTCGCGGTCACCGGTCAGGATCGGTCCCAGCCGCGACTGATCGAGATCGCGGATCGAGGTATCGACCATGTCGAGACCCTCGATCAGCGTGCGGTTGAGCGGATACATGCCGGTGTGGCCGTAGAGCGCGCCGCCGCCCTTGTATTGCCAGGCGCCGGTCACCGCCGGCAGGCAGGTCACGGCGTGCATGTTCACGGCGCCGTTGCGGCTGCGGCTAAAACCGTGGTGGCAGCGGACGAAGGCGGCCTTGCTCTTCCCGAACAGGCGCGCGAAGGCCACGATCTCCTCGACGGAAAGCCCGGTGATCTTCGAGGCCCACTCCGGCGTGCGGGTCGCCACGTGCGCGGCCAATTCATCCGGCGCGTCGGTGTATTTCCGCAGATAGTCCCAGTCGGCGTAGCCTTCCTTGAACAGCACATGCATGACGCCGACCGCCAGCGCGCCGTCGGTGCCGGGGCGCACCGCGAGATGCATGTCGGCCTGCTCGGCCGTGCCGGTACGGTAGGGATCGACCACGACCAGCTTGGCGCCACGCTTCTTGGCCTTCATGGCGTGGGTCATGACGTTGACCTGGGTGTTCACGGGATTGCCGCCCCAGATCACCACCAGTTCGGAATGCTCGTCGATCTCGCGCAGGTCGGCGCCGCGCGTGGCGCCGGCGCCGACGATCCAGCCGGTGTCGGAGAGCGTCACGCAGATGGTCGAGAAATAGCGCGAGTACTTCATCGCGTTGCGCAGACGGTTGATGCCGTCGCGCTGCACGATGCCCATGGTGCCGGCATAGTAATATGGCCAGACCGTTTCGGTGCCGTGAAGCGCTGCCTTGGCGATGAACTGCTCGGCCACGATATCGAGCGCGTCGGCCCACGAAATCTCGGCGAACTGCTTCGACCCTTTCGGTCCCGTGCGGCGCAGCGGCTTCATCAGCCGGTCGGGATGATGGATGCGCTCGGCGTAGCGGGCGACCTTTTCGCAGATCACGCCGGCGGTGTAGTCGTTGCGCTGCGAACCGCGAATACGGCCGATCGTCCTGGCATCCAGGCGTTCGACATCCAGCGCACAGGTGCTGGTGCAGTCGTGCGGACAGACCGAGGGGACGACCCTGGCGCCGGAATCGATGTTCCTGGCCCTGGTACCGGGCGAGAAGGCATGGTCGTCAGGGGACATGTGGACGCTCCGCGAGAACTGCCGCAGCATACAGACGGGGCGCGGCGGGAGAAAGCACGCTCCGGGAGTGAGTTCAGTGTCCACGGAATCCATCAATGCCGGCGTTGTTCGCCGTGCGATGCCGGCCGACACCCCGGCGATCGCGGCCTTTGCGCCCAGCGTCCCGCCGCCGGCGATGAGCGACAACAGGGCGACTTTCGTGATCGAGGGCGAAACGGGGCTGCTGGCGGTTCTCGGCCTCGCCCAGCACGCCGACCATCTGCAGGTCGAATATCTGGTCGCCGGCCCGACGGAACCGCGCGAACACATGCGGACGCTAGTTGCCTTCGCTGAAGCAGCCGCGCGAACGATCGGCGTGCGCCTGGTTCGCCTGCCCCAGGGCGCCTTGCCCGACGATCTCGCCCAGTCCCTGGGATATGTGAACGGCCAGAAGGAAATCTCGACCGGCGCGCTCGCGCGGGCGCGCGACCATCTCGAGGCGGTGGGCGTTCCGCTCCTGCGCGACGGCACCGCCTCGCCTGCCCAGACGCTCTACTACCGGGGTGTCTGGGCCGCCGTGGCCCTGTTGATCGGGTTGGGCAGCGTTTCACTGGCGGTATTCAGCGGCAGCCAAACGACCTTGCTCCATATCGTGGCGCCGGCCGTGCTCTGCACCGTCGCCTCGATATTCGCCGTCTGGCAAATCGCACTCACCGCCGTCGCCGCCCGGCGCCGCGGCGGTGGTCTCGTGCCCCTGCTCGCAATTGTCACCGCGACTATCTCCGTGTTGGCCATCGGCACCCTGCTCTACGACCGCGCCGTACCGGCGCTGGCAGAACTCTGGAACATTTATAACGGCGACGAGGAGCTGGGCGATCTGGCCCTCTCGGTCAGTCCCGACGGCACCACGCTCTACATCGACGGCAGCTACGGCATGGGCAGCGACCAGGCGGTGCGGCGGATGCTGGAGCAAAACCCCAAGGTCCGCGAGGTTGTGCTGGCCGGTCCCGGCGGGCGCATGGGTGCAGGCTTCGAGATCAGCCGGATGATCCGCAGCCGCCGGCTCGCCACGCGGGTCGAAACCGGCTGCGCCTCGGCTTGCACCATCGCCTTCCTGGGCGGCGTCGATCGCAGCATCGCGCCTGGCGCCAAGCTCGGCTTCCACCAGGCGAGTTTCCCCGGCATGAGCGCCGACGACATGTTCGAGGCCAACCGCGACATGAAGCGGTTCCTCACGATGAGCGCCGGCATCGCGCCCGATTTCGCCCAACGCGTGCTCGACACGCCGGGCGATTCGATCTGGGTGCCGACGCCGGAGGAATTGCTGGCGGCGCGCGTCATCAAGCGCGTAAGCCGCTGACAGGAGGTTGCGTTACCCATGATCCCCCGCGGTCTTTCCTACGACGACGCCATGAAGCAATTCCGCTGGCCCAGGCCCGAACGCTTCAACATCGGCCGCGCGGTCTGCGAGCGCCATCCGCCCGATACGCTGGCGATGATCGTCGAGAATGCCGACGGCAGCGTTCGCAACTGGACCTTCGGCCAGCTCCTCGCCACCAGCTCGCGGCTCGCCAACGCGCTCGGCGCGCGGGGCATCACAAAGGGCGACCGCGTGGCTGTGTTCCTGAGCCAGGGCGCGGAGCTCACGCTCTGCCACCTCGCCGGCTATCGCATGGGCGCGATCGTGCTGCCGCTCTTCACGCTGTTCGGCGAGGAAGCGGTCGAATTCCGGCTCTCCAATGCCGAGGCCTCCGCCGTCATCACCGACATGGCCAATCTGCCCAAGATCCTGGCGGTGCGCGATCGCGTGCCGCGTCTCAAGACGATCATCGTGATCGGCGCCGGCGCGCATGGCAGCGCTTTCCTCGACTGGGATCGCCTGCTGGCCGCCGCCTCCGACAGCTTCGCCACCATCGACACCGCGGCCGAGGATCCGGCACTGCTGATCTACACCTCGGGCACCACGGGCCAGCCGAAGGGCGCGCTGCATGCTCATCGCATGATGCTGGGCTGCATCCCGGCGATGGAACAGACGCTGAGCCACTGGCCGAGGGGCAACGAGGTGATGTGGACGCCGGCCGAATGGGCCTGGATCGCAGGCCTCTACGACGCGCTGTTCCCGGCGTGGTACTATGGCACGCCGGTATTGGCGCATCGCTTCGCCAAGTTCGATCCCGAGCGTGCCTTCGCACTGCTGGCAAAACACAAGGTCGGCGTGAGCTTCATCCCGCCCACCGCGCTCAAGATGATGCGGCAGGTGAGCCGGCCGACCGAGCGGTGGAACTACGCGCTCCGCGCCCTCTTCACCGGCGGCGAGGCGATGGGCGAGGAACTGCTGGCATGGGGCCGCGACACCTTCGGCACCACCATCTCCGAAGGCTACGGCCAGACCGAGATGAACCTGATGACGCTGAACTCGCCCGGCTGGTTCGAGGTGCGACCAGGCTCGTGCGGCCGCGCCTGCCCCGGCCGCAAGGTGGCGATCGTCGATGGAGACGGCAACGTGCTGCCGCCTGGCGAGGACGGCCAGATCGCGGGCTGGCGCCACGACCCCATCGTCATGCTGGAGTATTGGCGCAACCCGGAGGCGACGGCGCGCAAGTATGCCGGCGACTGGCTGCTGACCGGCGATCTCGGCCGCATCGACGAAGACGGCTACGTCTTCTTCAAGAGCCGCGACGACGACGTGATCACCTCGGGCGGCTACCGCATCGGACCGGGCGAGATCGAGGAATGCCTGATGAAGCATCCGGCGGTTGCCATGGTGGGCGTGGTCGGCGTGCCCGACCCGGTGCGAACCGAGATCGTCAAAGCCTTCGTCCAGCTCCGGCCCGAGATCGCGGCGACAGATGCCTTGAAGGCCGACCTCGCCAATTTCGTGAAGACCCGGCTGGCGGCGCACGAGTATCCACGCGAGGTCGACTTCGTGGCCGAGCTGCCGCTCACGACGACAGGCAAGATCCTGCGCCGCGAGCTTCGGCGCCTCGATGCCGAGCAGAAGGCCTCAGGGCGGCCTTAGGAACGTCTAGAAGAGCGAGAGGAGCGTCTGCGCGCTGCTCTCGGGAACGGCGCCCAGGAGGGCCACGAGGCCGATCAGGGCGGCGGGCCACCATTCGGCAAACCGGGCGAGGCCCTGGCGGCGGGCGAGAGGCTGGGTGGAATGCGATGTGATGAACATGGCGAGGCCTTTAGTCATCGTCAAAATAGGGTCGTAATATGGCTGAACATTAGACAATACCTCCCTGTTATTCAAGGGAGATTCCAGGATACTTAAAGTATTGGATCAGCTCGCCGCGACGGACGGCAGGTTGAACTGCAGTTCGGCCAAGCGGCCATAGAGTCCGCCGCGGCGGATCAGGTCGGCATGGCGGCCAACGTCGACCACCCGGCCATGATCCACCACCACGATCCGGTCGGCCTTCTGCACGGTTGCCAGCCGGTGGGCGATCACCAGGGTGGTCCGCTTCTGCATCAGCCGGTCGAGCGCCTGCTGGACCGCCAGTTCGCTCTCGGCATCGAGCGCGCTGGTCGCCTCGTCGAGCAGCAGGATGGCGGGGTCGCAGAGCAGCGCCCGGGCGATGGCGATGCGCTTGCGCGGGCCGCCCGAGCGCCGCACCCCGCGATTGCCGAGATCGGTGGCTAAGCCCTGCGGCAGGCTCTCGATGAAGGCCAGCGCCGAGGCCGCTTCGGCTGCCGCCCTGACCTCGGTCTCCGAGGCGTCGGGACGGCCGTAGCGGATGTTGTCGGCGACCGAGGCGCTGAACAGCACCGGCTCCTGCGGCACGATGGCGAGCGTGCCCCGCAGGTCGGCGAAGCTGAGGTCGCGGATGTCGATGCCGTCGACCCGGATGGCGCCCGCCTCGGGGTCGTAGAAGCGCAGCAGTAGATTGAAGACCGTGGTCTTGCCGGCGCCCGAGGGGCCGACGATGGCGACGGTCTCGCCCGGCTGGACGGCGAGGTCGAAACGGTCGAGCGCCAGCGCATCGGGGCGCGCCGGGTAGCGGAACGACACCTCGGAGAAGGCGACCGCGCCCTGTGTCGGCTTCGGCAATGGCTTCGGCGTCGCCGGCTCCGCGATGGCGGGCGGCTCGGCCTTCAGTTCGGACAGCCGCTCGGCCGCGCCCGAGGCGCGCTGCAGGTCGCCGATGGTCTCGCTGATGGCGCCGCCGGAGCTGGCGACCAGCACGGCATAGAATACGAAGGCCGTGAGATCGCCGGCGCTGATGCGGCCGGTGAGCACATCGTGGCCGCCCATCCACAGCAGGAAGCCGACCGCTGCAAAGACGATGAAGATCACCAGCGTCGTCATGATGGCGCGCCGGGCAACGCGCCGGATGGCGGCGGTGAAGGCCCGTTCGGTGGCCTCGCCGAAGCGTTTTGCGGCGCGGTCCTCCTGGGCGAAGGCCTGCACGGTGCGCACCGCATCGAGCGTCTCGCCGCCTTCCGAGACCATGTCGGCCATGCGCGCCTGCGCCTCGCGCGACAGCGCCCGGACCTTGCGGCCGAACAGCACGATCGGCGCCACGGTGAGCGGCACCACGGCCAGCGCCAGCAGCGCGAGCTTGGGGTTGGTAATGATCAGCATGGCGATGCCGCCGACGCACATCAGCGTATTGCGCAGCGCCACCGACGCCGAGGAGCCGATCACCTGCTCGATGAGCTGGGCGTCGGCCGAGATCCGGCTCATGACGTCGCCCGAGCGCTTGATCTCGAACCACGCCGGCCCCAGCCGCACGACATGCGCAAACAGGTCGCGGCGCAGGTCGCCCACCACCCGCTCGCCGAGCCACGACACGAGGTAGAAGCGCGCGCCCGACGCGATCGCCAGCACGACGGCAACCGCCAGCAGCGAGGCCAGGGCATAATTCAGGATATCCGGCCGGCCCTGGGCGAAGCCGCGGTCGATCAGGGCGCGGAGGCAGGCGCCGAAGGCCAGCACCGTGCCGGCCGCGACCAGCAGCGACAGCAGCGCCAGCGCCACCCGGCCTCGATAGGGTTTGAGGTAGGGCCAGAGCAGGCCAAGGCCATCCAGCCGGTTCACGGCGCCCGCCACGCGAGCGGAACGCCCAGTTCGGCCGTCAGGGTGGCCAACAGGTCGGTGCCGCCCCGCGTGTCCAGCCACTGCCCCGACGCGCCGTCGAAGGCATAATGCCGGGCGCCACTCCGGGGCGAGCTCAGCCAGATCTGCTGGGTGGGTGCATGTTTGTTCACCAGCCAGACGCCCCCGCCGGATTTGGCGTCGCCCTCGACGGTGAGGACCCCGCCCTGCAGCTCGGCATCGGCATGCTGGCCGATTCCCTCTTCCAGGGCGGCGAGCAGGCTGTCGGCGAGGCTTTCGAAGGGGATATCGGCCATGAGCCCGGTCGGTCTACAGGCCCGCCGGGGCCCGGACAACCGGCTTGTCGGAGGTGCCCCGGAACGCTATACACCGCGCCCTGTTGCGCCGGCCGGTCGGAAATCGGCCTCGAAGCGCTGGAGAAGGTTCATGAAAGAGAAGATCCACCCGGACTACCACAAGATCACCGTGGTGATGACCGACGGCACGTCCTTCGAGACGAAGTCGACCTGGGGCAAGGAAGGCGCCAGCATGCGCCTCGACATCGACCCCAAGACCCATCCGGCATGGACCGGCGTGCGCCAGAGCATCGATCGCGGCGGGCGCGTGCAGCGCTTCAAGGATCGCTTCGGCATGACCGGCAGCGCGGAAGCCGCCATGGGCGCCGGCACCAAGTCGTCGGGCGCCAAGCCTGTCGAGGACAAGCCTGCTAAGGGCGCGGCCAAGAAGAAGTAAGGCCGAGCTTTTCTAAAGGCTCTGTTACACTCGCCGCCGCGATACCTTTCTTGGGAGGCGGCGTGGTGAAGTCCGTTCGAGTTGTTTGCGCTCACGATTGTCCCGACATGTGCTCGCTCATCGCGCACGTCGAGGACGGCAAGGTGGTGCGCGTTCAGGGCGACCCCGATCACCCCTACACGGCGGGTGTCGCCTGCGGGAAAGTGAACCGCGACGCCGACCTCGTGAACTCGCCCGAGCGCATCCTGACACCCCTCAGGCGCAGCGGGCCCAAGGGCTCCGGCCAATTCACCCCGATCACCTGGGACGCCGCGCTCGACGAGATCACCACAAGGTGGAAGGCGATCATCCGGGAGAGCGGTCCCCTCGCCCTCCTCGGCTATGCCTACTCCGCCCATCAGGGCCTGATGAACCGCGGCCTGGTGGGCGGCCTCTTCCACAGGCTCGGCGGCACGCGCCTGCTCGCCGGCACGGTGTGCGACACGTGCTGCGAGGAAGCGTGGAACTTCACGCTCGGCCCGGTCGGCGGCGCCGACCCGGAGGACGTCGTTCATTCCGACCTCGTGATCTCGTGGGGCGCCGACCTCGCCGCAACCAACCTGCATTTCTACTCGCTGGTCGAGCATGCGAAGAAATCGCGCGGCCTGCCGCTGGTCGTCATCGATCCGCGCAGGACGCGCAGCGCCAAGAACGCCGATCTCTATCTGCCGATCAGGATCGGCACCGATGCGGCCCTGGCACTCGGCGTCATGCACATCCTGGTGCGCGACAAGCTCGTCGACCGCGCCTACGTCGCCCGCCAGACGCTGGGCTTCGACAAGGTCGAGCGCGACATCCTGCCGAAGTTCCCGCCGAACAAAGTGGCCGAGATCACCGGGCTGTCCGTTGCCGACATCGAGAAGTTCGCGTCGATGTATGGCAAGGCCAAGGCCGCGATGATCCGCCTCGGCGAAGGCATGACGCGTCTCGCCGCCGGCGGCCAGGCGCTGCGCGCGGTGGCACTGCTGCCGGGCGTGGCCGGCCACTACGCCGTGAAGGGCGGCGGCGCCATGCTGCTCACCGCGGCGTCGTGCGATCTCAACTATGCCGCCGTGCGCCGGCCGGGCGGCGGCGAGCCGGTGGCCCGCACCGTCAATCATCTGCGTCTTGGCGAAGAACTCCTCAACATGAAGGATCCGCCGATCCGCGCGCTCTACATCTCGGCCAACAACCCCGCCGTCACCTGCCCCGAGGTCCACAAGGTGCAGAAGGGTCTCTCGCGCGAGGACCTGTTCACCGTCGTGCACGACCCGTTCATGACCGACACGGCGAAGTACGCCGACATCGTGCTGCCGGCCACGGTCTATCTCGAGACCGACGACCTCTACCGAGCCTACGGCGCCTACTGGATGCAGTGGGGCCCAGCGGCGGCGAAGCCCGCGGGCGAAGCGCGTTCCAACTTCGATGTGGCCCAGGCGCTGGCGCAGCGCATGGGCCTCACCGACACGATCTTCACGCTGGCACCGCAGGAGGCCGCGAAGGAACTGTTCAAGGGCTCGACCGGCCCCGCCTCCAAGGCCGATCCGGCAAAGCTGTTCGCGGGCGAGTCGATCCACATCAAGCACGATTGGGACGGCCAGCCCTTCAAGACGCCGTCCGGCAAGCTCGAGTTCTATTCCGAGCAGCTCGCCGAAATGGGCGTGTCGCCGGTGCCGGACTGGCAGCCCGACGCGATCGACGAGGCGGAGGCCAAGAAGTGGCCGCTGAGGCTCCTGACCGCGCCCGGCTATTTCCAGGCGCACACGGCCTATTCCGGCGTCGGCTTCCTGCGCAACCGCGAGGGCAAGCCGTTCTGCATCCTCCATCCCGACGACGCGAAGAAGCGCGGCCTCGAGGACGGCGACGAAGTCCGCGTCTTCAACGGCCGCGGCGAGATCGGCCTGATGCTGAAGGTCGGCGACGAGGTCCAGCCCGGCGTCCTGCTGGTGCCCGGCCAGCGGCCGACCGGCGAGGCGCTCTCCGGCACGATCAACATGCTCTGCTCCGACCGCTACACCGACATCGGTGAAGGTGCCACCTACCAGAGCACCTGGCTCGACGTCGGCCCGTGGAAGGCGGCAAGCCAGGTCGCCGCCGAGTGAGTCAGTTGGACAGTGGTCTACGTCGCCTGTGCCATCCCCAACGGCAGTCAACCCATTGATCCGGCGCTAAAATCACCACCCGCCCGAGCCGGCGCGTGGGACACCGAATGACTTGTTTCACGTCGGTGTCCCGCTGCCGAGACCGACGCGCAGGCCGGTCGTATCGGAAGCCAAAGGTCGGGCGTGCAGATGGGGCGAGAAGTCATAGGTATATTCCTATCCTCTCCTGCCGATGATGTCAACAGCAGCCCTACAGGGCCAGCGTCACCAGCGGCTCGACCGGCTCGCCCCGCCGTGCCGCCCGAAGCGGTGCGGTGTCGGTATAGACCCGCTCCTCCAGGATCTTGCCCTGGTGCAGACGGAACTTGTCGATGCCGCGTGTGTCGAGGCGCCGCCCACTGACGGTCCGCGTCGTCTGCCATTCAACGACGACCACGTCGCCGCGCGCCGTCCAGTCGAGCAGCTGCCAGACGAGATCGGGCGCCGCTGCGGCGACAAAATCGGTCAGCCGCCCGAACTCCTTGCCCGCCACCGGCCGGTCGTAGAGCGGCGAATGCAGCACGCCATCGGCATGCCACAGCGCCAGAAAGGCCTCGCCGTCGCGCGACGCCCA
This sequence comes from Reyranella sp., assembly GCA_052386855.1. Classification (GTDB taxonomy): domain Bacteria; phylum Pseudomonadota; class Alphaproteobacteria; order Reyranellales; family Reyranellaceae; genus Reyranella. The sequence goes on from JBQTJT010000023.1 coordinate 82,518, forward strand.
CGCGGCGGCAAACTTCGTCACGAACTCCTGAACTTCGTCGCTGGTCATCGCCATCCTCCTTCGATGGCGTCGAAGCTAGGCAACGATGATCCTTCGGTCTGGCGGAGTCCGGACTCTACGTCCGCGAACTCGAAGCCTGTCTATTTCACCATCGCCTCGCTGGCGACACGGATGCGCCCGCTGCGCCGCGCCTTGTCGAGCGCCTCGTGGTCCTTGTCGGTCTGCTTGGCATAGGCCAGCGCGAACCTGGCGATGGCCTCGTCCAGCTCGTCGCTGTTGCCGCAATAGCCCGCGATCATCGCCGGATCGCCGGACTTGGCATGCGCCAGGGCGAGCGCCCACCCACATAGAGTGCAGTACTCCTCGAACGTCTCGAGCTGATCGGCGTCGCCTTCGGCGAACGATACGCTGCCCTTCATGTCGGCGAGCTGGCGGACGTAGAAGTGATGGCCAAGCGCCTCACCCCATCCGAGGAAAATGTCGGGCGCGCCCTGGGTCAGGCGCTGGCCGACGACCACGCGGCGCCCCTGGCTTTCGAACGGCAGCCCGCCATCGACATACGGCGCCAGCACGGAAGTCTGCGCCTGCTTGACCTGGAGGAACAGCGGGTCGTCGCTGTCGAGGCCCTGCAGCAGTATCACCCAGCAGCCGGTGCCGACGCTGCCCACGCCCACGACCTTGCGTGCCGAGTCGACGATGCGATAGCGCGACAGCAGCTTCCGCCGGTCGTACGACAGCGACTCGATGTACGCCCGCAGCATGAGATCGAGGGCATTGTTGATCGGCATGCCGTTCTCGATGTGGGTCTCGCGCACGATCAGCGGGACTTCCTCGATGATGCGATGCTCGCCGTCGACCTGCTCGGTCAGCTTCTCGAGCACCTGCACATGGCCCTTCTCGCGGGCCTTGGCAGCAATCCGGTCGGCCCGCTTGCGCGCCTTGGCGGACAGAGTGTCGAGCACCGCCCGATCGTCGATGCGATTGTACCAGACCTCGAGATAGCCCATTTCGGCGAAGCGGCGGATACGCTTGCGGTAGGAGCGCGAGATGGCGCGGGCGCAGTCGGCCGCCTTGTCCTTGTCGCCGCCCATGAAGCGCGCCGCCACCGCGGCACTCGCGGCCAGACGCTTGAGGTCCCATTCCCAGGGGCCCGGATGAACCTCGTCGAAATCGTTGATCGCGAAGATGAGGTTGCGCTCGGCCGAGGCGAAGACGCCGAAATTGGCGACGTGCATGTCGCCGCAGGCATTGACGAACAGGCCGCTCGTCGGCGTTTCAGAAAGATCGGCCGCCATGACCGCGGCCGAGCCGCGCAGGAAGGCGAACGGCGAGGCCAGCATGCGGGCAAAGCGCACCGGCACCAGCTTCTGCACGCGGCTGATATTCTGCTGCTCGAGGATCGCGACGGGATCCGGCCGGTCGGGATTCTTCTCGAAGCGCCCGTGCTCGGCCCGCGGCACCTGATCGCGAATCGCCTTGCCGATGGCCAGGCGCTCCTTCACCGAGGGGCGCCTGTCCGTGAAGCTCGCCAGCATGGAGAGATGCTCGGTGGCCTCCTTCAAGTGCCGCAGATGCGCCCTGTCCTCGGCATGCCGCTTTGCGATCGCCATCGTCTGCTCCACTCATGTGACCGGGCAAACCTAGCAGTTTCGCCCGGCGGGTGGCAGCGGCTTGGGGCATTCTTCGATGCGAAGCAACGAGACTGACGATGCGGAAAGCGGATGACCGCCCGCTTATCCGCAGACGAACCTGTGCTGGGTGCGCTCGCGCCTGGCGAGCTTCGGCACCGCCTGGCCCACGATCAGCGTCTTGAAGTGTTCGCTCTGCTGATGCTGGGCGAACGCGGCCTCGTCGTCGAAAACCTCGTAGAAGAAGAACTTCGTCGGCTCGGTGAGAGATTGGTGAATCTGGAAGGCCTTTACGCCCGGCTCGCGCTGCGCTTGCGGCAGGAACTTCCCGATGATGCCGACCAACGAATCGACCTCCTCGGGCCTGGCTTCCCAGAACGCCGTGACGACCAGACCATTTTTAATCCCGTTCAAATCGGCCATGTAAGTCTCCCTTGGTGTGAGGAGCGATCACGATAGACGGCGCATCCCGTCCGACGTTTCGGCGCGGCTCGAAGCGATCAGGCTGCCCGCCGCGAAAGCGATACCAAGCGTCCGCCCATCACGACGGCGGCCATCGCGACCACGACGAAGCTCGCCGGCACCCAGAAAGCAGCACTTGCGATGTCCGCCCGGCTTAGACCTACCGACAGGCCGGCTGCATTGGCGACGAGACCCGAGAGAGCCGCTCCGAGCGCGAAACCGGCCTGCTGCACGGTCGCCATCGATGACGCGGCGAGATCCTCTTCGCCGGACCGCGCGCCGCCAATTACCCGCTGGGCGATGAACGCCCAGCACACACCGAAGCCTGCACCCATCAGAACGATTGCTGGCAAGACCAGCACGACGGGCTCGAGCGCCATCAGGAGCGCCAAACCCGCGAGCCCCATCGTCATGAGGACCGGACCACCGACCAGTAGCCGGCCGCTGCGCTCACTCGGCGTGCCGGCAAGGATCAGGGACATGCCCGTCCAGCCGAACGAGGCGCCGGCCACCATGTAGCCAGCACCCAGCGGATCGAGACCGTGCAGAACCTGCAGGAAGATCGGCACGAAAATCTGCAGAGGGCTGTAAGCAATAGCGAGCAGCAGCAGGAGCCACACGCCCACGCCAGTCGGGGTGGCGAATGAGAAGGCATCGGTCGGCAGGAGCGGCTGCGGCGCTTTGCGATCGATGGCGAGAGTCACCGCTAGGGCGGTGACGGCGCCGGCGAACAGCGCGACCTTGGCGGGCGCGCCCGGCGCAACAGCCGTCGCCGACATGGCGGCGATTGCGGCGCAAATCAGCATCACGCGCAGGACTGGCACGCGCGCGCCCTCGCTGCTGGTGGCGACGCGCGGCAAGGCGCGTAGAGCCACCGGAACCAGCGCGACCGCGATTGCCGCGACGGCGAAGAAGGCGCCACGCCAGTCGCCATGGCGGGCGAACATGCCGCCGACCAGCGGACCAACCAGGATCGACAGACTCCAGGCGCCGGCCATCAGAGAAAAGCCCCGCGCCCACAGGCTCTCGGGAAAGGTGCTGCGCACAAGGACATAGGCGATTGCCGTCAAAAGCCCGCCACCGAAGCCCTGCACGAAGCGGCCGGCGACCACCTCTGCCATCGACGGAGCGAGCGCGCAGGTCAGCGCACCGACGCCAAAGACCAGCGCGCCGGCACAAAACACGGTGCGCGCGCCGAGGATCGACGTCAGGTAGCCCGTGCAAGCCGATGCCACGATCGACGAGGCGAGGAAGGCAGTCGAGGTCCAGCTCATCAACGTGGCACCGCCGAGATCTTCGACGACACTCGGCAGCACCGTGGCCAGCATCAGCACGTTCATTGAATGCAGCAGAACGCCACCGACCAGCACCGACAGAGCCGGCAACCAAACAGGGCGCAGCAGCGCACTCCATCCAGTCTCGATCGGTTCCTTCGACATCGCGCGTGAGTGACCATGTTCGCTGGTGAAGGTCAAACGCCACCTCTTCTTACGGGTCCGAAAACCGCCAGCGGCGGTCGCGTGTCTGTGGCAATCTGGTGCGATGGAACTGCTCGATCGCAAGACCTACTATCGTGCCCTCCAGACCCGCGATGCGCGCTTCGACGGCCGCGTGTTCGTGGGTGTGACATCGACCGGCATTTACTGCCGGCCGATCTGTCCATCGCGCCCTCCGAAATCCGAGAACTGCCGGTTCTTCGCCTCGGCCGCCGCGGCCCAGGAGGCGGGCTTCCGGCCCTGCCTGCGCTGCCGGCCCGAGATCGCGCCCGATCTCGCCTTCTGGCGCGGCACGGCCAATACCGTCAGCCGGGCGCTCGCCCTGATCGCCGAGGGCGCGCTGGACGAGGACGAAGCAGGCGTCGAGGCGCTTGCCGAGCGACTGGGCGTCGGCGGCCGGCAGCTGCGCCGGCTGTTCAAGCAACACCTCGGCGCCACCCCCATCGCGGTCGCCCAGACGCGGCGCGTGCTGTTCGCCAAACAGCTCCTGCACGACACCCGCCTGCCGATGGCCGAAGTGGCGATGTCGGCCGGGTTCGGCAGCGTGCGGCGCTTCAACGAGACTTTCCGCGACCTGTTCGACCGCCCACCGAGTGCGCTTCGGCGCCATCGCAAAGGACAAGGGGGTGGCGCCGACACCTCGGCACGCGACGGCGTGACGCTCCGCCTCGCCTACCGGCCGCCCTACGACTGGCCCGGCATGCTGGCCGCGCTCGCCACCCGTGCCACGCCGGGCAACGAATGGATCGAGGGCGATGTCTGGCATCGCCGGATCGAACTCGACGGCATCCAGGGCACCGTGGCGGTGGCCCATCTGCCGGCGCGCAATTCGGTGGCGGTCACCATCCGCTTCCCGTCGGTGAAGGCGCTGCCGGCCATCGTGGCCCGCATCCGGCGCGTGTTCGATCTCGGCGCCGACATCGCCACCATCGGTAGCCATCTGGCGCGCGATCCCAAGCTCGCGCCGCTGGTCGCCCGGCGGCCCGGCCTGCGCGCGCCCGGAGACTGGGAACGCGAGACGATCGTGTCGGGCATCGACGACGACACGCCGCGGGCCTGGCGACCCTGGCACGCCTATGCCGTGCAGCATCTCAGGATGGCGAACCATGGCTGAGCCGCTCCAGTTCCTCGTCGACCGCCTCGCAACGCCGATCGGCGAGCTGCTGATCGTAGCCGACCGCGCGGGCAAGTTGCGCACCATCGACTGGACCGACCACGAAGCGCGCATGCGCCTGCTGCTCGACCGCCAGTACGGCAAGGGCGCCTACACGATCGGCACGGCGCGCGATCCCGGCGGCCTTACCCGAACGATGCGGGCCTATTTCAAGGGCGACATCGCCGTGATCGACAGCCTTCCGGTCGAGACCGCCGGCACGCCGTTCCAGACCAGCGTGTGGCGGGCACTGCGCAGGATCCGCGGCGGCAAGACGATCAGCTACGCCGAGTTGGCGCGGCGCATCGGCAAGCCCAGGGCCATCCGTGCCGCCGGGCTGGCCAACGGCCAGAACCCGATCAGCATCGTCGTGCCGTGCCATCGCGTGATCGGCTCGGACGGCAGCCTCACCGGCTACGGCGGCGGCCTGCCACGCAAGAAGTGGCTGCTCGAGCATGAAGGGGTGCGGGCCTGAGGCAGGTCACGCCTTGTTGACGTCTCCTTTATTGACGGCCCCTGCTTTTTTCCCATAAGAGCGGGTCATGCCCATCACCTTCACGATCGATCACAAGGCTCGCGTCGTCGATGCCAAGTTCGACGGCGTCCTCGTCCTGAAGGATGTCGAGGATTTTTGTGACGCCATCGTCGGCCAGAACTGCCTGCCTTATCGCAAGCTGATCGATGGCCGCACGGCCACCGGCAAGTACGACGACAGCGATGTCATGGCGATGGGCGCCCGCATGAGCGCCTATGCCACGATGGGCCCGCGCGGCGCGCTGGCGATGGTGCCGGCAGATACGGTCTCGCTCGAACTCACCGACCGGCTCATCAATCTCGGCAAGGGTGGACGGCCGGCCAAGGCCTTCCGTTCGATCGACGAGGCCCGCAAGTGGCTTCTCGAGCAGCCTGAAGTCTAGATCAGCCTGAAATCTAGGATTGGGGCGCCAGCACGTTGCGGCGCTTCAGCCGTAGCAGCGAGGCCGGCGCCCGGCCATCCTCGGCCGGCTGATAGACGACGCTGAACAGGGTTCGCGCCCTGGCAAGCGCCTCGCCGAAGCCCTTCTGTTCGCTCTCGAAGGAATCGAAACCACAACGCAACATGAACGCCGCCTGGTCCTGCAGGACGGCACCGGTCGCGCGCAGTTCGCCCTGGTAGGCGAGCCTGCCGCGCAGCAACCGGGCCTGACTGTAGGCGCGGCCGTCGCTGAACTTGGGAAAGTGCAGTGTCACGAGATCGAGCCGTGCCACGTCCGAGGCCGGCGCCTCGACAGGATCGGTGTTGCCGAGCGCCACGCCGACCGGCCCGCGCCGGGCGAGCAAAGCCGCTCGCGCCTCGCGCCAGCGCGCAAAATTCACCAGCACCATGCCGTCGGCCGGCACTGCGGCATCGTCGGCAAGCCGCAGCCACGAATCCTCGACGATGAGGGCCTCGGACGTCCCTTCCCTATAGAGCGGCATACATGCGGTCCTTGAAGGGCTCGGCGCCGAGGCGCCTGTAGGTGTCGACGAAGCGCTCGCCGTTGGTGCGTGTGTCGAGATAGGTGCCGACCAGCGAGTCGACGGCCTCGACGACCTTGTCGGCCGTCACGGCGGGCCCGAGGATCGTGCCTAAGGCCGTCTTGCCGAAGTCGACGTCGCCGCCCAGGCTGATCTGGTAGAGTTCGACCCCGTTCTTGTCGACGCCGAGAATGCCGATGTGGCCGACGTGATGATGGCCGCAGGCATTGATACATCCCGAGATTTTTATCTTCAGGTCGCCGATGTCGTGCTGACGGGCCAGGCTCGCGAAATGGCTGGAGATGCGCTGGGCCACCGGGATCGAGCGCGCGTTGGCGAGCGCGCAATAATCGAGGCCCGGGCAGGCGATGATGTCGGTGATCTTGCCGACATTGGCCTCGGCAAATCCGAGGCGGCCCAGCGCCACGTACAGCACCGGCAGGTCTTCGATCGCGACATGCGGCAGGATCAGGTTCTGCTCGTGACTGACCCGCAGTTCACCCTGGCTATAGGCCTCGGCGAGGTCAGCCATGCCCTCCATCTGCACGGCGCTGGCATCGCCCGGCGGCGCGCCCGCAGGCTTCAGCGACGCTGTCACGATGGCGTAGCCTTTTGCACGATGCGGCGCGACGTTGGACTTAAGCCACAGGGCGAAATCGCGATCGACCAGCTTCAGTGCCTCCACGGCGCCGACCATCTCCGGCCGCGGCGGCAGCTCGGGCGGCGCGAACTGGCGCGCGATTGCCTCGATGGTCTCGTCGTCGAGACCGAGGAGCCCGTCGCGGGTCTCGGCATATTCCGCCTCGACATCGGCACGCATCTTCTCGACGCCGACCTCATGCACCAGGATTTTTATGCGGGCCTTGTAGAGATTGTCGCGCCGGCCGTAGCGATTGTAGACGCGCAGCGTCGCCTCGAGATAGGCCAGCAACTCGTTCTTGGGCAGGAATTCGCGCAGGGTCTTGCCGATCATCGGCGTGCGGCCGAGGCCTCCGCCCACGATCACCTCGAAGCCGACCTCGCCCTCGTCGTTGCGCCACAGACGCAGGCCGATGTCGTGCACGCGGACGGCGGCGCGGTCGTTGGGCGAGCCGGTGATGGCGATCTTGAACTTGCGCGGCAGGAAAGTGAATTCGGGATGGAGTGTCGACCACTGGCGCACGATCTCGGCCCAGATGCGCGGATCTTCGATCTCGTCGGCGGCAGCGCCGGCGAAATGATCGGCGGTGACGTTGCGGATGCAGTTGCCGCTCGTCTGCAGCGCATGCATGTCGACTTCGGCCAGCGCCGCCAACGCGTCGGGCGCGTCCTCGAGCTTGATCCAGTTGAGTTGCAGGTTCTGCCGGGTGGTGAGATGGCCATAGCCGCGGTCGTACTTGCGCGAGATGTCGGCCAGCTTGCGCAACTGGCGCGACGACAGCGTGCCGTAGGGAATGGCGATCCGCAGCATGTAGGCATGGAGCTGCAGGTAGAGGCCGTTGTGAAGACGCAGCGGCTTGAACTGCTCCTCGGTCAGCTCGCCCGCCAGCCGGCGGCGCACCTGGTCGCGGAACTGGTCGACGCGCTCGGAGACGAGCGAGCGGTCGTAATCGTCGTAACGATAAAAATGGGTATCAGGCATAACGCACCGCGTCGGCGGCGATGGCGTCGAAGGTGAGCCCCGAGGCGCGGATCTTTTCACGGAGCGACAGCGGCTCGAGGGTGCCGTCGTCGTCCTCGGTCACCGCCACGAGGAACGGATCGACCACCGTAAAAGCCTCGGCAAGGGCGCGCAGCAGCAGGATCTCGCCGGCGCGGCTGTCGCGGGCGATGGCGGCGCGGTCGAGCCGTGTGGTCCACTCGCCGGCATCGTCGAGCCAGACCACGACGCCGTCGGCGAGCCGGTTGGCGCTGGCGACCTGGAGGTCGCCGCTCAGATTCTTGGCCATCAGGATACCTCTGCGAGGAGCGGTTGGCCGGCCGCGGCCGCGAGACCCGCGACCTCGCCGACGATGATGAGGCTGGGACCGGCCTCGCCACTTGTATGGATGGCGGCAAGCCGCGCCAGGTCGGAGAGCCGGCCCACGGAAACCCGCTCGTCGGGTCGCGTGCCGTTCTCGACGATGGCGACCGGCGTGGTGGGATCCGTGCCGGCGTCCAGCAGACGATCGCGCACGGCGGAAGCTTCCGTGGCGCCCATGTAAATTGCGAGCGTGTGGCCGCTGGCGGCCAACGCCGGCCAGGCGGCCTCGCGGCCCTCGGCGCCATGGCCGGTCACGAAGGTGACGGCCGAGGCGAAACGGCGATGGGTCAGGGGAATGCCGGCGGAGGCCGCACAGCCCAAGGCCGCGGTGATGCCGGGGACGACCGACACCGGCAGGCCGGCGGCGCGCAGCGCCTCGACCTCCTCGCCACCGCGCCCGAAGATGAAGGGGTCGCCCGCTTTCAGCCGCACGACGGTCTGCCCGGCCAGCACCCGGCGCACCAGTTCGGCTTCGATGTCGGCCTGTGCCCAACCGGCACTGCCTTTGCGCTTGCCGACCGACACCAGCTCGGCGTCGCGGCGCGCGCGGCCGAGGATGGCCGCCGGCACCAGCTCGTCGTGCAGGATGACGTCGGCTTCCTGCAGAAGCTGCGCGGCCCGCAAGGTCAGCAGATCGGGATCGCCCGGACCGGCGCCCACGATGTGCGCGATGCCGACGGGAGACAGGCGGCGGCGGACGGCGTCGAGTTCGCCCAGCGCCACACGCCGCGCGCCGGCTTCGTCGCCGGCAAGCACCAGCCGCGCCGCCGGCCCCTCGACCAGCCGGCGCCAGAAGCCGCGACGGCGGGCCGGATCGGGGATCAGGGCGTTCGCCTGGGCGCGGAAAGTCCTTGCCAGCTTCGCCAGCGCGCCGATCCGCTCGGGAAGTGCTGCCTCGATCCGGCCGCGCAGAATGCTGGCCAGGGTGGGCGAGGCGCCGCCGGTCGAGATCGCGACCACGACGCCGTCGCGATCGACGATCGCGGGCAGGATGAAGTCGCAGAGCGCGGGCCGGTCGGCCACGTTCACCGGCACGCCGGCGGCCTTGGCGATGCGCTGGAGCGCGGTGTCGCCCTCGAGCGTGCCGGTGGCGACGAAGGCAGCGGTTGCACCGCGAAAATCGGCCGCCGTGGCGGTCGCGGCCAGCCGCACCACCTCGGCCCCGGCCGAGCGTGCGGTCTCAGCGCGACGGTCGGCGGCCAGCCCCTCGCCCGCCACGACCACCTTGCGGCCGGCGAGGTCGAAGAACATCGGCAGGTGCTTCACGAGACGGTGGCCCGCAGCACGACGTTGAAGGCCAGCATGGCGGCGGCCTGCGAGATCGACAGGACCCAGAGGATGGCCTCGGGCTTGTGGAGGAACTTGGACATGCGGGCACCCGCTTCAGGTGAAACCTTGATCTGGCGATGTTTCGCACGTCCGCCATGACTTGAATTACCGAAGGTTTCCCGCAATGGAGCATTTCCTGCTGCCTGCCCGGCCAGGAAGGAAATTTTTGCTCCCCTTGAACGCCCCTTGACCTTGGGCGGCCCGTTCCTAAATCCCTGCTGTCGCCCGTGCCCATGCCGGGGCGGGCGGCATCACACCATCGCTCACTGGAGGATGTTCATGCGTACCATCGACTATTCCCCGTTGTATCGCGCCACCGTCGGCTTCGACCGGGTCTTCAATTTGCTCGATTCGGTGGCCGGGCAAGCCAGCACCAACGGCTATCCCCCGTACAACATCGAGAAGTCCGGCGATAACGACTACCGCATCGTGATGGCGGTGGCGGGCTTCGCCGAGGCCGAACTCAACGTGACCCAGAAGGAGAACGAGCTCCTGGTCACCGGACAATCCGCGTCCTTGGCCTCGGCCGACGGCCAGGACGAGAAGCAGTATCTCTATCGCGGCATCGCCGGGCGCAATTTCGAGCGCCGCTTCCAGCTCGCCGACCATGTGAAGGTCGTGGGCGCGAAGCTTGCCAACGGCCTGCTCACGATCGAGCTGCAGCGCGAGATCCCGGAAGAAAAGAAGGCCCGCGCGATTCCCGTCGTGGCCTCGGCTCAGCCGGCCCTGACGCACTAACCGTCATCGAGAGGGCGCCGCGGGAAACCGCGGCGCCCTTTCCTCGTCTTCCGGACCGCGAGCCTCCGGCTCGCTCGGGAATCATGAGCGAGCCGGAGGCTCGCGGTCCGAAAGAACATGATCCCGTAGTAAAGTGCTCCTCACTTCTTGGCGTACTTGCCAGTGAGCTGCGGCGTGTGCGGCCCCTCGCCGCCCTTGTCCTTGTGCTGCGAGCGCGTGGTGCGGGCCCAGGTGCGCTTGAGCTCGTCCTTCACGTTGAATTTCAGCGTGCCCACCTTCTCGATGGAGAGCTCGATCTTGTCGCCGTCCATGAACGAGTTCAGCCCGCGGTGATTGGTGCCGGTGGCGACGATGTCGCCGGGCTCGAGCGTGTGGATCGAGCTCAGCCACTCGATGCAGCGCGGGATCTGGTGCGCCATGTCGTCAGTGTTGAACTTCTGCATCGTGACGCCGTTGTTCTTCAGCTCGATGCCCAGCTTCTGCGGATCAGAGATCTCATCGGCTGTCACCAGCCACGGCCCGATCGGCGCGAAGGTGGCGCGCGACTTCATCTGGAAGAAGACGTTGCCCGGTGGCGGCAGCCCGCGCGCCGAACCGTCGATGAAGCAGGTGTAGCCGAAGATATACTGCTTGTAGTCGGCAGCCTTCACATTGGCGGCACGCTTGCCGATCACCAGCGCGAGCTCGGCCTCGCCCTCGAAGATGGAGGCCGGCACGTCGGGCAACACTATGGTGTCGCCGTCGCCGATCACCGCCGTCGCTGCCTTGTGGAAGCAGTTGATGGCGGGCTTCTCGGGCAGGGTGCCGTCTTCCATGTAGTTGACTGCCATGCAGTCGATGTTGCCGGGCCGCGGCACCGGCGGGCGGAGCCGCACGCTGGAGAGCGCGACGCCTTTGCCGTCAGCGGCAGCCTTCTCCAGCTTGCCCTTGTAGCTGTCCCATTCGGCGATGACGCCGACGATCAGGTCGCGCGTGTCGCGATGAGGCACGCCCTTGGCGGCGTCGGTGACGTCGACGACCTGATCGCCCTTGATGACGCCCAGGCGCCAGTCGTTGAAATAGCAAAGCTTCACTTCTTCTCTCCCTCTTCGAGCACGGCCTTGGCGACACCCGCCGCCGACATGGCGGTCGGCCAGCCGGAGTAGAACGCCATGTGGGTGATGACCTCGACGATCTCGTCCTTGGTCACGCCATTGTCGATGGCGCGGGCAACATGGCCCTTGAGCTGCTCGGTGCGGTTCATGGCGACCAGGGCGGCAACGGTAATAAGGCTGCGGTCGCGCTTGGAGAGCCCGGGCCGCTCCCAGACGTCGCCGTAGACGACCTTCTCGGTGAGATCGATCAGCTTGGGCACGAACGACCGCACCGCGTCTCGGGCGGGGTTCGCAGCAGGTGGCTTGGACATCAATTTTCCTTTCAAAGTTACGGGCTGGCGTGGCCGAGGAAGCGTTCCGGCGGGCGCTCGCCCCATTGTGACTGGAAACCCTCTTCGGCGCTCAGCAGATGGCCGCCGTTCGAGGCATTCAGCCGGTCGGTGTCGGCCCAGCGCTCATGCACCCGGCCCCACGGATCGCACCAATAGTCGTAGACCTGACTGCCCAGCAGATGGCGGCCGATGCCCCACATATGGTCGTACTTGCCCAGCCGCTTGAGATACTCGTGGTCCTGGAAGACGCAATCGATGTCCTGCACCTCGTAGGAGACGTGATTCAGTCCGGCCCGGGCATTGTGGTTGCAGAAGAAGACGTGATGATCGACATACTCGGCGCCGCGGTCGAGCCGGTTGAACGACCCGATGATGTTCTCCTTGTCGCCGGCATAGACGTCGTCGGAGCGGATCATGCCCAGCGTCTCGCGAAACCACGCCACGGTCTCCTTGACCTTGGGCGTGGAGAGCACGCCGTGCCCGATCCGCTGAACCGACGTCGGCGACTTGGAAAGGCGCATCAGCTTGCCGGCCCGGCGCACCGGTTCACGGGCGCTGTTCAGCTCGTCGCGCGCCACCTTGACCGGCGCCACCCGCTTCTGCCCGGCGACAACCTCGATCTGGTAGCCGTTGGGCTCGCGCAACCGCACGCGCTTGCCGCCACCCGGCTCGTCGACCGTCTCGATGCCCGAGGCGCCCGGCAGCTTGGCCAGGCGCTTCAGATCGTCCTCGTCGGCGGCGTGATAGGCGAAGCCGATGAACTTCGTGCCGCCCTTCTGCGTCGCATGCAGGAAATGATGGTCGTCGGTGCCGCGCATGTAGAGCGCGTCTTGTGTGCGATCGGCCCGCACCAGGCCGAAATGGGTGAGAAACTCCTCCATCTCGTCGAGGTCCGGCGCTTCCATGCGCGGGAAGGCAAATTCAGCAACCTTGATCGCCACCATGATGTCCCTCCGGTATCGCTCCTATGACGCCTTGAACTTGTCGGGCAGGCGCTCCTCGTTGCCGAGCGCCACCTGGCGCACGCCGTCGCTGTCGGGGCTGGGCGGGAAGCCGACCTCGGCGCGCGGCGCCGGCGCTTCGACGACCTTGTTCGACAGGCGACCGACACCCGACACCTCGACGTCGATCGTGTCGCCGGCCTCGAGCGGCCGCGAATTGGCGGGCGTCCCGGTGAGCAGGATATCACCCGGCAGGAAGGTGATGTGGCGCGCGAGGTCGGCAATCAGGTAGCCGCAGTCGAAGATCTGCTCGCTGACCGCGCCCTCCTGCACCATCTTGCCGTTCTTGTAGGAACGCAAGGTCGACTGGCGCACGTCGACGCCCGAGACCAGGCCCGGCCCAATCGGGCAGAAGCCGTCCATGCCTTTTACGCGCAACATGGAGCCCGCATCGGTGTCGCGGAAATCGTGGCAGCCGAAGTCGTTCGACGGCGCGAAACCCGCGATGCAGTCCCAGGCCTCCTCGCGCATGACGTTCTTGGTCACCTTGCCGAACACCACCGCCATCTCGCCTTCGTAGTTCACGTACTTGTAGCCCTTGGGCTTGATCAGCTCGCCCTTGTGGGCGTTGAGCGCCGTCAGCGGCTTCTGGAAGTAGGTCGGCGTCGGTGGCGGCACGCGCGTATTGCGGAACTCGAAGTAGCGCGAGATGTAGTTCACGTGCACGCACAGGATCTTGGTCGGGTTGCACGGCGGCAGATGGACGACGTCCTTCTCGTCGCAGGTGCGGCCGTCGGCGAAGACGATCCTGCCGTCCTTGAACTCGACCCAATAGGTGCTGCCGTCCTTCATCACGTGCCGCACTTCCTTGCGCGGTCCCTCCAGAACGCTCATCCGACTGCTCCCACCTTCTTCGCTTGTTGAATGGCCCGCCACACACTGCCGAGCCGTGACACTCACTCGAACCCGCACGCCTTAGCCGTGGCGACGGCCGTCGCCCAACGCTTGCCCTCGCGGAAGCAACCGTTGGTCCAGTTGCCGGTGAAGACCTGGCCCTTGGCCGTGGTCTTGGTGCCCTGGCCGTTGGGCTTACCCTCTTTCCACTGGCCCTCGAAGCGGTTGCCGTTGGCCCAGGTGTAGGCGCCTCGGCCGCTGAAGTTGTCGTTGATGAACTCGCCCTCGTAGCGATCGCCGTTGGGCCGGCTGAAGACGCCGCGGCCGTTCATCCGGCCAGCTCGATACTGGCCGACATAGCGCGCCTGTTCCGTGCCGCCGGCCGACCATCGCACCGTGCCGTTGCCCTCGGCCAGGCCGTTGGCGCAACCGCCGGTCCAGTTCATCGTCTGGCCGGGCGACGGTGTTTCGTCCCACGTTTTGCATCCAGTCTTGGGATCTGCGAACCAGCCAGCCTTCGGCTGTGGCGCCTGCGCCTGGGCGAACACCGGCAGCAGCATCAGCAACAAGGCAATCGACGCAAGAGGGACATTCATGTTCATTCTCCCTTCACCTGTTGAATAGCCCGCCACACGTTCTGCGCGGTGGCCGGCATCGCCACGTCCCTGACGCCGAGCGGCGCCACGGCATCCAGCACGGCGTTCATCACGGCAGGCATCGCGCCCACCGTGCCCGCTTCGCCCGCGCCCTTGGCGCCCAGCGGATTATATTTGGTCGGCACCGGGTTGGACTTGACCTCCATGCTGCACATCGTGTCGGCGCGCGGCATGGTGTAGTCGAGGAAGCTTGCGGTCAGGAGCTGGCCGCTCTCGCGGTCCCACACCACCTGTTCGCCCAGGATCTGGCCGACGCCCTGGGCGACGCCGCCATGGATCTGGCCCTTCAGGCCCATGGGATTCATCACCGTGCCGACATCATCGACCACGGCATAGCGCTCGAGCCTGACCTCGCCGGTGTCGGGATCGACCTCGACTTCGCAGATGTGGCAGCCGTTGGGATAGGTGTCCTTCTCGCCGAGGAAAGTCGCGTTCTCGTAGAGGCCGCCCTCGAAGCCCTTGGGCAGCTTGGTCGGATTGAAGGCGGCCATGGCGACCTGCTTCAGCGATACGCTCTTGTCGGTGCCGGCGATCTTGAAGGTGCCGTCGGCGAACTGGATGTCCTGCTCGCCCGCTTCCAGGAGATGCCCCGCGATGCGCTTGCCCTTGGCGATCACCTTCTCGGCGGCGCCGTAGAGCGCCGAGCCGCCCAGCACCGTCGAGCGCGAGCCGTTGGTGCCCATGCCGAAGGCAACGCGATCGGTGTCGCCGTCGATGAACTGCACGTCACCAGGGTCGATGCCGAGGCGCTCGTTCAGGATCTGCTTGAACATGGTCTCATGACCCTGGCCCTGGTTCTTGGTGCCCATGAGGAGCGCCGCCGTGCCGCTGGGATTGAAGCGGATCTCGGCATATTCCGGCTGCGCCGTGCCGGCGGCCTGCTCGATGGCATTGACGATGCCGAGGCCGCGCAGCTTGCCGCGCTTCTTCGACTCCTCGGCTCGCGCCGCGTAGCCCGCCACGTCGGCGAGCTTGATCGCCATGTCCATGTTCTTCTCGAACTCGCCGCAGTCGTAGAACGGCCCGACCGGGCTCTGGTACGGCAGGGCTGCTTCCGACAGCATGTTCTTGCGCCTGAGCTCGACGCGATCGACCCCCAGCTCGCGGGCCGCATCGTCGATCAGGCGTTCGATCAAATAGATCGCTTCCGGCCGGCCGGCGCCTCGATAGGGCGCGGTCGGATTGGTGTTGCTGAGCACCCCGACCACGTTGATATAGGCCTTGGGAATCAGATAGACGCCCAGCACGGTGCCGATCATGCCGAACGGCGACAGCAGGTTGCGGTCCGAGCCCACGTAGGCGCCGATATTGGCCAGCATGTTGAGGCGGAGCGCCACGAACTTGTTGTCCTGGTCGAGCGCCAGCTCGATCTCGCCGATATTGTCCCGCCCGTGCTCGTCGGCCATCACGGCCTCGGAGCGCTCGCAGGTCCACTTCACCGGACGCAGCAGCTTGCGCGCCGCCCACAAGGTCAGGCGGTGCTCGATGTACTGCCAGCCCTTGGTGCCGAAGCCGCCGCCGACATCGCCCGCGATCACCCGCATCTTGCTCTCGGGCACCTTGAAGACGTTCTGCGCCAGCATGTTGCGCACGCGGTGGGGGTATTGCACGTCGGCATAGAGCGTCATGCGGTCCTCGCCGGGATCGTAGACACCTAAAGTGCCGCGCGGCTCCATGTACTGGGCGTGCACGCGCGTGATCTCGTAGCGCCGCTTGATGACCTTGGCCGCGCCCTTGATCGCCTCGTCGGTCGCGGCCTTGTTGCCGCGCTCGACGAAGTTGGAAATATTGTCGGGGCAGTCGTCCCACACGGCGGCGGCACCCGGCTTCACCGTGTCGGCGGTCGAGGTCACGGACTTCAGCGCCTCGTAGTCGATGGCGACCAGCTCCGCGGCATCCTTGGCTTCGGCCAGCGACTCGGCGATCACCATCACCACCGGATCGCCGACATAGCGCACGCGGTCGGTGATGAGCGGTGGCCGCTGCGGCGCATACATCGGCTTACCGTCGGGGCGCTTGCGCGGCATGTTGGCCTTGGGCATGCCGAGCCCGTCGGCCGCGACATCGTGGCCGGTATAGACCGCGAGCACCCCAGGCGACTTGCGCGCCTCCGCCACGTCGATCGACTTGATGAGCGCATGGGCATGCGGCGAGCGCACGAACACCGCATGGACCTGCCCGGGTAGGTTGACGTCGTTGATGTAGCGGCCCTGCCCGCGCAGCAGGCGCGTATCCTCGAACCGCAGCACCGGCTGGCCGATTCCATACTTGCTCATGACGTCTTCACTCCCCGCAACAGATCAACTCCGGCTCGACTAGAGAAAGTTCCGATTAGACGTCATCACCTTCGCACTCCTCTCCCCCTCTTGGGGGAGAGGACGGGTGAGGGGGTTACAGTCGTCGTCGCCCCCTCACCTAACCTCTCCCCCAAGCCGGGGAGAGGAACATGAAATCACTAACCCAACGGACCCATGAAGACCGGATCGGCATAGCTGTCCGACATCGGCTCCAGGCTCTCGGGCCAGTCCTTGCCAACCTTGCGGCGCTGCTCCGGCGGCCGCGGCTTGCCGTCCCAGCCAACCCGTTCCATGTAGTAGTAGAGCATCAGACAATGCCCGGCCGGATCAAGGAAGTGCGCGGCATAGTCGACGCCGGGATACAGCTCCGGCGGAATCGTATCGGTGAAGCGCACGCCCTTCTTCTTCAGGAATGCCACGGCGTCGCGCAGCTGGCGGTAGCTGCCGACCTGCACACCCATCGACGCAACGGACGTGTCGGGATTGAGGCCCAGTTCGCCGCGCAGCGCCTTGGGGAACAGCGACAGGCTGTGATGCTCGCCGCCGTTCCTCAGGAAGACGCAGCGATGGCCCTTGTAGGTGACCGCCTCGGTGCGCACGAAGCCCATGGTCTCCGTGTAAAACGCCTCCGAGGCGCCGACATCGGCCACGAACAGGCTCATCGGCCCGATGTTCGTGACCTTGAACGGCCGCGGCAACCGCACGCCCGCCACGACATACTCCTCGCCGCTGCGGTCCTGGATTGTGTGTCCGGCATTGATGTCGACACCCTTGGCGACGGCATCACGGACCTCCTGCTCCTCCGAGATCTGCGGCAGCTCGGGCTGCTCGCGGAAGGCGCGGTAGTACATCGCCTCGGGCTTGCTGCGGCCGTCCCAGCCGATCTGCTCCATGCCGTAATAGAGCTCGACCGTGTGGCCATCGGGATCGCGAATGTAGGTGTGCCAGTTGCTGCCCGGCATGTCGCGGCCGACCCGGCGAATCTCGACCTGCTTCTCCCGGAAATAGTCGGCGGCGGCGAACACCTCGTCCATGGTGCCGACCTGCCAGGTGATCTGGTTGACGGTGATGTCCTTAGCCACCGCATCGTCGCCGAAGATGGCGCCCAGCGACTTGTGCGCCAGCAGGAAGGCGTGATGGTCGGAGTTGTGGCTCATGAAGACGATGCGGCCGTCCTCGAGGCGCTTGGCCATCTCCTCACGGCCGGGAATCTTCTTGAGGTCGCGCACGTCGGTGATGCGGAAACCGAGCAGCTTGGAATAGAAATCGATGCCACCCTGAAGGTCGGCGACGTTGAAGCCAAAATGGCCGAGCCGCCGGATCTTGAACGGCTGCGGGTAGCTGAGGCCGCCGATGTCGTAGGTCGCCGTCTTGTGAAGTGCGTCCATGATGCCCTCCTACGCTTTCTTTCGCTTGTCGCCGCGCGGGGCGCGGACATTCATCGTGAGGCCCGGCACTTCCGACGCCGCCTGCTCGACCGTGGTGCGGATGTGCTTCTCGATCAGGTCGCAGGCGAGGCCCGCGTCGCGCGCCAGCACGGCGTCGCGCAGTTCCAGATGCTCGTTCCGCCGCCGCGAGCGGGCATGGATCATCGTCAGCCAGTGATAGCGCCGGGCCTGATCGAACAGCTCGCTGCGGAAATGCAGCGACCAGGGCGAGGTGCAGGTCGCCACCAGCGAATCATGGAAGCGCTTGTGGCGCTTGCCCCACTCGCGCTTGACGCTGACCGGGTCGTCCTGCCGCGGCGGCGCCAGCTTGTTGAGCAGGAAATACGAACTCACGATTTCGGCCTCCCAGACGTCGGTGCCGTGGCGGATCGCATCGGCCAAGGTCGAGGTCTCGAGATAGACGCGCAATTCCGAGAGGTCGAGGAAGTCGGCCAACGAGATCGGCGCCACCTGGAAGCCGCGGCCGGCCTCGGTCCGCGCCAGCCCTTCCGACACCAGGTGCGACAGCGCCTCGCGCAGCGTGCCGACACTGGTGCCGTAGCGTTGCCTGAGCTCGCCGAAGCGCAGCCTCTGGTCGGGTTTCAGCACGCAGCACAGGATGTCCTCGCGCATCTTGCGCAGGACGTCGAAGGTGGCGGCATCCTCCAGGCTGACATCCTGGGGCGCGGTCGTGGCGGTCGCGCTCTCCTTGGAACCGTCGAATGGCATTGTCAGGATCTTGCCCATTGCCTGCTCCTCAAACGCCCCTGTTCTTCAAACACCAAGATAGGCTTCGCGAATGTGCGGCTGCTTCAACAGATCGTCGGGCAGCCCTGTTGCCACGATCCGCCCCTGTTCCAGTACATAGGCCCGATCGGCAACGCCAAGCGCCTTTATCACGTTCTGCTCGACCAGCAGTACCGCCGCGCCATCGTCGCGCACCTTGGCGATGATCTCGAACATGTCGTCGACGATGGTCGGCGCCAGCCCCAGCGACGGCTCGTCGAACAGCACGATGCGCGGCCGGGCCATCAGCGCCCGGCCGATCGCCACCATCTGCTGCTGCCCGCCTGACAGCTCTCCGGCGAGCTGGAGCCGCTTGTCGCGCAGGATCGGGAACAGGCCATAGACCCGCTCCAGCGACTCGTTGCGCGCCTTGCGCGCGGCCGCCAGGTAGCAGCCGATCTCGAGATTCTCCTCGACCGACATCTTTACGAACAGACGCCGCCCTTCCGGCACCAGGGCAATGCCATGGGCGCAATAGTCGTGTGACTTCACGCCGGTCATGTCGACGCCGTCAAACCGGAGTTCGCCCTGGCGGCAGCGCAGGAGACCGGCGACGGTGTTGATCAGCGTCGTCTTGCCGGCGCCGTTGGGCCCGATCACCGACACGATCTCGCCGGCGTCGACGTCGAGCGAGACATCCCATACCGCGGGTGCGTCGCCGTAGCCGATATGGAGGTTTCGCGCTTCAAGCAGCATAGGCTTTGCCGAGATAGATGCTGATGACGCGGGGATCGCGCATCACCTCGCGCGGCGCACCCAGGGCAAACAGCTTGCCCTCGTTCAGCACCGCGATCCGGTCGGAGAGTTCGACCACCGCCCGCATCAGATGTTCGACGAAAACGATGGTGGCACCCTGCGCCCGAATGGCGCGCACGAGCCGGATGGCGTTGTCGACCTCGGCGGGGTTGAGGCCCGACAGCACCTCGTCGAGCAGCAGGAGCTTCGGCCGTGCCGCGAGCGCGCGCGCCAGTTCGAGGAACTTGCGCTCGTGCAGGTTCAGCTCGGCCGGCAGCGAGGCTTCCTTGCCGGCAAGGCCGGTGAAGGCGATCCAGTGCAGCGCCTCGTCGCGGATTTCCGCCGCGGGACGGGCGGGCCCACCGAAGGTGGCCGCCAGCGCCACGTTCTCGAGCACGGTCATGTTCACGAACGGCCGCGGGATCTGGTAGGTCCGCGCCACGCCGCGGCCGGCGATCTCGTGCGCCGGCAGGTGGCTAATCTGGACGCCATCGACGGCGATGGTTCCGCTGCTGGGCGGATAGAATCCGGAAATGGCATTGATCAGCGTCGTCTTGCCCGACCCGTTGGGCCCGACCAGGCCCAGTATCTCGCCCTCGCGCACATCGAGATCGACGCCGTCCAGCGCCTGCAAGCCGCCGAAGCGCTTGGTGACGCCGCGCACCTCCAGGATATTGCGCTCGCCGACCGGCCTGGCGGGTGCGGTCACGACCGGCACGATGGCCGCGGCCGGTTCGGTCTCGATGGCCTTTCGCCGCCGCAACCACTTCTGGACCGCCGGCACGACGCCGTCGGGCAGCCGCAGGATGGCGACGATCAGGATCAGGCCGACAACGGCCCGGCCGATCATCGCCTCGCCACCGCTGATGAAGGCATAGAGCAGCGTCGTGATCACGACCGCGCCAATCGTGGGACCAAACCAGTGCCGCGAGCCGCCCAGCACGCTCATCAGCACGACATAGAGCGGCACGGTGAGTTCGAAGGTGCCGCCCACCGTCAGGAAGCCGACATACATGGCATGGATGCCGCCGACGGCGCCCGCGATGCCGGCCGACAGCGCAAAGGCCGCCATTTTGTAGCGGAAGGTGGGCACGCCCTTGGCTTCGGCGACGTCCTCGTCATCATGGATGGCGAACAGGCCCATGCCGAGCCGCGAATGCGCCACCTTCCAGGCGATGGCGAGCGTTGCCACGCACATGACAAAGCCCAGCACGTAGATCGTGCCGGTCTGCGTCGGCATGATGTCGGGCATGGGCACGGCGCTCATGAACACCCCTGCCCCACCGTCGATCGGCGTGTTGAGGATGATCGTGGCGATCACGAAAGTGACGGCCAGCGTCAGCAGCGCGAACAGCTCGCCGCGCAGGCGTTTCAGGCGAAAGACGACGGCGCCGATGCCGATGCCGAGCAAGGCGGCGACCGCCGCTGCCGCCGGCACGGTCGCGAGAAACGGCACCTGGAACTGCGTCGTCAGCGTCGCCGTCGTGTACATGCCGACGCCGAAGAAGGCGGCATGGCCCAGGCTGAAGTAGCCGGCGAAGCCGCTCAGCAGCGCCCAGCTCGTCGACAGCGAGACCCAGAAGAACACGATGTAGAAAAAGGAATCGTAGAAGGCCGGCAGGCCCGCCGTCGGCAGGATGGCGAAGACCGCGATGCCGAGGACGGCGGCCAGTCTTGGCAGAGCGTTGGGCAGAGCGTTGGGAAGGGCGTTGGCGCTCGTCATAGCCAGTCCGGATCCCACAGCAGGATGACGATCAGCACCGAGAACGACACCACCGGCGCCCAGGCCGGGCTCAGCACCGCCATGGCGAGCGATTCGCTGGCGCCGATCAGCATGCCGGCGAACAGCGCGCCCAGCGGATTGCCCAGCCGTCCGATGATGACGACGGCGAACACGACGCCCAGCCAGGCCCAGATCTGCGCCGGCGCCAGGGTGGCGATCAGGGCGATGAAGGTGCCTGCGACTCCGGCATAGGCGGCGCCGATGCCCGACAGAAGATAGGCGAGCCTCTTGTGGTCGATGCCGTAGGCGGCGGCGATATCGGTGTCCTCGGCGCTGGCCCTGAGCGCCTTGCCGACATAGGTCTTGCGCAGCCACTGCCACGTGCCCCAGGCCAGGATGCCGGCCACGATGCACAGCACCAGTTCCAGTACCGGGATGTAGAACGGCCCCGCCTTGATCGACAGTGTCGAGTAGTGGGTTTCGAAGCGGCGGTAGTCGGCGGTCCAGTGGAGCTGGATGCCGGCCTCGACGATCACCGCGAAGCTGAAGGTGATGAGCAGCGAGCCGAGTTCGTTGACCTTGAACTTGTCGAACAGCCAATGCTGGGCGACGCCGATCAGGAACATTGCCGGCACGACCATCATGACCGACCACCACGGCGCCACGTGATAGTTCGTGCCGAGGTCGTAGACGATGTAGGCGGCGAGAAAGGCCAGAGCGAAGTGGCTGAGATTGACCAGCCGCAGCAGCCCCCAGCTCAGGCTGAGGCCCAGCGCCAGCAGACCGTACATCCCGCCGGCCAGGACGCCGGAGATCAGCGCCTGGCCGAGAAGCGTTGCACTTGGCATTACGCGGTCAGGACCCGATCAGCTTGACCCCGGGGGCCGCGAGTTCCTTCGGCCAGACGACCTTCCATTCCTTGTTCTGGACCTGGCGGATGAGCTGGGCCGGCGCACCGTGGTTGTACAGGCCGTCGAACTTGGTCGGGCCGTAGACCGTGGTCGCCACGTTCTTCTTCAGCCATGCCGCGATCTGCTTGTCCTCGAGACTCTTGGCGCCGTTCACGCCCTGCTCGAGGATCTGCCACGCCGCCACCATGCCGGCGGCCTGCGCATCGATGATCGGGTACGGCAGGTTGGCCTTGGTGGCCCGCGCCTTGTAGAGTTCGGAGATCTTCTTCATGCCGGACCGGCTCATGAACGGCTCATCGGGCTCGAGGAAGGTCGAGGACCACACGAGGTTGCCGTCGGGCGACAAGGCGAGCGGCCCCGGCGCCGGATAGAGGTGGAAGCTGGTCTTCGGCGTGTAGTCGAGCTTGCGCAGCGCTTCCAAGACCTGGTTGCTCTCCAGCCCGAGCGAGCCCACCCACAGGAAGTCGGCGTTGGCCTCCTTCACGCGGGCGGCGATGGCGCCGAAGTCGCGGTTGCCGGATTCGTATTCGAGATAGAGCGCCACCTTCACGCCGCGCTTCTCGGCCTCGGTCCGCATGCCCTGCGCCATGAACTGCGCCGACGGGAACTTGCTGGTCAGGATCACCATGGTCTTCGGAGGCGCAGCCAGGCTCGCCATCGCATCCAGGATCACGTTGGGATAGGTCTTGTCGGGCTCCGGGCCGAACGGCGTCGCCGGAAAGGCCATGTCGTAGGTCTGCAGCTTGGGGATGCCCATGCTGCTCTGGATGATGACCTTGCCGTAGCGCTGCGCCACGCCCATCGCCGCCAGGATCGGCGCGGTGGCATAGGGCCCCATGATCAGCTCGACCTTGTCGACGGTGATCAGCTTCTCATAGAGGCTGCGGGCGACGTCCGGCTTCGACTGATCGTCGAGCAGTACATATTCGATCGGCCTGCCGAGGAAACCATTCCGGCCATTGATCTCCTCGACCATGATCTCGGCCGCGATCTTGTGGATCTGCGCGGTCTGGGCAAGGAAGCCCGTCAGCGACAGCGTACCGCCCACGCGCACCGGCGTGCCCGACGGCGCCGCCCGCAGGATCGCCGGCGCTCCCAGCACCGCTGTTGCACCAATCATGCCCGCCAAGACGCGGCGACGAGGCCACGCGCCCATCCGATCGATCATCGTTTCCTCCGCTCGGCGCAGTTGTTGGTCAAGCGCCGTTGCCCGGACTTTGGAATAACAATCGCGGCCTGTAAACGGATTTTCGAAACTTTCGAAACTTTTGAATATCCGGTCACTGCGCGAAACCGGTTACCCCTCTGTAACACTGGCCGTGGCACTGGGACGCCACGGCGGTTTCGTCCTATGGTCCGGCGCCAAAGACACGGGAGTTCGGTCAATGAAAAGCTACAAGGTCGTCGAGTTCGGCCAACCGCTGCAGAAGGTCGAGGAAGCCAATCCGGCGCCGCAGGGCGCCGAGGTCCTGGTGCGCGTCACCGCCGCCGGCGTCTGCCACAGCGATGTCCATCTGTGGGAAGGCTTCTTCGACATGGGCGGCGGCAACAAGGTGTCGACCCAGAAGACGATGAATCCCCCTCGCACCATGGGCCACGAGATCGTGGGCGAGGTCGTGGCGCTCGGCCCCGACGCAAAAGGCGCCAAGGTCGGCGACAAGGCCGTGGTCTATCCCTGGATCGGCTGCGGCAAGTGCTGGTACTGCACCACCGGCATCGAACATCTCTGCCCGACGCCGCGCGCCCTGGGCGTCAACAACGACGGCGGCTATGCCGACCATGTGCTCGTGCCGCATGCGAAATATCTCTACCCCTACGGCAACCTGCCGGTCGAACTCGCCTGCCTCTATGCCTGCTCCGGCATCACCGCCTTCGGCGCCGTCAAGAAGGCGGTCGGCCACGATGCCGGCAAGCCGATCCTGGTGATCGGCGCCGGCGGCGTCGGCCTGATGGGCGTACGCTTCGCCAAGTCGGTCCTCGGCCGCGAGCCGATCGTGGCCGACATCGACGAGAACAAGCGCAAGCTGGCGCTCGAGAACGGCGCGGTGGCCGCCTTCGATCCGCGTGACAAGGACGCCCGCAAGACCGTCCAGGAGCTGACCGGCGGCACTGGCGTGGGCGCCGCCATCGACTTCGTCGGCGCCGAGAGCACGGCGCAGTTCGGCCTGCGCGCGCTCGGCCGCGGCGGGCGGTTGATCGTGGTCGGACTCTTTGGTGGCAACTTCTCGATCCCGCTGCCGATGTTCGCCTTCACCGGCTGCCAGATCCTGGGCTCGGTCACCGGCAGCCCGGCCGAGATGAAGGAGATGATGGACCTCGTCACCTCCGGCAAGGTGACGCCGGTGCCGACCATCAAGCGCAAGCTCGACGAGGCCGACGCCACGCTCCAGGAACTGCGCAAGGGCCTGATCATGGGCCGCGCCGTTCTGGTTCCGTGAGCCAGGCTGGACGCGCCCTCGCCTACGCTTTCGAATCAGGAGCGCTCGAGCAGAAGCGAGCGTTCTTCCTGCGGGCCGAGGAGTTGCCGCTCAAGGAACTCGATGCGGAGCAATCCTTCCGGCCCGACTATCTGCGCCTGAAGCAAAGGGGATGGTCCGTCGTGCCGCGCCTGGAGGGTGGCGCCTACGAACAGGGCCTTGTGCTGCTGACCAAGCACAAGGAAGAGAATTTCGCCAACATCGCGCGCGGCTGGTCGTTGCTGGCCCCCGGCGGCCGGCTGATCTGCACCGGCGCCAACGACGATGGCGCGGCCAGCCTGGAGAAGCACGTCGCCAAGGCGTTCGGCCTCGCCGAAAAGATTTCCAAGTTCCATTGCCGCGTCTTCTGGTTCGACAAGGGCGAGCGGGCGCCGCCCGACTATTGGCGTGGCCTCGCAAAGCTGCAGCCGGTGGGCGCCGGCCCCTGGCTCAGCCAGCCGGGAATTTTTAGCTGGGACCACGTCGACGACGGCTCCGCGCTCCTCGCCCGGTATCTGCCGAAAGACATTACCGGAACGGTCGCCGATTTCGGCTGCGGCTGGGGCTATCTCTCGCGCCATCTCCTCGACCACAGCCCCGGCATCACGCGGCTGGACATGATCGATGCCGAGCATCGTGCCACCGAGGCAGCGCGCGCGAACGTTCCCGACCCGCGCGCGACGGTGCATTGGCTGGATCTGATCGCCGAAGCCGCACCCACGACCTACGACGCCATCGTCTGCAACCCGCCCTTCCACGCCGGACGCGCGGCCGAGCCGGCGCTGGGCCAGGACTTCATCGTGGCCGCCGCCCGCGCCCTCAAACAGGGCGGACACTTCTATATGGTGGCCAACCGCGGCCTGCCCTACGAGCCGACCTTGAAGGAACACTTCGCCTCGTTCGAGACCCTGGCCGACAACAACAAGTTCCGGGTCTCGCGCGCTATCCGCTGAACACACCGGCGATCAGGAACTCCTTGTTGCCGTCGGCGCCGGTGATCGGGCTTTCCGTCACGCCCAGCACGCGCCAGCCCGACTGTTCGGAAAGCCACGCCGTGATCGTGGCGCAGACTTCTTCATGCAGTGCGGGATCGCGCACGATGCCGCCCTTGCCGACGCGGCCCTTGCCCACCTCGAACTGCGGTTTTATCAGCGCCACGAGGTGGGCGCCTGGCGCCGCGAGCGCCAGCGCCGCCGGCAGCACGGTGCGCAGGCCGATGAACGAGGCATCGCAGACGATCAGCGCCACCGGCTCGGGGACCAGCACAGGCGTCACCTCGCGCATGTTGGTCTTCTCAAGCGACACCACGCGCGAATCGCTGCGCAGCTTCCAGGCGAGCTGGTTGGTGCCGACATCGACGGCGTAGACCTTGGCCACGCCGCGCTGAAGGAGGCAGTCGGTAAAACCGCCGGTCGATGAGCCGACATCGAGCGCGAGACGGCCGGCGACCGGAATAGCAAAATGATCCAGCGCCTTCTCGAGCTTCAATCCACCGCGCGAGACATAGGGATGCGGCTGGCCACGGACTTCGAGTGCCGTGTCGGGCCCGACACCCTGCCCCGCCTTGTCGAGACGGCGTTCACCGGAAAAAACGAGCCCGGCCATGACGAGGCGCTGGGCCGCGGCGCGCGTCTCCGCCAGCCCGCGCTCGACCAACGCCACATCAAGTCTTGTCTTGGCCGTCATGGTTCCCCTGCTAGCATGGCGACCATGAGCATGAAACTTCTCCCCACGGATCTGTTGGCGGGCGAACGCGCCCTGATCACCGGCTGTGCCGGCGGCATCGGCCGCGGCATCGCAAAAGCCCTTCTCGCCGAGGGCGCCACCGTCCTGGGCAGCGACATCACCGCGCCGCCGGCCGGTGACGGCATCGATTTCCTGGCGGCCGACCTTTCCAAGCGCGACGGCTGGAAAGGCCTGCTCGACGGCGCTGTGAAGAAGCTCGGCACCATCTCGCTGTTCGTCCATGCCGCGAGCCCGCGCCGCCTCGAAGTCGACACGCCTTTGTCGGTGAGCGAGGAGACGTGGGACCAGATGACCGACATCAACCTGCGCTCCGGCTTCTTCCTCGCCCGTGAGGTCGGCCGCCACATGCGCGACAACAGGATCAAGGGCCGCATGCTGCTGATCACCTCGCAGCATCGCGACACGGCGCGGAATCTCGCCCATTACAGCGCCTCGAAGGCCGGCATGACGATGGTGATGAAGGAACTGGCGCGCGTGCTGGCGCCCGACGGAATCAGGGTGAACGCGATTGCACCCGGCGCGATTCCCGGCGGCGGCTTCGTTGCCGACAATCTCGACGCGCTGGTGGCGCAAATCCCCCTTGGCCGCGCAGGGACTCCCGACGACATCGCCCAGGTCGCCGTCGCCATTCTGTCGGAAAGGTTTGGCCGTTATGTCGTGGGCACGACGGTGGAAGTCGATGGGGGAATAGGCCTTATGAGCTGGATTCCTGCCAAGGCTTGACCGACCCGCCCGGAAGAGTTGAGTTACGCCCCGAATAGAGGAGGACATCTGCCATGACACTTCGCATCAATTCCACCGCGCCTGACTTCAAGGCCGAGACCACACAGGGCCCGATCGAGTTCCACAAGTGGATCGGCGACGGCTGGGCGATCCTGTTCTCGCATCCCAAGGATTTCACGCCGGTCTGCACGACCGAGCTGGGCTACATGGCGAGGCTGAAGCCCGAGTTCGACAAGCGCAACTGCAAGATCATCGGGTTGAGCATCGACTCGGTGGACGACCACAAGCGCTGGTCGAAGGACATCGAGGAGACCCAGGGCGCCGCCGTCACGTACCCGATGATCGGCGACACCGACCTCAAGGTCGCGAAGCTTTTCGACATGATCCACCCGAACGCGAGCGGCAGCGCTTCGAGCCGCACCGCGGTCGACAACGCGACGATCCGCTCGGTGTTCCTGATCGGGCCGGACAAGAAGGTCAAGGCGACGCTGACCTACCCGATGAGCACCGGCCGCAACTTCGACGAGGTGCTGCGGCTGCTCGATTCGATCCAGCTCACCGCGAAGCACACGGTGGCGACACCGGTGAACTGGAAGCCGGGCGACGATGTGATCATCCCGACATCGGTCAAGGACGAAGATGCCAGGCAGAAGTATCCGCAGGGTTTCAAGACGCACAAGCCGTACTTGCGCACCGTGCAGCAGCCCAAGTAGCGGGCGATGCGGGAGGGCAGCCTAGAAGCGCCGACGCGTCATCCGCTCGACTGGCAGGGCGAGGCGTTCTACGACGAAGGGGCGCTCGACAAGGAGCTCGGGCGCATCTTCGAGATCTGCCACGGCTGCCGCCGGTGCGTCAACCTGTGCACCGCGTTTCCGACGCTGTTCGACCTGATCGACGCGAGCTCGACGCTCGAAGTCGACGGCGTGGCGAAGGCCG
>JBQTJT010000024.1:0-113808 GCA_052386855.1 Reyranella sp.
GACGGCACGATCCGCTTCGACGGCAAGGACATCGCGGGCCAGGCGACCGAGGAGATCGTGCGCCTGCGGATCGCCCATGTGCCCGAGGGCCGCGGCACCTTCACGACGCTGACGGTCGACGAGAACCTGCGGATCGCCGCCTACACACGCAAGGACAGGCAGGGCGTGAAGGACGAGCTCGAGCGGGTGTTCGGCTACTTCCCGCGGCTGAAGGAGCGGGTCCAGCAGCAAGCCGGCACGCTGTCGGGCGGCGAGCAGCAGATGCTGGCGATCGCCCGTGCGCTGATGCTGAAGCCGCGGCTGATGCTGCTCGACGAGCCGTCGTTCGGCCTGGCGCCGCTGATCGTGGTCGAGATCTTCCGCATCCTGCGGCGCATCAACGAGGATGAGAAGGTGAGCATCCTGCTGGTCGAGCAGAACGCGGCGCTGGCCCTCGACCTCGCCACTCACGCCTACGTGCTGGAGACCGGGCGGGTCGTCATGTCGGGCCCCTCGGCGGTCATCAAGGACGACGAGAACGTCCGCAAGTCGTATCTCGGCTACTGAGGCAGGGAAATGGAACAGTTCGTCCAACAAGTCGCTTCCGGCCTTGCCAACGGCGCCATCTACGCCTGCGTGGCCCTGGCACTGGTGATGATCTACGTCTCGACCGACCACATCAATTTCGCCCAGGGCGAGATGGCGATGTTCAGCACCTACCTCAGCTGGCAGCTGATGACGTGGGGCATGAGCTTCTGGTTCGCCTTCATCGTCGCGGTGGCGCTGTCCTTCGTCATGGGCGTGCTCATCGAGCGGTTGATCCTGAGACCGCTGCACAACGCGCCGGTGCTGTCGATCATCGTGGTGTTCATCGGCCTGCTGGCGATCTTCAATTCGATGGCCGGCGCGTTCTGGAGCTACCTGATCAAGGAATTTCCGTCACCGTTCCCCAAGGGCAGCTTCGGGATCGCGGGTGTGATCGGGGCGCACCAGCTCGGTGTCGTGCTGGTGACGTTGATCGTGCTCGGCCTGCTGTTCGTGTTCTTCCGCTATACGCCGCTCGGCCTCGCCATGCGCGCGGCGGCGCAGAACCCGCAGATGGCCCGCCTGGTCGGCGTGCGCGTCGACTGGATGCTGGCGCTGGGCTGGGGCCTCGCCGCCTCGGTCGGTGCGGTGGCCGGCATCATGGTCGCCCACATCGTCTACCTCGACCCCAACATGATGGGCGGCATCCTGCTCTACGCCTTCGCCAGCGCCCTGGTCGGCGGCATCTCCAATCCCGCAGGCGCGGTGGCGGGCGGCTTCATCGTCGGCGTGCTCGAGAACATGGTGGCCTACGCCGGCAACCAGATCGAGAAGGCGACCGGCATCTACATCATCGGCAACGGCGAGAAGCTCACCGTGGCGCTGATCATCGTCATCACCGTGCTCACGCTCAAGCCGGCCGGCCTGTTCGGCCGTGTCGTCGTGAAGAGGGTCTGACATGGCCTTGCTCTCGAAGAAGTGGCCATGGGTCCTGGTTGCCCTGGGCCTGCTCATTCCGCTGCTCCAGCCGGTGATGCCGGACATCGTGTCGGACTACCGGCTGTTCCTGGTCAGCACCATGATCATCGCCGCGATCGCGGTGCTGGGGCTCAATCTCCTGACCGGGTTCAACGGCCAGTTCTCGCTGGGGCACGGCGCCTTCTACGCCGTCGGCGCCTATACCGCCGCCGTCCTCATGGACAAGCTCAACGTGCCCTATTGGGCGACGATCCCCGCGGCGGCGATCGTCTGCTTCATGTTCGGCTACCTGTTCGGGCTGCCGGCGCTCAAGCTCGAGGGCCATTACCTGGCGCTCGCCACCTTCGCCCTGGCGCTCGCAGTGCCGCAGATGCTCAAATACAAATGGCTGGAAGGCCTGACGGGTGGCGTCCAGGGCATCGTGCTGCTGAAGCCGGAGCCACCGTTCGGCCTGCCGCTGTCGGAAGACCAATGGCTCTTCTATTTCTGCTTCATCACCATGATCGTCCTGTACTGGGCGGCGGCCAACCTGCTCGATAGCCGCAGCGGCCGGGCGATGATGGCGATCCGCGACCAGTACATGGCGGCCGACACGATGGGCATCGACACCGCCCTCTACAAGACCGTCACCTTCGGCATCAGCGCGGCCTACACCGGCATTGCCGGCGCGCTTTCGGCCTCCGCCATCGCCTTCGTGGCACCCGACAGCTTCAACATCTTCCTGTCGATCAAGTTCCTGATCGGCCTTGTCGTCGGCGGCATCGGCTCGCTCACGGGATCGGTCATCGGCGGGATCTTCTACGTCCTGGTCGACAATTCGGCGCAGTCGTTGACGCAGTTCATCCGCAACGACCTTGGGCTGCCATTCGACCTGTCGGCCTACACGGTGTTCGGCGTCCTGCTGATCGCCATCATCTACCTGATGCCGATGGGTATCGCCGGCGGCATCTACCTGGCCTGGCGCAAGCTGCGCGGCGCTCGCTAGGCGGCACGATCGGAGTGCGAAAGGCCGCCGCAGGGCGGCCTTTTTTTTGGCCGCAATCCAAGGGAACATCCGGCCGGATTTCAACAAGGGAGGACAAAAAGTGAGTACGAGTAGGCGTGGTTTTGTAGGTGGCGCGTCCGCGTTGGCATTGCTTTCCGGGACGACCGCTGCGTTCGCGCAGAAGAAATATTCCGACGGTGCGACCGACACCGAGATCAAGCTGGGCCATACCGGCCCGTACAGCGGCCCGGCATCGTCCTACGGCCAGATCGGCAAGACGATCGAGGCCTACTGGAAGAGCGTGAACGACGCCGGCGGGATCAAGGGCCGCAAGATCAAGTTCATCACGCTCGACGACGGCTACTCGCCGCCGAAGATGGTCGAACTGGTCCGCCAGCTCGTCGAGCAGGACAAGGTGCTGTGCACCTTCAATACGCTGGGCACGCCGACCAACACCGCGATCCATCGCTACATGAACCAGAAGAAGGTGCCGATGCTCTTCGTCGCCACCGGCGCGTCGAAGTGGGGCAAGCCCAAGGAGTTCCCGTGGACGATGGGCTTCCAGCCCGACTACCACACCGAGGGCGCGATCTATGCCAAGCACATCCTGGCCAACGTCAAGGACGCCAAGATCGGCGTGCTGATGCAGAACGACGACTACGGCAAGGACTACTGGGAAGGCTTCAAGGACGGACTCGGCAAGGACGCCAACAAGGTCGTCAAGCACGTCACCTTCGAGGTCAGCGACCCGACCGTCGACAGCCAGGTCATCCAGCTCAAGGATTCCGGCGCCAACGTCTTTTTCAACATCGCGACGCCCAAGGCCGCGGCGCAGGCGATCCGCAAGTCAGCCGACATCGGCTGGAAGCCCGCGCAGTACCTCAACAACGTGTCCGCCTCGGTGGGCTCGGTGATGAAGCCGGCCGGCTTCGAGAACAGCCAGGGCATCATCACGGCGCAGTACCTGATGGATCCGACCGACAAGCAGTGGGAGAACACCGGCGACTTCAAGGCGTGGGTTGCCTGGATGGACAAGTGGATGCCGGGGGCCAACAAGGCCGACGCCAACCACGTCTTCGGATACGCCGTCGCCATCCTGATGCACGAGACGCTGAAGAAGTGCGGCGACGATCTCACGCGCGAGAACGTCATGCGCCAGGCAGCCAACTTCCAGAAGTACAAGCTGCCGATGCTGATCCCGGGCATCACCATCAACACCAGCCCGACGGACTACTATCCCATCCAGTCCGTCATGCTCGCCCAGTTCAAGGGCGAGACCTGGGCGCCGTTCGGCGACATCATGTCGGCCGAAGGCTCCTGACGCCTGACGCCCGACCAAAAGGAAGGCCGCCGGTGATCCCGGCGGCCTTTTTCTTTGGATTTCGCATTGCAACATTGCAAAGGTTTATCTCGGCGAGCGAGATTTTCCCTTTTCAGGCCGCCCGTTTCGCGCAACGTTATTCCGCACAACGAATAAAAAATTCAGGGACTGAAGCGCGTTCAACCAAGGAGGCAATGTTGAAGACCAATAGGCGTACTTTTCTCGGGGGCGTTTCGACCGCCGCCGTTCTGTCGGCGTCGGGCGTCGCACTTGCGCAGAAGAAATACGACGACGGCGCGACCGACAAGGAGATCAAGATCGGTCACACCAACCCGTACAGCGGTCCGGCGTCGTCCTACGGCGTGATCGGCAAGGCCGAGGAGGCCTACTGGAAGAGCGTCAACGAGCGCGGCGGCATCAACGGCCGCATGATCAAGTTCATCACGCTGGACGACGGCTATTCGCCGCCGAAGACGGTCGAGCTCGTGCGGCAACTCGTCGAGCAGGAAAAGGTACTCTGCCTGTTCAACACGCTGGGCACGCCGACCAACACGGCGATCCATCGCTACATGAACCAGAAAAAGGTGCCGATGCTCTTCGTCGCCACCGGCGCGTCGAAGTGGGGCAAGCCCAAGGAGTTCCCGTGGACGATGGGCTACCAGCCCGACTACCACACCGAAGCCGTCATCTACGCCAAGCACATCCTGGCCAACGTCAAGGATCCCAAGATCGGCGTGCTGATGCAGAACGACGACTACGGCAAGGACTATTGGGAAGGCTTCAAGGATGGCCTCGGCAAGGACGCCAACAAGGTCGTCAAGCACGTCACCTACGAGACGACCGATCCGACCGTCGACAGCCAGATCATCCAGCTCAAGGATTCGGGCGCCAACGTCTTCTTCAACATTTCCATCCCGAAGTTCGCGGCGCAGGCGATCCGCAAGGCCGCCGACATCGGCTGGAAGCCGGTGAGCTACCTGAATAACGTCTCGTCCTCGGTGGCTTCGACCCTGAAGCCGGCCGGCATCGATAACAGCCAGGGCCAGATCACTGCCCTGTGGCTCATGGATCCCACCGACAAGCAGTGGAATGAGAACGACGAAATGAAGGCCTGGCGGGCGTGGATGAACAAGTACATGCCCGGTGCCAACCAGGACGACGGCAACTACATCTATGCCTTCTCGGCATGCTACCTGATGGAGCAGACGCTGAAGAAGTGCGGCGACACGCTGACGCGCGAGAACGTCATGCGCCAGGCCGCCAACTTCCAGAAGCTGCGCGTGCCGTTGCTGCTGCCGGGCATCACCGTCAGCACCAGTCCCACGGATTTCTATCCGGTGCAGTCCGTCAAGCTCGCCCGCTTCAAGGGCGAGACCTGGGAACTGTTCGGCGACATCATGTCGGCCGAAGGCTCCTGATCTTCTTCTCGTGTTCCTCTCCCCCGGCTTCGGGGGAGAGGCTAGTGGTCGAGATCAGGCACGAGAGTCCCATGAGCGCGCGGGCTCGTGACTTGGTCTCGTCCCGCGTTGCCCCACTCCTAAACACTCCCCCAAGTGGGGGAGAGGAACATGAAGTAGGTCAGCGCGTCCCGGGCTTGCGCTGCAGCGCCTGGCGGCATTCGGCGGTATCGATGCGGCCGTCCTTGTCGTGGTCGCAGCGCGCGAAGTTGCGGTCCCCCTGGGTCATGAATTCGACCAGGGTGACCTGGCCGTCCTTGTCCGTGTCGAGGCGCTGGAAGTAGGCCGACTGGCGCCCTGCCTGACGATCGCCGGGCAGCACGCTGTTGCCGGCCGCTGGCGTGCGGGCAAACAGCTCGTCCTGGCTGAGCTTGCCGTCGCGGTTGGCGTCGAGCCGCTTGAAGCGGGCTTCCTGGCCCGCCTTCCATTCGGCGCGGTCGACGGCACCGTCCTTGTCGGTGTCGTAGCGCATCACGCCAGCCGGCGCGCGCGCCGGGACCGCGGCGGTCGTGGACGGCGCCTGGTCGCCGGGGGCGGCGAAGGCGGGGGCAGCCACCATGAAGAGGGTAGTGGCGAGCAGGAGCAGCTTGGGCATGGGCCATATCCTTTAGGTTGTGTCGGGAGATGGAGATACACGCGCCATTTCCCTTACCCGGCCGTCTAAGCGCCGATATAGTCTGCCGCGCGACCGAAATATGGCCGTGTTGAGGTTTTGTTCTCACGGCCTGCCGAAGGTGTACCCATGGCTTACGACTACGATCTCTTCGTCATTGGCGCCGGTTCCGGCGGCGTGCGCGCCTCGCGGATCGCCGCGACCCACGGTGCCCGCGTCGGCATCTGCGAGGATTATCGCGTCGGCGGCACCTGCGTGATCCGCGGCTGTGTGCCCAAGAAGCTCCTGGTCTACGGCTCCAAGTTTGCGCACGAATTCGAGGACGCGGCCGGCTACGGCTGGACTGTGTCCGCGCCCACGCACTCCTGGCCGACGCTGCGCGACAACGTGAATGCCGAAGTCGATCGCCTGAATGCCGTCTACCTGCGCCTGCTCGACGGCGCCGGTGTGAAGCTGCACATGGGCCGTGGTCGACTGATGGACCGGCACACGATCCAAATCAGTGGGGGGCAGGTCGGCGAGCAGACGGTCACCGCCGACAAGATCCTGATCGCGACCGGCGGCCATCCGGTGATCCCGTCGATCCCGGGCTGCGAACTCGCGATCACCTCAAACGAGGCGTTCCACCTGCCCGAACTGCCCAAGCGCATCGCCATCGTCGGCGCCGGCTACATCGCCGTCGAATTCGCCGGCATCTTCAAGGGGCTCGGCAGCCACGTCGACCTGGTGTTGCGACGTGATCGCGTGCTGCGCGGCTTCGACGAGGAATGCCGGACCGCCGTTCACGAAGCGCTGAAGGAAAGCGGCATCAAGATGCGCACCGAGATCGAGATCGGCCGCATCGTGAAGAAGGGCGACAACGGCCCCTACGAAATCCACACGCCGCTGGGCGGCATGTTCGAGACCGATCTGGTGATGTACGCGACCGGCCGCGCGCCCAACACCAAGGGCATCGGGCTCGAGAAGGTGGGCGTGCAGCTCGACAAGGCCGGCGCCATCGCCGTCGACGAATGGTCGAAGACCACGGCCGAGAACATCTGGGCGGTGGGCGATGTCACCGACCGCATCAACCTCACGCCCGTGGCGATCATGGAAGGCCATTGCTTCGCCGACACCGAGTTCGGCAACAAGCCGCGCAAGGCTGACCATCGCAGCGTGCCGTCGGCGGTGTTCTGCCAGCCCGAGATGGCCAATGTCGGCCTGACCGAGGAGGAGGCGAGGCGGACCCTGGGCGAACTGCGGATCTTCACGGCTGCTTTCAAGCCGATGAAGCACACGCTGTCGGGACGCCATCAGCGCACCTTCATGAAGCTGATCGTGGAAGCGGCGACCGACAAGGTCGTGGGCGCCCACATGGTGGGCGACGATGCCGCCGAGCTGATCCAGGGCCTCGCCGTGGCGATCAAGGCGGGCGCCACCAAGGCCCACTTCGACGCGACCGTCGGCATTCACCCCACGGCCGGCGAGGAATTCGTCACCATGCGGACCGCCCGTGCCGATACCACCCCCACCCGGGCCGCGGCCGAGTAGCGAAAGCCGCTCCCGGCGGCCTTTCCGGCCGTCTGGCAATTCATCCACAGCCCGTATAGGTTCACCCACCCCGGCGGCCGGATGGACAAGAATTGCCGTTCCGGGAGCATGGAGACAAGACGATGACCGCGATCCAGGGCTCTTCCCGGGCAGCCGCCCGGACGGCCACGAAAGCGCAATCCCGCAGTTCGAGCGCCGCCGACTGGTCGCTGACGAGCTGGCGGGGCAAGCCCGCGCAGCAGATGCCGGTCTATGCCGACGCCGCCCTGCTGGCCGGCGCCGAGGCCCGGCTGCGCCGCTATCCGCCCCTCGTCTTCGCGGGCGAAGCGCGCAAGCTCAAGACGGCGCTGGCCAAGGTGGCGGCGGGCGATGCTTTCCTGCTGCAGGGCGGCGATTGTGCCGAGAGCTTCGTCGATTTCACCGCCAACAACATCCGCGACACTTTCCGCGTGCTGCTGCAGATGGCCGTGGTGCTGACCTACGGCGCCGGCGTGCCGGTGGTGAAGCTCGGCCGCATGGCCGGCCAGTTCGCCAAACCCAGATCGTCCAATGTCGAGAAGATCGGCGACGTCGAGCTGCCGTCCTACCGCGGCGACAACGTCAACGGCTTCGAGTTCACCGCCGAAGCGCGCCTGCCCGATCCCGAGCGCATGGTGCAGGCCTATAACCAGTCGGCCGCGACGCTCAACCTGCTGCGCGCCTTCGCCCAGGGCGGCTACGCCGACCTGCACGAGGTCAACCGCTGGAACCTCGACTTCGTGCGCAACTCGCCGGCGTCGGGAAAGTACGAGGATCTCGCCGCGCGTCTCGACGAGACGCTGAACTTCATGGCTGCCTGCGGGCTCAACTCGGCGACCACGCCGCAGATCGCCGAGACCGATTTCTTCACCAGCCACGAGGCCCTGCTGCTGCCCTACGAGGAGGCGCTGACCCGCGTCGATTCCACTTCGGGCGACTGGTACGACTGCTCGGCCCACATGCTGTGGATCGGCGACCGCACCCGCCAGCCCGACGGCGCGCATGTCGAGTTCCTGCGCGGCGTGCGCAACCCGATCGGCTTCAAGTGCGGCCCCTCGCTCTCGGTCGACGACACGCTTCGCCTGATCGATACGCTCAACCCGGCCAACGAGCCCGGCCGCATCGTGCTGATCGTCCGCATGGGCGCGAATAACGTGGCCGAAAAGATGCCGCCGCTGGTGCGCGCGGTGGAACGCGCCGGCAAGTCGGTCGTCTGGTCGTGCGATCCCATGCACGGCAACACCGAGACGGCATCGAATGGCCGGAAGACCCGCCACTTCGACAACATCCTGCGCGAGGTGAAGGCCTTCTTCGAGGTGCACCGCGCCGAGGGAACGCATCCCGGCGGCGTGCATTTCGAGATGACGGGCCAGGAAGTGACCGAGTGCATCGGCGGCTCGACCGACATCACGGTCGATAACCTGAACGAGCGCTACGAGACGCAGTGCGATCCCAGGCTCAACGCCAGCCAGGCGCTGGAGCTTGCCTTCCTGCTCGCCGAACAACTCAAGGCGGAACGCCTGTCGGTGGCGCGGGCCCGCCCGGCGGTCTGAGCATGACCATGAAGCGAGCCGGAGGCTCGCGGTCCAAAAGATCATGAGTCTTCCGGACCGCGCGCATCTTGCGCGCTCATCATCAAGGGAGCCCGGGGAGGGCCCATGACTCATCCATCGAACGGCGAGATCGAACGCTACACCGATCACTACTTCAATCGCTCGAAGCAGGTGATCGGCAAGTTCGGCGACGCCCGAGTGACCTACGCCATCTTCATGCGCCGCCCGGTGGTGTTCGCGCCCCGGCTGGCGATCGACTGGCTGCAGGAGACGGGCCGCGCGCGCAACACCAGGGTCGAGCTCGACCTGCGCTACGGCGAGGGCAAGTGGGTCGGCGCCGGCGAGCCGATGATGTACATCACCGGCTCGTTCTTCCATCTGGTCGATCTCGAGACGATCTTCCTGCAGAAGCTGGGGCCGGCCTGCGTCGCGGCCTACAACGCCTGGACGATGTGCGCCGACATGCCGAAGGCCGCTTTCCTCGCCATGGATGCGCGTCACTGCGCCGGCCAGGAGATGGCCGAGATGATGGCCTATGCCGCCTCGGTGGGTTCTGCCCGGGCCAAGCGCAAGGTGGGCGCGGTGGGCTTCATCGGCAACGCCACGCACGCGACCGCGCACTTCTTCGGCCGCGAGCAGGGCCTCGGCACCATGCCGCACGCGCTGATCGGCTACGCCGGCTCGACGCTGCGCGCCGCCGAGATGTTCCACGAAACCTTCCCCGGCGAGCCGATGACCGTGCTGGCCGATTATTTCGCCCGCGAAGTATCGGACTCGCTGGAAGTCTGCCGGCGCTTCCCCGAGCTTGCCGCCAAGGGAATGCTGTCGCTGCGCCTCGACACCACGGGCGGCCGCTACATCGAGGGGCTGGACCCCGCGTCGTCCTATGCCGTGCTGGAGCGCTTCTCGCCCGAATCGATCCGCGGTTACCGCAGCGAGGAAGAGCTGCGTTTCCTCGTCGGCACCGGCGTGTCGGCGGCGGCGATCTTCCACCTGCGCGCCGAACTGGATCGCAACGGCTTCGACAAGGTTAAGATCGTGGCCTCCTCGGGCTTCGGCCCGGCCAAGTGCCGGATCATGGCCGAGGCCAAGTCACCGATCGACGTGGTCGGCACCGGCTCGTTCCTGCCGTCGAACTGGACCGAAACCTATGCCACCGCCGACATCGTCGAATACGACGGCCAGAAGCGCGTGAAGATCGGCCGCGAGTTCCTGCATCGCACCCGCCCCGACGGCAGCACGCGTCCGCTGTAAAGTCTTCAGACTCTTCCGGACCGCGAGCTTCCAGCTCGCTCGGATTCATGAGCGAGCTGGAAGCTCGCGGTCCGGAAGATCATGAGTCCGGCCGGAAGATCAGCCGACCACGAAGCTCTGGTACATGAACTTCAGGTCCTGGGTTTCCTGCGGCGTGATCTCGCCGTCCAGGACGCGCGCCTCGAGGCCGCGCAGCTTGCGCTTGATCTCGCTGGGCGTGCGCGGGCTCAGCAGCACCATGAAGAACTGTTCGTGCGGCGAGAGTTCGCGCTGGTCGCGGCGGTAACCGAAGGGACCTGTGCCGGCGGCGCGGCTGGCGGGGGCGGGCAGGGCCGGCGCTGCGATCTCGGGCGCCAGCACCTGCTCCCAGGAGAGGCCGGCTTCGCGCACCATCGCCGAGGCGAGTTTGGCCGCCGCCAGCGCCTCGCCGGCGTGGCTGCTGTCGAGGATTTCGAGGACCTTGACCAGGGTGCTGCGGTTGAATGTCGACACGATTTGGGTGTCTTTGACTATTGGATGAGGAAGCTTCACTAAGTACCTACAAGATATAGTTCCTTCCGCCCCGGAGCAAGTCCTGCCCGCGTCCGCGCGCCCCAACGCCTTTCCGGTCTATCTGGTCGGCCTCGCCAGCTGGTTCGTGCCCCTCGGCATCCAGATGGTGCTGTTTCCGTGGCTGGTCGCGGTCGTGCTCCACATGGATGCCTTCGCCGTGGGCGTGGCCCAGGCGGCACTCATGGCGCCCTCGCTGCTGTTCCTGCCCCTGGGCGGCCTGGTCGCCGACCGCGGCAACGCGCGCCGGCTGCTGCTGCGCTATCACGTCCTCTACGCCATGCCGCCGCTGGCGCTTGCCCTGGTGCTGTGGGGCGATGGCCTCAGCTATCCGCTGCTGATCGCCTACGGCCTGATCGCGGGCTCGATCGGCGCCTTCGCCGTGCCGACGCGCGACGCCCTGTTGCCGGTGGTGGCGCCCAAAGGCGGCCTGCCGCGCGCGGTGGCGCTCGCCACGGCGCTGCAGTTCGGCGGCCAGCTTTTAGGCATCGCCTGCGCCTCGACCGCCGACCGCTTCGGGCCGCTGCCGCTGCTGGCGTTGCATGCATCGCTCGTGCTGCTGGGATGCTTCGCCGTTTGGCGCCTGCCCGACCCGCCGCCGCATCCGCCGGCCGACCATCCGGGCTTCTGGAAAAGCGTCGGCGAGGGCGTGTCGGCGGCGGCGAAGTCCGACCAGATCTGGCCGGTGCTGCTGCTCAACCTCGGGGTCGGCATCTTCTACGTCGGGCCGTTCATGGCCGTGCTGCCGTTGGTGGTGCGCGACAACTACCATGGTGGCGCGCAGGAACTCGCCTATGTGAACCTCGCCTTCTGGGCCGCCACCATCCTGGCCGCCATTGTCTTTGCCGGGCTTGCCCGCCGCTTCACCCTGCGCGGCCGCCTGATCGGGCTCGCCGTGGCCGCGGGCTCGATCGTGCTGGTGGCGCTGGCGAGCCTGCCGTCGTTCGAAGTCTTCGTGGCGTTGAACTTCGTCTGGGGGTTGGGTGCCGGCATCACCATGACGCAGAGCCGGACCGTCATTCAGATCGTGGCGCCCGCCACGCACCGCGCGCGGCTGATGTCGCTGTTCCAGCTCGGCCTGGGCGGCGGGGGGCCGATCGGCGCCCTGATCACCGGTACGATCTGCTCGATCTGGGGCCTGCAGGCGGCGCTGCTGCTGCCGGCCTTTGCGATGATGGTGCTGATCGCCGTGGTGGTGGCCCGCTCGCGCATCTGGTCGATGCGGACGGTGGAGTAGGGGGCGCTTCCCAGGCTGTGTGAAAACGGCGCGAGCCTCGCTAGGGCGTCTACTCCTGGATTCAAACGCATGATCAATGTCTGCTTTTGGGTGTGTTTCGGCCCCGGTAAGGCTCCTCATCAGGTCCGAGGGTGACCCAGAACGGACATGGTTCAACAGATTGCGCGACCATGTCGTCAGTGCCAGCCGCGCCCTTAGAGGCAGAAGGGAGGCGCCGGT
The DNA here is from genome assembly GCA_052386855.1 of Reyranella sp. GTDB lineage: Bacteria > Pseudomonadota > Alphaproteobacteria > Reyranellales > Reyranellaceae > Reyranella. Next base: position 12,219 of record JBQTJT010000024.1, read on the forward strand.
AGGCAGACAATTCGTTGGGCGCCAGCCATCGCTTCGGGCAGGCTGAGGCCATGATCCTCGGGCCGCAGTCGGACCGCATCCGGCAATACGTCCTTTTCGGACTGTTCTTCCTCTCGGGCGCCGCGGCCCTGATCTACCAGACAGCCTGGCATCGCCTGCTCGGCCTGTTCGCCGGCGCCGACACGATCGCCGCCGCCCTGGTGGTGGGCGCGTTCCTGCTCGGCCTCGGCATCGGCAGTCTTGCGGCCGGTCTTTATGTCGACCGGCTGTCGCGGCGGGCGTCGCTGATCGCCTTCGCCATTTGCGAAGTGGGCATCGCCGTCTTCGCCGTCGTCAGTCCCTGGCTCTACTACGACGTCATCTATCGCGAGTTCCTGCCGCTTGCCGCCTCGCGCGGCGTCATCTTTGCCGTGGTCTTCGCCGGCCTCCTGTGGCCGACATTCCTGATGGGCTGCTCGCTGCCGTTCCTGTCGAAAGCAGTGGTGAGCCAGATCGCGGGGTCCGCGAAGCTGATCGGCTGGCTCTATGGCCTCAATACGCTGGGCGCCGGCATCGGCGCCTTCGTCGGCGGCTGGTACCTGATCGGCACCTTCGGCTTCGACAAGGCGATCTACGTGGGCGCGGCGCTCAACCTGGTCGTTGCGGTTGGCGGCCTGTTGCTGACCCGCGGCCTCGACATGGCAGATGCCGCGACAGCTCCGAAGGCTGCATCGCTTCCGGACCCGGTCGACGGAGTCGTGTGGCGCTGGTCGCTCCTGGTATTCATCAGCGGCTTTCTGATCGTGGCACTACAGATCGTCTGGTATCGGCTGATCGGAGTCCTGCTGCAGTCCAACGGCTACAGCTTCTCGCTGGTCCTTTCCGCCTTCCTGCTGGGCGACGCGGCGGGGCTCATGGTGGGCGCACGGATGATCGACCGCATCGCCGATCCGCGGCGGTTCTTCTTCCTGATGCAGGGCGTGGCGACGGCGCTGGCGCTGTGCGGCGCCTGGTTCGTCTATCTCGCCATCGGTGCGGGTCTCCTGCCTTCCGACTTCGTCGACCGCGACGTCATGAGCGGCGGCGAGAAAAACATCCTCCTGATCGTTCTATTGCTCCTGGTCGTTGTTCTTCCCGCCTCCTTCATCATGGGGTTCTCCTTCCCCGTGGTGCAGAAGGCCGTGCAGCGCGACCTCGACCGGCTGGGCAGCCGCGTCGGCCTGGTGCAGCTCGCCAACATCATCGGCAACAGCATGGGCAGCCTGGTCGCCGGCCTCCTGCTGCTCGACCTCGTGGGCACGGCCGGCACGCTGAAACTGCTGGTGGCGATCGGGCTGGCCTTCACGGTGCTGCAACTCTTCGGCGCGCGCTCGACGCGCTGGGCCTGGCTGCCCGCAGCGCTGCTGACGGCGGGGCTGGCGTTCTTTCCCGGCGGCGAGGCGTTCTGGCGGCGTCTTCATGGCCTGACCGTCGAGAAGGCCATCGTCGCCGAAGACAAGACCGGCCTCAGCCTGCTGAGACTGGACGACGCCCAGAGCGACAAGCTCTATATCCAAGGCCATTTTCAGAGTGAATTACCATTTCATGTTGTGCAGTTCTTCTTCGGCGCCATCGGGCCGCTGGTCCACGAGGCGCCGCGGCGCGTCCTGGTGATCGGCTCCGGCACCGGCGGCACGGCCTACGCCGCCGGCCTGCATCCGGCGACGGAGAAGGTGCGGGTCATCGAGATCGCGGAGCCGGTGGTCGAAACGCTGCGAACCTACGTCGCCCAGGGCGGCAAGTCGGGTGTCGAAACCCTTCTCGCCAACCCCAAATTCGAAATAGTCGTGGACGACGGCCGTCACGAGCTCACCCTCGATACGACGCGCTATGACGTGATCGAAACCGATGCAATCTATCCAAAGACCGCGCTGTCGGGCCGACTCTACTCCCAGGAGTTCTACCGGCAGGTGCGAGCGAAACTGGCGCCGGGAGGCATATTCGTGCAGTGGCATCCAACCGAACGGTCGATCGCGACATTCCGGTCAATCTTTCCCTACGTGACCATGGTGGACGACGTGCTGCTGGGCAGCGACCGGCCGATCCCTTACGCACGCGACAAGATCCTGCAACTGCTGGCGCGACCCGAGATCGACCTGTATCTGGAGGTGGCGCAGGTCGACCGTATCGCTCTCCGTGAGTTGTTCAACGAACAGAAATTCAAGCCGTTGAACCAAGGTGAGGTGGAGCCGACGCCTGACCCCAACACCGACCTCTTCCCCCGCGACGAGTACTACCTCAATCGCCCCTGATGTCGCATGCGACGCCGCGCTTTCGACCGCCGCTTGCACCGCTTCATTCTAGCTGGTGTCGACTATGCCGCCTTGTTGATTGTGGAAAAGACCTGGCGAAGCACTCAACGAGTCCGAACTGGCGTGCGGACCCCAACCTGGCTGATCACCCTCGAAGGTCCGCAATTGGGTTCAGACAGAAGTGATCGACCCACTCTCCGGACGACGCGAATGACCCAAACGGACATGGCGCGCGCATCCAGATCGATCCCGGTCAATGGTCAAGGCAAGTGGACGTGGTATCTACCGAGGCCAATTGCAAAAGCAGCGGAAACACGCACATGCAAGACCTTACCGGACGGACAGCCTTCGTCACCGGAGCAGCATCAGGCATCGGATTAGGGATCGCCACGGCGCTGTCGCAGGCGGGGGTGAAGGTCATGTTATGCGACATCGAGGAAGAGGCGTTAGCAACGGCGGTAGAGAAATTGAAACTTACCAACGCCGACGTTGACGGCGTGCGAGCGGATGTCGCACTCAAGGCAGAACTCCAGGCCGCAGCGGACGCCACCGTCGCGCGCTACGGCAAGGTCCATATTCTCGTCAACAATGCGGGGGTCGCTGGCGGCGGGGGTATGGTCATTGGACAGATGCCGGTTGGGATTGGGTTCTCGGCGTCAATCTGATGGCGGTGATTTCGGGCATCGAGATTTTCGGTCCGCTGATCGAGGCGCACGGTGAAGGAGGCCAAATCGTTTCCACGGCGTCCGTCTTCGGGCTGATTGCCGGAGGAAGTCCGCAGTATGACGTGAGCAAATATGGAGTGGTGGCTCTGTCCGAAGGACTGCGAAAGGCGCTCGCGCCGCGGAAAATCGGGGTATCCGTGTTGTGTCCGGGCGTCGTCCGCACGCAGATCGTAAATTCAAGTCGCAACGTGCCGCCGCGGTTCGCCGGGAAGATCGGCAGTCTGCCGCCGGCAGAAGGACCGGTCGCCGATGCCATCAAGGCATTCCAGCACCGGACCGACAATGGCATCGATCCGCTTTATGTCGGCGAACTGGTTCGCGAGGCCATCGAAAATGACTGGCCTTACATCTTCACCGACACCGAGCACGAGCCCGTCATCGAAAGACGCTTCGCCGCGATCAAGCAGGGCTTCGACCGCATCCGCGGAAGGACGCCGCGGCGCTAGCTGCCGCCTGCGGCCATAGCCGCGACCCGGATGACCGGGGAGGAGAACGCGCTGAACGGCCGTTCATATTTTCCTTTCAGGTAAAGTTGCAAGTTCGGCAGGAATAGGCTAAGAAAGCGCCTACTCTGGCGGATCGCGTATCCGCCCTTCCAGCCCGCCCGGCGTACCCGCCGCGGCGGGCTTTTTCGTGCCCGATGGAGCCAATCGAATGGGAATCCAGATCTACCCGACTGTGCGCGTGGCACAGCCGGAGGCGGAGCCGTGGCCAGTCGACGAACACACGATCCGTATCGACGAGATGTTCGCGCGCCAGCTCGACACCGAGTTTTCGAGCGGTGTCCGGGCGCTGCTGCATGCTCCGGATACAGGAGTTGCGGCCCAGACCGGCGAAGCCGCGCTGGAAGCCATCGCCGATGCGTTGCCGGCGCTCAACGAGCTTAAGGAGCGCACGCTGTCCCAGGCCATGGGGCCCCGCCAGCGCAGCATCCTGGAGCCGCTGATCGAGACGCGGCTCGACTGGGCCGCCGGCACGCTGGGCCGGCTGGCTGAGAGCGCTACGATAGAAGTCGACGATGCCAGCGTCGCCGACCGCATCGCCGGCCTGAGACAGGACGCGGCGCCGTCGTGGCACGACCCGGCCTATCTGCGCCGACTCGGCCGGACCGCGGTTGAAGAGCTGCGCTATCAGGGCGAGCGTCGCGGCTGGGATCAGACCGAAACCGACACGCGTGCCCGGAGCGGCCTCTCCGACCTCTATGCCGGGGCGGTCGAGACCGCGATCCGCCAGGACGATCTCGACGGCGCATCGGCCCTCTACGACCAGGCCCGCGAGGTCATCGCCCCCGAGCGCCAGGCTGCAATCGACCGCCGCTTCGTGCAGGCCCGCGAGGCCGCCGTCTATCGCGACGTCGACCGCGACCTGGCCGGCATCCCGCTCGATCCGGCGGAGCCGCCCGGCCCCGAAATCTTCAAGGACCGCGCCGTCGAACTCACGCCGGACGACGCGACCGACGAGGCGCGGTCGCGCATCGCCACAGTCGCCGAACATGCCCATCGCCACGCCGAGCGTCGGTGGAACAAGCAGCAGGCCGAGGCTGGTGTCGCCGCGCTCGGCTGGGTCGAGAAGAACCCAGGTGCGTCGTTCGTGGCGATCCCGCTGGAATTTCGCGACTGGCTGGCGCCCGATCAATGGCGGGGTCTCGAAGCTCTCTTCATCGACGGCCGCCTCACGACGGACCGCGATCTCTTCGAACGGCTCGACCGTCAGATGATCTACGAGCCCGACGCCTTCGTCGGCGTCGATCTCGACCGCCACCGCCTGTCGCTCGACGACGAAGATCACGCGCGTTTCGCCGCCGCGCAGAAGGCGATTGCCGGGGGGCGGATCGATTCGGGTCTCGCGCGCCATGTCCGGATGCGGCGCGGCATCGACCGGTCACTCACGGTATCGGGCATCGACACCGATGGCCCCGTAGCAGCGACGGTCCGCGCCGAGGCACGCGACCGGCTGAAGAGTTTCGAGGTCATCGAAGGCCGCCCGCCGAACGGGCGGGACATCGACGCTATCGTCGATGACGAGATGGAGCGCTATCGGCCCGAGGAGTTGCCCGACCTCGTTCCATCTCCCGCCGATCCGGAAGAGTCAAAAGCCGGTTCGACGACCGGCCTGCGGGCGGATGCGGTGCCGCCACCGTCCGACGCGCCCGAAGTCACCCGGTTCGACGACGGGACGAGGCTGGTCACGCGACCTGCGGTCGAGACCGATCGTGGCAAGGCCGACCTGTCCGAAGCCTACGACGAGCACGACCGCATCGCGTCCGTGACCGCCACTTTCGACGACGGCCATCGCGTGGAAAGCCGGTGGTCGTATCCGGGCGGATCGCACTGGTCGCAGGTCGACACCGTGCGCAGTCCCGAAGGTGAGGTGTTGGGCACCGCCACCACGACTTTCGATGGCGAGCGCGTTATGCGGGTCGCGGAGCCGACGGACGGGCCTCCACAGACTGAAGTTTGGGACAAAGACGGGCCTGTAGCGACTGTTCAGAACGTCGTGGCGCCGGTGCTGGTGATCCCCTTTCTGCTGGATCTCACGGCCGCGGCGATCGGGGCGGTGATCGTCGGCAAGGCGATAGACCACGCGATCAACCAGCCCGGCGCAGGTGGCGCGTTCGGCGGCAGCGAGATGGCGCTGCCGACCGACAGGAAGCCGGGCAAGGGCCACAACAATCCGCCGGAGCCGGTCGACGACGACAAGCGACCGCCTTCCGGGCCTCCGGTGCCGCCGTTCCCACCCGGTCAACGTCCCAGTTGGCAGAAGAGCGAGCTTGACGATGAGACAGATCGACAGCCGAACTTTGCTCCGCGAGTCGCCTTTAAGGATGGCAAGGAGGTAAGTTCAAGAATGGCCGGCTCAGTCCGTCCCGACGGGGTGTCAGCCGACAGACGCAGCGCGTCGTTCGAGGTGAAGAATTACGATACCAATACCAACCCAGGTGGTCTGGTGAACAACGTGGTCCGGCAGGTACTGGAACGTACCCGGCATCTGCCGCCAGGTATGCAGCAGAATATCAAGATCGACATTCGTGGACAGAATGCTTCCTTCGAGCAGCTCGAAAATGTTGCAAGAAAGATCATCGAGAAGTCGAACGGTTTGCTCAGGAGCGAGCACATTAGGTTTGTGGAGACTGTGCAATGACCGACGTCGGAATATCAGCGGGGATGCTTCTCAAGCAGATCGGAACCCCGAGGGAAATCGCCGCCTTCTTCGAGCTGATTGGCCGGCACAAGTCAAAGTCGACCGACCGCTCGCTCGCTTTGGTGACTGATCGCCTCTATAGACGCACCGTGCCCGGTGAAGCATTCGACGCACTTGTTGAAGAGCTCGACGAATGCAGGCGCCTACTTCGTGGCGTTCCAGTATCTTCCAAACTCTGGAGTGAATTCGATCTGGGTGACAGAAGTGTCGGGATAGATCGGTCGGCGTCGAACCTTGCCGATGCTTTTCAGCCTGTCTTTGCCGCTCTCAATCGTTCGATCGAGATCGCTCGCCTGGATAAGAAGAATCTCGGACATTATCGGCCTCTTCGACTCCAGGCTCTGGATGGACCCAAGTCCTACGAGCACGGATACATGCCGCTGGAGGACTTCGAGAAGCCCAACATTCAGCCGATTTGGCTCGAGTGATTTGGTTTAGGCCACCCGGCTGAGATCGCCACTTTAATGCCCGCCCGGCTTTTTGCCGCGGCGGGCTTTTCGTGCCGGCGGAGTCGCTTGGTCGCTCCTGTCCTGACGTTTCGCATTCTTCGACGCGCGGGTGTCGGAAAACGGCCGGCGGAAAGCCTTTCCGATCAACGCCTTGAATTTTCCGACGGGATTTTCCCGACACCGGGGCGTCGGGAAATGCCTCAGGCCGGGCGCGTGCAGGCCGTCCTATTCGGCGGCAGCGCGGCGGCCGAGGCCCAGCGTCTGCCAGACGTCTTGCAGGGCCGCGACCAGCCGGACCATGTCCTCGTCGCCATGCAGCGGCGTCGGCGTGAGGCGCAGCCGCTCGGTGCCGCGCGGCACGGTCGGGTAGTTGATCGGCTGGACGTAGATCGAATGGCGGTCGAGCAGCAGGTCGCTCGCCTGCTTGGCTAACGCGGCGTCGCCCACCGAGACCGGCACGATGTGCGTCACGGAGGGCATCACGGGGAGCCCGGCCGCGGCCAGGCGCCGCTTCAGCGTCGCGGCCCGCTCCTGGTGGCGCACGCGCAGCTCGGGATGGGCGCTGACATGGCGGACGCTGGCCAGCGCCGCCGCGGCAATGGCGGGCGGCAGCGAGGTCGTGAAGATGAAGCCCGTGCCGCAGGAGCGGATGAAGTCGACCGTCGCCGCCGTCGAGGCGATGTAGCCGCCGACCACGCCGAACGCCTTGGCGAGCGTGCCCTGCACGATGTCGACCTTGGCCAGCACGCCGTCGCGCTCGGCCACGCCCGCGCCGCGCGCGCCATACATGCCGACGGCATGGACCTCGTCGAGGTAGGTGAGGGCGCCATGGCGATGCGCCACATCGCAGAGCGCGCCGATCGGCGAGATGTCGCCGTCCATCGAGTAGACCGATTCGAAGGCCACGATCTTGGGCGTCGCGGGGTCGGCCGCGGCCAGCAGCTCTTCCAGGTGGGCCGTGTCGTTGTGGCGGAAGATCCTGCGGACGGCGCCGGAGTGGCGGATGCCCGCGATCATCGAGGCATGGTTGAACGAGTCGGAGTAGAGCTCGCAGCCCGGCAGCAGGGCGCCCAGCGTCTGCAGCGTGGTCTCGTTGGCGACGTATCCCGAGGTGAAGACGAGGGCGGCTTCCTTTTCATGAAGCTGGGCCAGCTCGCGTTCGAGTGCGGCGTGCAGCGTGTTGGTGCCCGAGATGTTGCGCGTGCCGCCGGCGCCTGAACCTTGCGCGCCGATCGCGGCCTGCATGGCGTCGATCACGGCCGGATGCTGGCCCATGGCGAGATAGTCGTTGCTGCACCACACGGTGACGTCGCGCGGTGCCTCGCCCTCGCGGTGCAGGCGCGCGCGCGGAAAGGCGCCCACGATCCGCTCCAGTTCGGCGAACACGCGATAGCGGCCCTCGTCGTGCAGGCGGCGCAGGTGGCCGGCAAAGAATGCCTCGTAGTCCATGACCCTGATCCTAGTCGGACGGGCTGTCCGCGATAGACACATTTTGGTCGCGGCAGGCAGGAGTGCGACTTAGTCGCAAGGATCCGTCGATCGTCAGAGGACGAGCATGCCGATCAGCGCCAGGCTCAGGAACAGGGAGACCGAGAGCAGGGGCAACGCCCCCAGCCATCTGACCGGGCCGGCGAGGCCATCCCAGTAGCGCAGCGTGGGCGCCGCGGCCCACAGCGCGAACAGCAGCCCGATCGCCCAGAAGAGGAAGGCCAGCGGCATCGCGAGGTTGGTCTGGTCGTCGGTCGCATTGGCGATGCCGAAGCCGATGAAGGCCGGCGGCAGCGACGCCGTGAACAGCGCCACTGCCCAGATCGACCGGGTCCGGATACGGCGGGCGGTGCCGAAGGGCGGCGCCCCGCCGGCGCGCGCCGTATCGCTTTGCATGTCAGCCCTTGAAGTGGCCCTCCGACTTGAGGTCGGCCAATGCCGCGTCGAACGACTGACGCAGCCGTGCGAACAGGTCGGCGAGCTCGGTCTCGTTGATGATCAGCGGCGGACAGATGGCGACGCGGTCGCCCATGTTGCGGATGAACAGACCGCGCTCGACCGCATGGTTGTACACCTTGGTGCCGGCGGCGCCGACAGCGCCGAGCTCGAATGGCGCCTTGGTCTTCTTGTCGGCCACGATCTCGATCGCGCCCATCATGCCGATGCTCATCGCCTCGCCGACCAGCGGATGATCGGCGAACGACTGGACGTGCTTGGTGAAGATCGGGCTCATGCGCTTGGCGTGGCCGAACAGGTCGGTCTCGTCGTAGATCTTCTGCGCCTCGAGGGCGACAGCCGCGGCGACGGGATGGCCGGAGTAGGTGAAGCCGTGGCCCCAGGTGCCGATCTTGTCGCTCTCGCTCATCAGTGCCTGGTAGACCTTCTCGTTGATCATAACTGCCGAGATCGGCAGGAACGAGGCCGACAGCGCCTTGGCGCAGGTCAGGATGTCCGGCTTGATGTTCATCGTCTGGCTGCCCCAGACATTGCCGGTGCGCCCGAAGCCGCAGATCACCTCGTCGGCGATGAACAGCATGTCGTACTTCTTGCAGACGGCCTGGATCTTCTCGTAGTAGCCCTTGGGCGGCACGATGACGCCACCGGCGCCCATCACCGGCTCGGCGATCATTGCCGCGACCTCGTCGCCGCCGCCTTCCTTGATGATCAGCTCCTCGAGTTCCTGCGCGCAGCGCGTGGCGAACTGCTCCTCGGTCTCGCCGTCCTTGCCGAAGCGGTAGAAGTGCGGACAGCTCGTATGGACGATGCCCTGGATCGGCAGGTCGAAGGAGCGGTGGTTGGTCGGCAGGCCGGTCAGGCTGCCCGAGGCCACGGTGATGCCGTGATATCCCTTGAGGCGGCCGACGATCTTCTTCTTCTTCGGCCGGCCGAGCGCGTTGTTCATGTACCACACCATCTTCACGACGGTGTCGTTGGCCTCGGAGCCGGAATTGGCGAAGAACACCTTCGACATTTCCACAGGCGCCATCGACTTGAGCTTCTCCGCGAGGTTGATCGCGGGTTCGTGGCTGCGCTGGTTGAAGGCATGGTAAAATGGCAGCTGCTTCATCTGCTCGTAGGCTACCGTCGCCAGCCGCTCGTTGCTGAAGCCCAGTGCTGCCGACCAGAGGCCGGCCATGCCCTCGATATACTCCTTGCCGTCGTCGTCCATGACGTAGACGCCGCGGCCGCGCACGATGGTCAGGGGGCCCGTGGCCTCGTGCTTCTTGAAGTTCGTGTAAGGGTGCAGGTGGTGCGCAATATCCCGGGCCGCGTTGGAATTGCCGCGAAAGCTACGAGGAATGTCGTTCATGGTCGCACCCACTAAAAAGCCAGAAGAAGGGCACCCTAACCCGCCTCAGGCCTATGTACACCCTCTGTGAGCATGCAAATTTTTTGTGCAATTGACGGCCTCGCAGAGCCAGTGCAACGTGCCGAGATATGCGTCTGCGCAGGGGGTGGCCGGGGAAGCCGCCAGCGAAGAGGGCGCACGATTTCCAGTATGGGGTCAAAGATGAAAATGTACTTCAGGCATTCCTTCGCACTGGCGGCTGTCATGTGCGCGGGCCTTTCGATCGCGACCACGGCGGACGCCAAGACATTCAAGTGGGCCAACTCGGGCGACGTGAGCTCGATGGATCCCTACGCCCGTCAGGAGACGTTCCTCCTGACTTTCAACTCGAACATCTATGACCCGCTGATCCGGCGCGACAAGAACCTGAAGCTCGAGCCGGCGCTTGCCACGAAGTGGGGCCAGACCGACCCGACGACCTGGTTCTTCGACATCCGCCCGGGCGTGAAATTCCACGACGGCACGCCGTTGACGGCTGACGACATCGTGTTCTCGCTCAACCGTGCGAACGGCCCGGGCTCGAACATGGGCAGCAACTTCGTCTCCGTTAAGGAGATCAAGAAGACCGGCGACCTCCGCGTCGAGGTGACGACGAAGTACCCCGATCCGCTGCTCGCCGACAAATGGGCGGCGCTCGGCATGATGTCCAAGGCTTGGGCCGAGAAGAACAACGCGGTCAACTCCGCGGACATGACCAAGAACGAGGAAAACTTCGCCACCCGCAACGCGATGGGTACCGGCCCGTTCATGCTCAAGGAGCGCAAGGCCGGCGAGAAGACGATCCTCGTCAACAATCCCAACTGGTGGGACAAGCCCGTTCATAACATCACCGAGGTGATCTTCACGCCGGTGGCCAACCCCGCGACCCGCATCGCCGCGCTCAAGGCGGGCGACATCGACATGACCTACGAGGTCCCGCCGGCCGACACCGAGACGCTGAAGAAGGACGCCAACGTCAAGGTGCTCGAGGGCCCCGAGACCCGCGTCGTCTTCCTCGGCTTCGACCAGGAGCGTCCCGAGTTGCTCGAGTCGAACGTCAAGGGCAAGAACCCGTTCAAGGACAAGAAGGTCCGTGAAGCCATCCATCGTTCGATCGACGTCGATGCGATCAAGCGCACCGTGATGCGCGGCCAGTCCTTCCCGACCAACCTGATGGTGGCGCCGGGTATCAACGGCTACATGAAGGACCTCGACAAGCGTCCGGCGCTGCTCAAGCCGGAGGAGGCCAAGAAGCTGCTGGCCGACGCGGGCTACCCCAACGGCTTCGAAGTCGGCATGGATTGCCCGAATGACCGCTACGTCAATGACGAGAAGGTCTGCCAGGCCGTCGTGGCGATGCTGGCCAAGATCGGCGTGAAGGTGAATCTGCGGGCACAGACCCGCAACCTCTACTTCGCCAAGATCCTGCGCAAAGCCGACCTCAAGCCGGGCGAGACCAGCTTCTACATGCTGGGCTGGTCGCCGGCCCAGACCTATGACGTCCACAACGTCTTCGAGGCGCTGATCCAGACTCCGAACGGCGCCACCAAGAAGGGCCAGTTCAACGCTGGCGGCTACTCGAACCCGGCGCTCGACAAGCTCGCCGACTCGATGGAGCAGGAGACCGACAAGGCCAAGCGCGACGCCATGATCAAGGAGGCCACCAAGCTCTACGTCGATGACTTCGCCTACATTCCTCTGCATCAGCAGGCGGTCGTGTGGGCGGCGCGCAAGAACATCGACCTGGTGCAGCTCGCCGACAACAGCTTCCCGCTGCGTATGGTGACGGTGAAGTAGTTGAACTGAGTATCTCGACGATCGGCCCCGGCGGCACTCTGATGCAGCCGGGGCCGGTTCCGTTTTGGTGTCAATCCTGCTAGGCCTGCGGCCAGGCCCAACAATCATCCGATGCTTGCCTTTATCCTGAGACGCCTCCTGCAATCGATCGCCGTGCTGCTGACGGTGGGCGTCGTTGCGTTCTCCCTGTTCCGCTACGTCGGCGATCCGATCAACGCCATGGTCGGCCAGGACACGACGATGGAGGAGCGCGCCGAACTGCGCACCAAGCTGGGCCTGAACGACCCGGCGCCGATCCAGTTCATGCATTTCATCGGCAATGCCATCCAGGGCAAGTTCGGACTCTCATACCGGACGTCGGAGCCGGTCGGCCGGCTGATCCTCGAGAGGATGCCGGCGACGCTCGAACTGTCGCTTTGCGCCGCCGTGTTCGCGCTGTTCGTCGGCGTGCCGATGGGCGTCTATACCGGCCTCTATCCCAAGCACTGGACGAGCCGGCTGTTCCAGGCGGTGTCGCTGATCGGCATATCGTTGCCCACCTTCCTGATCGGCATCCTGCTGATCCTGGTGTTCGCGGTGTGGCTCAGGCTGCTGCCGTCCTTCGGCCGAGGCGAGACCGTCCAGATCGGCTGGTGGACCACCAATTTCCTGACCTGGTCGGGGCTGAAGGCCCTGATCCTGCCCTCGATCACGCTCGGCCTGTTCCAGCTCACCCTGCTGATGCGGCTGGTCCGCTCGGAAATGCTCGAGGTCATGCGCACCGATTACATCAAGTTCGCCCGCGCCCGCGGCCTGACCAACCGCGCCATCAATTTCGGCCATGCGCTCAAGAACACGCTGGTGCCGGTGATCACCGTCACCGGCCTCCAACTCGGCGCCCTGATCGCCTTCGCCATCGTCACGGAAACGGTGTTCGCCTGGCCAGGCGTCGGCCAGCTCTTCATCCAGTCGGTGCAGTTCTCCGACATTCCCGTGATGGCGGCCTACCTGCTGCTGATCGGACTGCTGTTCGTGCTGATCAACCTCACGGTCGATCTGCTCTATTTCGTCGTCGATCCGCGCCTGCGCAGCCAGGGCGGCACGGCGCGCGTGGCGGGGCACTGAGATGGCAAAGGGTCCGGCTCTTTCCGGATGGCTGCATCGCGCGGCAGACAGCGACGTCTGGTGGAGCTTCAAATCCTCGCCGCTGACCGTGACCGCGGCCACCGTCACCTTCCTGATTGTGGCGGTCGCGTTCCTGTCGCCGATCCTGGCGCCTCATACGCCGTTCGACCCGGCGACGCTCAGCCTCAGCGACGGGCTGAAGCCGCCGGCGATGCTGTCGGCCGACGGCGACTGGACATTCCCGCTCGGGACCGACGACCAGGGCAGGGATATCCTGTCGTCCATCATGTACGGCACGCGGCTGTCGCTGGTCGTCGGCTTGGCCTCCGTCGTCGTTGCCATGGCATTGGGCATCACGCTCGGCCTGGTAAGCGGCTACATCGGCGGCGCGGTCGATGCGCTCATCATGCGCATCGCCGACGTCCAGCTTACCTTCCCGGCCATCCTGGTGGCGCTGCTCATCGATGGCGTCGTGCGCGGCATCATCTCGGTGAAGCGCCATGACGAGATCGCAATCTATGTCATTGTCGGCGCCATCGGCCTGTCGTTCTGGGTGCAGTACGCGCGCACCGTGCGTGGCTCGGTGCTGGTCGAGAAGAACAAGGAATATGTCCAGGCGGCGCGGGTGATCGGCCTGTCGCCGCTGCTGATCATGGTCCGCCATGTTCTGCCCAACGTCACCGGGCCGGTCCTGGTCATCGCCACCATCAACCTGGGCCTCGCCATCATCACCGAGGCGACATTGTCGTTCCTCGGCGTCGGCCTGCCGTCGACCGAACCGTCGCTGGGCACGCTCATCCGCCTCGGCAACGAGGTGCTGCAGTCCGGCGACTGGTGGATCACGGTGTTCCCGGGTGCGACGCTGGCAGCACTCGTCCTGGCCGTGAACCTGCTGGGCGACTGGCTGCGCGATGCGCTGAACCCGAAATTGCGATGATGACGAGTCGCCCTCCCTGTCGTCCTGAGCGCAGCGAAGGACCTAGCGGAACGACCAACGATCCCCGGGCCGGCGTGAGATCCTTCGCTTCGCTCAGGATGACGGAAGAGCTTTGATGGCCAAGCCGTCCAACAACCCGCCGCTGCTCGAGGTAAAAAACCTCCGGGTCGAGTTCCCGACCCGCCGCGGCACGCTGCTCGCGGTCGACGATGTCTCGTTCGATATCGCCCCGGGCGAAGTGCTGGGCGTGGTGGGCGAGTCGGGCGCCGGCAAGTCGCTCACCGGCAATGCCATCATCGGTCTTCTCGAGCCGCCGGGCCGGATCGCCGGCGGCGAGATCCGCCTGGAAGGGCGGCGCATCGACAATTTGCCCTACGAGGAGATGCGCAAGGTCCGCGGCGCCCGCATCGGCGCGATCTTCCAGGACCCGCTTACCAGCCTCAATCCGCTCTATTCGGTGGGCCGCCAGCTGATCGAGACCATCCAGACCCATCTGCCTCTGTCGGCCACCCAGGCGCGGACGCGGGCGCTCGATCTCCTGAAGGAGGTCGGCATCCCGGGGGCCGAGACCCGCATCGACCATTATCCGCATCAGTTCTCGGGCGGCATGCGCCAGAGGGTGGTGATCGCGCTGGCGCTCTGCGCCGGGCCGCGCCTGATCGTGGCCGACGAGCCCACGACGGCGCTCGACGTGTCGATCCAGGCGCAGATCATCGCGCTGCTGAAGCGGCTCTGCCGCGAGCATGGCACGGCGGTGATGCTGGTGACCCACGACATGGGGGTGATCGCCGAGACCGCCGATCGCGTCGCGGTGATGTATGCCGGACGCATCGCCGAGATCGGGCCGGTGCGCGACGTGGTCAAGCACGCCAAGCATCCCTACACCAAGGGCCTGATGGGCTCGATCCCCAGCCTGGGCGTCCGCACCGAGCGGCTGACCCAGATCGACGGCGCGATGCCGCGGCTCACCGAAATTCCCGCGGGCTGCGCCTTCAATCCACGCTGCACCGAACGCGGCCAGCGCTGCGTGGTCGAACGCCCCGACCTGATGGCGGCCGGCACCAGCCGGGCGGCCTGCTGGCTGCACGATCGCGGCGGCGTCGGCGCGCCGGTCCAGAAGGAGACAGTCGATGCCTGACGGCGCCGGCACCGCATTTGTCCGCCTCGCAGGTCTGAAGCGTTATTTCGACGTCTCGGCGCCGTGGCTGGTGCGCACCATCGAGGGCCGGCCGCGCCAGATCGTGCAAGCCGTCGACGGCATCGACATCGAGATCGCCAAGGGCGAGACCTTCTCGCTGGTGGGCGAGTCGGGCTGCGGCAAGTCGACGGTGGCGCGCCTGGTCGTCGGGCTCTATCCGCCGACCGCCGGCTCGATCGAGTTCGACGGCAACGACATGGCCGGCCGGCACAGCCGGTCCGATATGGCCGCGCTGCGGCGGCGCATGCAGATGATCTTCCAGGACCCGTTCGCCAGCCTCAATCCGCGCTGGCGCGTGTTCGACATCATCGCCGAGCCGATCCGCGCCTTTGGCCTCTCCAAGGACAAGGCCGACCTCGAGAAGCGGGTGGGAGATCTCCTGCGCCAGGTGCGCCTGGCACCGGTCGACGGCCGCAAGTTCCCGCATGAATTCTCGGGCGGCCAGCGCCAGCGCATCTCGATTGCCCGGGCTCTCGCCAGCCAGCCGGAATTCCTGGTGTGCGACGAGCCGACCTCGGCGCTCGACGTCTCGGTGCAGGCCCAGATCCTGAACCTGATGGTCGACCTGCAGCGCCGCTTCGGCCTCACCTATCTTTTCATCTCGCACAACCTGGCGGTCGTCTATCACATCTCGACCCGCGTCGGCGTGATGTACCTCGGCCGGCTGGTCGAGGTGGCGCCCACGGAGACTCTGTTCACGCGACCGAAGCATCCCTACACGCGGATGCTGCTCGACACGATTCCCGACCTCGATATGACCGGCCGCCAGCGCACGCCTGTTGCCGGCGAAGTGCCGAGCCCGATCAACCCGCCCTCTGGATGCACGTTCCATCCGCGCTGTCCCTTCGCCAACGACCGTTGCAAGGCGGAGCGGCCGGCGGCGCTCGCCATCGAGGGTGGGACGGTGGCCTGCCACGCGATCGAGGAAGGCCGGCTGCCCATCGAGGAACGGGTCTACGTCGCGAACAGCTGACGACACGGCAATCTTCTTGCACGGGCCGTGATGTGCGCGGGTGCATGTCGAGTGCGCTTGACCCGTCATGAGGGTGCCGTACGATCCGCGACCTTATTCGCTGGAGAGCCTGGATGCCGGTCATTAACCGCATAGCGTCGTTTCACAGGGACATGACTGCCTGGCGCCACGACATCCACAGTCACCCCGAGACGGCGTTCGAGGAAGTGCGGACGGCCGACGTCGTCGCCGAGAAACTGAAGTCGTTTGGCCTCGAAGTTCACCGAGGCCTCGCCAAGACCGGCGTCGTGGGCGTGCTGCGCTCGGGCACGTCGAAGCGGGCGATCGGGCTGCGCGCCGACATGGATGCGCTCGACGTCCACGAGACCAACCAGTTCGACCACAAGTCGACGATCCCGGGCAAGATGCACGCCTGCGGCCATGACGGGCATACCGTGATGCTGCTGGGTGCCGCCAAGTACCTGTCCGAAACCAAGAACTTCGACGGCACCGTCTACTTCATCTTCCAGCCGGCCGAGGAGAACGAGGGCGGCGGCCGCGTCATGGTGGAAGAGGGGCTGTTCGAGAAGTTCCCGGTCGAGGGCGTCTACGGCATGCACAACATCCCGGGCATCCCGGTCGGCAAGTTCGCCGTCCGGCCCGGCCCGATGATGGCGGCCTACGACATCTTCGAGGTCGTCCTCAAGGGTGTCGGCGGGCATGGTGCCATGCCGCATCATACGATCGACCCGGTGGTCGTGGGCGCCCATATCGTGACGGCGCTGCAGTCGATCGTGGCGCGCAACGTCGACCCGATGGACACCGCCGTCGTGTCTACGACGCAGATCCACGCCGGCGACGCCTGGAACGTCATTCCCCAGGAATGCGTGCTGCGCGGCACGGTCCGCACCTTCAAGAAGCCGGTGCAGGACATGATCGAGAAGAACATCGAGAAGATCTCGCGCAATGTCGCGGCCGGCTTCGGCGCCGAAGTGGTCAAGTGGCGCTACGAGCGGCGCTATCCGGCGACCGTGAACAGCGTACAGGAGACCGAGTTCGCCGCACATGCCGCGTCGGCGCTGGTCGGCCTCGACAACGTCAACCGCAACCCGACGCCCGCCATGGGCAGCGAAGACTTCGCCTGGATGCTGCTCAAGCGGCCCGGCTGCTACATCTGGATCGGCAACGGCGACGGCGAAGGCAGCTGCATGGTCCATAACCCGGGCTACGACTTCAACGACGAGATCCTGCCGATCGGCGCCTCGTACTGGGCGACCCTGGTCGAGCAGCAACTCGCCCGCCGCGCCGTACCACAGGCGGCGGAATAGGCATCGACCGGCCAACGGCGCGCGGCCGTCGTCTGTGATGGGGCACCCCTACGAGCATGAACGGGTAGGACTGGCGACGATCCACGGCAAGGAACTCGCGATCGCGCCGCCGTTTCGCCGCCTGCTGGGCGCGGAGATCGTGGTCGCCCCCGATCTCGATACGGACGCTCTGGGGACATTTTCCGGCGAGATCGCGCGGCCGGGCCCCATCGTCGAGACCTGCGCGATCAAGGCCGAACTTGCCTTTCGTACTCTCGATGTCGAGTGCGCGATCGCCAGCGAAGGCAGCTATGGCCCGATCGACCGGGTGCCGCTGAGGCCCGCCGGCGTGGAGGTGATGGCCTTCATCGACCGCCGCCGCGGGATCAGGATCATCGAGACCCTGGCCACCCATCGAACCAACTGGCGCCTGCTGCGCTTCAAGGCCGGCGATCCTGAAGCTCCGGCGGCAGTGACGGCGCTGGGCTTTCCCGGGAGCGGCGTCTTCGTGATCGCCAGCAGCGATGCCAGCCGGCCGGTCAAGGGCCTCTCCCGGCTGGACGAGGTGGTATCGGCGATCGACCAGGAGGCGAACCGCTCCGACGACGGACTTGCGATCGTGATCGCCGACATGCGGGCGCATCGCAATCCGACGCGCATGAAGGTCCTGCGCGCGCTGTCGTGGAAGCTTGCCAGGAAATTGCGCTGTCTCTGCCCGGCCTGCGGCGCCCCCGGGTTTGGCCACATCGACTCCCGGCGCGGCCTGCCCTGCGAGGATTGCAGCGGGCCGACGCACTGGATCGATTTCGAGATCGACGGCTGCACTGCCTGCGGCCACGCCGTCGCGCGGCCACGCAAGGACGGCCGCCGGACGGCCTCGAAGCTCTCCTGCGTGGTCTGCCGCGCCGCCTAGCCGGCAGCCGCGCCCGGGGGCAGCGCTTTCGTCATGAAGGTGTGCCCTGAAAACAACAAAGCCGCCCGAAGGCGGCTTTGCGCCGACTCCCGTCGATCTTACGGGCCGTAATTCACCAAAACAGGAACGATCCCGGTGGCGGTTACGGTGAAGGTCGTCGGTGTCGTAATGGTGGACTTCACGTAATCACCTCCTTTCGAAATTGATGGGACCTCAGCCTCGCACAGTCGGGGCAGCCGGTAAAATGAATTGCCTCCGGTCAGCCTGCGATGTCCGTCGCCAGATGGAACAGGCAGTCGCCGCGCTCGCAGCGGGCGGGCACGCGCTTGCAGAGGACCAGGCCATCGCGCTTGAAGGTCAGGAGATCGGGCTCGCGCCACGGCGTGTGGTGGAAGT
The DNA here is from genome assembly GCA_052386855.1 of Reyranella sp. GTDB lineage: Bacteria > Pseudomonadota > Alphaproteobacteria > Reyranellales > Reyranellaceae > Reyranella. The sequence continues at coordinate 30,784 of JBQTJT010000024.1, forward strand.
GGATGCGCGCGGCCGGCTGTCCCGCCTTGACCTCGGTGCCGAGGTCGACCAGCGGCTCGAACAGGCCACTGTCGGAGGCGTAGACGTAGTAGTCGTCGCCACCGATCTCGGTGAGCCGTGTCGGCGTGCTTGCCGGAACGGGGCCCTGCAGCAGGCCGACATGGGCCAGCACGCGCCGCATGCCGTCCTGCGCCACCCTCAGCGAGCCGGGCGTCACCAATCCGCCGCCGCCCAGCTCCGTGCCCATCGACACCACGCCCTGGCGGTACGAGGCCGAGGTGAAGGTGCGGCCGCCGCCTTGCGGCGCGCCCGAGACGTAGCTCACCGGCGCGCCGAACGCTTTCAGGAGACCCACTACCTTCTTCATGCGCTCGGGGTCGGCATGGCTGGGCGCCAGCGCGCTCGGGACATAGGTGAGGGAACTGCCGCCGGAGTGGAAGTCGAAGCTGTAGTCGAAGCCCGGCAGCAGCGCATGCTCGATCCAGTAGGCGATCTGCTGGGTGATCGTGCCGTCGGCGTCGCCCGGAAAGGAGCGGTTGAGATTGCCGTCGTCGATCGGCGAGGTCCGCTGCCCGGCCATCGCCGCGGGAAAATTGGCCGACGGCAGGATCACGAGCCGGCCCTTGATGTCCTTGGGCTCGAGGCTGCGGATCAGGTTGCCGAGCCCGATCTGGCCTTCCCATTCGTCGCCATGGTTGCCGGCCTGCATCAGGACGCTGGGGCCATCGCCGTTCTTGATGCGCACGATCGGGATCGGGATCCAGCCATAGGCCGAGCGGTGCACCGAATGCGGCACGCGCACGAAGCCGGTCGCCTTGCCTTCGGCAGTGAGGTCAATGTCGGCCGACAGCCGGCTCATGGCGGTGAAGTCGGGGGAGGGGGAATCCTTGCTCATTGCTAACGCCTTTCGCTACGGGGATCGAGTGCGTCCTGCAGGCCGTCGCCGACGAAATTGAAGGCGATCACCGTGAGGAAGATCAGCAGGCCGGGCCACAGGGCGAGCATGGGGGCCTGCTGCAGCAGTTCCTGCGCGCCGGTCAGCATGTTGCCCCAGCTCGCCGCCGGCGGCTGGGTGCCGAGGCCGAGACACGACAGGGTCGATTCGAACAGGATGAGGGCGCCGACCGACATGGTGGTGGCGACCACCAGCGAACCGGCGGCGTTGGGCAGGATATGGCGGAACATGATGCGGCCCGGCCGGGCGCCCAGCGCGCGGGCGGCGCGGGTGAAGTCGCGCGCCTTGAGCGACAGTGTCTCGGCCCGCACCAGCCGCGCCACCGTCGTCCAGCCGGTCAGCGCCACGATGACGACGATGCGATAGAGCGAGAAGGTCTCGGACTGGGCGATCTCGGCCGGGATACCGATCTTGCGCGGGTCGATGGCGGCCAGGACGATCAGGAGCGGCAGTAGCGGCAGCGAGATGACGCCGTCGGTGAGCCGCATCAGGAAGGCGTCGAGGCGGCCGCCGAGATAGCCCGCCAGGACCCCGATCAGGGCGCCCAGGAAGGCCGACAGCACGGCGCCGGAGAGGCCGACCAGCAGCGACACGCGTCCGCCGTCCAGCAGGCGCTGGAAGAGGTCGCGCCCGAGATCGTCGGTGCCCAGCCAGTGCTCGGCTGACGGTGGCTCGAAGCGGCGGAAGAGGTCGGTGGCGGTTGGATCGATGCCGCGCAGATCCGCGATCATGGGTGCAGAGAGCGACAGCACCAAAAGAAGAGCGAGGAAGATCAGCGAAGCGCGGGCGAGGCGATGGCGCGTGAGCTGGACCCAGGCGCGATGGCGCGGGCTTTCCGCCGTCACGCCGCATCTCCCGCGATCGATACACGCGGGTCGACCCAGACATAGGCCAAGTCGGCCGCGAGGTTGCCGGCGATGGTGGCGAGCGTCGCCATCAGCAGGCCAACCAACGCCAGATTGTAGTCGTTGTCGAGGATCGCCTGGTAGATCGCCTTGCCCATGCCGGGCCAGGCGAACATCGTCTCGGTGATCAGCGCGCCCGAGACCAGGCCGCCGAACGAGAGCGCCAGCACCGTTAGCACGGGCGCCAGCGCATTGGCGAAGGCGTGCCGCCACAGCACGGTGGTCTCGGACGCACCCTTGGCCCGGGCGGTGCGGATATAGTCCTGGCGCAGGATCTCGATCATGGCGCCGCGCATGAAGCGCGTGTAGGCGCCGAGCTGGACCAGGGTCAGCGTGACCACGGGCAACGCGAGATGCCGGAGCTGGTCGACAAGCGCCGTCGCCCAGGGCGTTCCGGGCCGCACGTCGGCCATGCCGCCCGCCGGCAGCCAGCCGAGAAACACCGCGAACAGGGTAATGAGCAGCAGCGCCAGCCAGAACGGCGGTGCCGAGATGCCGGCGAAGCACAGCAGGTTGATCAGGTAGTCGGCGCGGCTGCGCGGGCGCTGGGCGGCCCAGATGCCGAGCGGCAGGGCGATCGCCGTTGCCAGCACGAAGGCGGTGCCGGCGAGCAGCAGCGTGTTCAGCAGCCGCGGCCACAGCACCGCCAGTACCGGCTGGCCGAACGAGCGCGAGTAGCCGAAGTTGCCCTGCAGGGCCTGCGCCGCCCAGGCGAGGTAGCGTTCGAGCAACGGCTTGTCGAGGCCGTACAGGGCGCGCAGGCGTGCCGCGTCCTCGCTCGTCATCTGCGGGTCGCCGGAGATCATCATGTCGATGGGATCGCCCGGCATCAGGCCGATCAACACGAAGACCACCAGGCTCATCAGCGCCAGGGTGATGGCCGTCTGGAAGGCACGCGCGGCCAAGTAGCGGCTCATGCCGTCATGCCGCGACCTAGTTCTCCCAGCGCCACTGCTCGACCCACAAGGTCGAGCTGTTGAGGGTGCCGGTCGGCGTCACGCCCTTGAGGGCCTTGGGGATGACGAAGGGATCGACGCGGAAAAACAGCGGCAACGACGGCAGGTCGTCGGCGGCGAGACGCTGGATCTCAGCGAACAGGGCGCGCCGCTTGCCGACGTCGAGCTCGCGCTCGGCGGCGTCGAGCGCCTTGTCCATCTCGGGATTGGCGTAGCCGGGGTAGTTCTGGCCGCTCCAGGCATTCTCGGCCGACGGGATCTCCTTGGAGTGCAGCGACGAGCGCGGCACGCCCTCGGGGCGCTGGACCCAGGCGTACATGCCGAGGCCACTGTAGGTGCGTCGACCCATCGCCTCGAAGAAGATGCGCGGCGGTTCGGCTTTTATGCGGACCTCGACACCGACCTGACGGAGCTGGCTCTGGATCACCTGCGCCACCAGTTCGCGCACCCGGTTGCCGGCCGTCGTGCCGAGTTCGATCGAGAGCCGGTCGCCGGCGGCGTTCTGGCGGACGTTGTTGCGGAGGGTGGCGAATCCGGCCTCGTCCAGCAGCTTCTTCGCGGCAGCAGGGTCGTAGCCGTACTGCCGCGCCGCCGGGCTGAACATCGGATCGAGCTCGCTGATGCCGCCATGCGCGATCGGCTGCTTGCCGTCGAACAGCTTCTCGGAAATCGCCTTGCGGTCGATGGCGAGCAGAAGCGCCTGGCGCACGCGCCGGTCGGCCAGCAGCTTGTTGTCGAGATTGGCGTCGATATGTTCCCAGATCAGCGCCGGCTTGTAGACGACGTTGTACTTGGTGCCGTGGCGCTTCTCGAAGGCGATCGCCTGATCGAGCGAGAGGCCGAGCTCGCCCAGCACATAGTCGACGCTGCCCGAGAGAAGGTTGGCCTCGAGCGCTGCCGTATTCTCGATGATCTTGACGACGATGCGCTTGAAGCCCGGCTTCTGGCCCGTCCAGGTCGGATTCTGTTCGAGAGCAATGCGGCTGCCCGGGACGGTCTCGACGATGCGGTAGGGGCCGAAGGCGAGCCCGGGATTGGTCGAGTTGGTGTCGTAGGCGGTCTTGTTGCGGTACTCGGCCGGGTTGGCGTCGAAGATCGGCTTCTCGATGTGCGCCGGCAGCAGCAGGAAACCGATGCTGTTGTAGTCGAAGGTGACGCGATCGATCGTCATGGTGAAGCGACGGTCGTCCTTCATGTCGAGCTTGATCACGCGCTTGTAGCCTTCAGATGACGCGACGCCCGACAAAGGGTGCTTGCCGACCTCGAGCGTGAAGGCGACGTCCTTCGATGAAACCGGCGTGCCGTCGCCCCAGCGCAGGTCGCGCAACTCGACGTCGACCTCCATGCCCTTCTTGCCATCAGGCAGGTCGATCACCCGCGCCTTGCCGTTCTGCAGGGTCGGCAGTTCGGTGCAGGCCAGGCACACCAGCTTCCAGTCCGCGTCGTAGGCGGTGAGGGGCCGTGCGGTCATGTTGGCGATCAGCGACTTGGCCAGCATCGAGCTGATCAGCGGATTCCAGGTGCCCGGCATCTGCGTCATGGCGAGCACCAGCTCGTCCTTTGCCCAGGCACGGTTACCGGCGGCGGGCGAAGCGAGGGCGCAGATTGTGAGGACGGCGGATAAAGTGCGGCGGATCATGTCCGCCGCACCGTAGCAAAGAGCGGGCTAGCGGCCCAGCATCGACCGCGGCGCCGGCGGACGGCCGCCGTGATTGGCCGACCATTGCTCGGGCGCCTCGAGGAACGCCCGCGTTTCGGTAAGGCCGCGTTCGTCGAAGTACTTGTGCTTCTGTGCCGCTTCCAGGGCGTCCCACCAGGTCGCGAGCGCATGCAGCTTCACGCCTCCCGCGGCCAGCATCTCGATGCTCTGGGGGAAGATGCCGTAGTGGAAGATCACGAAGCAGTCGGTGACCTTGGCCTCGGCCTTCTTCAGGGCCTCGATGAAGACCAGCTTGCTGCCGCCGTCGGTGGCGAGATCCTCGACCAGCAGTACGCGCTTGCCGGGCTTGAGGTCGCCTTCGATCTGGGCCATGCGGCCGAAGCCCTTGGGCTGCTTGCGCACATAGATCATCGACTTCTTGGCCAAGGCCGCCAGGAGGGCGGCAAACGGGATGCCGGCGGTCTCGCCGCCCGCGACCACGTCGATCTTGTTCCAGCCGATGGTCTTGTCGATCATCTTGAACGCGTGCTGCATGATCTTGGCGCGCGCTTCCGGGAAAGAGATGATCTTCCGGCAATCGATATAGACCGGGCTCGCCCGGCCAGACGTGAAGATGTACGGGTTCTCGGGGCGGCAGTGGATCGCCTCGATTTCCAGCAGCAGGCGTGCGGTCTCACGCGCCTCCGGCGTACCGCTGGCCTTCGACGAAATACCCTTGCCGTTCAACTTGTTGGCCGGCTTTTCCACAGGAGCGGATCCGGTCGATTTGGCCTTCTTCTTCGTCGCCATGCTGCTTTTTCCCCCCGCCGCTTGCGACAAAATGACGGCCGTGTGTTTAGCGTTCATCCACAGGACCGGCAAGGGCAGCGGCGGCGAATCAGGGGTCTGGCAGACTCGAATCTAGTCAGTCTCTTTATAAAACTGATGATTCGTGATGGCGACTGGCAGCCGCCAGCCTCGATAGATCGACATGAGACGCAGAAATAAGCACAGGGCCGTCCCGAAAAGAGCCGTCGGAAGGATGGGCAGATCCATCCAGAAGCCCAGGGCGACGGAGCCGGCCCCGGCCAGGGCGGCCACCGCATAGAGCTCCGAGCGGAAAACTGTCGGAACCTGCAGGGTGAGCAGGTCGCGGGCCACGCCGCCGCCGATGCAGGTGATCATCCCCATCATCGCCGCCATCAAGGGGGTAAGGCCGTACGCCAGCGCCTTCTGGGTGCCGGTCACGGCGAAGAGGCAGAGCCCCGCAGCATCGAACAGCAGGACCGGGGTCTTGAGGCGGGCAATCAGGTCCGAGGCAAAGAAGCCCAGCAGACCGGCGGCAACGGCGGCGGCCAGATAGCGCCAGTCGGCGATGGCGGCTGGCGGCACGACGCCGATCAGCAGGTCGCGGGCAATGCCGCCCGCGACGGCCGCCACCCAGGCGACCACCAGCACGCCGAACAGGTCGAGCCGGCGGCGAACGCCACGGGTGGCGCCGCTGATGGCGAACACGAACGTGGCGGCGAGGTCCATCGCGTCGAACAGCATTGCCTCGATATTACATGGATTACCGTCGTCCGCCGAGATGGCAGAGTGCGAGCGGGGGAGCAGGAATGGCTGAGCGTTCTTTTCGGGATTGGCGGATCTACCGCTTCGTCACCGGCCGGCGGCGCCTGTTGCTGTCCTGTGCCGCCGGGCTGGTCCTCTATGCGCTGCTGCCGGCGGCGATGCGGCTGCCGACCCGCCTGATCCTGGCCTGGGATTTCACGGCCGTGCTCTATATCTCGGCGACCCTGTGGATGTTCGTCCACTCCACGGTCGACTTGTGCCGCAGCCGCGCCGCGCTCTACGACGAAGGCGACTGGATCATCCTGTTGCTGGTGATCGCCAGCGCGGGCGCCAGCTTCGTCGCCATCTTCGCCGAACTGCCGGTCCTCAAGCAGCCGGAGCAGTCGGTGGCGCTGGCGCTCGTCATCACGGGGGTGACGGTGGCACTGTCGTGGACCTTCACCCACACGGTCTTCACGCTTCACTATGCCAACGTCTACTACCGCCAGGACGACGACGGGCCAGGCGGTCTCGAGTTCCCGGGCGATCGCGAACCGGACTATCGCGACTTCCTCTACTATTCCTTCGTCATCGGCTGCGCGGCGCAAACCGGCGATGTCGCCACCACCTCCATCGGCATGCGCTACCTGAGCCTGGTGCATGGTATCGTGGCGTTCACTTTCAACACCGCCATCCTCGCGCTGACGATCAACGTCGGCGCCAGCCTGCTGTTCTGAGGCTCTCTTGAAGCGCAGCCTTGTCGTCGAGATCGCCGCACTCGTCCTGTTCGTGGGCCTCTGTCTCGGCATCGGGGCGCTCGGCGCCGCCGTCACCGCCACCAGCGTGAAGACCTGGTACGCGGCGCTCGCCAAGCCTTCCTTCAATCCGCCCAATGCCGTGTTCGGCCCGGTGTGGACCGTGCTTTATGTCCTGATGGCGATCGCCGCTTGGCGGGTCTGGCGCACGGCCGATCGCGATACCGCGCGGGGACCGCTGACGCTGTTCGCGCTCCAGCTCGCGATCAATCTCGGCTGGAGCGTTACGTTCTTCGGTCTGGAAAGGATCGGGCCGGCGGTCGCGGTCGTCGTGGTGCTGGAACTGGCCGTGGTGGCGACGGCGCTGGCGTTCCGCCCCATCGACAGGATCGCGGCCTGGCTCCTCGTGCCCTACGTGGCGTGGGTCGGTTTCGCGACAATCCTCAACATCGCGATCTGGCGGCTGAATTAGGTCTCGCCGTCGTGCGTGTCGCGGCTGATGGGCGCGTGCTGGCTGATCGAGTCGCCGTCGTCCTTCCGCAGCTCCATGAAGACGACCGACGACAGGATCGTCATCGCCCCCAGAATGAGGAAAGCCTGCTGCACGCCGTGGATCATTGCCGACGGATTGGAGTGGGCACCGTCGGGAACGAAAAGCGCCGCGATCAGGGACGCGCCGGCGACGCCGAAGCTGATCGCCAGCTGCTGGCCGGTGGCGGCGATCGTGCTGGCGCCGCTCGTCTGCGCGCCCGAGACGTCGGCATACACCAGCGTGTTCATGCTGGTGTATTGCATCGACGTGAAGAAGCCGAGGATGAAGGCCTGGACGACGATCTGCCAGATCGGTGTCTCGCTGCCGACGGTGGCGAACGACATGATCATCAGGCCGACGATGATGGTGTTGCCGACCAGCACGTTGCGATAGCCCAGGCGCGCCAGGATCGCCGGCATGAAGGTCTTCAGGCCGATCGAGGCAATGGCCTGCGGCAGCACCAGCAGGCCCGACTGGATCGGCGAGAGGCCGAGGCCGATCTGGTAGAGCAGCGGGAACAGGAACGGGATGCCGCCGAGGCCGAGGCGGGTGAAGAAGCCGCCGGATACCGCGGCCCGGAAGGTTCGCACCTTGAACAGGCCGAGGTTGAGCAGCGGGAAGGCCGTGGACGCGGCGCGTATGCCGTAGCCTGACAGCAGCGCGGCGGAGAGAGCCAGCATGCCCAGAACCACGCCTGTGCCGTGCGTGTGGTCGCCGAACACCTCGAGCACGTAGGACAGCAGCGCGATGCCGCCGCCGAACAATACCAGGCCTGCGATGTCGAGCGGGTGGGTTTGCTGTTCGCGATAGTCAGGCAGATGCCGCCGGACATAGTAGAGGCCGAGCAGTCCGACCGGAATGTTGACGAAGAACACCACGCTCCAATGCAGGTAGGTGATGATGAGTCCGCCCGCGACGGGGCCGACCATGGGCCCGACCAGGCTGGGGATGGCGACGAAGCTCATGGCGCGGACGAGGTCGGCCTTGTCGTAGGTGCGGGCGAGTGTCATGCGGCCGACCGGCATCATCATGGCGCCGCCCGCGCCCTGCAGGATGCGGCAGGCGACCAGCATCTCGATGTTGGTCGACAGGCCGCAGAGCACGGAGCCCACCGTAAACAGGCCGATGGCGGCGGCGAAGACCGCACGCGTGCCGAACCGGTCGGCCATCCAGCCGCTGATGGGAATGAAGACGGCGAGGCTGAGCGTGTAGCTCGCCAGCACCGATTTAACGCTGAGCGGGGTCACGTCCATGGCCTTGGCGATGGCGGGCACGGCGGTATTCAGGATGGTCGTGTCGAGCGACTGCATGAAGAACGCCACCGCGACGAGCCACGGCAGCAGCTTTTTGGTGGCGTCGTCCGCTCCGGCAGGGGTCGTGGCCATACGGAGCCACTGTGGCTGCGCATATCTGTCTGTTCAATTGCAATTGATGCGCGGCAGCGGCCTAGTGCGGTAAAGTTCGGCATCGAGAGGTGGTCATGCGCCGTAGAGCAATCGTCACGGGCCTTGCCGCCGCGGCCCTCGTCCTTTCCACGGGAACGCCATCGTTCAGCCAGACCGATCCGTTGCCTTCGTGGAACGATGGGCCGGTGAAGAGGGCGATCCTCGATTTCGTCGCCCGCACCACCACGGCCGGCGGCCGCGATTTCGTGCCGGTCCCCGAGCGCATCGCCACCTTCGACAACGACGGTACGCTGTGGACCGAGCAGCCGATCTATTTTCAGGTGGCCTTCGCCATGGATCGCGTGAAGGCGCTGGCACCGCAGCGCCCCGAATGGAAAACACTGGAGCCTTTCAAGTCGGTGCTGGCCGACGACCGAGCGGCGTTGGCCGCCATGGGCGAGAAGGGGCTGCTCGAGATCATGGCGGCGACCCACGCCGGCCTCACGACGGCGGAGTTCACAAAGGCCGTCAATGACTGGATCGTGACTGCACGGCATCCGCGCTTCAACCGGCTCTACACCGATCTCGTCTACCAGCCGATGCTCGAGCTGCTGGCCTGGCTGCGCGCCAATCAGTTCAAGACCTTCATCGTCTCGGGCGGCGGCATCGAGTTCATGCGGCCGTGGACCGAGCGGATCTATGGCATCCCGCCGGAACAGGTGGTGGGCTCCTCCGGTGTCACCAAGTTCGTCCTCCAGCCCGACGGCGTGCCGGTGCTGATGAAGGAGGCGAAGGTCGAATTCATCGACGACGGCCCTGGCAAGCCGGTCGGCATCAATCACTTCATCGGCCGGCGGCCGGTCCTGGCCTTCGGCAATTCCGACGGCGACCAGCAGATGCTGGAATGGACCGCGGCCGGGACAGGCGCGCGCTTCATGGGCATCGTGCATCACACCGACGCGGTGCGTGAATATGCCTACGACCGGCAATCCGACATCGGCAAGCTGGACAAGGCATGGGACGAGGCAGTTCGCCGCAATTGGGCCATCGTCGACATGAAGAACGACTGGAAAGTGATCTATCCGTTCGAACTCAAGTGATGGACGTGCTGCAGAAACCCTCCGTGTCGACGGCAGACATGATCCGTATTCCCGGCGGGACCTTCCGCATGGGCTCGGACCGGCACTACGCCGAAGAAGCGCCTGCGCATACCGTCGTCGTGGACGGTTTCTGGATCGACCCGACGCCGGTCACCAACGCCCAGTTCCGCGCCTTCATCCAGGCGACGGGCCATGTCACCTGGGCCGAGATTGCCCCCGACGCAAAGGACTATCCTGGCGCGCTGCCGCATATGCTGAAGGCCGGTGGTCTCGTCTTCACGCCACCATCGCGTCCCGTCGATCTGCGCGACTGGAGCCAGTGGTGGAACTTCACTTTCGGCGCCAACTGGCGCCGGCCCTATGGCAAGGGCAGCCACATTGGCGGCCTCGACGACCATCCCGTGGTGCAGATCGCCTATCGCGATGCCGAGGCTTACGCCAAATGGGCCGGCAAGGAGATTCCGACCGAGGCGGAATGGGAATTCGCCGCACGCGGCGGCCTCGATGGCGCGGAGTTCGCCTGGGGCGACGAGATGACGCCGGGGGGGCGGCATATGGCCAACACCTGGCAGGGAAACTTTCCACTCGAGAATCTCAAGGCCGACGGCTACGCCCGGACCTCGCCGGTGCGCGCCTTCCCGGCCAACGGCTACGGCGTGCACGACATGATCGGCAACACATGGGAGTGGACTGCCGACTGGTACTCGACGGCGCACACGGCGGATGCACCCAAGGCCTGCTGCGTGCCGGAGAACCCGCGCGGTGTGCCGATGGAAGCGAGCTACGATCCGACCCAGCCGGCCGTGCGGATTCCACGCAAGGTGTTGAAGGGTGGCTCGCACTTGTGCGCGCCGATCTACTGTCGCCGGTACCGTCCTGCGGCCCGCCATGCCGAACCGGTCGACACCTCGACCAGCCACGTCGGATTCCGCTGTATCGTCAGAGGAGGAAAGTAAGATGAGCGACCCATCGAACAAGGATGACAGCAAGCTTTCAAGCCGCCGCAAGATGCTGATGGCGGGCACCGCCCTCGCGGGGCTTTCCGCGGTTGGCCTCGGCGCGCCGGTTCAGCAGGCCCAGGCGCAACAGACACCGCCTGCGCCGCCGGCAACGGGCGGCAGGAAGCCCAACATCCTCGTCATCTGGGGCGACGACATCGGCATCGCCAATATCAGCGCCTACTCCAGCGGCCTGATGGGCTATGAGACACCGAACATCGATCGCATCGCCCGCGAAGGCATCAAGCTGCAGCACTATTACGGCGAACAATCCTGCACCGCGGGTCGGGCCTCTTTCCTCACCGGCCAGCACGGCATCCGCACCGGCCTGACCAAGGTGGGCTTCCCCGGCGCGCCGATGGGCATGAGCCAGCTCGACCCCTCGATCGGCGGCCTGCTCAAGAACCTCGGCTATGCGACCGGCCAGTTCGGCAAGAATCACGTCGGCGACCGCAACGAAACGCTGCCGACTGTGAACGGCTTCGACGAGTTCTTCGGAAACCTCTACCATCTCAACGCCGAGGAAGAGCCGGAGCTGCCTGATTATCCGAAGGACCCGGCCTACCGCGCCAAGTTCGGCCCGCGCGGCGTGCTGAAGTGCAAGGCGACCGACCGCGACGATCCCACGGTCGATCCGCGTTTCGGCAAGATCGGCAAGCAGACCATCGAGGACACCGGGGCGCTGACCAAGAAGCGCATGGAGACGATCGACGACGAGACCTCGGCCGCCGCCATCGATTTCATGAAGCGGCAGCAGACGGCAGGCAAGCCGTTCTTCACCTGGTTCAATGCTACCCGCATGCATTTCCGGACGCATGTCCGCGCTGCGCATCGCGGGCGCTACAAGCACGGCGACAGCGAGTATATCGACGGCATGCAGGAGCACGACGACACGGTCGGCACCCTGCTCAAGGCCCTCGACGACATGGGCCTCGCGAACGACACCATCGTCATCTACTCGAGCGACAACGGCCCGCACATGAACACCTGGCCGGACGGTGCCATGACCTGGTTCCGCAGCGAGAAGAACACCAACTGGGAAGGCGCCTTCCGCGTGCCGTGCCTCGTCCGCTGGCCGGGCAACATCAAGCCCGGCACGGTGAGCAACGAGATCATGAGCCACAACGACTGGATCCCGACGCTCTGTGCGATCGCCGGCGAGCCCGACATCGTGGCCAAGTGCAAGGCTGGCTACACGGCCAACGGCATCGCCTACAAGGTGCACCTCGACGGCTACGACCAGTCGGCGTTCCTGCGGAATGTCAGCGGTAGTGCCGCCAACAACAACGGCACCAAGAGCGCCCGCGACAAGTTCTTCTACTCCAACGACGACGGGCTGCTCGTGGCCCTGCGGCAGGGCGACTACAAGTACGTCTTCTCCGAGCAGCGCATGCAGGGCACGATGGGCCTGTGGGCCGAGCCTTTCACGACGTTGCGGCTGCAGAAGATCTTCAACGTGATGCAGGACCCCTTCGAACGTGCCGACATTACCTCCAACACATTCTGGGACTGGCAGGTCAACCATGTGGGCGGCGCGTACGGGATGATGGACGAGGTGTTCCAGTTCGTGGCGACGTTCAAGGATTTCCCGCCGCGCTCGTTCCCGCCGAGCTTCAACCCGGCGAACGTCATGGAAAGCGTGCTGGACGGCCTGAGGGAAGACAAGAGATTGAAGGGCCAGATCGACATCGAGCGGCTTCGCGGCGGACTGAACCAGTTGATCGAACAGCAGCTGCAGGAGCGCCGCCGACCTTGATGCGCCTCAATATTCCTTGGGCCGCTCGTCGGACTGGATGCGCTTCACCATGGCCTGCAGCCTGGGTTCGGGCACAAGCATTGAGTAAAGCGGCGTCAGCGCATCGGAAAACGACTTCTTGTCGACATCGGTGATGATCTCCGCGCCGGCTGCTTCGAGCGCCTTGCGCTCGGAGGTCTGGTACTGGTCCCATCGCTGGCGCATGAAGGGCACCGATTCCTTGGCCGCGGCGCGGATGATCGTTTGATCGTCCTTTGAGAGCGTGTCCCAGACCATCTTCGAGAACACCAGCACTCCCGGGGCCATGCTGTGCTCGGTCATGCTGTAGTATTTGGCCACCTCGTAATGTCGCGCGGTGACGTAAGACGGCCAATTGTCGGTCGCGGTGTCGACAACGCCTCCCTGCAGCGACGTGTGAACCCGGTTGAACGGCAGCGGTACCGGCTCGGCTCCCAACGCCCGGACCACGACTCCCAGTTTGTCGGACGGCTGCACGCGGACCTTCAGGCCCCTCATGTCTGCGGCGTTCTGGATCGGCTTCGTGGCACTGTAGAAGGAGCGCGCGCCGGTGTCGTAGAAGCAGAGGCCGATCAGGCCGTGGCGCTCCAGGTCGGCCAGGATTTCTTCGCCGATGGGGCCGTCGAGAACACGCCTCATATGCTCCGTGGATCGGAACAGGAACGGCAATGTCGGCACGATGGTCGACGGCACGAAATTGTTGAACGCCGCGAGGTTGACGCGCGCCATGTCGAGCGTGCCGTTCCGGATCTGCGCGATCGTGAAGCTCTCCGAATCCCTGTCGTCCTGTCCCAGAATGTAGATGCCGTGTTTGCCGCCAGTGCGCTCGCGAATGAGCCCGTCCATGAAAGCCACGGCCTGTACGGTGGGATAGTCGAAAGCATGGACGTCGGACGAACGGAATTCTTTCGCCTGGATCGCCGCTCCCCCAACGACCGCCGCTAGGACGATCGTGACCATGAGCGGAAGCCGGCGATGATCGGCGCGCCGGCAAGACCAATCGAGCCCGGGCAGGGAGATGGTCGTCATGGAGGAGGGTTCCTAGTCGTTGTTCATCGACGCAGTGTTCACAAAGAGACAACGTCGGGATGCAGCACGAGGTTGCAACGACCATAAAACAACTACCTTGGCGAGAAATTCGTGTCTGACCAAAGGCTTGCCGAGGCCAGTCCGCGACGACTGCAATTTGTCGATGGCAATTTCGCCGTCTAGGGATGCGGTCCCCAGGGCGCGGCGTGGAGCAGCTTCACTTCCTGGGTCATCACCAGCGGTCGGAACTTTGAAGCAAAGCCCTCGGTGAAATCCTTGTTCGCGAACACGGCGGCCCAGTGGGCGCGCCGGGCGGCATCGTCCTCGAATTTCCAGAGATGGACGATCTGGTTGATGGTGCCGGTGTCGCCCTGGAAGTAGCCGACGAGGTGCTTGTCGTGGCCGCCCTTGTGGAGCGCGGGAAAGCCCATCTCCTGATAAAGTTTCACGGCCTCGGCCATCTTGCCGACGTAGAGCGTGTAGGTCCTGAGTTCGTAGAGTGCCATGTAACGTCTCCTAGGTGAGCCCGATTCGCGGGCGGAAGGCCTCGTCGCGCATGGAAACGTCCTGGCCGATCAGGTCGTCGCTGGCGCTGTCGCAGAGATAGAGCAGGCCGCGCACGGCGTGGGTGACCGGCGAGAGGTCGGCGCGCGGGATGCGGCTCACCTGGTTCATGCCGGAGGCGCGGATCTTCACCTGCATGTCGGTGTCGATCGTCCCGGGCGAGAAGCCGAAGATGCGAATGCCGCGGCCGGTCGTCTCCAGGGCGACGGCGCGGGTCACCATCGCCAGCCCCGCCTTGCCGGCGCAGTAGGCACTCCAGCCTTCGAGCGGCCGGTGGGCGGCGCCGGAGGAGACGTTGACGATGGTGCCGTCGCCAGCCTTCAGCATGCCGCCCAGCACCGCGCGCACGACGTTGTAGGCGCCGACAAGGTTGATCTGGATGTTGCTCGCCCAGGCGGCGGGATCGGACGTCGCGAGGTCGGCGATCGGCTCGATGATGCCGGCGTTGTTGACCAGCAGGTCGAGGCCGCCCAGGCGTTCGCGCGTCGCCGCGACAGCGCTCGCGACCGCGCCGTAGTCGGCGACGTCGCAGGCCAATGCCTCGGCCCGGCCGCCCGACGCCACGATCTCGCGCGCCACGGCGGCGGCGGTCGCCCCGTCACGTGCCACCAGCATGACGGCGGCACCCTGGTCCGCCATCGCCCGCGCCACGCCTGCGCCCAGGCCGCGGCTGGCGCCGGTGACCAGCGCCACTTTTCCATCGAGCCGGTTCATCGGTCCTCCCTTGTGTTGGGCCAGTCTATTCGACAGGCTTGCTTCATGGATGTCGAATTGAACCGTGATGCGAAACAGATCGCCAGCGACTGGCTCTCGGGCCTGAATGCGGCGCTACAGGCGAACGACGCGCGCCAGCTTGGGGCGCTTTTCCGGTCCGACTGCGACTGGCGAGATATCGTGGCGCTCACCTGGACCATCGAGACGGTGAGCGACCGCGAGACCGTCGCACGACGGCTGTTCGAGGCGGTGGCGGTGAGTGGTGCGCGCGCCTTCGCTGTCGACCCCGAGCGTCATCCGCCGCGCGATGTCGAGCGTGCCGGCGAGGATTGCATAGAGGCCATCCTGAGATTCGAGACCAAGGTCGGGCGGGGCGCCGGCATCCTGCGCCTGAAGCGCAGCGACTGCCGCGCCGGCGCGGCGCTGGCCTGGACTCTGCTCACGACTCTGGACGAATTGAAGGGCTACGAGGAAGAGACGATCCTGGAGAGCGCCGAGGAGCCAGCCTTCGAGCGCGACTTCCACGGACCCAACTGGCTCGACCGGCGGCAGCGGGCGTCGCGTTACGAGGACCGCGACCCCGATGTGCTGATCGTCGGCGGCGGCCATGCCGGCATCACGGCAGCGGCGCGGCTGAAGGGGTTGGGCATCGAGGCGCTCGTTGTCGACTGCATGGAGCGCATCGGCGACAACTGGCGCAAGCGCTACCACGGGCTGAAGCTGCACAACCAGAAGCACTCCAACCACTTTCCCTATCTGCCGTTCCCCAAGACCTGGCCGAAGTACATTGCCAAGGACAAGATCGCCAACTGGCTCGAATCCTATGTCGAGACGCTGGAAATCGACTTCTGGACACGCACGACCTTCAAGGGCGCGGTCTGGGACGACAAGACGAAGCGCTGGACGGCAAACCTCGCGCTCGACGTTGCCGACGGTGCCGGACGGACGCTGCACCCGCGCCACATCATCATGGCGACCAGTGTCAGCGGCACACCGAACCTGCCCGAGATCCCGACGCTTGACCGCTTCAAGGGCCAGGTCGTGCATTCCAGCCGCTTCGCCAACGGCGGCGAATGGAAGGGGCGGAACGCCTATGTCTTCGGCACCGGGACCAGTGCCCACGACATCGCCCAGGACCTGCACGGCAACGGCGCCCGCACAAGCATCGTGCAGCGGAGCCCCACTCTCATCACCAATGTCGAGCCCAGCGCGCAGCTCTACGACGGTGTCTACTACGGCAAGGGCCCGACCTACGAGGACCGTGACCTGATCAACGTCTCGGTGCCGCTGCGCGTCATGAAGGTCGCGCACAAGATCCTGACCGACGAGGCGCGCCGGCATGATGCGCCGCTGCTCGAAGGGCTGGAGAAGGTGGGCTTCCGCCTGGAGTTCGGCGAAAACGGCACCGGCTGGCCGCTGAAATATCGCTCGCGCGGCGGCGGCTACTATTTCAACGTCGGCGCCTCGGACCTGATCGCCAGGCGGGAAATCGGCCTGATCCAGTATGCCGACATCGCCGAGTTCACCGAGACCGGCATGAAGATGAAGGACGGCAGCGACCGGCCGGCCGACCTGATCGTGCTGGCCACCGGCTACAAGGGGCAGGACCACCTGGTCGGAGACTTGTTCGGCAAGGAGATCGCCCAGAAGGTCGGTCCGGTCTGGGGCTTCGACGCGCGCACGCAGGAACTCAACAACATGTGGGTGCCGACCGCCCAGGCCGGGCTCTGGTTCACCGGCGGCTCCTTCGCGCAGTGCCGGATGTATTCGAAGTACCTTGCGTTGCAGATCAAGGCGCAGGACGTTGGTCTGGTTGGTAAGGGAGGATAGTGGGTCGATGATTGCGCGAACCTGGGCCGGGCGCATTGTTGCAGCCTGTGTGGTCGCCGCCATCATCGGCGCGGGCGTCTTCTGGTGGAGCCGGCCGGCATCGAAGCCGGCGACGGCCGCCGCCCCGCCGCCGCCCGAGGTCGGCATCGTCCAGCTCACCGCCGCCGACGTCCCCCTGCCGCTGCAATTCGCCGGCCGCGTCGCAGGCTTTCGCGCTGTCGAGATCCGCTCGCAGGTAAGCGGCATCCTGCTGAAGCGCGAGTACAACGAAGGCGCCGTCGTCAACGTGGGTGACGTGCTGTTTCGTATCGATTCCAGGTCTTACGAGGCCACGCTCTCGCGTGCGCAGGCGCAGGCGGCACAGGCCAGGGCCACGCTCACGCAGACCGAGGAGAACTACAAGCGCGTCGAGGGGCTGGTCGCCCAGAAGGTGTCGGCGCAGAAATCGCTCGAGGACGCCATCGCCGCCCGCGACCAGGCACGCGCCGCGATCCAGTCGACCCAGGCGGATGTCCAGACCGCCACGCTCAACGTCGAATACACGATGATCAAGGCGCCCGTCACGGGCCCGACCAGCATCACCTCGCCGCCCGAGGGAACGCTCGTGCAGGCCCAGCAGACGCTGCTGACCACGATCACCCAGCTCGACCCGGCCTATGTGAACTTCACCTTCACCGACAGCGAGATGCGCGCCCTCGACGAGATCAGCAAGTCGCGCGAGAAGCAACTCGACTCCGATGACGTGAAGGTCGAGCTGCAGTTCGGCGATGGCGCCGTCTATCCCCAGCTCGGCAAGGTCGACACGCGCTCGCGCACCGTCGATCCCCGCACCGGCACGATCCTGATCCGCGCGGTGTTCCCCAACCACGAGGGCGGCCTGCTGCCGGGACAGTTCGTCAGGGTGAACGTGACCGGCATCACCATGCCCGACGCCATCGTGGTGCCGAAGGCCGCAATTTCGCAGGGCCCGCTCGGCGCCTTCGTCTACGTGGTCGAAGCCGACAACGTCGCACGCGCGCGGCAAGTTCGCCTCGCCCGCGAGCTGGATAACGGCTGGATCGTGCGCAAGGGCCTGAGCACGGGCGATCGCATCGTCGTCGATGGCGTCATCCGCGTCAGGCCGGGAAATGTCGTCCGGCCGGTGCCCATGGCACCGCCAAAGAAGCCGTGATCGCGGCCCCATGATCTCCAAGTTCTTCATCGACCGGCCGGTCTTCGCGTCGGTCCTGTCGATCGTGATCATCCTGGCGGGCCTGGTGGCGATGCGGGTCCTGCCGATCTCGCAGTATCCGCAGATCGTGCCGCCCGAAGTCGTGATTTCGGCGACCTATCCCGGCGCCACGGCCGAGACCATTGCCGCCACCGTCGCGGCACCCCTCGAGCAGCAGATCAACGGCGTCGAGCGCATGATCTACATGCAGTCGACCTCGACCGGCTCCGGCACGATGAACCTCACGGTGACCTTCGAGATCGGCACCAATCCGGACCAGAACGCGATCAACGTCAACAACCGCGTGCAGCGCGCCTTGCCGCTGCTGCCGGGAGAAGTCAGCCGCCAGGGTCTGGTCGTGCAGAAGCGTTCGACCTCGATCCTGCAGGTCCTGACCCTGTCGTCGCCGGACAACCGCTACGACACGATCTACATCAGCAACTACGCGCTGGTGAACATTCTCGACGAGATTCGCCGCCTCCCGGGCGTGGGCGATGCCTCGCTGTTCGGCGCCTCGGACTATTCGATGCGGATCTGGCTCCGGCCCGACAAGGTCGCGCAGTACAATCTCACGCCGGCCGATATCGCCGCCGTCGTGCGCGAACAAAATGCCCAGTTCGCTGCCGGCCGCTTCGGCGAGGAGCCGATGAACAAGCCCCAGGTCTTCACCTATTCGGTGACGACCCCGCCCAGGCTGGTCGATCGCACGCAGTTCGAAGAGATCATCATCCGGTCGGAGGAGAACGGCGGCGCGCTCAGGCTGAAGGACGTGGCCCGGGTCGAGCTGGGGGCGCTGCAGTACGGCTTCTCCGGCACCTTCAACGGCTCGCCGGCTGTTCCCATCGCCGTCTTCCTGCAGCCTGGCGCCAATGCGCTCCAGGTCGCAGCCTCGGTCAAGGAGACGATGGAGCGTGTCTCCAAGCGCTTCCCGGTGGGGCTGCGCTACGACATTCCCTTCGACACCACGCGCTTCGTCGAGGTCTCGATCCAGGAAGTCGCCATCACCTTCGTCGAGGCGATCCTGCTCGTCGTGCTGGTGGTCTTCCTGTTCCTGCAGAACGTCCGGGCGATGCTCATTCCGGTCCTCGCCATCCCGGTGTCGATCATCGGAACCTTCGCCGGCATGTACCTGCTGGGCTTCTCGATCAACCTGCTGACGCTGTTCGGGCTCGTGCTCGCGATCGGCATCGTGGTCGACGACGCGATCGTGGTGCTGGAGAACGTCGAGCGCATCATGTCGACGCAAGGCAAGTCGCCGCGCGAGGCCGCCCTGCAGGCCATGCAGGAGGTGACGGGGCCGGTCGTCGCCATCGTGCTGGTCCTCTGCGCGGTGTTCATTCCGGTGTCGTTCCTGGGCGGCCTGGCAGGCGAGCTCTATCGTCAGTTCGCCGTCACCATCGCGGTCTCGGTGGTGATCTCGGGAATCGTGGCGCTGACACTGACGCCGGCACTCGCCGCGCTGATCCTGAAGCCGGCGCATGGCAAACCGCGGGGCTTCTTCCGCTATTTCAACCGCGGGTTCGCCTGGCTGACGGAGCGCTACACCGGCGGCGTGAGCTTCCTGCTGAAGCGCGCGGTGGTCGGCGTCGCGGGCTTCGTCATCGTGCTGGGGCTCGTCTTCTTTCTGTTCCAGCGCATCCCCGGGAGCCTCGTGCCGGCCGAGGACCAGGGCTATGTCTTCGTCGTCACGGTGCTGCCGCCGGCCGCCGCGATCGCGCGCACGCGCGAGGTGACGGCCAAGGCCACCGAGGCGCTGCGCAAGAACCCGGCGGTCGCCAATGTCGTCACCTTCTCTGGCTTCGATCTTCTGTCGCGGGCGCTGAAATCCAACTCCGGCATCTCGTTCGTGACGCTGAAGGACTGGTCGGAGCGCAAGGATCCGGCCCAGGATGCGCGCAACGTGGCGCCGGCGATCGGCGCCATCAACGCCAACTTCCGCGACGGCGTGGTGATCGGCTTCAACCCGCCGCCGATCCAGGGCATCAGCGTCACCGGCGGCTTCGAGATGTTCCTGCAGGACCGTTCCGGCGGGCCGCTGAGCGGGCTGTCGGAATCGGTGAACAAGGTCGTGGCCGCGGCCAACCAGCGGCCCGAGCTGCGCGGCGTGTCCACCACCTTCACCACCTCGGTGCCGCAATATCGCACCGATGTCGATCGCGAGAAGGCGAGGGCGCTGGGCATCCCGATCAACACCATCTTCGAGACGATGCAGAGCTCGTTCGGCAGCCTCTACGTCAATGACTTCTCCCTGTTCGGCCGTACCTACCGTGTCAGCCTCTCGTCCGAGGCGGAATTCCGCGAGAAGCCCGACGACCTGCGCCATGTCTTCGTGCGCGCCGACGGCGGCGCCATGGTGCCGCTCAATGAGCTGGTGACCTTCACCCGTATCCTCGGACCCGACACGGTCGATCGCTTCAACATCTTTCCGGCCGCCAAGGTCATCGGCAGCCCGGCGCTGGGCTATTCGTCCGGTCAGGCGATCGCGGCCATGCAGCAGGTCGTGGCCACGACGCTGTCCAACGACTACAGCATCGGCTGGACCGGGTCGGCCTACCAGGAGCTGGCGACGGCGGGCACGGGGTCGCTGGGCTTCATTTTCGGTCTCGTCATGGTGTTCCTCATCCTGGCGGCGCAGTACGAGCGCTGGTCGTTGCCGCTCGCCGTCCTCACCGCAGTACCGTTCGCCGTCCTGGGCGCCCTGGTCGCCATCTGGCTGCGTGGCCTCGAGAACGACGTCTATTTCCAGATCGGGCTGGTGACGCTGATCGGCCTTGCCGCCAAGAACGCCATCCTGATCGTCGAATTCGCCTCGCAACGGCATCGGCAGGGACTGCCGGTCTACGAGGCCGCCATGGAAGCGGCGCGGCTGCGCTTCCGGCCGATCATCATGACCTCGCTGGCTTTCATCCTGGGCGTGATGCCGCTGGCCATCAGCAGCGGCGCCGGCTCGGCCAGCCGCCATTCGATCGGCACCGGCGTCATCGGCGGCATGATTGCAGCGACCGCTGTCGCCATCCTGTTCGTGCCGTTGTTCTTCCGGCTGCTGACGCGGGACAAAGCCGCGAAGCCCGGCGGCGATAGTCCCTGAGGGCCACTCAGATCTTCGCGATCACGGCGGCCTTGAAGCGGCGCATTTCGGCGATCACGGCATCGGCGTCGGGGCGGCCGAAATCGATGTCGATGGCGGTGATGCCGATATCCCGCAGGGCACGGAAATCGCCGGTGAGGTCGGCCTCGCTGCCCGAGAACAGCCGGCGCTCGCCGTCCGAGGCGAGGGGCGGCACCGCGGAGCCATAGCGTTTTACGCGATAACCGACGCCGACGGAGGCGGGGTCGCGGCCGGCGTCGCGCGTCGCCTGTTGGAGGCGGGCGATGCCGGTGCGCAGTCGTGGCAGCGTATCGAGCAGGTGCCTGTTGTTGCTGCCGATCGGATACCAGAGATCGCCGACGCGCGCGGCGCGGCGCACCGAGGGGCCACTTTCGCCGCCGATCCAGATCGGTGGATGCGGGCGCTGCACCGGTTTGGGCTCCAGCACGATGCCGTCGAAGTTCGTGTAGCGGCCGGTGAACTTTGGGGCGCTCTCGGTCCACAGTACGCGGAAGGCGTCGATGTACTCGTCGGTCACGGCGCCGCGCTCGGGAAACGGCGTCGTCACGACGGCATCGAATTCGGCTTTCAGCCAGCCGGCGCCGACGCCCACGACCAGCCGGCCCCCGGACAGAACATCGAGCGTGGCCAGCATCTTGGCCGCCAGAACGGCGGGGCGGTGCGGGACCACCAGCACGGCCGCCACCAGGCGGATGCCCGACGTCTTGGCCGCGACATAGGCCATGGCGATCAGCTGTTCGTGCCGCTCGGTCGGCGCTGACTCGTAGAACTCGCCGCTCTCGGAGTAGGGATAGCCGGGGACCTTGGTGTCGGGCAGCACGACATGGTCTGTCAGGGTGAGATAGTCGAAGCTCATCGCTTCGCCTTCGGTGGCGATGCGCGTCATGGTGGCGACAGGCGAAAGAGGGCCGGAATTCGGCAGGTTGAAGCCGATCTGCATCAGCTCAGCTCAGACCGCTTTGCGCACGATATGGCTGCGGTTCGAGGTGAACGGCCGCACCTCGGTCGGCCAGCGGCCTTTTTCCGCAGCCTCGGCCCATTCCGCGCTCAGCAGCACGTCGGGGTTGTCGATCTCGTAGATCGCCACATAGCGCGCCGCGGTGCCGCCATCGAGCAGCTTGCGCTCGCCGCCGAGATTGAAGGCGGCGGGTTCGGTCTTCCAGCGGGTGACGGCCCGGACGCCCGGCACTTTCAGCAGCAGGGGCACATGCTCGGTGTCGTAGACTTCGTTGAACAGCGCTTCCTTTTCCTTCGTCACGTCCATGCTGACGATGAACAGGTACTTGGTGGTGATGGGCATGTTCTGCTCCTGTGGTTCGATCGGCGGCCGCTGGGGGTCAATTGAGCCCATCGATTATGGCACTTGGCAATTGCCCACGGCTCGACGCGCGACAAAACCACGTTTCGCACCTCGGGCGAGCGTCGGTCGACAGGCCGTGCGATGCTGGAGTAGATCGATTGAAAGAGAGTCTTCCATGCAGCAAGTCGCCACCGGCTACGGCCTGATCGAAGGCCCCGTCTGGGACCCGGCCCGCGGTCTTTACTTCAGCGACGTCATCAACGGCGGTGTCGACCTGCTGGACCTCGACGGCAAGATAAAGCCGACGATTCCCAAGCGGCGCGGCATCGGTGGCATGGCGCTGCACGAGCACGGCGGGTTGGTC
This sequence comes from Reyranella sp., assembly GCA_052386855.1. Taxonomy (GTDB): domain Bacteria; phylum Pseudomonadota; class Alphaproteobacteria; order Reyranellales; family Reyranellaceae; genus Reyranella. The sequence continues at coordinate 53,454 of JBQTJT010000024.1, forward strand.
GTGGGCGGCCGTGACATCGCCTGCGTGTCGCTGGCCGACGGTACCTCGCGCACCCTGCTGGCGCTCGACGCCATTGCCGGCGCCACCGGCTTCAACGATCTCACGACCGACAAAGCAGGCCGCGTCTATGTCGGCTCGCTTGCTTACAAGGTGTTCGGTGGCGAGGCGCCCCGGCCCGGGCACCTGCATGTCATCGATCTCGACGGCACCATGCGGACCCTGTCGGACGGCATCCTGCTCACCAACGGTCTCGGTTTCTCGCCCGACGGCAGCCGCCTTTATCACAGCGACGCCCGCGCCGGTCTGGTGCGGGTCTATGACGTGATGCCGGATGGCAGTGTCGGCCCTTGGCGGGCCTTCGCGACTTTGGGCGACGGGCAGAGCGCCGTGCCCGATGGTCTCAAGGTTGCGAGCGACGGTTCGGTCTGGGTCGCCGATGCGCATGGCGGTCGCGTTGCCGTGTTCAATGCCGACGGCACTCACCGGCACGATCTCGCGGTACCGCTGCCGATGGTCACCAGCGTCTGCTTCGGCGGCGACGAACTGCGCGATCTCTATGTCGTGACCGGCTCGCGCGGCGGCCCGCGTGAGAATTGTGGCAGCATCTTCCGCACGCGCGTCGACGTCGCGGGTCTCGCATTGCCGGTGGCGCGGGTTAAGAGTTAGGGGAGGGGCATCTTCATGGATACCCGCGTTCAGCCTGTGATCTCCGGAAGCGCTTTGGAGCGGGCCCGCGCCCTGCAGCCGTTGCTGGACGAGCACGGCGCCGAAATGGACCGCCGTCGCGAACTCACGCCCGAGGTGGTCGAGGCGTTGATCGGCCAGGACATGCTGCGCCTTCTGTTGCCCAAAAGCCTCGGCGGGCAGGAAATCCATCTCCTGGAGTATTGCAAGACCACCGAGGCGCTCGCCTGGGCCGATGCCAGTGTCGGCTGGTTCATCAACCAGTCCAACGTCTCCTCGGCCACGTCCGCCGCCGCCATGCCGCACGAAGCCGCCGCCGCGGTGTTCGGCAATGCGCGCGAGGGCCTCGCCTGGGGCGCCAAGCACAGCAAGAGCAGGGCGCTGCGCGTCGAGGGCGGATATCGCCTCAGCGGCACCTGGAGCTTCGCCAGCGGCGGCCGCCATACGCGGTGGCTCGGCGCCCATAGCGCGGTGCAGAATCCCGATGGCACGCCGCACCTGCGCTATGGCCGGCCGGACGACCGCAGCTTCGTGTTCCTGCGCAAGGACGCGAAAATAACCGACGACTGGCATGTGCTTGGCCTCAGGGGCACCGGCAGCGACACTTATTCGCTCGAGGATTTCTTCGTGCCGGACGAGCGGGCGCCGGCGCGCGACGCACTGGAGGAACGGCGGGAGAGTGGACCGATCTACACAATTACGTCGACGCCGCTCTATGCCACCGGCTTCTGCGGCGTGACCCTGGGCATCGCGCGGCGTCTGCTCGAGGCCTATGTCGACCTCGCGCGCGGCGGCAAGCACAGCCGCTCCTCGAGCAACGCGATGGCCCTCAACAATGCCGTCCAGCGCGAGATCGGCCAGCTCGAGGCCAGGCTCTCGGCCGCCCGGGCCTTCCTGCATGAGGCGGTGTGCCAGGCCTACGACGCGGCTGCGGCGGGCAAGCTCGACGTCGACCTGCGCATGCGGCTGAGGCTCGCCACCACCCACGGCATGAACGAGGCGACCGAGGTTTCAATTGCGTCGTATCGTGCCGCCGGCACCACCGCGATCCTGAATTCGATGCCCTTCGAGCGCCGCTTCCGCGACGCCATGAGCGCCAGCCAGCATCTGCAGGCGATGCTGCCGCACATCGAGATGGTGGGCCGCCACATCATCGGCACCGACAACGTTCTCCAGCACCTGTGAGGCGGGAGCGCCTGCCTAGGGCTTGATGCCCAGAAGCCGCGCCGCGGTGCCGCCCAGGATGGCGATGCGCTCGTCGTCGCTGAGGCCGGGCGTGTTCAGCACGAGGTCGACCTCCGTGCTCGTCCACGGGAACGGATAGTCGGTCCCGACCATGATCTGGCCGGGGCCGGTTTCCGCTATCAGGTGGCGCAGCGCCTCGGGCGTGAACACGATCGTGTCGAAGAAGAGTTGGCCGCCCCTGAGATAGGCCGTCGGGTTCTTTTTCGGCAAGGGTCCGACCCGGTTGGGAAAGGTGCGGATCACCGCGTCGGAGCGGTTGGCGTAGGACGGCAGGAACCCGCCGCCGTGCGCGGCGCAGATTTTCAGCCCGGGGAAGCGGTCGAGCGTGCCTTCGAAGATGAGGTGTGACAGGGCGATCGTGGTCTCCAGCGGATTGCCGATCGTGTTGGTGAGCAGGCCGCTGCCGCCCAGCCGGCCGCTCGGCTCCAGCTCGCGCGTGCCGGTGGGATGCAGGAAGACGAGGACACCCAGCTCCTCGCACTTCTGCCAGAACGGATGGAACTTGGGGTTGGCAAGTTCCTCGCCGGCGACGCTGCCGCCGACGCTGACGCCGCGGAAGCCGAGCTTCTTCACCGCATGCTCGACCTGTTCCGCGGCAAGGTCGGGATGCTGGAGTGCCGCCGTGGCATAGGCCACGAAGCGCTCGGGGTTGGCGGCACAGAATTCGACCAGCGTCTCGTTCTGGATCTGGATCAGCTCCGCCGCGGCATCGCGTCCGGCGCGGTACCAGTAGGGATTGATGCTGAGCGCCTCGACGTCGATGCCTTGGGCGTCCATCGCCGCGATGCGCGTGCTGGTGTCGTCCATCAGCAGACCCGGCGCCTCGAGCGGCGACTTGATCACCGCCATCGCCGCCGGCACGCAGCAATGGGCGTGCACGTCGACCGTCTTGATCCGCCGGCCGTTGACCGCGACCTCGCGTCGCCGTGGCCCGGCGTGCGCATGGGCATGTCCATGACCATGGCGCGACGTTTCGGCGGCTGCACTCAGCATCGCGCAGCCGGTGAAGACCAGTCCGGCCTGGGGGGCTGTCGAGGGCGTCGCGCCTGTCAGCATGTTGGTGACCTCAGTGGAAGGTGCGGCCCGCGTCGATCACGATGGTCTGGCCGGTCATGGTGTTGGTGCGGCACATGGTGACGACCTGGTCGGCGCAGTCGTCCTTGTCGGCAGCCACACCCAGGAGCGAGGCCTGACGGCCTTTCGCGACCACCTCCGGGCGCAGGTTCGCCGTGGCGCGTGTGCCTTCGAGCAGGCCCGGCGCCACGCAATTCACCAGCACTTCGGGGGCCAGCGCGACGGCCATGCATTTGGTGAGATGAATGAGGCCGGCCTTGGAGACGGCGTAGGCGATCGACGAGCCGGTGGGGCCGAGCCCCGCGACGGAGGAAATATTGACGATTCGCCCGCCTCCGCCGCGCTTCATCACCGGTCCCACGGCCTTGGTCAGCAGCATCGGGCCGGTGAGATTGATGTCGATGATCTTGGTCCACTCCTCGTAAGTGAGGCCGTCGAGATCGGTGAAGGGGATCGACTTGTTGTAGGCAGCATCGTTGATCAGGATATCGAGCCGGCCGAAGCGCTTCACGACGTCGTCGACCAGCTTTTGCACCTGATCGCGCTGGGTCACGTCGCAGGCAAAGGCAGCAGCAGCGACCTGGTGCTTTTCGAGGTCGCGCGCGACGCCCTCGGCCTCGGCCTTGCTCCTCGCGTAGACGACCGCGATCTGACAGCCTTCGGCCGCAAGTGCATGGCATATACGCTGGCCGAGCCCGCCATTGCCGCCGGTGACGACGGCCACTTTACCTTTCAGGTCCATATTTCCCCCGGATCGACCTTGTTGGTGGCAACGGTAGCGTATCGCCGCGAGGGCGTCAGCCGCACAGCCAGATGTTCACCGCAAAGCGGCTATCGCCGAAAGCACCGTCGGGACAGGAGATCGTCTCCACTTCGTGCCGGGCGGACGAGGGGAAGACGAGTAGGCTGTCGTGCGTCGGCTCGATCTCGATCGACTGCTCGCCACTGAGGTCGAACAGCCGCAATCGTCCACCCGTGAAACGGCGCGGCTGTCGATGGAGATAGTAGACCATCGTCAGGCGGCGCCGGCCGCCGGGCGTGTATTCATCGCCTGTGTAAGTGTCGGTATGCGGCCGGTAGAACGCGCCGTCGCCGTGCGCCACCACCTCCATCTGCGTGCTGTTGGCGGGCGTGTGCGCCATGTCGAATGCCGTCTCCAGGCCGTCCTGTAGAGCCAATGCCCTCTTTCGCAGCGGGCCGGCAAAAGCGCCGAGATCCTTCAGGACGCTTGATTGCCGCACCACCGCATCCAGGCGGCCAGCGCCATGGTCAGCGAGCTTGGTCGGCGTGAAGCGCGCCTCGGCAGCCAGGCTGAAGGCCAGCAAGCGGGCCGCCTGCCTCTCGCCCAACCAACCGGGGAGGATGCGATGGGGCAGGAACCGCCCGACGAGGAAAGACGGCTCCGACATGCACAAGCTGTCGGCCCCTTCGCCGGGGCGGGCAAGGACGAACTGGCGGTTTCCCTGAGAGATGCTTAACGTGCATCGAGGTTCAAAAATGAAAATCGTGCGGATGCTGGTATTTGCTGCTCTGGGCGCTCTGCTGTCGGCGGTGGGCAGTGCCTGGGCCCAGGTCGGTCGCCAGCCGATCGACTGGTCGACGGTCTCCCTCGATTCGATCGGCGGCGGACCGTTGCCGACCGCCGACTACAAGGGCCGCGTCGTCCTGCTGGTCAACACTGCGTCGCTGTGCGGTTTCACCGGCCAGTATCTCGGGCTGCAGGAACTCTGGCATCACTACAAGCACCGGGACCTCATCGTGCTGGGCGTACCGTCGAACGATTTCGGCGGCCAGGAGCCCGGCACCAACGAAGAGATCAAGCGCTTCTGCGAGTCGACCTTCGACGTCACCTTCCCGCTGGCCGACAAGCAGGTCGTCTCCGGCCCAGATGCGCACCCGCTCTACCGCTGGGCGGCCGAGCAGACGGGCAGGCTCGGCACGCCGAGCTGGAATTTCCACAAGATCCTGATTGGCCGGGACGGCAGGGTCATCGACTGGTTCTCGGCCGCCGGTGGTATGGGGCCGAAACTCGAACGTGCCATCGAGGCCGCGCTGGCGGCTTCGCCGTAGAGCAGTTCAGGCCGTTCGGCCGCCGCTCCTCCAGAATCGGTAAAGAGCGGCTTCGTCGCCCGCGAACAGATTGCGGTCGCAATGGCCGACGCCTGCGACGGCACGCGCCGCGCTGCCATGGGCGAAATGACTCTCGGTCTCGTCGGCGACGTACTGCCACAGACGCCAGCCACGGTCCGCCCAGGCATAGGGCAATTCGGGAGTCTCCCGATAGTCGGCCAGCCACAGGTCGCAGCGCGCCAGGACGGAGCCTGGCGTCACGGCCGCGCCCAGGCTGAGGCGCCGGCGGCCATATTGCTGGCCATTGGCCCAGGCGGGATGGGTGTAGAGGAGTGGCAGTCGGCCGGTGGCACGCTGGATCGCCAGCACGAATTCCTCGGCCTGGGCCAGCCGCATGGTGTTGGCCGGCTTGCGCTCGTTCGGCTCGAGATCGAGCGCCATGACCGTGGCCGGCCCCGGCTGGCAGGCCGACAGGAAGGCGGCGGCCTGCTCGGCACCGGAATACTGCCGCGTGCCGAAATGGTAGCCGCCCCACAGCAGCCCTGCAGCCTCGGCCTGGCGGCGTCGCGTCGCGTAGGAGGGATCGAACCAGTCGCCGCCTTCGGTCACCTTGTGGATGACGGCCAGGATGTTGCTGCGGCGGACCGCGGCGAAGTCGGTGACGGTGACGTTGTGGCTGATGTCGATGACCGCATCCAGGCCCGGCACCGAGTGGCGGGGCGTTGCGGCAGCATGGTCGAAACCGGCGCCCTTTGGAGGTGCGCCACCGCATCCGGCGAGGCTGGGGAGGGAAAAACCGGCTGCGCCGACCAACAAATTTCTACGCGAGATCATTCAGTCGATATTTCCACAAAATACAGGAGCTCGCCACAGTAACGTCGCCGCGTGTTGGCAGCGACGGTTAATTGATCGACAATAGCGACAATGGATTACGACTATATCGTTGTCGGCGCCGGATCGGCCGGTGCCGTCGTCGCCAACAGGCTTTCGGCGGACCGCCGCAACAGCGTGTTGTTGCTGGAGGCCGGCCCCGCCGATCATCCCTGGACCCGCATCCCGGTCGGTTCCGCCCGGATGATCACCAACCCTGCCGTCAACTGGCTCTACAGTTCGGAGCCCGACGCCAACACCAATGGCCGCCGCATCCCGGTGCCGCGCGGCCGGATGCTGGGCGGGTCCAGCGCACTGAACGGCATGGCCTTCGTGCGCGGCCAGGCGCAGGACTTCGATACCTGGGCGCAGATGGGCAATGCGGGCTGGAGCTACGACAGCGTCCTGCCGTTCTTCAAGCGGATGGAGAGCTACCAGGGCGGCGGCGACGATGCCTTTCGTGGCCGTGACGGGCCGCTCCGCGTCACCAATCCGGACCCGAACGATCCATTCTGCGCCGCGGTGATCAAGGCGGCGGGCGAGGTCGGGATCGAGCACAACCCCGATTACAACGGCGCGCGGCAGGATGGCATCGCCATGAGCCAGGCCACGATCGCCCGGGGCCGGCGCATGAGCACGGCGCGCTGCTATCTCGATCCGGCCGCCAAGCGCCCAAACCTCCGGATCGAAACGGGCGCAGTCGCCCAGTCCCTGTTGTTCGAAGGCAAGCGCTGCACCGGCGTGCGCTATGCCGTCGGCGCTGAGGTGCGAGAGGCGCGGGCCGGGCGCGAGGTCGTGGTGAGCGGCGGTACGATCAACTCGCCGCAGCTGCTCGAGCTGTCGGGTATCGGTCAGCCCGAGCGTCTGCAGGCGCTCGGCATTGAAGTGCGCCAGGCCCTGCCAGGTGTCGGTGAGAATTTGCGCGATCACTATGCGCCACGAACGAAGTGGGCCATCGGCGCCAAAGGCATCACCTACAACGACACGGCCCGCGGCCTCGGTCTGGTGCGCCAGGCGCTGCGATATGCCCTCTCCGGAGGTGGGCTGCTTGGCGGCGTCGGCGCCCCGCTGCGTGCCTTCGTCCGCTCGCGCGACGGTCTTGCCGCGCCCGATCTGCTGCTGGGCTGGGTGCCGATGCTGACCGAGCCCGGCCCCAAAGGTCCGAAGATCTCGCGGCAGTCGGGCGTCACCTGCTACGCGCACCCGATGCGGCCAGAGAGCAGGGGGCATATCCATATCGTCTCGCCCGATACGCTCAAGCCGCCGGCGATCAACTTCAACTTCCTGTCGTCAGCGGTGGACGCCGCGCTCACGGTGCGCGCCATCCGCATCGCCCGCGCCATCATGACGGCGCCGGCGATGGCGCCGCTGCATGTGAGCGAGATCGCCCCCGGCACGGACCGCAACATTGATGACGAGATACTGGACTGGGTAAAAGCTGCGGCGGAGACCACCTACCATCCGGTCGGCACCTGCAAGATGGGCATCGACGCGATGGCAGTCGTCGACGCCGAGCTGCGCGTCCACGGCATCGGCGGGCTCAGGATCGCCGACGCCTCAATCATGCCGACGTTGACCTCCGGCAATACCAACGCGCCCTCGATCATGATCGGCGAGAAGGCGGCGGACATGATGCTGCGGGCATAGAAGCCGCCCTGTCCGCCGCCGGCTCTACTTCTTGGCGACCAGCGGGCAGCCGCCTTCTTCCATCGGCCGGAAGGCCTCGTTGCCCGGCACCGTGGCGACCATCTTCACCAGATCCCAAGGGCCCTTCGACTCCTCGGGCGTCTTGGCCTGCATCAGGTACATGTCGCGGATGACGCGCCCGTCCTCGCGAACGCGGCCGTTCTTGGTCATGAAGTCGTTGATCGGCAGCTTCTTCATCTGGGTCATCACTGCCTTGGCCTCGTCGGTGCCGGCGGCCTGAACCGCCTTCAGGTAGTGCATCACGGCGCCGTAGGTTCCGGCCTGGATGAAGGAGGGCGGCCGGCCGCGCTCCTTGGTGAAGCGGTCGGTGAAGGTGCGCGCCTCCGGAGTCATGTCGTAGTAGAACGGGCTCGAGATCATCGTGCCCTGGGCGATCTTCAGCCCGATCCCGTGGATGTCGGGAAACTGCGCCAGCGGTGCGCTGACACGCGTGCCTTGCTTCATGAGGCCGAACTCGGATGCCTGCTTGATGCCGTTGACGATGTCACCGCCGCCATTGGCGAACATCAGCCCCTTGGCCTTGGAGGCCTGTGCCTGCAGGACATAGGAGGAGAAGTCCGCCGTGTTCAGCGGATGGCGCACCGAGCCCAGCACCTTGCCGCCGGCCGCCTTGATGAAGGTGGTGGCGTCCGCTTCCACCGCCAGGCCGAAGGCGTAATCCACCGTGATGAAGAACCAGGTATCGCCCCCCATCTTGCTGAGCGCATTGACGATCGTCTTGCCCTGGCCGTAGGTGTCGTAGATCCAGTGGATGCTGTGCGAGCTGCAGGATTTTCCCGTCAGTTCCGACGTCGCCGCCGCGGTCGGCATGACGATGCGGTTCTTTTCCTCCGCCACTCTCACGAGCGCGAGCGCCAGTGCCGAATTGGGAATGCCGAGGATCATGTCGACGTTCTCGTCGTCGTACCAGCGCTTGGCGATGCCGGCGCCGACATCGACCTTGTTCTGGAAATCGGAGGTCACCAGCTCGATCGGTTTGCCGAGCACCGAGCCGCCGAAATCGGCGATGGCGAATTTGACCGAGGCGACGTCGCCGGGCCCGGTGTTGTCGGCGTAGAGGCCGGACATGTCGTCCAGCACGCCGATCTTCACGGCATTGTTCTGCGCCCGCGCATTGGCGCCGAGCAGACAGCAGGACAGTAACGCCGCGACAGCGGCTGTCGTGTAGCGCATCGTTTCCTCCGGGTCGCAATTGTTTGCGGCAAACAGCCGACGTTCCCGAATTGCACCCTGGGAACAGCACGAAGGCTATCATTCCGCCAGATGGTGGGGAATGGCCCTGCTATAGTCGCGGGCAAGAAACCAAGGGGAGGCCAGGATGCGGCTGTTGATCGAGCACGCGACAGTCTGGGATGGCAGCGGCGCCGCGCCGTTTCCAGGCCAGGTGTTGGTTGAGGGTGAGCGCATCGTGGCCGTGGCCCCTGCCACCCAGACCGTGGCTGCCGCCGAGGGCGCCGAACGGCTCGACGCCGGCGGCAAATTCCTGATGCCTGGCCTGGTCGAGGGCCATGCCCATCTCTCCTTCGTCGACACGCCGCGCGGCACGGCCCTGGGCGAGCTGCCACCGGAGGATCATGCGCTCCTCACCATGGACGCGGCGCGCAAACTGCTGGGCGCCGGCTTCACCAGCGCCTGTTCCGCGGCGGCGGCCAAGATCCGCCTCGACGTCGCGGTGCGCGACGCCATCGAGCGTGGCCACACCGACGGGCCGCGGCTGCTGACGGCAAGCCCCGAACTCACCGTCACCGGCGGCCTGGGCGACGGTCGCCGACTGCACCTGCACCAGGACAGTTTCGGCGTCGCTGTCGATGGGCCCGACGAGGTCCGCCGGATGGCGCGGCTCTGTCTGCGTGAGGGTTGCGACACCATCAAGCTCAATATCTCGGGCGACTATGGTACCGAGTCGGCGCTGGCCGAGACCACGGTCATGACCGACGCCGAGGTTGCGGCCGGCGTCGAGGCCGCGCACACGATCGGCCGCCGGGTTGCCGCCCACGCACGGGCCTCCGAGTCGGTGAAGCGGGCCCTGCGCAACGGGGTCGACATCATCTATCACTGCGACTTCGCCGACGAAGAGGCGCTCGACATGCTGGAGGCGGCGAAGGACCGCGTCTTCACCGGGCCCGCCATCGGTATCGTGCTGGCCCGGCTGGAGAGCCTGCGCGGCGACAATTCCTGGCAGGGCCAGGGTTTCCTGGAGCGGCTGAAGCCGCTCTACGAGGCGACCTGTCGCACACATAACGAGATGCGCAAGCGCGGCATCCGCATCGTGGTCGGCGGCGACTACGGCTTCGCGGCCAACCCGCAGGGCACCAACGCCCGCGACCTAGAACACTTCGTGACCCATCTGGGCTTCAGCCCGAGCGAAGCGCTGCAGGCCGCGACCCGCACAGGCGGCGAGATCATGAAGCGCGGACACGAGCTCGGCCAGGTCAGGCCGGGCTTCCTCGCCGACCTGCTGCTGGTCGACGGCGATCCGCTGAAGGACGTGCGCGTGCTGCAGGACAGGAAGCGGCTCACCATGATCATGAAGGGCGGCGTGCGCTACGTCACATGCGAGGGCGCACCGCATGTCAGGCGCCTGCATTGAGGGCGGCTGCTGCCCTGAGGCAGTCTGCGGCCGTTCAGCTGCGCGACGACCAGCCGGGTGACCGATACAAAGTCACCGACGGCAGGCAACAGTCGTCGTCTTCCACCGAAAAGTGTGCGTCACGATCTTGGTGAGTACTACACGCCGGATTGGCTCGCTGATCACGTTCCAATTGGGAAATCCCATCGCCACTTGCATGGAGGGCAAGGGCTACGGCTGATGGGCATCTACTAAATTCTCTTTCTTTCCCTCCCCTGACGGGGAAGGGCAGGGAGGGGGACTCTTTGATGGGAGCGCGCCACTCCAGTGGCGCCTTTCTGTCATCCCGAGCGTAGCGAGGGATTTCCAGGCGGTTCTCTCTACGGGCTCACTTCTGTGTACCCCGCCACGGGGTCACTCGATCCCGCATTCCTTGTTCGTAACGGCGGCCGCTGCCCTGCGATTTCCTTGCCGGAAGCAGCCATTCGTCCATGTTCCGGTGAAGGTTTCGCCGTCGGTCCGTTGATAAAGCGTGCCGGACCCGTTCGGCTTGCCATTGCGCCACTCACCCTCGAAGCGGTTGCCGCTCGGCCAAGTGTGCACACCCCGACCGTTCTCGCGGTTGTCGCGCCACTCACCCTCGTAGCGACTGCCGTCCGTCCACGTAAACACGCCCCGGCCGTTCCTCTGGTCGTCGCGCCACTCACCCTCGTAACGGTTGCCGCTCGCATACGTGTACAGGCCCCGGCCGTTTGCCTTGCCGTCGCGCAGCTCGCCCTCGTACCGCGCGAATGGCTGGCCAGCCTGGAACGCCTGCATTACCCCGCGCCCTTGTGCGAGCCCGTTCTGACAACTGCCCGACCAGGTGACGGTTCTCGCTGGGTTGGGGTTGAGGCTCCAGACACGACATCCGGTCTTGGCGTCTGCGATCCATCCGGGTTGCGGGTTTTGTGCAGCCACGGGAAACGCGACCAGAAACAGTGCGATCAAGCAGAGTCGTGCATTCATGCAAACCCCCGGGACCACAAGGATAAGCGACTTGCCAAGTCAAAACAAGAAAGGACGCGAGTGAGCGCTGACTTCCATCCATTGCGAGGCCGCATCGCGCTCGACCGCCTTGCCACCGATGATCCAGCGCATCGCAGGATCACGCCCCAGTCGGTCGGCGTCGTTGACGCCCTCGTATCCGGCAAGCCGACCGAACACCGACTGGCGCAGCATGCCCACCAGATCATGGCGACCGTTCCGGCCCGTGCGACCGTCAACCAGGTGTTGCCCCGCGATGGCCATCAGGCCGAGCGCGTCATCGAGTTCGCGATAGGCCAGCAAGCCGGCATCGGAGGTGACACTCGAACCGTGAAACTCAAGCTTGAGGCGGTGGTCGAAATCGAGCCGCAGAGCATCGGATTGGGCTTCACCCGCTGGCTGCGCCATCATCGCCTCGATCCAATGAGATAAGATGCCGAATCTTATAGCTCAAATGGAATCGGCGCGGGCCAGTTCAATCCTTCATCTGGGTAATGCGGGCTTCCATATCTCGAAGCCATCCAATGGTCCTTCCGGCTCATCGATCTCGGCCGTGGCGCTGATCTGGGCGCCCTTGGCGCAAGAGGAAGGCGGTGCTGTCATGACAAGCGGCGGAATCTTGCGCTGCGCTTCCTTGATAAAGCGCTGACGGTAGCTGCTCTCCCATTGCGCCCGCGCGCCGGCCAGCGGCATGACCGTCAAGGCGACGGCTATGGCGAGTAAGCGTGACGTCATGGCGTCGGCGCAGCCAAAGCGTGCACGACAAGCGCCGCGCCATTGTGAAACATTGGCATTGCGGACACCCCCCAAGGCGCCTCCCCAGGCACCCTTCCCGACAGGAAGGCTAGACCCCGGCAGGTCGGCCGGCGACGGCGGCACGCCGGAACTCGTTAAATCGGAATGATTTCAACAAGCAGCGTGCGGCGCCGCTTGGAACCTCGAGGCGAGGAACTACGCCGCCACCTGCGCTGCCGTCGGGCCGTCGCCGGCCAGCGTGGTCCGGCGCATGTCGCGCGGCTCGTGGGCCGGGAAGGGCCGGGCCCGGTGCATGGTCTGGCGGTTGTCCCACATCACCAGGTCGTCGACCCGCCACTTGTGGGTGTAGACGAATTCGCGCTGGGTGGCGTGCTCGATCAGGTCGCGCAGGAAGGCACGCGCCTCCGGCATCGGCCAGCCGACGATTTCGCCGGCATGCGAGGCGAGATAGAGCGACTTGCGGCCGGTCACCGGATGGGTGCGGACCATGCATTGCCTGACCGGCCTGAAGCGCGCGCGTTTCTCGTCGGTGAAATCGGTGAAACCGATGAGCTGGCGCGAGAACATCTGGGAATGTTCGCACACCATGTTCTCGACCTCGGCCTTGGTCTCATCGTCGAGCGCATCGTAGGCCGCCCGCATGTCGGCAAACTGCGTGTTGCCGCCCTTCGACGGGATGCTGACGGCGTGCAGCAGCGAGTACTTGGCCGGCACCGCCTTGAACGAGCTGTCGGAGTGCCAGAGCCGGTTGCCGATGGCGAACAACCGGCGGCGATCGTCTCGGGCGTAGGGCGTGTTGGTCTTGTCGAGATTGGAGACGTCGGCGAAGGTCGTGGGCAGGCGGGCCTCGTTGGCCGCGCGCAGGCTGGTGCCGATGGCGTGCTCGATATCGCCCAGGCTGCGTGTGAAGGCGAGCTGCTGCTCGTCGTCGATCTTCTGGTCGTGGAACACCAGCACGGCGTATCTGTCCATGCCGGCATGGATTGTGGCCACCTCGTCGCGTGTGAGTGGCCGGCGCATGTCGATACCGTCGACTTCGCCCGCAAAGCATTGCCCGACCTGCCGGATGGTGACTGTCATTGCCAGCCTCCTCGTCGCGATTGCCGGCGATGTTACCTCAAGCGAGGTTTTTCTTGAAGAAGGCGATCGTACGGTCCCACGAGAGCTTGGCCGCCGCCTCTTGGTAGCGCGGCGTCGAGTTGTTGTGGAAGCCGTGCTGCGTGTCGGGATAGATGAAGACCTCGTACGGAACGCCGGCACTCTTCAGCGCCGCCTCGTAGGCCGGGTACATCGCGTTGATGCGTTCGTCGTTCTGCGCAAGCTGCACCAGCAGCGGCGCCTTGATCGAGGGCACCGCCGACGTCTCGGCCGCAGCACCATAGTAGGGCACGCCCGCCTGCATGTCGGCACCCATGGCCGTCGCCAGCCAGTTGGTCGTGCCACCGCCCCAGCAGAAGCCGGTGACGCCGAGCTTGCCGGTCGAGAGCGCGTGCGTCTTGAGATACTTCGCGCTGTTCAACATGTCGGTGCGCAGCTTCGGCTGGTCGAGCTTGGCCTGCAGCGCGCGGCCGTCGTCGTCGTTGCCGGGATAGCCGCCGACCGGGAACAGGCCGTCGGGCGCCAGCGCCAGGAAGCCCTCGGTCGCAGCGCGCCGGGCGACGTCCTCGATATAGGGATTGAGGCCGCGATTCTCGTGGACCACGAGGACCACCGGGAACGGCCCGGTGCCTTTGGGCTGCACAAGGTAGCCGCGCATCGTGCCGGAGGTGCCGCCCGGCGATGGATACGTGACGTAGGTCCCCTTGATGCGATCGTCGGTAAAGGAGATCGTCTGGGCGTCGGCGTAACGCGGCATCAGGGCCTGCGCCATGGCAAGCCCACCCACCGTCACCACGGCGGCCTGCCGCAGGAATGCACGGCGGTCGATGCGGCCGTGGCAGTATTCGTCGTAGAGATCGTAGATGCGCTGGTCGATCTCGATCTGGGTTACTCCGTCCATGTCGCCACTCCTCTGTCGAGGCCGTTAGTCTAGCATGCTCATTGTCGGGGTGTGCCGCTTCGGCTGAAAAAGAGGCGTTGATCGTCGGAGATCGGCAAACCACTTGTGTCGACGACCGGCTACTTGCGCCCACCGCCGTCCGTGGGGCAAGAAGAACGAGCAACCGGCGGACAGGAGCTGTGCAATGAACGGGTCGTTTGGCACAATCGTGGCAGTCATGGGCGCGGCCGTCGTGACGGCGGTCTCGTCCGCTGGCGCGCAGTCCTATCTCGATCCCAAGACCGCCAAGCCGATCATCGAGCTCTTCCGCGAGCAGCCGAACGCCATTCCCCTCGAGCCGCGCGATCCAACCAAGGACGTGACGGCGATGTTGCGCGATTGCACGCCCGATCCAAAACGTGCGCCAGGTCCCATCGACATCCAGCGGACGCAGGGTGGGCTCGCCTACCAGGGCATCCCGACCTTCTTCCATGCGCCCGTCGCTCTCTGTCCACAGGACCTCAAGGCCGGCGGCGTCGATGTCGCCATCATGGGAGCATCGGTAGATCTCTCGCTCGGCACGCGCGGCACGGCCTGGGGACCACAGGCGGTCCGCACCGGTGAAGTGACCCTGCCGTGGGGCAAGGTCGTACCGTTGGCCCATCCGACGGTGGGCGACATCGACTTCATGCAGATCCTGAAGGTGGTCGACTATGGCGATGCGCCGATCGATTCGCAGTCGGCCGAGCGTAGCGTCCTGTCGGTCCATCGCCTGGTCAAGGAGATCGCCGAGGCCGGCGCGATCCCGGTCATCATCGGCGGCGATCACTCGCTGATGTATCCCGATGTCGTGGCGCTGACCGACGTGCACGGCAAGGGCAACGTCGGCGTTATCCATTTCGATGCTCATTTCGACGGCGTACCGCTGGTCTTCGGTCACTATCTCACGCACGGCGCGCCGGTCCGGCGCCTGATCGACGAGGGTCACGTCAAGGGCCGCAACTTCGTGCAGATCGGCCTCAATTCCGGCAAGCCCGGCGCCGCCGACATGGAGTGGATGCGGAAGAACGAGATCCGCTACCACTTCATGGCCGAGATCGACAAGAAGGGCTGGCAGGCGGTCCTCAAGCAGGCGCTAGCCGAGGCGCTGGATGGCCCGAACAAGATCTTCATCTCGGTCGACACCGACGTGCTGGATCCTGCCTGGGCGCCGGGCATGGGCACGCCCGAGCCCGGTGGCATGTCGATCCGCGAGCTGTTTCCCATGCTGCGCGCGATTGCCGTGCAGAACGAGGTCGTGGGCATCGAGATCGTCGAACTCAACCCCATCGTCGACCCGACCTATCGCAGCAAGCTGGTGGCGGTGCGCATGCTGCGCGAGATGCTCACCGGCATCGCCATGCGCCGCAAGGGCATCACCGACCCGAACTACGCCGATCCGGCCTGGGCCGACCATGGCGTGAAGGGGCGGTAGTCGCCATGCCGGGCGGGCCCTGGCGTGCCATTGCCCGCGAGCCGATCGCCCATTTCGCCGTCATCGCCGCCCTGCTGTTCGCGGGGCATGCCGTTCTGGCGCCGTCAGAAAAGCCAGCGATCCGCGTTGACGAGGAGGTCGTGGCGACGCTCTTGCGCGAACGCGCGGCGCTCGCGCTGCGGCCGATGACAGAGCGCGACCGGCTGGAGGTGCTGGAGACGTACATTGCCGAGGAAGTGTTGCTGCGCGAGGCCTACCGGCGCGGTCTCAATGCCACTCCGCGCATCCGGGGTCAGCTGGTCCAGACGATGCGCGCATCGCTGGTCGGCAGTGGCGACCGGCCGGCTGACGGGGAACTGCGGCGTTTCTTCGAGGCGAATCGCGGACGCTTCGAACGCCCGGCGACCGTCAGTCTCTCGCAGATCGTGTTCGCCGAGGGCAACCCGGTTCCCGAGGGCCTGGCCGACAGGTTGAACGCCGGCGCAGAGGCCGCCACCCTCGGCGACTTCGTGCTCAGCTCAGGGCCCCGGATGCGACACGTCGGTGCCGGCAATCTGGTCGGCTTGTTCGGACGCGACGCGGCGCGCGAGGTGATGGCCATCGCCGACGATCATTGGCACGGACCGTTCCGATCGGCACACGGCACGCACTTCGTTCGCATCGACCAGCGCCATGCCGCCGAGACGCCGACTTATGAACAGGCCGCACCTTATGTCGCCGAGGAATGGGAGATGGCCCGGCAGGCCGAGCGACTCGCCCGGGAAGTGGCCGTACTCAGCCGCGGTTACACCATCATCCGTCCGCCATCGCCGTGAAGATCCCGGTGTTGCGTCTTGTGTCCACGCTCCTGCTGCTCAGCGTGCTGGCGGCCGGACGGACGGTGTCGGCGCACGATCTCGGCGTCAGCGAGGCGCACCTCGTGGAGGGGCCGAACGGGCATTACATTCTGAACGTGGCCGCGACTCCGGCCTTCGCCCATCTGTTCGGCGAGCCGCGCTTGCCGGAGCGCTGCGCCTTCACCGACGATCCGCGCGCGCGCCGTGGCGCCGACACGCTGCGTTACGCCTTCGCCTGCACGGGCCGGCCGCTCTCGCTGGACGACAGGCTGGTGTTGCCGTGGCAGCGCGAGGGCGTGCTGCTGACGGCACGCTGGGACAACGGTGCGGTGGCGACGCGCTTTTTCCCGGCGCGGGGTGGGACCATCGCCATAGATCTCCAGCCCCTGCAGGCTGCCTCCGGTTCCTTCGTCGATGTGGCCTCGCGCTACACCGTGCTGGGGATCGAGCACATCCTGTTCGGCATCGATCATTTGCTGTTCGTGCTCGGCCTCATGCTGATCGTGCGCGGACCCTGGATGCTTCTGAAGACGATCACTGCCTTCACGATTGCCCACAGCGTGACATTGGCGCTGGCGACGCTGGGCCTCGTCGAGGTGCCCAGCGTGCCGGTCGAGGCCTTGATCGCGCTCAGCATCGTCTTCGTCGCGGCCGAGGGATTGCGCAGCGACCGGCAGGGCCTGGCGCTCCGCCGGCCTTGGCTCGCGGCCTTCGGCTTCGGCCTGCTGCACGGCTTCGGCTTCGCAGGCGCGCTGTCGGAGCTCGGTCTGCCCGCGCCGGAAGTGCCGCTGGCGCTGCTGTTCTTCAATATCGGCGTCGAGATCGGCCAGGTGGCATTCGTGGCCGCGGTCCTGGGCCTGGGATACGCGCTGCGGCACGTTGCCGTGCAGTGGCCACGCTGGACGAGGGCGATTCCAGCCTATGCGATCGGCAGCCTCGCCATGGTGTGGTTCATCGAACGCGTCGTCGCGCTGCCGGGCGGGTGACGCTTCGCCGACCTGAGTTCTCTCCAACGAGGGAAGGCTGCAAATTCAGTAAGATCATGATGTAAAATTGACCATGTCTGGTGGACCTGCGTGCCGCTGCCTCGCGGACAAGAGGTATTGAAACAGATCAAAATGAGGTGAGCCATGCCAGTCGTTGATTACGCGGCCATGCCGGAATTCCCCATGCGGGCCGGAATCACCGGCAAGTGGATCACTAGCCACGAACATGGTGCCACCACGACCAGCGTGCTCTCCAACACGGTCGAGCCCGGCGTCGCTGTCCCGAAGCACTTTCACGAATACGAGGAGATCGTGTTGGTCGAGGAGGGACGGATCTGGGTCGAGCTGGGCGACAAGAGAGTTTCCGCCGTCCCCGGCCAGGCCGTCATCATCCCGCCGCGCACGCCGCATGCCTGGGGAACGGAAGGCCCGGGCATCGCGCGCGTCCTCTTCGTCTGGCCGGTGGTGGACCCATTCGCGCCGGGCAAGAGCACCTACCTCGAAGGCGCACCGCCCAAAGTGAGCTGAACCAAAATCAGGCTTCCTCACGAAGGGTTGGAGAAAAAGTTGCAAGTTCAGCAGGAAAATGCTAGGAAAAAGACTATTCTGGCGGGAGTGCATTCCCGTTCCTGACCAGCCCGCCTACCCATCCAACGCGCGCTGTTCCATCGCGACCGGAAGGCCGGCTCGGGGGCGATTTTTCAGACAGGTCCGCGATTCGGGCCTGCGCTGAAAAGAATCGTTTCCTTCAAGCGGGCCGGCGATTTGAGAATTTTCAGACAGACACATTCTGGACAAGTCGTGTCTGAAAAATCGCGCCTGGCGCGGCTGCCCTTAGCGCAATTGCATGGCGTAGCGCTGGGCGAGCCTGGGCACGCGGCTGGTGCCGTCGTAGCAGACGATCTCGGCTTCGTGCGCCATGTTGCCCTTGCCGTCCGATTTATAGGTCGTGACCACGCCGGTGTAGCTGTCGCTGGCGAGGCGGTCGCGCACGGCCTTTGGGGTGGCGGGTTGGCCTGCCTTGCGAAGCTCCGCGATGACATTGCCCAGCATGCCGAGGGCGTCGAACTGGGCGGCGGCGAAGGCGTCGGGCTCGGCCTTGTAGGCGGCACGGTAGGTATCGAGAAAGGCGCGCATCGGGCCGCTTTCGGCCGAGACCGGCGACGCCGCGGTCTCGGCGCAGACGCCCTTCAGTTCGGCGGGTTCAAGGAGGGCAGCCGTCGCCGGCTGGTGCATGGCCGAGCCCGCCACGATCGGCACGTCGGGCAGGAGCTGCCGCGCCTGGCGCACCGCCAGCACGGTCGACGCCGCATGCAGGTGGAGCACGATCACGTCGGCGTTGGCATTCTTGGCGCGCAGGATCGCGGGCGAAAGATCGTTGACGGTGGGCGCGATGCTTTCCTCGAGGACCGGCGGCGTCTTGAGGTCCGCAAAGGTCCTGGCGAGTTGCTCGCGGCCGGACTGGCCATAGGCGGTGCTCTGGTAGATCACGGCCGGCCGCTTGGCGCCGAGCTTCTCCACGACGTAACGCGCATGCGCCACTTTCACCGTGGCATCGCTGGGGAAGAATCGGAAGAACCAGGGATTGCCGAGTTCGCCCAGCCGCGCCGTGCCGGAGATGGTGAGCAGCGGTACGCCGCGCTCCTGCGCCAATGGCAAGAGCGCCAGCATCTGCGTGCCCAGGATCGGCCCGACGGCTGCCGCCGGAAGGGCGCCGCCCATGGCGCGCTCCCAGGCCGTGACGGCGGCTTCGGGCGTCGCTGCCGTGTCCAGCACGTCGGGCTTCAGCGCGACGTCGCGGATCTGACCTGCCGCCAGCAGCGCGCCGTTCCTCTGGCTGGTGCCCTCCAGCGCCACGAAGCCGGTGAGTGGTACCAGGACAGGCAGTCGGACGTCCTGCGCCGATGCCGGCGCACCCAGCAGCAGCGCCAGCGCTGCCGCGGTTACTGCGCCGCGCCGCCGGCCCATGGCGACATCACTTCGTTCATGCCGGTGAGTTCGCCCGTCTTGGGATCGCGCACGATGCAGCTCGGGTTGGCAAAGCCCAGCGGCGAGATCGGATTGTCGACCTCGATCATCGGCAGCTTGGCCGCGATCGCCTTCTTAATGGCGTCGGGCAGGTCGCGGTTGACGCGAATCGGACCCACGCCCGAGACATCGACGCGCGGCTGATGGAAGGCCGCCTCAACATCCATGCCGCGGTCGATCTGCATCAGCGCGAGTTGGGCCACTGCCGGCACGATGCGCCGGCCGCCCGAGGCGCCGATGCAGAACCACGCCTTGCCGTCCTTGGCCACGACGACGGGGCAGATGTTGCAAAGCGGCTTCTTGCCCGGTGCGATCGAGTTGGGCTTGTTGGGTTCGGGATCGAACCACAGCATGCCGTTGTTCATGGTGATGCCGGTTTTGGGCAGCATGACGTTGGAGCCGAACAGCGACATCAGGGTCTGCGTCAGCGCCACCATGTTGCCCTCAGAGTCGGCGGCGCAGAAATGCGTGGTGCAGGTGTTGGTGGGCTTGTCGCCCAGTGTCTTCAGCCGCTCGTCGTAGGCCTTGTGCATGCCTTCGGCGAAGGCCGTGAAGAAGGCCGCATCGGGCGCGCCCTTGCCCCTGGTTGCGGCGCCCGCCAGCTCGATGGCGCGGCGGAGCGTTGGGCCGGCGGTGAGGCCGCCGGCGACATTCACCTGGACGCCGTTGTGCTCGAACGACAGCGGGTCGACGACCCGCGCTTCGTAGTTCCTGAGATCGTCGAGGGAGATCGCCGAGCCGCCTTCTGCCAAGTCGGCCGCGATGTCGCGCGCCAGGCTGCCTTCGTAGAACTCGCGCGGACCGCCCTCGGCCAGCCGGCGCATCGTCTCGCCGAGGTTGCCGAGCTTGATATAGCGCTTCGTGCCCGCCCAATCGCTCGCCGGCACGCGGCCGTCGTCGCACAGATAGCTGGCCTTGGAGGCGGGAAATTTTTCGAGATGCTTCGCGCCGTTGGCGATCATCACCTGCATGTACCAGTCGAGTTCCATGCCGCGCTGGGCAAGCTCGACGCCGGGAGCCAGCACGTCCTTCCACTGGAGCGTGCCGAATCGTTCCAGCGCCTTGGCGAGGCCCGCGACCATGCCGGGCACGGCGATCGAGTGGTAGCCGACCTCGTTCCTCTGCTCGAGGATATCTGGCCAGGCGAAGGGATTGGCGGGGCCGGGGCCCACGATCTTGTAGACCGCGGGATCGAGCTTGGCGGCCGAGACGGGGCCGTAGTCGATCGTCCAGGCGCGGCCTTCCTTGGCGCTCCAGATCGTCATGAAGCCGACGCCGCCGATGCCGCTCATCCACGGCTCGACCGCGCCGATCGCCATGCCGGTGGCGACGGCTGCGTCGATGGCGTTGCCGCCCTGGCGCAGGATCGCGGCGCCGACTTCGGCCGCCCGGCAGTTCTGGGCCACGACGACGCCCTTGCCGCGCACCGCCTGTTTGGTGATCTTGACCTGCCGTGTCAGCGACTCGCTCATCAACGATCCTCACTTTGCTGGCGGCGACTGTAGCGGGGCCTGAATTAGCCACAAACCCCGTTAGACTGCAGGGCGGACGGGCCCCCAGGACGAGCCCAGGGAAGAATGCAGGCGTGACGGAACTGAACCAGACCGACCTGCGGACGCTCACGACAGGCAACAAGCGCGCCTGGGATGCCTTCGTCACGGCGGCCGCCCCGCTCGTCAATGCCGTCGTCCGGCGCACGCTCTCCGCCTTCGGACTGGGCGAGGAGGATGTCCTCGACGCCGCCCAGGACGTCTTCGTCCGCCTCTGCGCCCAGGACTTCCGCCTGCTCAAAACCTACGACCCGGCCCGGGCCGGCCTCAGTACCTGGCTGGCCGTGGTCTCCCGCTCGTGCGCTGTGGATCATTCCCGGCGCCGCCGGCAGTCGACCCAGCCGATCGACGAGGTGCCCGAGGCAGCCCTGGGGATCGAAGACAAGCACGTGGAAAAACTCAAGATTCCCCACGGACTTCTGACCGATCGCCAGACGCTCATTCTGAAGTGCCTCTACGACGAGGAGCGGGACGTGGCTGAAGTCGCACAGCTGCTGAAAATAGACGCCCAGACCGTCCGCAGCACCCATCACAAGGCGTTGCTGCGGCTCAGGGCCCATTTTGGCGAAGAACCGCCCTGAAGAGGGATGAAGCGGCCTTTTCTGACGTAATCTGGAGCAGGAGACGAGCATGACCACCGAGCGCACCCCCCGGACCGACAAGGAGCTGTGGCGAAGTCTCGCCCCGGATCGGGACGTGGCGCCCGAGGCCGTCTCCGACCTCGATTTTGCCGCCTGGCTGGACGGCCGGCTGCCCGAAGCCGCGGCGGCCCGGATCGAGGCCACGGTCGCTGCCGATCCCGAGATGCGCCGCGCCGCTCTCGATCTGGCCGATGTGTTGGGCAAGCCCTTGCCCGCTGCCCCGGCCCGGTTGGCCGTGCGGGCCCAGTCGCTGGTCGGCTTCGCGGCCGCGCGTGAAGGATTTCTCAATCGGTTCTTCTCCGCCGGCGCCCGCTATACCCTGCCGCGGGCGGCGATGGCGGCCATGGCGATCGTGATCGCCGGCGCCGGCTTCATCGTGGGCGGCGGGCTGGGCGAATCGTTTGCTCAACAGAGGTACGGCTTGGATGTCACGCAGGCATCGTCGGGCGAATTGACCGATTTCTCGGACGGTATCTGACGTGTCGCCACGCCTGATCCAGCTCCTGCTCGGCCTGTCGTTGCTGCTCAACTGCTTCGTCCTCGCGGGCTTCGTCTATCGGAGCTGGATCGCGCCGCCCCCCTTCGAGACCCGCCAACCGGGATCGCCGCCGCCAGCGGGCGCGCGGCCCAGTCCGATCGACGCGCTGGTCCACGATCTCGGCGTCGACAGCGGCCAGCGTGAGGCATTGCGTGGGCTGTTGGACGGCTATGCCGTGAAGCGCCGCGAGCGTTTGCGCGAGATCCAGAAAGTGCGCGAGCAGACGGCCGCCGAGCTGAAGAAGCCGCAAATCGACATGGTGCGGCTCGAGGGGCTGGTCGATCAGATCGCGCGCCTGCGCGCCGACATCCAGAAGGAAAATCTGCGCATGGCGATCCAGTTGGAACCGGCCCTGCGTCCCGACCAGCGCGAGCGCCTGCAGGTGCTGCTGGTCGAACGCTTCGCCGGCACGCCGCCGCCGCGTCCGCCCGCGGGTCCTGGCGGCCCCAACCGGCCACCACAGTAGGAGCCGCGCCATGAGCCTGCGTCTCGACCGGCGTGGTTTCGTGACAGGTGCCGCGGCACTTTCTGCCGGACTGTGGCCATCGCTGCCGGCGCGGGCCGCCCAGGCGATGGGCTTCGATGAGGCGAGGCTGCTGCTGTCGCGCACAGGCTTCGGCGCCACGCCGGCTGAAATCCGTGCTCTTGAAATGCAGGACTATGCCATTGCCGTCGAGCATCTCCTGGGCAAGGTGCGGCTGCAGGCCATCACCCCGCCGCCGACCTGGCTGGGCCAGGGCCCGGCCGAAGTTCGGCGCCAGCAGCAGGCAGCCGAGGCCGGGCCCAAGCCCGGTGTCGATGGCAAGCCGCTGCAGATCGCGCGGCCGGTGCAGGAGCAGGGCCGCGAACTGCGCAACTGGTGGGCCGAGGAGATGCTG
The DNA here is from genome assembly GCA_052386855.1 of Reyranella sp. Classification (GTDB taxonomy): domain Bacteria; phylum Pseudomonadota; class Alphaproteobacteria; order Reyranellales; family Reyranellaceae; genus Reyranella. The sequence goes on from JBQTJT010000024.1 coordinate 76,364, forward strand.
GTCACCGACCAGCCGTTGGTCGAGCGGATGGTGATGTTCTGGCACGGCCATTTCACCTCCTCGATGCTGAAGGTGCGCTACGCGCCCGCACTGTTCCGGCAGAACGCGCTTTTCCGACAGAACGCGCTGGGCAATTTCGCGACGCTCCTGAAGGCCGTGGCGCGCGATCCCGCGATGCTGATCTACCTCGACGGCATGCGGAACGTCGCGCGCCAGCCCAACGAGAATTTCGCCCGCGAGCTCCTGGAACTGTTCACCCTGGGCGAGGGCCGCTACAGCGAAGCCGACATCAAGGCGGCGGCACGCGCCTTCACCGGCTGGACGGTCAATCGCGAGAGCGGCGAGTTCATCGATCGCCCGGCCCAGCACGACGACAGCGAGAAGACCTTCCTTGGCCAGACCGGCCGCTTCGGCGGCGACGAGATCATCGCCATTCTGCTGAAGCATCCACGGACCGCCGAGACCATCGTCGAGAAGATGTGGCGCGAGTTCGTCTCGCTCCAGCCCGACCCTGCAGCGATCAAGAAGCTGGCCGCCTCGTTCCGCCAGGGCGGCTACGAGATCAAGCCGCTGTTGCGGGCGCTTCTGACGTCGCAGGCCTTCCGCGACCCCGCCAATCGCGGCAGCCTGATCAAGTCGCCGGTCGAGCTGATCGTCGGCACCATCCATGTGTTGGGCCTGCCGGTGCAGGAGAAGACGCAGCTCGTGCGCATGATGCAGGGGCTGGGCCAGGTGCCGTTCGATCCGCCCAACGTCAAGGGCTGGCCGGGCGGCGAGAGCTGGATCACGACCTACACGCTGCTGCTGCGCCAGCAGTTTCTGCGCCGCATCGTCGAGGCGACCTCGGTGGCCTCGACCGAAGGCGGCATGGCAATGAGGCAGGGCCCGGACCGCCGCGCCGAGCGCCGCCAGCAGTTGCCCAAGGACGAAAGTGCGATGCAGATGATGGAGCCGCGCCCGGTCGAGGGCCGCAGCCTGCGCAATGCTGGCGGCGAGGCGCGCCTGGGCGCCAGCCTGGAGGGCGCCGACTCCGCTACGCTGCTGCGCACCCTGCTGCCGCGCGCGCCGATCGATCCGATCGATTCTTCGGCGTCGCCGGGCGCGGTCGTGGCGGCGGCGATCCTCGATCCCGCCTACCAGCTGAAGTGAGGGACGCGCCATGGGCCGCATCCTGCTTCTGGTCGAACTCAAGGGCGGCAACGACGGGCTGAACACGCTCGTGCCCTATGCCGACCCCAAGTACCGCGAGCTGCGTCCCGGCCTCGGCGTCGCGCGCGAGCATGTGCTGCCGCTCGACGAGAAGGTGGGGCTGCACGACAAGCTCGAGCCTCTGATGGAATCGTGGAAGGCCAGGGACTTCGCGATCCTGCAGGGCGTAGGCTACCCCTATCCGAACCGCTCGCACTTCCGCTCGATCGAGATCTGGGACACCGCGTCCGCCGCGAGCCAGACGCTGAGCGAAGGCTGGATTGCGCAGGCCTTCCAGGACACCCGCCTGCCCAAGGGCGCTGCCATCGACAGCATCGTGGCCGACACCAACGCACTGCCCGTGACCGGCCCGTCGCTCCGCACCATCGTCATGCAGGATGCCGAGAACTTCCTGCGGCAGGCCGAGGCCATGAAGGAGAAGGGCGGCAAGGCCGATGTCGGCAATCCGGCGCTGCGCCATGTGCTGGCGGTGCGCCAGGAGATCAATGCGGCCGCCGGCGGCCTGCGCGACAAGCTCCGCGCAGCACCTGCGCCCGCCCATGCCTACAACCAGGACACGGGCCTCGGTCGGCAGCTCGATCTCGCGACGCGCCTGCTGGCGTCGCGCGTGCAGGTGGTTGCCATCAAGGTCGCCATGGGCGGCTTCGACACCCACGCCAACCAGGCGCAGACCCACGAGCGGCTCCTCGGCGTGCTCGCCTCAGGGCTCGCGACGCTGCGCAGGAATTTGATTGCGGCCAATCTCTGGAACGATGTGGTCGTCATGACCTATTCGGAGTTCGGCCGCCGCGCGCGGCAGAATGCCAGCGGCGGCACCGACCATGGCACGGCGGCGCCGCAGTTCGTCATGGGCGGCGCGGTGAAGGGCGGCCTCCACGGCGCCTATCCGTCGCTCGGCGATCTGCAGGACGGCGACCTCAGGCACACCGTGGATTTCCGCAGCGTCTTCGCGTCGGTAGCGCAGGGCTGCTGGGGACTGCAGCGCGACTTCGGCCTGCGTCAGCCGCAGCGTCTCGACATTCTCGCGGCGTAGCCGTCAGGTGCGCGCCGCCCGGAACTCGTCGCGCACCGAGCCGCGCTCGGCTTCGATGCGGATGAACCAGATCAGTAGCCCCGCCAGGATCTTGATGAACACCGGCACCGCGATATAGACAAAGACCAGCGCCGACGTATCGTACTGGCCGCTGGCGGGGTTGAAACCCAGCAGGGCCGCGACTGGCAGTGAGCCCGCCGCGCCGATCGCGGTCGCAAGCTTGGTCGACAGCGCCCACAGGCCGAAATAGGCGCCGGTATCGCCCTGCGTGTCCTTGCCTTCCTCGGAGTTGATCACGTCAGCCAGGATCGATGGCGGCAGGCCGTAGTCGGCACCGATGCCGAGGCCGGTGAGGATGGCGATGGGCATGAACCAGAAGAAATCGCCGGCGCCCAGGAAGAAGCCGAAAGACATGGCGATCACGGTCACGACCATTGCGACGAACCAGGCCGCGGTCTTGCTGATGCGCCGCGACAGCATCAGCCACAGCGGCACGCTGGCGGCGGCGGCGCCGAAATAGACCAGCAGGATGATGCCGGCCTGCAGTTTGCCGCCTTTCAGGACATGCTCGACATAGAACAACATCACCGAGACGGCGACGCCAAGCGCCGCGCCGTTGACGATGAAGACCAGCAGCAGGCGGCGGAACAGGCGGTTCTTCATCGGTGCGAAGAACGGCACGAGTGTGGTCAACGTCAGGCTGCGCTCGAACCAGGCTGTCGGGCGCGTCAGCACCGGCGTGAGGCCGATCAGCCAGTTGCGGAAGTAGCGGACGTGGGTCTCCGGATTCTCGCGGACCACGGCTGGATAGACCGAGCTGGGCGAATAGCTGAGCGTCGGCAACGCGAACAGGAGAGCGATCGGCAGGAACGCCATGCCCATATAGATGTAGCCGGTCTGCTCGCCATACTGGGCCGTGAAGATCGTCGGCAGGACCACGGCGAGCGTCATGCCGAGCAGCCCGAAGACCTCGCGACCGACGGTCACGCGTGTTCGCTCGTTGTACTCGTTGGTAAGTTCAGCGCCATGGGCATGGTAGCTGATCGACACTCCAGCATAGCCGAGATGGACCACGAACAAGGCCGCGAACAGCCACAGCGCCAGCATCGTCGGCTGGGTGAACAGCGAATCGGGCGGATCGAACAGCATGTAGAAGCCGCCGATCATCAACGGCAGCATCATCGCCACGAAGGTGAGCCGGCCGCGCGGGCCGCGATGGGTGAACTTGTCGCTGACCAGGCCGATCACCGGATCCTGGATCGCGTCGATGACGCGCGTGGCGATGAAGATGAGTCCCATGATGCCGAGCGGCAGCTTCAGCACTTCGCCGTAGAAATGGCTGACGTTCAGCACGACCGGCAACGCCGCCATGTTCAGCGGTAGTTGCAGGGTGGAGTAGGCGACCAAACGGTCAAACTTGATTTTTACCGGCGCGGCGGTGCCGTGCCCGGTCGATCCTGCGTCCACCCGAAAACCTTCCTGTCACCGGGAGCGCTTGGCGCGCCCCACCTTTGTTGGCGACAGTTATATATGCCTGAAGTGTGCCTGCAATACGTCAGTCCGGCGGGTTTTGAAGCCTGCGGCACAATAGGCGAGGTAATACCGCCACATCCGGCGGAAACGCTCGTCGAATCCCAGCCTGGACACCTGGTCGGCGACCCGGTCGAAACGGCCCAGCCAGGTCTCCAGGGTGCGGGCATAGTCGAGCCCGAAGCTGTAGGCCTCGGCGAGCTTCAGCCCGGCCTGTCTGCATTGCTCGCGCAGCGCCTGGGGCGACAGCAGCATGCCGCCGGGGAAGACATAGGTCTGTATGAAATCTGGATGACGGCGGTAGCCCTCGAACAGGTCGTCGGCGATCACGATCGCCTGGACGATCGCCGAGCCGCCCGGAACCGAGTGGCGCTTGAGCGCCGCGAAATAGTCGGGCCAGTAGCGCTCGCCCACCGCCTCGATCATCTCGATCGAAACGATGTGGTCGTACTTGCCCTCGATGTCGCGGTAGTCGCGGAACTGCAGCTCGACGCGGTCGGAGAGGCCGGCCTTCTGCAGGCGGGCCTGCGCATACTCGAGCTGCTCGCGCGAAATGGTGATGCCGGTGACGCGCATGCCGCGCCGCGCCGCGGCTTCCGCGAAGCCGCCCCAACCGCAGCCGATCTCCAGGATGCTGTCGCCCTGGCGGGCACCCAGCTGATTGAGGATGCGCTCGTACTTGGCGGTCTGCGCGGCCTCGAGCGCCTGGCCTTCGGCGCCTTCGTAGAGGGCGGACGAGTAGGTCATCGTCGGGTCGAGCCACAGGCCGTAGAACTCGTTGCCGAGGTCGTAGTGCGCATGGATGTTGCGCTTGGATCCCTCGCGCGAATTGTCGTGCCGGCGATGCAGCAGCTTCAGCAGCATGCCGTGGAAGACGTTGGTGCGCGTGACGCGGCCCAGGGCCTTTTCGTTGTCGGTGAGCAGCGACAACAGCCCCGGCAGGTCGGGCGTGTCGCAGAGCCCGTCCATGTAGGCTTCGGCGAAACCGATGTCGCCGTCGAGCAGCACCCGGCGGAAGAAGCGCCAATCCCTGATCTCGATTTCAGCCTGGCGCTCCGCGCGTTCCGGACCGAACCGGCAGATCGTCCCGTCCGGCAGTCGGACGGTCAACCGGCCAGACGACAGCCGGGCGAGCGACTTGAGAACGAAGCGGGCGGCGAATGACATCGGATCAACGGCTCACGGGGTCAACGGCTCACGAGCTGCGGGGGCGGATCAGGCTTGCGATAAAATTTCGCCCGCTTTCGCCAGAGTTGCAAGGCCTGCCAATGGATCCGCATCATAACGCCCATCGTCATCGTCGGGTTGCAGAGGAACCGGCGTACTACCGTGCGGTCTGCGAGCGGTTCGCGGCGGCCGGCGACGGAGGTGGCCAGCATCAGACCCTGGTCGTCGTGGTAATTGACATCGACATGGGCGATCCGGTCGTCGAGACGGAAGCGGAAGCGGTAGTGGCCGTCGACCGGCAGGAAGGGCGAGACGTGGAAGACCTTGTGGCCGTCCAGCCAGGTCTCCGGGCCGATGGCACTATGGTCGTCGTGATGGACCAGATAGCAGTGGCTCTCGCCGAAGGTGTTGTTGACCGCGCACAGCACTGCCCGGAGCGCACCGGCGCGGTCACGGCAGAACCAGAAACTCACCGGATTGAACAGGTAGCCCAGCATCCGCGGCATGGTCATCAGCGTGACGGTGCCGTCGCAGACCTCGGCCAGCCCGTGTTTGGCCAGGACCCTGTGCAGCCACGCCTTCAGGTCGCCGCCGTCGCGCGCGCCGTGGTCGGCGCGGCGGAAGGAGACGAGGCCCGGCCGGTCGAGTTTCAGCCAGCGGCCGGCCGCCGTTTCGAGCGTGCAGAGGTCGAGGCAAAGATAGGCGACACGATAGCGGAAGGCATTCTCGCGCGGCCGCTGCCGCCGGTGCACGACGGTGGCGCCGACGATCGTGTGGGCAGCGGTGCCGCTCACGATGTCTCAGTCGCGAGCCGTGCCGCGATAGGCAACGGCATCGGCTCGAGGATCGGCCGGTCGGCGACCACGCGCGGCGGGTCGCCGATGCGGCGGTGCTCGTGGGGCCGCGGCCAGGGGCGGCGCACGTCGAGTTGCTCGGCCACGTCGAGGCCGGCCGACAGCGCATCCTCGTGGAAGCCGTAGCCGCAGTAGCTGCCGCAGAAATAGGTGTCGCGCACACCCTGGATGGCATGCAGACCTCGTTGCGCGCGGATGGCACCGGCATCGTACATCGGATGCTCGAAGGAAAAGCGCGCATGGGCCGTCGAAGGCGCGCGACCGGGATTGACCGAGACGAACAGCGGCGTCTCGTCCGGCAGGTTCTGCAGCCGGTTCATCCAGTAGGTGACGCTCACGTTCGTCTCCGCGGATCTGCGGTCGGCAACATAGTTCCAGCTCGACCACACACTGCGCCGCTTGGGCATCAACGACAAATCGCCATGCAGCCAGACCTCGTTGGTGGAATAGGCGAAGCGGCCGAGCAGGTCGCGCTCGGGATCGTCGGCATCCTCCAGCAGGGCCAGTGCCTGGTCGGCGTGGCAGGCGAGCACGATCTTGTCGAAACAATCCCAGTGACCCGAGGCATCGCGGACCCGCACACCATCAAGCCCACGCCGGATCGCGCGCGCCGGCGTCGCCAGCCGCGCCCGCGCCCGCAGTGGCGTGGCGATGCGCTCGACGTAGGAACGGCTGCCGCCGCTCACCGTGCGCCATTGCAATTGCCGGCCGATGGAGAGCAGGCCGTGGTTGTTGAAGAAGCGCACGAAACTCTGGGCAGGATAATCGAGCATGCGGCCGAGCGGCGTCGACCAGATGCACGAGGCCATCGGCACGAGGTAGCGGTCGCGGAAGGCGTCGCTGAAGCAGGCGTCGTCGATGAAGTTGCCGATTGTGAAGTCGAGATCCTCGCTCTTGTCGAGAAGCTGTGGTGCCAGGCGGTTGAAGCGCAGGATGTCGTGGGTCATGCGCAGGAAAGACGGCCGCACCATGTTGCGCCGCTGGCCGAGGTAACCGCCAAAGGAACTGCCGTATTCGAACCGTCCCTCGTCGAGGCTCACCGCAAAAGACATGTCGGAAGTCTCGGTGGGCACGCCGAGATGCTCGAACAGCGCCACCAGGTTGGGATAGTTGCGCTCGTTGAACACGATGAAACCGACATCGACGGCCCGCGTGCCGCCGGGAACGGGCGCGTCTACCGTGCAGGAATGCCCGCCGAAGCGGCCCTCGCGCTCATAGACCACAACCTCGTGCTTCCGGCTCAGCAACCACGCAGCACCCAGTCCGGCAACGCCTGCGCCAATGACGGCAATCTTCATTCGAAGCAACTCCCTGACCCTACCTCTCACATACGGCGGCGGAAGCGCAATGGATGACAGACCTTCGTAGAGCTGGAAATCATAAGGACCGCGAGCCTCTGGCTAGCCTCATGACCATGAGCGAACTCGGGCGCAGTAGTCTCCGCCCTGTGAGGCTCGCGGTCCGAAAGAGCATGGAAGAACAGCTAGGCGCTTTTCTTGATCGTCCGGAAGGCGCCGAGCGCGCGGGCGCGGGCGGCGGCGTGGTCGATGAGGCGGGCCGGATAGACGTCGGGCGGCGGCGGCGGGTCGGCCGTCCACGGCCGGTGGATGGTCTTGGTGGGCAGGCTCGCGAGTTCGGGCACCCAGCGGCGCACATAGCCGCCGTCGGGGTCGAACTTCTCGCCCTGCAGGACCGGATTGAAGATACGGAAGTAAGGCGCTGCGTCGGCGCCGCTGCCGGCGACCCATTGCCAGCCGGTGGCATTGTTCGCCGGATCGGCATCGACCAGCGTGTCCCAGAACCAGCGCTCGCCCTGGCGCCAGTCGACCAGCAGATCCTTGGTCAGGAACGAGGCCACGATCATGCGGACGCGATTGTGCATCCAGCCCGTGGTCCACAGTTCGCGCATGCCGGCATCGACGATGGGATAGCCAGTGCGGCCGCGCCGCCAGGCCTCGAGCGAGAGGGTGGCGCTTTCCCACGGAAAGACATCGAACTCGGGCCGGAAATTGCGCTGCGCCAGGTCGCCGAAATGGAAGAGCAGATTGTAGCAGAATTCGCGCCAGCCCAGTTCGGCCAGGAATTTCTCGACGGCGGCGGAATGGCCTCGTCCGGTGGCGGCCCGCCAGATCTGGCGCGGGCCGATTTCGCCGAAAGCAAGATGCGGCGACAGCCGCGACGTCCCCTCGACCGCCGGCAGGTCGCGCGCCTGCCGGTAGTTCGCCAGAGTATCGTCGAGGAAATCGGTGAGCCGCCGCGCCGCCGCCGGTTCGCCCGGCGTCCACGACGCGCGCATGCCGCCCGCCCAGTCCGGCGCGGTCGGCAGCAGGCGCCAGTCCGCGAGCCTGTCGCTCTCGGGCCACTTGGCGGGTGCCGGCAGGGCGCGCGGCGCCGGCAGGGTCATGTCGGGCGAGGCGAGGTTGCGGCAGGCGCGCCAGAACGGCGTAAAAACCTTGAACGGCTCGCCGGCCAGGGTCTTCACCTCCCAAGGCTCGAACAGCAGGTTGGCCTTGAGGCTTTCGGCGACGACGCCGCGTCCGGTGAAGAACTGTTTCAGCCGCGTGTCGCGCGCACGCGCGCCCTGGTCGTAGATGCGGTTCCAGTAGATCGCGTCGGCTCCGCATTCCGCCGCCAGTTCGGCGATGACGCGCTCGGCCGGGCCGCGCCGCAGGATGAGGCGCGAGCCCAGGTTGCGCAGCGAGGCGTCGAGCGAAAGCAGGCTGTGGTGCAGCCACCAACGCGAGGCGGCGCCCGGGGCCCGCACGCCCTCGGTCTCCTCGTCCAGCACATAGACCGGAAGCACCGCCCGGCCCGAGCCGAGGCTGGCGATCAGTGCCGGATTGTCCGCCAGACGGAGATCGTTGCGAAACCAGATGATGGATGCCGACATGGTCGGCATACGGGTGAGCGGACGGGTTGGATCACCGCTGGGGCGCGCTACTCCAGTGGCGCGTCATGTATAGTGCCACTGGAGTGGCGCGCCCCCAGCCTCAAGCCCTCGGACACACCGGCGCCTTGCGCATTTCCAGGCTGGCCAGGTCGGCGGTGACCGAGAGCAGGCCGGTCTCGACCGTCAGCCGGTCGAGTACGCCGTTGTCGAACACCAGGGCCGTGACGCTGAAGATCGGCTTCGTGTCCTGGTTCCGGCCGCGCGAGAAATTCATGAACACCGGCCACGACTTGCCCGGGGGCAGCGTCACCGGCTTGTCGGCCGGGCGGGCGCCGCGGAGCGTGGCGCGGTCCTGTTCGGTGACCTCGATCAGGAAGACGTCGCCGATCACCTCGGGGTCGAACATCAGGGCGGGGAAGGAGGCAGCTTTTGCGGCCAGCCGCTCGATCAGGTGGTTGATGGCGGCCACCGGCAGCAGGGTGGGCGGCGGCAGGACGAACTGCGAGGGCGAATTGGTGCCGAACACGATCTCGGCCCTCAGCTCGCCGCCTTGCTTCTGGACCTTGCCCTTGACGTCGCGGGTGTTCCCGTTCTGCGTCTGCGCGAGGCCGTAGCGGAAGGCGTTGCGCGTCTCCTCGCTGTCGAGCTTTGAGGCGAGGCTCATCTTCCACGAGGCGGTGAGGGCGATCTCGGTCCTGATGTCGCGCTTGAGATGCCAGCCGGCGCAATCCTGCGTCAGGTCGTGCACGGCGGTGCCGATGCGCGGCGCGTTGGCGGCAGCACCCAGGCGCAGCGTGTATTCGGCACGGTGCGGCTGGACCTGGGCCGCCGCTGACAGCGGTGACAGCATTGAGGCGGCGAAGAGGAAACTCACAATGGAACGCATGGCGGTACCTTGCGCACGGGGTCTGGGCCGGTCAATCGTGCGCGGCATGACTTGGCGTGAACTTGTGGCGAGATTCCGGCGTTGCCCGCCCCTTCGCCGCCCATGACGGCTTTGGATTTCGACTGCGCCGGCGAGACCCTGCAGGCGCTGCCCCAGGGCGCGCTCTGGTGGCCGGCGCGGCGCCTGCTGGCTGTGGCCGACCTGCACCTCGAGAAAGGCTCCTCCTACGCCGTCGCCGCCCGCAAGCTCCTGCCGCGCCACGACACGCGCCAGACCCTGGCGGCGCTCGCCGCCCTGATCGATGCGCTGCAGCCCGCGACGGTGGTGTGCCTGGGCGATTCCTTCCACGACCGCGCCGCCGTCGAGCGCTTGGCCTGCGACGACCGCGTCGAGATCGAACGCCTGACGGCGGCCACGCGCTTCGTCTGGATTGCCGGCAACCACGATCCCGCGCCGCCGCCCGCGGGCTGGGGCGAGGTCGCGGAGGAGATCGACGAGGCCCCGCTGGTATTCCGTCACGAGGCGAAGTTCGGGCCTGTGACAGGCGAGGTCTCCGGCCACTTCCATCCCGTCGCCGCCTTGACGGTGCGCGGCCGCGGCTTCCGGCGACGCTGCTTCCTGACCGACGGCCACCGCCTCATCCTGCCGGCCTTCGGCGCCTATGCCGGCGGCCTCAACGCGCTCGATCCCGCGATCGCGCAGCTGTTTCCCGATGACTACGACGCGCTTCTGGTGGGCCGCGATGCGGTGCGGCGGCTGTCGTGGAGGCAACTCAGGCCGGATGCGGCGGCGTTCGGGTGACGAACCGCAGATAGAGTTGCAAGTTTAGCAGATTTTGGGCTATATTCTTGATATCGTCGCCACGACGTGCGTAAAGCGCGGGCCGCCCGGTCACTTGCCCGGAGCGGCCTTTTTCGTGGTTTCACGAGGATCGAATTTCCAGACAGGCCCGCGATTCGGGTCTGAGTCGAAAAGAATCGTCCGGCTCAAGTAGGCCGGCGCTTTGTGAATTTCCAGACAGACAGATTCCAGACAGATGGCGTCTGAAAAATACCCCTCGGGCTAGCGCGGCAGCTCGTACTTGAGCGTCACCTCGCCCAGCCCCTCGATCTTGCCGGTGGCGGTGCTGCCGGGCGGCACGAACTGGCAGGCGACCATGCTGCCGGTCGAGACGATCATGCCCTTCTTCAGCGTCTTGCCGTGGTCGCCCAGCTTGTTGGCGAGCCAGGCCAGGGAATTGTAGCAATGGCCAAGCACGTCGCCGGAATGGCCCTCGCGCACCACCTTGCCGTCGAAGGCGATCGAGCCCTCGAGGTTGCCGAGGTCGAGCTTGCTCCAGCCCTTGTTGGGCTTGGCCAGCAGCGAGCCGCCGTTCCAGCCGGCGTCCATGATCAGCGGGTTGACGGCGAGGCGGCTGTAGTCGGCGCCGCGATCCTCGATCAGCTCGAAGCCGGCACGCGCCGCGCCGACATATTGAGCGATCGAGTCCTTGTCGTAGGGTTTGGCTTTCGGCTTGGGCACGTCGGCGTTCACGGTCAGGATGATTTCGAGCTCGACGCCGAGCCGCGTCCACTTGTCGGCGCGCACCGAGGCCTTGTGCTCGAACACGCGCTTCTTGCGGATCGGCCCGTAGGCGGGGCCCTTCAGGCCGGTCTGCGCCAGGATCTGCGGCGAGGTCAGCGCGATCTTGTAGCCGACCAGCGGGCCCTGCTTCACGACCTGCTTCTTGAGGAAGGCGTCCTGGATCTTGTAGGCCAGCCGCTCGTCGTCGGTCGCGAACTGTGCCGGCCACCAGCCGACGACGGCGCGGGCCTTGTCGACGGAATGCAGCCAGCTGGCGACCTTGGCGATGCTGAGAGCCATGTTGTTCCTCCCCTTGTTTGAAACGATGCGGCCCGCATAGTGCCACCATGGCGGCGAGAACGTTGAAGAATTTGGGGCCGGTGCGGGCAGGCGCACTCGTAGGTGTCGTCCTGGCCGGCGGCGAGGGCAAGCGCATGGGGCCGGGGCCCTTAAAGCCGCTGCGGCTGCTGGCGGGGCGGCCGATGGTGGCGCATGTCGTCGAGCGGCTGCGGCCGCAGGTGATGGACCTGGTGGTGATCGCCAACCAGCCGGCGGCTGCCTTCAAGGCATTGAAGGTGGCGGTGATCGCCGATCCGGCCGACATCCAGCGCGCGGCTCGACGCGACGGCCGAAAGCTGGGACCGCTGGCCGGCATCCTGGCCGGCATGGAGTGGGCCAAGGCGCATCATCCGCACGCCGGCTGGATCCTGACGGCGCCGGCCGACGTGCCGTTCCTGCCGCTCGACCTCACGGTCCGCCTGTGCGGGCACATGCATGTGCCGGAGCCCGACGTGCTGATGGTCCGCCACGGCCGCCGCCGCGAGCACACGATCGCGGTCTGGTCGGTGAAGCTTGCGGCCGACCTCCGCCGCGCGCTGCTGGAGGAGGGCGTGCGGCGGGTCGAAGAATTCGCCCGGCGCTACAATTTTGCCGAGCTTGTATGGCCAGGTGGCGCGGCGCCGTTCCTGAACGTCAACACGCCCGCCGAATTCCACCGGGCGATGCGGCGGGTGGCCTCAAGGTCCCGTGACCGCCAGCTATCGACACGATAGCTGGCGTGTGACGGCAGGTGAGGCAAAATCGTCGTATGATCGCCCGTCATCAGCCAAGGAGAATTGCATGACCAAGACACGCGTCGCCATTGCCTCGGCCCTCGCCGCCGCTCTCTTGGCTCCGGTCGCCGCCCAGGCCCAGGGCAACATGGAGAAGTGCTACGGCATCTCGAAAGCCGGCAAGAACGATTGCCAGACCGCCAAGTCGTCCTGTGCCGGCACCTCCAAGACGGATGCGCAGCCGGACGCCTGGATCTCGGTGCCCAAGGGCGCCTGCGAGAAGATCGTCGGCGGCAAGCTGACGGCCAGCTGATCTCATGAGACCGGCCGCCGGCATCGGGCTGCGCTCGCCGCATCTGGCGGAGATCGGGCGCGACCGGCCGCCGACCGGCTTTCTGGAAATCCACGCCGAGAACCATCTCGGCGGGTCGCCCGCGCGGGACGCGATCGAGCGGTTGCGCGAAAACTACGAATTCTCGGTCCATGCCGTCGGCCTGTCGTTGGGTTCCGTCGATGGTCTCGACGAGGCCCATCTCGGCCGCGTCGTCGAGCTGGTGAAGCGGCTAAAGCCGGCTCTGGTCTCCGATCATCTGTCGTGGAGCGTGCACGGTGGCCGCTATCTCAACGACCTGCTGCCGCTGCCCTATACCGAGGAGGCGCTCGCCGTCGTGGTGCGCAATGTCGATCGGCTGCAGGAGGCGCTAGGACGCCAGGTCTCGATCGAGAACCCGTCCTGCTATCTGGCCTTTGCACAGTCCACGCTCACGGAGCCGGAATTCCTGGCTGAACTGATGCGGCGAAGCGGCTGCGGCCTGCTGCTCGATCTCAACAACATCGTCGTGACCGCGCACAACCTCAGGCTCGATCCACGCGACTGGCTAAAAGCGCTGCCGGGCGAGGCGATCACCGAATATCACCTGGCCGGCCATGCCGTGAACGACTGCGACGGCGAGCCGATCCTGATCGATGATCACGGCAGTCGCGTCGGCGACCAGGTCTGGGCGCTGTTCGGCGACGCGCTGCGGCGCTACGGCCCCAGGCCGACCCTCATCGAGTGGGATACCGACATTCCGGCGCTCCCGGTGTTGCTAGAGGAAGCCGCGCGGGCCGAGCGCTTGATCCAGCAGGTGAGGGCCGATGCCGCTCGCGCTGCGTGACCTCCAGGCGGCCTTCGCTGATCACATCATTGGCGGCGACCGCGCCGACCTCGTGGCGGAGGTTGTGGGCGATTCGATGTCGCCGGAAGCACGGCTGCGCATCCATCGGCATCACGTTGCCGACAGTCTTGGCAGCGCACTCGCCGCCACCTTCGCGACCGTCCACGCGCTCGTCGGTGAAGCGTTCTTCCGCAGCATGGCGCAACGCTTCATCGGGCAGATGTTGCCGGTACAGCCGGTGCTCGCCGAATATGGCGCCGGCTTTCCGGCCTTCGTCGCGGGCTACGAATCGGCGCGCTCGCTGCCGTACCTGGCAGACGTTGCCCGGCTCGACGGGGCGCTGAACGTTGCGTTCCACGGTCCGGCGGGCCGCCGGCTCGCCGCGGCCGATCTTGCTGGGATTGCGGCGGAGCGCCTGCCGTCGCTGTCGCTCGCGTTGCCGGAAGGCGCGACCTTGATCGGCTCGCGCTATCCGCTCGATCGCATCTGGCGCGTATCGCAGCCGGGCGCCTCGACCGACCCGGTGGGCCTCGGCGACGGCCGCGCCGATCTGCTGGTGCTGCGCCGGTCCGACGATGCCGCTTTCATCGTCCTGTCGGTGGGCGAGGCGGCCTTCGTCGCGGCCCTGATCGACGGCAAGCCGCTCAAAGGAGCGGCGGAGCAGGCATCGCGCGCCGATCCGTCTTTCGATCTGTCCACGGGCTTTGCCCGGCTGCTCGGTTTGGAGGCATTTGCTGCACTGCAACAAGAGGGAGGTGGAGGCGCCTAAAAGGTACCCCGGTATGGGATTTTAGCGAGGGAGGCATTTGCTGCAGCGCACGGCAAGAATTCACCGGCGTGTATGAACGATCTTGCAGCGTAACCGACCATCCCTATACTCCGCGCGCCTTAAAAGTCCGCCTTCCCCCGAGGTGGATGTCCAGTCGCTGCGAGTGGAGTTGCCGACGATGTCGATTACGTTGCCGCAGAATTACCGGCCTACCGATCGCGAATCCTTCATGAACCCGATGCAGCAGGAGTACTTCCGTCAGAAGCTGCTCAAGTGGAAGAACGAGCTGATCGACGAGTCCAACCAGACGCTGCAGAACATGCAGGAGGAGAGCCTGGCGCAGCCCGATCTCGCCGATCGCGCCACCGCCGAGACCGACCGCTCTCTCGAACTGCGCACCCGCGACCGTTTCCGCAAGCTGATCTCCAAGATCGACCAGGCCATGAAGTCGATCGACGAAGGCACCTACGGCTATTGCGAGGAGACCGGCGAGCCGATCTCCTTGAAGCGGCTGGAAGCGCGTCCGATCGCGACGCTCTCGGTCGAGGCGCAGGAGCGCCACGAACGCATGGAGCGGACGCGTCGCGACGAAGGCGCTGACTGACGGCGCAGCCGTCATCGCGGGCGGGGTAACCCCCGCCCTGGAGCGTAGTCGAGGGATCTTTTCGTTGCAGGTCCTTCGCTTCGCTCAGGACTTCGGCCGCGGCTACGCCGCGGCCTCAGCCTCGTTCTGCATCTGCTGACGATTGAGCGCGCGGCCGGCACGGCCGCCGCCGGGCTTGCCGTCGCGCCACGCGATCGCGCCGTTGCAGAACACCGTGTCGATGCCCTTGGCCGGCGAGATCGGCTTCTCGAAGGTCGCCGTGTCGATCACCGTCGCCGGATCGAAGATGCAGAGATCGGCATAGAAGCCGGGCTTCACCTCGCCGCGCCTGGTGAGGTGAAAGCGCTGCGCCGAATAGGACGTCATGCGGCGCACCGCGTCCTCCAGCGGGAACAGTTTCAGATCACGCGAATAGTGGCCGAGCACGCGCGGGAAGGTGCCCCACAGGCGCGGATGCGGATGGGCGTCGAACGGGATGCCGTCCGAGCCGATCATGGCGCCGGGGTGGGCCATCGCGGCCTGCACGTCCTTCTCGTCCATCATGAAGTAGATCGCGCCCGCGGGCTGGAGGCGGTCGGCGGCTTCCTTCATCGAGCAGCCCATTTCCTGGGCGATGTCCTTCAGGTCGCGGCCGCTCATGCCGGCCACCTTGTCGGACCAGGTGATCAGCACCTTGTCGGCACGCTCCAGCATGTCGGAGCGGAGGATCGTCGAGCCGGCGATATAGGGATAGACGTCGAAGGCGATCTGCTGCTTCTTCATCGCGTCGGTGAACTTGGGCAGCGTCTCGACCATGCGGCCGAAGTTGCTGCGGCCCGAGCACTTGTGATGCGAGACGATGATCTCGGCGCCGACGCGGCGACCGATCTCGAAGGTCTCGTCCATCGCCTTGATGATGTGGTCGCCCTCATCGCGCATGTGGGCGGTGTAGACGCCGCCCCATTTGCCGAGCGGCTTTGCGACCTCGGCCACCTCGTCCGTCGGGGCGGCGGCCGAGACGGCATAGAATAGGCCGCTCGACATGCCGATGGCACCCTGCTCGAGGCTCTGGTCGAGCAGATCGCGCATCTGCGTGATCTCGGACGCCGTGGCGCCGCGGTTGAGATCGTCGCCCATGGTGTTGATGCGCAAGGTGCCGTGACCGATCAGGAAGGCGCCGTTGATCGCGGGCTTGGCTGCATCGACCTTGCGCGCGAAGTCGCCGAAGTTCCTGGACAGGTTTTCCTTCTTCTTGATGATCAGCGACATCCAGTGGCCGACGTCGGGTCGCACATAGGGCGCGGCCGAGACGCCGCAATTGCCGCAGACCACCGTGGTCACGCCCTGGCTCACTTTCATCGCCATGGTCGGATTGTCGATCAGCGCGGTGTCGTCGTGCGTGTGCACATCGATGAAGCCCGGCGCCACGACCTTGCCCGCGGCATCGATCTCGTTGTCGCCCTTCAGAGAACCCGGGGCACCGACGGCGGCGATGCGGTCGCCCTTGATCGCCACATCGGCGGCGAACAGCTTCGTGCCGGTGCCGTCGGCGACCTGGCCGTTGCGGATGACGGTGTCGTAAGCGGCCATAATCGAACTCCTAGGCTTCGTTGCGGCCGAGCCGCATGTCGAGATCGAACGGATAGAGCGGCCGCTTGACCCTGGTGTACTTGAAGAGCTTGAGATCCGAGGCGGTGCAGCCGTCGCCGTCGCACATCACGATATGCTTGGCGATCGGCTCGAAGCCGGCTCGGAAATGCTGGCGCGACTTGATCAGCACGAACTTCTTGCGGCGCGGATCGATGCCGCAGTGGGTGAAGACGCCGAGGTCGTAGGGCTCGGCGCGCTTCTCCGAGACCACGATCTGCATCTTGCCGGTATCGAGAACAGCGGTGCGGCCCATGCGCACCGTGGTGCCTGTCGCCATCGGGCCGGTGACGGTGAACTGCCCGTCGGTGATGGCCTTCACCTTGCCGGTGATTTTTAGCGGCTTGCCCTTCAGACCCATGGCCGGCATGTCGATCTTGCCGCCCAGTTCCAGCGTGATCTCGGCGCCGACGCCGGCCTTGATCATCTGCTCGACGCAGGCGGGATCGCAGATTGGGCCGGCGCAGGCGTCTTCCATGCCCTGCTTAATCGCCTCCTCGATGACGCTCATCACGTCCTGGGTGCCGCCCGAGGCGGTGTTGTCGCCATGGTCGGCCATCACGACCGGGCCACCTTCCAGCGATTTGGCGCGCGCGACCTGGACCTGGAGCGGTTCGGGGTGGAACAGGAAGCCTTCGCGCTTCTCCCACGCGGTATCGAGGATCTTGTTCAAGAGGACTTCACCCTCGGCCGTGCGCTTGTCGCAGACGATGACGGAGGACAGCGCGAGGTGGGGGATGTCGGCCTGCGGGAAGCCGCCGAACACCGAGGCGTTCAGCACTTGGCCTGTGTCCTCGGCCTGGTTGGCCATGCCCATCAGCGTCTTCATCGGTTCGCGTGACGGCGTGTGGACCAGCGAACTGCTCATGATCGGGCGGTTGCCCCAGACCATCTTCGGCTCGACCTCGCCGGCCAGGGCGCGCATCAGGGTGCGGCCGGCACGGCGCGCGGTATCGGCCATGTCGATGTGGGGATAGGTGCGATAGCCGGTGATGATCGTGGCGCCGTTGATCATGGCGTCGGTCATCTGGGTGTGGAAGTCGAGCGCCACCGCGATCGGCACGTCGGGCGCGATCTTGCGAATGCGGTTCAGCAGCTCGCCTTCGCCGTCGTCATAGTGTTCCGCCACCATCGCGCCGTGCAGGGCGAGCAGGACGGCATCGCAGCCCTTCTTGACCTCGTCGACGATGGCCATCGTCATCTGCTCATAGGCGGCCTTGGTGACGAGGCCCGAGGGGTTGGCACTGGCGGCCATCGGCACGGTGAATTCGGCGCCGGCCTTGCGCGCCACTTCGATGAAGCCGCCGAGAGAGGTGTTGGTGCCCTCGGACTCCTTGATGGCGAGGGGGCCGGCAAGATCGGTCGCGCGGGCGAAGGAGGAGATGGGGGTCGGCAGCGGCGAGAACGTGTTCGTCTCGTGCATCATCATCGCGACTACGAACTTTTTCGCCAAAACGGCCTCCCACTCAGAGTTAAATCGTTGAGCAATCTATATAAATGCAGGCTATCTGCATCTGGAGCACAGTTGTGCCTGACGCATGGCTGGGTCGCATGACATTGGTGCGTTGCAAAAAAGACACACCCGGATTCCTTCTCTGACTTCTCTAAATCTGTGAATTCAGGGCGCTTTTTCGCTCTTGAAATCTCTTCGCAGGTGCACCATTCTCTGAGGGCAGCAAACGTCACCTCGGTGACCGCATTGTTTGCTGTATGCCCGTCTTGGGCGTTTCCTCCCTAAACTCGGGCCGTGCTTGTCACGGCCCCTTTTTTTGGCCGCTCGGGCCTATTCGGCGGCCAGTGGCCTCGGAAGCAGGATTTCCAAGGCCTGATTGCCGATCTCTTCAAGCAATCCAGCCATCAGCCGTTCCATGACGCCGGCCACCGGCAGCCTCTCGTGACGTGCCTCGTCCATGTAGAGCGACCGGTTTATTTCGATCTGCAGTGCGTGACGGGCGAGCCCGGGCCGGCCGTAGCGCTGCGTGGTGAAGCCGCCGGCGTAGGGTTGGTTGCGCAGGACCCTGAGGCCGTGGGCGGCCAGCCAATGCTCGGCGCATTCGACCAGCTCCGGGGCGCATGATTCGCCGTGATTGTCACCCAGCACGATATCGACGCGGATGTCGCGCTCCCGCTGACCCACGCTGGATACCGATGAAGGCATGGAATGGGCGTCGATCAGCAAGGCGCCGCCAAACCGGCTGTAGGTCTGCTCGACCAGGCTCGACAACGCCAGATGATAGGGCCGCCAGCAGGTCTCGAGCCGCTGTTCTATGATGTCTGCCGGAACCCGGCCGCGGTAGATCGCCTCGCCGCTTGCGGCCACGCGCGGGATCATGCCGAGGCCCGCGGCGACACGCGTCGTGCGGTGGTTGAGCGGCCGCGGCAGCGGCCCCTCGAACATGGCCGGGTCGAGTTCGTAGGGCTCACGGTTGGCATCGACGTAGGAGCGCGGAAAACGGGCCGCCAGCAGGGGCATGCCGAGTGACGGCGCGGCGCTGAACAGCTCATCGACGAACGCATCCTCGGCCCGGCGCAGGGCCGCGAGCGGCACCGCGGCCTGGGCCAGGAATTCGGCGGGATAATTCGAGCCGCTGTGCGGCGAGGCGACCACGACCGGCAGGGTCTGGCGGGTGGGCAGGCGGCAGTCCAAAGCCTCGTGATCGGGCGGGCCCGGCGAGAATTCCATCCTTGCTAATAGCGCGCGGGGCGGGGCGCGTCACCCCGCCGCTCCTGCCGGTCCCTCGCTCTTGCCAATTCGGGGGGAGCGATGTAGACGACCGGGCTTCCGCGTCGCGGCGTGAACAGACACGCCGCAATGCGACCGGCGATGGGCGCGTAGCTCAGCGGTAGAGCACTGTCTTGACATGGCAGTGGCCACAGGTTCGATCCCTGTCGCGCCCACCATCGCCCCTCCAGCAGCCCTTGATCTGGATCGAGCGCCATCGGACTGTAGAACGTCACTGGAGTTCCGATGTCCGATTTCTTCTCCCTCTACAGCCATGACTTCGCCCGCATCGCCTGTTGCGTCCCCCGGACCCGGGTGGCGGATGCACCCTACAACCTTGCGGAGACGCTGCGGCTGGCCAAGGAAGGCGACAAGGCCGGCATCGCGCTGATGATCTTCCCGGAGCTTGGACTGTCGTCCTACGCCATCGACGACCTGCTGCAGCAGGACGCTCTGCTCGATGACGTCGAGCGCTCGATCGCGCAATTGGTCGAGGCATCCCGCAAGCTCAATCCCGTCCTGATCGTCGGCGCGCCTTTGCGCGTAATGGGACGACTCTACAACACTGCCGTCGTGATCCACCGCGGCACGATCGTGGGTGTGGTGCCCAAGACCTACTTGCCGAACTATCGCGAATTCTACGAGAAGCGCCATTTCGTATCGGGCGCCAACGTGCTTGAGAGTGAGATCCTGCTGGCAGGCCGGAAGGTGCCGTTCGGGACGGATATACTGTTCCGCTCGACCGGCACTGTTCCGATGACCTTCCATGTCGAAATCTGCGAGGACATCTGGGTGCCGGTGCCGCCGTCGAGCCTTGCGGCCCTGGCCGGCGCCGAAGTGCTGGTGAACCTTTCCGCCAGCAACATCACCATCGGCAAGGCTGAACTGCGCCGTCTGCTGTGCGGCAGCCAGTCGGCGCGCTGCAGTGCGGCCTATGCCTACTCGGCGTCGGGGCCCGGCGAGTCGACGACCGATCTTGCCTGGGACGGTCAGGCCGCGATCTTCGAGTGCGGTGATCAGCTGGCGGAAACCGAGCGCTTTGAGAAGGACTCGACCATCGTCCAGGCCGACATCGATCTCGGCCGCATCCGCCAGGAGCGCCTGCGCAATGGCGGCTTTGCCGACAATGCGCGCGAGGAAGGTGCGGGTGTGTCGCGCTTCCGTCGAATCGAGTTCGCGCTCGACGCACCGAAGAAGAACGTGAAGCTGCAGCGGGCCATAGAACGCTTTCCCTATGTGCCGTCGGACCCGGCCAAGCTGCGCGACAATTGCTACGAGGCCTACAACATCCAGATCCAGGGCCTGGCCCAGCGTCTGCAGTCGAGCCGCGTCGGCAAGGCGGTCATCGGCGTTTCGGGTGGCCTCGATTCGACACATGCGCTGCTGGTGACCTGCCGGGCGATGGATCTGTTAGGCCTCGATCGCAAGAACGTGCTGGCCTTCACCATGCCGGGCTTCGGCACCTCCGACAAAACCCACAAGAACGCCTGGCGCCTGATGCGCGAGCTGGGCGTGACCGCGGCGGAGATCGATATCAAGCCGTCGGCCTTGCAGATGCTGAAGGACATCGGCCATCCCTTCGGCAGCGGCAAGAAAGTCTACGACGTCACTTTCGAGAATGTGCAGGCAGGGCTCCGCACCGACTATCTGTTCCGGCTCGCCAACCGGCATGGCGGCATGGTGGTGGGCACGGGCGATCTCTCCGAGCTGGGGCTCGGCTGGTGCACCTACGGCGTGGGCGATCACATGTCCCACTACAATCCCAATGGCTCGGTCTCCAAGACGCTGATCCAGCACCTGATCCGTTTCGTTGCCGCCTCCGGCGACGTCGACAAGGACACGGCCAAGACCCTGCACGACATCCTCAATACGGAAATCTCGCCGGAACTGATCCCGGCTGGTGCCAGCGGCGTCATCCAGTCGACCGAGCAGTCGGTTGGTCCCTATGCGCTGCAGGACTTCAACCTGTTCTACCTGACGCGATTCGGCTTCCGGCCATCCAAGATCGCCTTCCTCGCGTGGAATGCCTGGCATGACGAGGCCAAGGGAGCCTGGCCCACCAACCTGCCGGCCGATGCCAAGCGCGCCTTCACGCTGGCCGAGATCAAGAAGTGGATGACGCTCTTCCTGCGCCGCTTCTTCACCAACCAGTTCAAGCGCTCGGCACTGCCCAATGGCCCCAAGATTTCGTCGGGCGGCTCGCTGTCGCCACGCGGCGATTGGCGGGCCCCCTCCGACGGCAGTCCCGATGTATGGTTGGCCGAACTCACCGGGAATGTTCCGGAGAAATAGACTGGCTTACGTGTAGGGAGGACGAGCCGATGCCGCTCGAGATCAAGAAGACCGTGCAGCAGATGGTCGACGAGGCCAATGCCGCGATCGAGACCTTGCCGCTGGCCGAGGCGATGAAAGCCCACGGCTCGTCGGGAACCACCTTCATCGACATCCGCGATCCGCGCGAGCTGTGGCGCGACGGCACGATTCCGGGCGCCATCAATGTGACGCGCGGCATGCTCGAGATGTGGATCGATCCCAAGAGTCCCTATGCCAAGGAATTCTTCCAGACCGGCAACAAGTTCGTGTTCTTCTGCGCCGGCGCCTGGCGCTCGGCACTCGCGACCAAGACGGCGCAGGACATGGGCCTGACGCCGGTCGCCCACTTCGAAGGTGGCTTTGGCGCCTGGAAGAAGGCGGGCGGCCCGGTGGAAACGGTCGAACCCAAGAAGTAGAATCCAAGAAGCAGCTGGGGACGTTCCGCGATGGGTTCCGACCAGGCGTTGGTGCCGCAACCGACCGAAGCGGACTTTCCCGAGTTCCTCTCGATCCCTGTGCGCGTGGCGCGCAATGCCGCGCTTTTCCCCGACAAGCCCGCGGTCAAATGCGAAGGCACGACGCGAAGCTGGCGGGATTTCGACCGGCGCGTGAACCGGATTGCCCGCAGCCTGGCGGGCATGGGTGTCGGCCGCGGCGACAAGGTCGCCATCCTCGCCGCAAATTCGGTCGAATATCTCGAAACCTTCATGGGCGGGCTGCGGGCCGGCGCCTGTGTCGTGCCGCTGTCGACCATGGCAGCGGCCGATTCGCTCGAAAAGATGGTCGACGACTGCGACGCCAAGGTCCTGTTTCTGTCGGATCAGTATCGCGGCCTGGTCGAACCCTACGAGGATCGGCTCGGCAAGCTGATCCCCGGCGGCCGCATCGTCTACGATTTCACCCGCCCGGGCTGGCAGAACTTCGAGGAATGGCTGTCATCGGCCAGCGACGAGGCCTTCTCGGTGCCGATCGGCGTGCTCGACGACTTCAACATCATCTACAGCTCTGGCACCACGGGCCTGCCCAAGGGCATCCTGCATAGCCATGTGATGCGAGACATGCTGGCCGTGCGCTTCACCGCGTTCGACTACGGCCCCGACACGATCTCGCTGGCATCGACGCCGCTTTATTCCAACACGACGCTCGTCTCGGTCCTGGCGACGGTCGGCGTCGGCGGCACCACCATCCTGATGACCAAATCCGACGTTCCCAAGTTTCTCGAAATCGCCCAGCAGGAGCGCGTGACGCATGCGATGCTGGTGCCGGTACAGTATCAGCGCATCCTCGCGCATCCGGATTTCGGCAAGTTCGATCTCAGCTCGTTCAAGGCCAAGCTCTCGACCAGCGCGCCGCTCAGGGCGCAGATCAAGGCGGACTGCCTGGCCCGCTGGCCGGGTCGTTTGATCGAGATCTATGGGCTTACCGAGGGCGCGGGAAGCTGCACGCTCGAAGCCAACCTCAACCCTGATAAGCTCCATACCGTCGGCAAGCCGGGCCTGGGCAGCGAGATCGTGGTGCTGGACGAGCAGGGCAGGGTGCTGCCGCAGGGCGAGGTGGGCGAATTGGCCGGCCGTGCCCAGGTGATGATGAAGGGCTACTACAAGCAGGAAGACAAGACGCGCGCCCTCTTCTGGTACGATCGCGACGGCCGGCTGTTCTTCAAGTCGGGTGACATGGGGAAGATCGACGAGGACGGCTTCATCGTCCTGCTCGATCGCAAGAAGGACATGATCATTTCCGGCGGCTTCAACGTCTACGCCGCCGACATCGAAGTGATGCTGCTCCGGCATCCCGACGTGGTCGACGTGGCGGTGATCGGCATTCCGAGCGACCAGTGGGGCGAATCGCCGATGGCGCTGGCGGTGCTGGCGCCGGGATCCAGGGCGACGCCGGAGCATATCCGCGACTGGGTCAATGGCCAGCTTGCCAAGACGCAGCGTCTCGTGGCTGTTGAAATTCGCGACTCGCTACCGCGCAGCACCATCGGCAAGATCATGAAACGGGATTTGCGGGAGCCCTACTGGGCAGGCCGCGGCAGCAAGATCTGAGGACACGATGACCGATCCGAAACTGCGCTCCTCGCACCTCTTCACCCTGACCCTGGATGTCGATCCGAACATGACGGATATCGGCGAGACACCCTATGGGCGTCGCCGTATCGCCACCGTCACGGGCGGCAGTTTCGAGGGTGAGGAACTGCGGGGCAGCGTGCTGCCGTCGCCGGGCGGCGACTGGCTGCTGATGAGGCGCGACGGCATCCTGCAGCTCGATGTGCGCCTGACGCTCAAGACCGACGACGACCACTTCATCTACATGAGCTATCGCGGCATGCGGCACGGCCCGGCCTGGGTGATCGAGCAGCTCAACAAGGGCGAGAAGGTCGACCCCAGCCAATACTATTTTCGCGCGACGCCGTGGTTCGAGACCTCGTCGGAGAAGTACCGGTTCCTGAACCGCATCGTCTGCGTGTCGACCGGGCGACGCGAGCCGACGGGGCCGGTCTACGAGGTCTTCCAGATCCTCTAGCGCGCGATCCTGTCCAGCACCGGCAGGATGTACTCGCGGAACTTCGCCGGGTTCTCGCTCATCGGGAAGTGGCCGAGTTCCTTCATGACCTGGACTTCGACACCTCGAATCTGTGCCGCCGTTCGCAGCGTGTCCTCGGCCGTGCAGGAGAAGTCGTACTCGCCGGTCAACAGGTAGAGCGGACAGATTTTGGTGTCGATCGTCTTCACCTTTTCGCGCAGGTCGCCGTCGACGCGGTAGAAGTAGAGGTCGCCCTTGAAGATGCCGGGGCCGCCCTGCATGTACATCCAGAGCGTCTCGTGCCGGCTCACCGGCGGACTTTGTGGCGCGATCAGGCCCGAGATGAGGGCGGCGCAGACTTCGCCGCCGTGCACGTCGGGGCGGTGCAGCCACGCCGTGTCGTACCATGGCTTCTGGAAATCGGCGGCCTCGAGCGCGATGAGCGCGCGGAACTCGGCAGCATGCTCGATCGCCAGATTGAGGACGATGCGCCCGCCGATCGAACAGCCCATGACCACCGGACGGTCGAGTTCGAGGGCGGCGCAGAAGGCGCGGACGGCGGCGGTATAGGAGGCCGTGGTCAGGCGATATTCCTCGCGCTCCCAGCCGTCGGGCGGCGTCGATTTGCCATGCCAGGGCATGTCGAAGGCGAGCACGCGGAAACGGCGCGTGACCTCGGGGTCGGCCAACAGGTGGCGGAACTGCCGGTTGTCGGCGCCGGCAGTGTGCAGGCAGACGAGGGGAATGCCGCTTTCGGACCCGGCCTCCTCGAAGTAGAGGCGATGGGGAACGCTGTCGATCGCCAGCCGAACGTAGCGGCCTACCATCGGATCCAGAGCCGGGGGCATGGTCAGGTCGCTCCCGGCAGCCGGCGCGGCAGCGCCAGCAGGTCCTTGAAATATTGCAGGTTCTGCAGGAGCGGCCGCAGGTCGCCATCGAACGACGCGGCACCGCGCTTGGTCAGCGCGAAGAGATCGTGCCAGCCGGGTTCGGGGACGGTCTGCCAATGGCGTTGCCAGGCGTCCTCTGTGCCGCTCACGGAGAAGGCCACCGAGCGCAGCAGGCGAGGCCCGCGGGCCAGATCGGCGAGGGCGCCTTCGCGCAGGGTCAGATAGAAGGGCTCTGCGCCGATATCGATGCGGCAGTCGGCGTCCAGCCAGCGTCCGCGGCGGCGCAGGTCGGAGTCGGCGGCGAGCAGGTCGGGCAATCGGGCGAAGCGGTCGGCAGGGGTCATTCCTGCAGAATGTACTCGATCGTCGATCCGTCGGAAGCCTTGAATACCGACTTCACCCAGCGACCGCGATCGTCGAACCATTGATCCATCAGGACGTCGCCGCTGTAGTTGTAGCGACTTGCCTGCAGAGCGCCATTGGCGGTCTTTATGGTTTCGCGCCCCATGGGCGTGATCCGCACTTTCGCGAGATTGCCGTTTTGGCTGTTAAGCATTGCCGACTGCCTGACTTGGCTCAGGTTCCAGTGCGTCGATGGTACGGTGTTGGCCGGCAGGGTGAGCTGCTTGGCGCTGCCCTGCTGGAAGCCGACATCGTTCATCGACGTTCTCGGCGCCGTGCCGCCATCGCGAACCACGGCCACGCCATCAGGCGCTTGCTTGGCTTTCAAGGCGTATTTGGTGCCGTTATCGTCGGTCTGTGTGGAGATCGATTCAAAGGTATTGCCGTTCCATACTTCCTGGCCGCGATGCATGTAGCGATACATGGTGAGACCTAGCACCTTGACGGCGAAGTCGATCGAGGTCGACACGGTGCGGGTGTTGCCCGCCTGCTGGAAGGAGAGGGTATGTGTGCCGATCCTCTCACCATTCCGAAAAGCGGCAAAAACATGGCTGTTTGCGTATGGAAAATCCTCGGCAGCCTGAGCGACCGCCGAACCGCAACCTATCACCATCATCACGAGGATCAGACAACGCTTCATCTTTAGGCTCCTGATCCATTATACGCTATTTGGAACCGCCGGATCAGCCCCTGCGGATCAGTCCCCGTCAGACCACGCGGTCGGCTCGCAGTTTTTCAATAACGGCTGGCTCGTAACCAAGTTCCCGCAGGATCTGGTCGGTATGCTCGCCCAGTGTCGGCGCCCGGCGGCGGATGGTGAGCGGCGTGCGTGATAGTTTTACCGGCTCCTGGAGCACGGGCACGGGCTTGGTCGCGCCCGGAAAGTCCATCGCATGCATGAATTTGGCGTCCTGCACGTGCCTGTCGTCCAGCGCCTGCTGCGGCGTATAGACCGGACCGGCGGGAATGCGATTGGCCTCCAGGGCGGCCAGCGCCTCGGCAGCCGTGCGGGTATCGCACCATTTCTGCATGATCGCCGACAGCGCCTCGCCATTGTCGCCGCGGGCAAGGTCGTCCTTGAAGCGCGGGTCCTTGGCCAGCGCCTCGTCGCCCATCAGCTTGCACCAGCGCACGAACAGCGGCTGGCCGATGGTCATGGCGTAGATCCAGCCGTCCTTGCACTTGAAGGTGTCCGACGGGCCGGCCGTGAAGCCGCGATTGAGGGTGGCGATGCGGTTGAGGCTGAGCATCGCCTGCTCGATCAAGTGGCCGTTGGTGATGTTGATGGCGGTGCGCAGCAGCGCCGTCTCGACCTTCTGGCCCTTGCCGCTCTTGGCGCGGTCGATCAGCGCGGCCAGCACGCCAACCGTATTGAGAAGCGCCGTGCCGAAATCGACGAACGGGGCGTTCATGCGGGTCGGCACCTCGCCGTCGCCTGACAGGAACATGGCGCCGGACATCGCCTGGCCGATGGTGTCGAAGCCGACGCGCGTGGCGTAGGGGCCTTCGGAGCCGAAGGTCGAGGTCGTGGCGAGGATGATCCTGGGGTTGATGGCGGCGATGGTGTCGTAGTCGATGCCCATCTTCTGCAGGTCTTCGTAGGGCAGGTTGGCGATCACCACGTCCGAGACCGCGACCAGCTTCTTCACGATCTCGCGGCCTTCGGGTTTCATCGGGTTGAGAGTGAGGCCGAGTTTGTTGCGGCCCATCTGGAGGAACATGGCGCCTTCGCCGCCCCCGACCACCGGGGTCACCCAGCGGTCCTCGCTGCCGTCCAGCTTCTCGACGCGGATGACCTCGGCGCCGAGATCGCCCAGCATCGTGCCGCAGAACGGTCCGGCGATGTACCGGCCGAAATCGAGAACGCGAATACCTTCCAGAACGCCTGCCATCTACTCACTCCCTCGCTTGTTGCGCCGGGCCGCACGAAGGCGGCGCACGAGCAATAGCGCGGCAATGGCAGTCGCGACAAGAATGGCAGGCGCCGCTGGCGTGTTGCCAGGCAGCATGAAGCCGCCGGGCGGCCCCCCTGAAATCGCAGCGACTACTCGAGTACCGGATCCATGCCGGCCTTCTCGAGTGCCGTCTTACGCGCCGCCATCCATGCGACGGCAAAGGCGGTCTTGTCGGCTGGCGGGTTGGCCTTGCTGAAATCGGCCCATGCCTTGCCCAGTGTGTCCTGACGCTTGATCAGCATGTCGTTGTGCTTCTGCGCCTCGGCGGTCCAGACACCGGCTTCCTTCAACGCCTTCACCGCACCTTCATGATAGGGCAGCACCCAAGAGAGGATCTGAAGCTTGACGTTCAGGCCATCGGCGCCTGGTGCTGCATCCTTGTACTGTGCATAGCCGTCGATCATTGCCTTGGTGATGGAATAGATCAGGTCCGGTTTCTCGGCGGCATAGGCCATGAAGATCGGGTACGGATAGGTGGGCAGTTCGAGGGAATTGGCATTGCTCAGCCCGCCCGCTCCGCAGGTCACCTTGTGAGGGTAGAAATAGGGCCCGACCTTCTGCAAGCGAGCCCAGCCTGCCTTGTCGGACGCGAGTGTCTGCGGCATCACCACGCCACGCGGAGAGGTTTCCAGCTCCTTGACATTGCCGGTGATGGTGGACGCGATCGCAGCGTCGACCTCGTTGTTGATCATGCCCTTCCACATGGCGCCAAAGCTCGAGAATTCGACCAGCTTGACGTCATTCTTGGTGAGGCCACCGAAGGCCAGGATAGCGAAGGCGTTCTGATTGAGTGCCGGCGACCCGACGACGATCCCGATGCGCTTGCCCTTCAGGTCCTTGAATTCCTTGACGCCGGTGTCCTTGGCGACATTGAGGGTGATGCCGTTGCACGAGGCCGCCGACAGCAACAGTCGCAGCGGCTGCGGCCCCCAACCGGCCACTCCGAACTCAAACAGGCCTTCGGAGGCGAAGTAGCCGCCGATGCCCATGGCGGAGGCTTGTGCTCGGCCGTTCTTGAGCGGCGCCAGGCGGGCGACGTCGTTGCCTGCCGGCAGCACGCGCAGGTCGCTCTTGTACGTCTCCTTGAGCACTTTCCCGACGGCGACGGTGATGTTGAAGCCTGACGTGCCGGTATCGTAGGCCGTCATGGTGAGCGTATCGGGCAGCTTGACGCCTTGAGCCCAGGCAGAGCTGACACAAGCGGCGGCGGTCGCCACCAGCGTTGCCGTGACCATCGTTCTGCGAAGCATGATCATTCCTCCCTTTGGTTCGCGCTGCTGCCGTCGTGCGAAGTTAAAAGCGGACGCAGGCCAACGCTTGCCGTCGATTCCTCAGCGGCAGGACTGCGATCACAAGCGGGGAAACGCGCTTCAACGCGTGCCCAAGACGTTCGTTCCCTGATCTCGGCGACGGTAGGCCCGTCGCTTGTTATGTCCGTGATCATGGCCGGCGCTGGCATGTGAGTCCAGCCAGATTGCCGGGAGTTACAGTTTACGCCGCGCGGAATCGGCGCACGAGGAACAGTGCGGTGGCGACTGTGGGAACCAGGATGGCAAGCGCCAGAAGCTCCATCATCGTATTGCTGATTGGCATGAGGCCACCGCCGGGCGTTGCCATCACGAGGCCGCCGA
Organism: Reyranella sp.; assembly: GCA_052386855.1. Classification (GTDB taxonomy): domain Bacteria; phylum Pseudomonadota; class Alphaproteobacteria; order Reyranellales; family Reyranellaceae; genus Reyranella. The sequence goes on from JBQTJT010000024.1 coordinate 105,143, forward strand.
TGATCAGCAGCACACGCAGCGGCCACTCCAAGGGGCCGGCAGCGCGCAAGTCGCCGACGCCCGCCTGGTAACCCTGGATGCCGCCGCAGATGAACACGGTGCCGAACAGCGTCGTGACAGTCAGATAGAACGCTTCGAAATAGGGGATCGCCTCGCCCGGCCCTGCCGCCTGAAATACCAGTGCCGGATTCATGACGAAGAAAAACGGGATGAAGTAGATGATGCTGCCGACCCACATCGATTCCCAGCCGGTCTTCATGGCCGGTGCCCCGGCGATTCCCGCCGCGGCGAAGGAGGCGATGGCGACGGGCGGCGTGATCGACGACAGCATGCCCCAATAGAAGATGAACATGTGCACAGCCATCTTGTTGAGGCCGAGCTTCTCCAGCGCCGGACCGACCAGGATGGCAAGGAAGATGTAGCAGGCCGTCGTGGTCAGCCCGAGGCCGAGCACCAGGCTGGTGATGGCGCACATGAAGAGCAGCAGCAGCGCATTGCCACCTGCCAGTGCCAGCAGATCGTTGGCCAGCGAAGAAATGACGCCGGTTAACGAAAAAGCGCCGATCAAGAGGCCGCAGCCCGCCAGGATGCCGACCAGCTCGACGAAGGTGCGGCCATTCACTTCGAGGAACTTGACGTACCGGGCGAGACCCCAGCGCTTGTTTCCGCCGAGCTCATTCAGCGCCACGAGAAGCAGCATTCCACCGAGAACCGGAAGCAACAACGCGTTCATCCAGGCATCGAACGACCCGGGGGCGCCGACCTGCAGTTCGATCGCCTTGGCATACGCTTCGCCGCGCACGGTCATGATGGCCGTAGCGACGACGGCGACGAGAACGGCGATAGTGTTGAGTGACTTCCACTTGCCCGGCTGTTCCCACTGGTTCAGCACCAACAGCAGCGCCGTTGCATAGAAGGGCGCGTGGCTCTCGCGCTTGAAGTAGAGCAGCATGACGATCAGAACGATCACGACGAAAGCGAAGTACCAGCCTTCCTTGAAGGTCTGGCCCAGGCTGGGCAGTTCGCGCCGTTCGAGACCCTTGAGCCCTTTGCGCGCCGCATAGGCATCGACCTGCATGAACAGGCCGGCATAATAGAGGATTGCCGGAATAATGGCCGCGACAGCGACCTCGGCGTAGGTCGTGCCCATGAACTGGGCCATGACGAAGGCGGTGGCGCCCATCACCGGCGGCGCGAGCACGGCACCGGTCGAGGCGCAAGCCTCGATGGCGGCGGCGTAGGAAGCAGTGAAGCCGGTTCGCTTCATGGTCGGGATCGTCATCGTGCCGGCGGTCAGCACGTTGCTGACGATGCTGCCCGACATCATGCCGAGCAGACCGGACGCGAAAATGCCAACCTTGGCGGCGCCACCCCTGAAAGTACCACAGAGCGCGAAGGCAAGATTGATGAAGAACTTGCCAGCACCTGTCATCATCAGGGCGGTGCCGAACACCAGGAATCCGATCACCACATCGGCGAATGCCTGGATGGGAATGCCGAGCAGGCTCTCGGTCGAAAGCACATGGTAGGCAGTCGTCTGGTCGAGCGTCGACTGATTGCCCTTCAGCGGGCCGAGCCAGTTCGCGCCGGCGAAAAGCGGATAGAAGGTGAAGGGCAGGATGCAGAGCATTAGGCTCCAGCCGCCGGTTCGACGCAGCGCCTCCATCAGCACGGCCCACATCACATAGCCCGCCCAGATGATCGACTGGGGCGGATCGCCGAATTCCCAACCAAGCTCGGCCGCTTCGCGGATGTTGAGCATGAGGTACAACGACGCCAGCGCTGTGCTGACAAAAAGCACGACGTCGTACCAGGGAAGTCGAGTCATCGATGCTTTCGGGCTTCCCGGGAAGATCAGGAAGGTGAAAGGCAGCATGCAGGAGATCAAAAGGTAGAAGTACTCGGTGTTGAGCTGAGTGAAGCCGATGAAGAAGCGCAGCGCGAACTGCTGGTTGATGCAGAGGAAGATCGTAACGCCGGTCAGGACGACGAGCGCCCAGCGCCACGCCCCTGCCAACTCGCGCACGCGCATGGTTTCGGCCTCAGCGGGGCCGGCCTGATGCGGGTCATCGAAAACAACCCGCGTCGCTTGGTCTGTCATGAGATGTGACCTGAGGATCGACTATTGAAAGATCGCGTCGATTCCGGCACGCAAAGCGGCTTTCGCCTCGGCAAGGCGCAGCTTCATTAAGTCCTCCCTGTGCGTGGCACCTTGTCGCCGGCACTCGACGCCGGGACATGTTGCCAAGTCAGGAGGCCGGGTTCAATCGAAGAAGGTGTTGGGCTTGAGGAAGAAAGCGAGCATCAGGCAGCCCTCGTCGGTCCAGGCCTCGTGGCGGCTGCCGGGCCGACGCCAGACATAGTTGCCCGCCGTGCAGATGCCGGCGTGGTCGGCAAACGATCCTTCGAGCACGAAGGTCTGCTCGATGGCGACGTGCTCATGCAGCGGAAGGCGCGCTCCGGGTGCCCACCGCATCAGGGCCGTCGACATGCCCGTGGCCTTGTTCTCCATCAGGATCTTCCATTCGACGCCGGGAAAGCGCGTCGGCTGCCAAGGCACTTCGGCGACATCGACGTAGGTCGAGTCGGGAACCATCGTTTCGGCGTTCATGCGGCTGCCCTCTGCTTTGCGGCCCTCTCTTTTGCAACTCGTAGCGTGCCGCCCCGCATGACATGGCCAGGCAGGGGGCGGCCGACGACATCCTCGGCGATTTTCGCGACCTCGATCAGCCTGTCGACGTCGAGGCCGGTTTCGATGCCCATTTCCTCGCACATATAGGCGAAGTCCTCGGTGCAGATGTTGCCGACCGCGCCGTCGGTCGCCGCGAACGGGCAGCCGCCGAGGCCGGCGATCGAGGCATCGAACCTGGTGACGCCCAGCCTGAGACCGGCATAGGCCGCGGCCATGCCGGTGCCGCGCGTGTCGTGCAGGTGGAGCGAAATCTCGAGTTCCGGCCACTTGCTGCGGATGGCGCCGATCAGGCGTTCGACCGATTGCGGTGTCGCCCAGCCCATGGCGTCGGTGAGCTTGATGCCCTTGAGCGTGAAGCCCGCCCGCTCGGCCTCGTCGAGTGCCAGCCGAACACGCTGCAGGATCAGATCGGTGGAAAGCTCACCTTCGTAGTTACAGCCGAAGGCGCCGAGGATGATGCCCCATTCGACGGGCATGCCGCGGTCCTTGAAGGTCTTGAGCGACATGCGCTGCTCGACCATCGCATCCGGCACCGACTTGCCGATGTTCTTGCGCGAGAATGTATCCGAGGCCGTGACCCGCACGCCGCCATCGACATGAAGCGGGCCGCGCAGCGCCCGCTCGAGGCCCTGCTGGTTCAGCCACAGCGCGCTGTACTGCACGCCGGGCTTCTGCCGGATGGCGTCCGCCACTTGCTCGGCGTCGGCCATGGTCGGCACGCGCTTGGGGTTCACATACGAGACGCAGGCGATGCGTTTCAGGCCTGCGTCCGCCAGCGCCTCGATGAGGCGGACCTTGTCGGCGACCGGGATTACCTTCTTCTCCGACTGGAACCCCTCGCGAGGGCCTTCCTCGTCGATCGACACTCGCTTGGGCAAGTCGGACATGGCCCTTCTCCGGTTGGCTAGCCTGCGCCGCCTTCTTCCTGGAACGCCTCCTTGCGCGCTTTCTTGATGCTCGGCAGGGCCATCAGGATCAGCAGCAAGGCGGTGGTGATGAGCAGGCCGAGGCTGATCGGCCGCTCGAGGAACACCATCGCGTCGCCGCGCGACAGCAGCATGGCGCGGCGGAAGTACTCCTCCATCTGCGGCCCGAGCACGAGGCCCAGCAGGAAGGGCGCACCCTCGCAGCCCAAGCGGGAGAAGATGTAACCCAACACGCCGAAGCAGGCGACCTGCATGACGTGAAAGGTGCTGTTCTGCAGGCTGTAAGCGCCGATGCAGCAGAACAGCAGGATCGCCGGGGCGAGGAAGCGGTAAGGCACCGTCAGCAGCTTCACCCACATGCCGATCATCGGCAGGTTGATGACCACCAGCATGGCGTTGCCGATCCACATCGAGGCGATCATGCCCCAGAAGAGGTCCGGCTTCTTGGTCATGACCTCGGGGCCGGGCTGGATGCCCTGGATGATCATGGCGCCGACCATCAGCGCCATGACGGCGTTGGACGGGATGCCAAGTGTCAGCATGGGAATGAACGAGGTCTGCGCCGCGGCATTGTTCGCCGCCTCGGGTGCCGCGACACCTTCGACCGCGCCCTTGCCGAACTCGCCGGGGTTCTTGGAGATCTTTTTCTCCAATGTGTAGGCCGAGAAGGCGCCCAGCGTCGGGCCGCCGCCGGGCAGCACGCCAAGTGCCGCGCCGAGCATGGTGCCACGCAGGATAGCGGGAATCGAACGTCTGGTCTCCTCGCGCGTCGGCCACAGCGAGCCCACCTTGATGGAGCCTGTTCGCGTCAAATGTCGTTCGAGGTTGACTACGATCTCGGCGATGCCGAACAGGCCCATCGCGATCGGCGCGAAGTCGATGCCGTCGCTCAGTTCCGGGATGTCGAAAGTAAAGCGCTGGGCCCCGGTGTTCACGTCGGTGCCCACCAGACCGAACAGCAGGCCGAGGAACACCATGGCGATCGCCTTCAAGACCGAGCCGCTGGCCAATACCACCGCGGCGACGAGGCCGAGCGCCATCAAAGCGCAATAATCTGCGGGCCCGAACTTCTGCGCCATCCGTGTCAGAGGCTCGGCGAACATGACGATGATGAGAGTCCCGACGGTTCCCGCGAAGAAAGAGCCGACGGCCGAGATCGAGAGTGCCGCGCCGGCACGGCCCTTGCGCGCCATCTGATAGCCGTCGAGGCAGGTCACGACCGAGGCCGATTCGCCCGGCAGGTTGACCAGGATCGAGGTCGTCGACCCGCCATACGAGGCGCCGTAATAGATGCCGGCCAACATGATTAGCGAAGCGGTCGGCGGCAGATGGAATGTGATCGGCAGCAGCATGGCGATGGTTGCCACGGGGCCGATTCCGGGAAGAACGCCGATCAGCGTGCCAAGCATGCACCCAATCAAGGCGTACATGAGGTGCTGCCAGCTGAAGGCAACGCTGAAACCCAGGGACAGGTTGTCTAGGAGTTCCATCTCACCACACTCCGCGCAGGATGGTGATATTCATTCCGAGCCCGACCTTGAAAACGAGGGTGCAGAGAATTGCCAGCACGATTATGTTGCCGATCACTTCCTTCAGTTTGAATTCCTCACCCGCCAGCGACGCGATCGTGACCAGCACGATCAACGCCGGTATCAGGCCTGCGCGCTCGAACAGGAGGGCGAAGCAAACGACGCCGATGGTCACCAAGGTGATCGGCTTCCATTTCGGCTTCTCGACCGTCTCGGCGTTGGTTACCAAGGCGACCACGCAGATCAGCACGCCCAGCCCCATCATGATCAGCGACAGCATGCGCGGCACATAACCGGGCCCCATGCGCACCGTCGTGCCGAGCGCGAGCTTTTGGCCGAAATAGAGCGCTATCAGGCCGAAGCCAATGAACATCAGCCCGGACAAAAAGTCCTTGCTTAGGAATCGATTCAACGATGCCTCCCCAGAAACGCGTCGTCTTCCATGTATCTTTGGGCCCAAGCCCCCGGGCCAGTACTAGGGACTAGATAAACACGAATTTACCGCTTTGCCCAAGCCCCAAGTTCAGGAAGCCGTAAGCTGCCGAAACATGGCGGCGGTAAAACAGAAGGGCGAAAGATTGGCCACGTATAGGGCTTCGAAGCGTGAGTCGACCTGCACTTCGCGACAGCCGCGACAAAGAGCGCGGCAGGAGAGCGCCGCCACGCAGAATGATTGAGACGACCCCGGCGTTGTGCCTAAAGTTCGATCACAAGTGCTCATCGGATGTTCCCGGCGCGGGCCAAGTGCAGGACCAGTGCAGTTCCAAACTCCCCGTTGGTCGATATTGCGTGCGCTGGGGTGGGCGAGCAAACTCCCCGGAAATGAACGACCGTTCAGGGGTTGGGATTGGCACGTAAAGGCGCAGATTACATCGGCACGATGGAGGTGCAGGAGAAGCACCGCTTCGACGAGGAATCGCTGGGCCGGTTCATGGCAGCCCACGTCGATGGTTTCGTCCAGCCGGTGCGGGCGGAGCAGTTCCGCGGCGGCCAGTCCAACCCGACGTACCGGCTGACGGACGGTGGCGGCCGGCACTACGTGCTGCGCCGTAAGCCGCCGGGGAAACTTCTGCCCTCGGCGCACGCGGTCGACCGCGAGTTCCGGGTAATCTCCGCCCTCAACAGAACCGACGTTCCGGCGCCCCGGGCCTATGCCCTGTCCGACGACGAGAGCGTGGTCGGCACGCCCTTCTACATCATGGAGTATTGCGACGGCCGCGTGCTGTGGGATCCGCTTTTGCCGGAAGTGCCCAAGGAAGGACGCCTGGCCATCTATCGTGCCAAGTTCGAGACGCTGGCTCGCCTCCATGCGGTCGACTATGCGGCTCTGGGCCTTGCGGATTTCGGCCGTCCCGGCAGCTATGTTGCCCGCCAGATCTCGCGCTGGGGTAAGCAGTACAAGGCCTCCGAGACCGAAGCGATCGAGGCGATGGACAAGTTGCTGGAATGGTTGCCGGCACATCTGCCGTCCAACGACGAGACGGTGCTGGTCCATGGCGACTACCGGCTCGACAACATGATCTTCCATGCCAGCGAGCCGCGCGTGCTGGGTATCATCGACTGGGAGATATCCACGCTGGGCGATCCGCTGGCCGAACTCGCCTATCTCTGCATGTTGTGGCGGACGCCCAAGGACTGGGGCGGCCTCGGCGGTCACGATCTCGAGGCACTCGGGTTGCCGACCGAGCGCGAGATGGTGTCCTACTACTGCGGCCTGTCGAAGCGGGCGATGCCTGGCCCGGCGTTGTGGGATTTCTACATGGCCTACAATCTGTTTCGCGTCTCGTGCATACGCCAGGGTGTCTATGCCCGCGCGCTGGACGGCACGGCCTCGAACGTGCGTGCGGCAGATTCCGGAAAGCTGGTGCGGCCGGCCGCTGAACTCGGCTGGAAGATTGTCGAAAGCATCGGCGGAGGAATGAGATGACCAAGCGCAAGCCGGTGCGAACGGCCGTCCCGGTGCCCGCCGCTGCCGCCGAGCGCGAGCAGCGGCCGCCCATCGAGGCGATCCGTGCCGCGGCGTTCCAGCAGTTCGCCGAGCGAGGCTATCCGGTGGTGACGGTGCGCGACATCATGAAGGCCTGCGGGCTGACTCAGGGCGCGCTCTACAATCACTTCAAGTCGAAGGACGAGCTGCTGCACGACATCATCGCCTCGACCCAAGGCGAACTCGAGCGGATATGCCAGCAAGCGGTGGCAGGCGCGGGAGACGATCCGCGTGCCAAGCTGGCGGCGTTCGTGCGCGTCTATGTCATGCGGCACTGCCGGCTCAGGGTGGAGGCCCTGGTTGCCAACCGCGAGATCGGCTGGCTCGACGCGGCGCGTGTTGCCGACATACGCCGCAGCCGTCGCGCCATTCGCGACGTGGTCGTCGCCATCCTGAAGCAAGGGGTCGAGAGCGGCCTGTTCGTCCCGCCTTTGACAGGCGGCCGCCAGGATCTCAAGGCAATCGCCATGGCCTTGCTCGATCAGTGGACTCACGTCTCGATGTGGTACGGCCCCGGTGGGGAGATCGCGGAAGAGGAAATGGCCCAGCTCTATGCCGACATGGCGCTGCGCGCGGTCGGCGCCCGGCCTTAATTAAGCCCTAGAGTATTGGAGTATCCGGGCATGCTCGTACGTCTGGCCATCGTTGCCTTGGCATTTCTGTTCGCCGCCGCCTGTACTCCGGAGGCGGCCGGCACGCCGCCGCCCACGACCCGCAGCACGGCAATTGCCGCGGCACCGAGCAACGGTGCCGTGCCGGCCGGGCGTTGGCGGGCCGTGCTGATCGCCGGCGACAACAACAGCCCGGCCTTCGACAACGGCGTCCAGTCGTTGCGCGAGAAGCTCGTGGCGCATGGCGTGACCAACATCTCGGTCTATTCATCGAATGCTGCGGCTACGGCGCCAGCACAGCTCGCGAGCGTTGCCAACGTGACGACGGCATTGCGTGCCGGAGGCGGCGACGCCTGTCTGGTCTTCGTCACCAGCCATGGCGAGCAGAAGGGGTTCTTTCTGCGAACCGACCGCAGGATGTTCGACCCAGGCTCGCTCGATCGTGTGCTGAGCGCCGGCTGCGGCTCGGTGCCCACCGTGGTCGTGGTGTCGGCCTGCCATAGCGGGACCTTCCTGACGCCCGACATGCGCAAGCCCAATCGCGTGATCCTGACTGCCGCCGCGATGGACCGCGCGAGCTTCGGCTGCGGTGCCGGCGATCAGTACACCTACTACGATCAGTGCCTGCTGCAGCAATTCGACGGCGCCGCGACGTGGCGGGATCTCGCTGTGGCCACGCGCACCTGCGTCGAGAACCTGGAACGCCGCATGGGCGTTCGCCAGTTCTCGCTGCCGCAGACGTTCGTGGGCGCCCAGGTCGAGGGCTTGCGGCTGCCGCAACGCTGAGCGGCGGGCGCTAGGGTCCGTACTCAATTAGCAGTGGCGGTCGTTGGGAGTTGATGATTCAAGGCTTCCAGAAGGAGCCTTGGACATGGGCAAAGGTGTTTACTGGCTGAACGACAAGGAGTGGGTTCGGATCGA
>JBQTJT010000025.1:0-100654 GCA_052386855.1 Reyranella sp.
GCAGATGACGACGACCAGGGCGACGAAGAGCCACCCGAAACCGCGCGCGAGGCGCGCCAGGACCCCATCGATCGCGTCGCTCGCATTCAGCAAGGCCTGCATCACACAGAACTCCCCCAGAAAGAAGCGGCCGCCCGATGGGGCGGCCGCCTGCGCAAGATCGATGACTACTTGAGGTAGCCGCGCTCTCTCCAGACCGAATATTCCTTGCGGAAGTTGCTGAGCGAGTCCCAGGCCTTCTTGAACTCGGGGCTCTTGGCCGACTGCTCGACCGCGACCTCGTCCCAGGCCTTCTGGAAGGCGGCGAGGAACTCCGGCCCCCAGGTCATCAGCTTCACGCCCTTGCTCTCGATCTCGAGCAGCGCCTTGGGCTGCAGGGATTCACCGAGGCTCATGCCGCGCAGCACGGTCTGGTCGCACGACGCCTCGACGACCGCCTTCTGGGTCGGCGAGAGCGAGTCCCACTTGGCCTTGTTGATGATCAGGTCACCGACGGTGGCCTGCTGGTGCCAGCCGGGGAAGTAGTAGAACTTCGCCACCTGGTGGAAGCCCAGGCTGAGATCCATCACCGGCATGGAGAACTCGGTGGCGTCGATGGTGCCGAGCTGCAGGGCCTGGAAGATTTCACCGGCCTGCAGGAGCTGGGTCGAGACGCCGAGCTTCTGCATGACGTTGGCGCCGAGACCGAAGAAGCGCATCTTCAGGCCCTTGAGGTCGTCCAGCGTCTTGATCTCCTTGCGGAACCATCCCGACGCCTCGGGCGGGATCAGGTGGCACATCACCGAGTGGATGTTGTACTTGGCATAGAGCGCCTGCATGAGCTGCTCGCCGCCGCCGTGCTTCATCCAGGCGAGATACTCGCCGAGGCCCGGGCCGAACGGCACGGTCGAGAAGACGGCGAAGGCGATGTCCTTGCCGGTCCAGAAGCCCGGCGTCGCCCAGGCGGCGTCGAGCGCGCCCGAGGCCACCGAGTCGAAGGCCTGACCTGGCGGCACCAGCGAGCCGGGCTCGAAGAACTTGATGTCGATCGAGCCCTGCGACAGTTTCTTGATCTGGTCGACCGTGTAATTCGCGTTCGGTCCCAGCAGCGCCAGCGTCGACGCGAAATTCGACTGCATCTGCAGCCGGACCTTTTTGTCCTGGGCCGCGGCCGTGCCGGCGCCCAGGGCCACCGAAGCGGCCGCCGCGATTACTCCCAATTTACCCATCAAGCGCATGTTTTTTCCCTCCGTAGGTCAAGCCACGGCGAAAGACAGTCGACTTCGTTGGTCTTGCCCTTCGCTCCCTCGATCCGACGACCGTTGATCGGCCTGCCGGCTGCCGCTTCCATTCCGGATGCAACAGTTTTATCTGTTCCTGAAATTGCCGGCCGTTGACCGGAATGTCAAACGCGTATCAGTCGAGGCGATACACGCGTTTGGCCGTGCCCGAAAACAAGGCAGTCTTCTCGGTCGCCGAAGCGCCCGAGGCCAGACGCTTGAAGGCGTTCCACAGCACGCCGTAGCCGGACGTGATCTTGTCGACCGGAAAGTTGCTCTCGAACATGCAGCGGTCTGCGCCAAACAGGTCGATGCAGGTTTCGACCCAGGGCTTGAAGGCATCGGCCAGCACCTGCGAGCCGGGCGGCGTCGGCTGCCGGTAGAAATCGAACCAGCCCATGGCCATGCCGAGGCCTCCGACCTTGACGACGATGTTCTGGCGCTTCGCCAGCTCGGCCATCGACTTCTTCCAGGTGGCCCTCACCTCGTCATGGCGCCCGGCGTATCCCGCATAACCGAGAGGCCCGCCGACATGGTCGAGGACGATGGTCGTGCCGGGAAAGGCATCGGCGAGATCGGCGATCTCGGCCAGCTGCGGATGGTAGAGCCAGGCATCGAAGACGAGGTCGCGCCTGGCCAATTCGGCAAAGCCCGCGCGGAAAGTCTTGTCGCGCGTCAGCTCCGGTGTCGGATCGGTGCGCACATTGCGGATGCCGGGATCGGCGTCCCAGCCGGTCTGATGGCGAATGCCCCTGAAGCGGCCGTTGCCGGCCGCGATCTGGGCATCGAACACGGCGCCCGCCTTGCTGCCCAGGCGCAGGTCGACGTGGCTGACGATGCCGGCGCAGGCGCGCAGATTGCCGTAGAGGCCGCTGGCGCTCATGGCGGCGACGCCATTGGCGAACTCGGTCTCGCCGGTGCAGCGCAACTCGGCCGGGCCGTCCTTGCGGTACATCGAATGGCAGTCGACGAAGACGGTGCCCACGATGTTGTGGCCCGTCTGCGTGTCGGCCAGCAGGTCGTGGAACAGGTAGTCGTTGCCGGCGCGCTGCCAGAGATGATGGTGCGGATCGACGATGGGCAGGTCGGGTTCGAGGGCGGGTTCGCTCACCCTGGCGACCCAGGCGGCATCGGGATTCAACACGTTGCCGAGCTGCGGCGTCTCTTTGGTCATGGCGTCCTCTACAGCACGGGCGTTTCGGCGATCATGGAGACATGGGCGGCGATGACTTTCCAGCCCCCCCTTCCCGTCCCGTCGTCGGGGAAGCGCACCCAGGTCTGCATCTGCCGGCCGGTCATGTCCTTGCCGCGCACCTTGTAGACCAGCGTGACGGTGGCGACGTCGCGGCCGACGGTCACGATATCGAGGCGCAGGCGCTTCTCCTTGGTGCCCGGCCCCGGCACACGCGCCACACGATGGGCATGGATGCGGTCGAAGCCGTAGCCGTGCTCGTTGTTCGCCAGACGGATCGTGTGCGGGCTGTTCCAGAAGGTGGCGTCGAGCACCTCGACGTTCTTGTCGATCAGCGCCTGCTCGTAGCGTTCGAAGAGTTCGCTCACTTCGGCGACGACTTCGGGAATGTTGGGGGTGCAGTCAGTCATGAAACCTTTTCCAGAGCCTGGGCCACGGCAACCAACATGGCATCGCTGCCGCGCGGACCGACGATCGAGAGGCCGATGGGCAGACCACCCGCCGTCGCGCCGGGAATGTTGACCTGCGGGTGGCCGGCGAGCCCGCCGTGCGCGCAGAGGCAGGTGATGCGGTCGCGCAGCGGATCGAGCACCGACAGCGGCTGTCCCGTGAGCGGCGCCGGAAACGGCGTCGTCGGCAGGCAGAGGATGGTGCCGGCCGGCAGCAGGTACTTCAGGCGGGCACGCACTTCCTGGCGCATCAGGGCGGCCCAGGTCTGGTCGGCCTGCGGGATCATCGAGCCCATCACCAGCGCCTTGGCGACCGAGAAGGCAAAGCGCGGATTGCCCCGGTCGAGCCAGTCCTTGAACGTGGCATAGGCCTCGACAGGCTGCAGGCTGCGCTGGGCGCGTGCCCAGACCGAAAGCCCCTGCGGCGCCATGATCTCTTCGCGGCTATTGCCAACGAGCGTGCCGAGGCGCTTCACCATCGGCTGAAGGGCGTCGGTCGCGTCGGCGTCGGCAAAGCCGAAAGCGTCGACCGCCACGATCAGTCTGTCGGGCAGAACCCTGGGAATCGCCTCGCCCAGCAGCACCGACGACACCTTCGCAAAGGTCTCGGCGCCCTGTGCAAACCAGCCGGTCGTGTCCGAGGTCGGCGCCTGGGGCATCATCCCAGTGACGTCGAGGCGCCCATGGGTCGGGCGGATGCCGTAGAGGCCGCAGAAGCTCGACGGCACCCGGACCGAGCCACCGGTGTCGGTACCGAGCGCGGTATCGCAGAGGCCGGCCGCGACCGCGGCCGCCGATCCCGACGACGAGCCGCCCGGCACACGGCCCGGCGCGCGGACGTTCTTCGGCGTGCCGTCGAACGCGTTCTCGCCCAGGATGCCCAGCGAGACCTCGTCGGTGACGGTCTTGCCGATCAGGGTGGCGCCGGCATCGAGCAGCGTCTGCACCGCCCAGGCGTTCTTCGCCGGCACCGGCCGGCCGGTCGGCCAGTCGTGGTTGCCGCCGCCGGTCGGCACGCCTGCAACGTCGAACAGATCCTTGGCGGCGAAGGTAAGCCCATTTAGCGGCCCGCCGGCACGGCCCTCGATCCGAACACGGGGCCCACGCACAAATGCGCCGATGTCGTCGGTCATGCAATCAACACTCGAGGTGATGGAGGATATCTACTCGGCGGGAGCAGCCGGCAGCCGACCCTTCGTCCGCCAGCGCCTGGCCCAGCCCGGGCTGAAGCGCATGCCGGTCAGCCGGTCGAACCAGATATAGACCACCGGCGTGATGAACAGGGTCAGAAGCTGCGACACCAGCAGGCCACCGACGACGGTGATGCCGAGCGGCTGGCGCAGTTCGGCCCCCGCGCCGGCACCAATGGCGATCGGCAGTGCGCCGAGCAGCGCGCACACGGTGGTCATCATGATCGGACGGAAGCGCAGCTGTGCGGCCTCGACGATGGCGACCTCGGCCGAGGCGCCTTGCGAGCGCCGTTCGATGGCGAAATCGACCATCATGATGGCGTTCTTCTTCACGATCCCGATCAGCATGACGACGCCGATCATGGCGATGACGCTGAGATCCATGCCGAACAGCATCAGCGTCGCCAGCGCCCCGATGCCCGCCGACGGCAGGCCGGACAGGATGGTGAGCGGGTGGATGAAGTTCTCGTAGAGGATGCCGAGGATGATGTAGATCACCAGCACGGCGGCAAACAGCAGCAGCCCCTGGTTGGCGACCGCCTGCTGGAAGACCTGGGCGCTGCCTTCGAAGCTGGTGGCGACGCTGGCCGGCAGGCCGACCTCGGCCGCCGCGGCCTTGATGTCCTCGACCGCCTGGCCGAGTGCCACGCCCGGCGCGAGATTGAACGAGACGATCACCGAAGGAAGCTGGGCGATGTGGTTGACGGTGAGCGCCGTCGGCTTGTCGATGCGCTTGGCCAGCGTATCCAGCGGCACCAGACTGCCGCTGGGCGTGCGCACCTGCAGGCGGCGCAGGATGTCGCTGGCATCGGCGTACTTCGGATCGGCCTCGAGGATCACCTGATAGGTGTCGTCGGAGGCATAGATCGTCGACACCTGTCGCGAGCCGAAAGCCGAATAAAGCAGCAAGCGGATCTGATCGACCGATACGCCGAGCCTCGACGCGGTGTCGCGGTCGATCTCGATCAGCGCCGAACGGGCGCGGACCTGCAGGTCGGTGTTGACGTCGAGGATGCTGGGGACGCGACGCATCGCGGCTTCCATCCGCGGCGCGTAGTCACGCAGGAGCGCGAGATCGCTCGAGCGCATGCCGAACTGGTACTGCGCCCGCGTCTGGGTCGTGCCGATGTTGATCGACTGCACCGCCTGGAAAAAGACGTTGATGCCGGGCACCGTGGCCGTGGCGCGGCGCAGGCGGGCGATCACCTGCTGGGCGCTGTCCTTCCGTTCGGGCTTGTCGCGCAGCATGATGAACATGCGCCCCGACGTGACCGTTGCCGCGGCGTTGCCGCCACCGACCGTCGACACGACCGAGGCGACGTCGGGATCGCGGCGGATGACCTCCGCCAGCGCCGACTGCCGGGCGACCATGGCGTCGAACGAGGCGTCGTCGGGACCGACCGTCGACCCGGTGATCTGGCCGATATCCTCGGACGGAAAGAAGCCCTTGGGCACCATCTGGAACAGGATCGCGGTCAGGACGAAGGTGCCGAGCGTGAAGGCCAGGACGATGCGCGGCATCCTGACGGTGCGCTTCAGTGCCCAGGCGTAGCCATCGGTGACCTTCTTGAAACTCCACTCGAAGAGCCTAAGCAGGAAGTTGTGCTTCTCGTGGTGGTCGATCGGCTTCAGCATCCGCGAGCACAGCATCGGCGTCAGCGTCAACGACACCAGGCCGGAAATCAGGATCGCCATGCTGATGACGAGACCGAATTCGTTGAACATGCGGCCGACCACCCCGCCCATGAACAGCACCGGGATGAACACGGCGACCAGCGACAGCGTCATCGAAATAATGGTGAAGCCGACCTCCTTGGAGCCCTTGAAAGCGGCCTCCATCGGTTTCTCGCCGGCCTCGATGTGGCGCACGATGTTCTCGAGCATGACGATGGCATCGTCGACGACGAAGCCGACCGCCAGCGTCAACGCCAGCAGCGAGATGTTGTCGATCGAGTGGCCAAAGCAATACATGCCGGCGAAGGTGCCGATGATCGAGATCGGCAGCGCGACCGCCGGAATGAGCGTGGCCCTGAAGCTGCGCAGGAAGAAATAGATCGCAATGATCACCAGCACGGCCGCGAGGATGAGCGTGAACTCGACGTCTTCGACGGCCTCGCGGATCGACTTGGAGCGGTCGGCAAGCAGCCGGACCTCGACGCCCGGCGGCAACTCGGCCTGGATTTGCGGCAGGATCGCCTTGACCCGGTCGACGACCTCGACGGTGTTGGCATCGGGCTGCCGGTAAACGCCCATGATGATGGCGCGCGTGCCGTCGAGCCAGCTCGCGACCTTGTCGTTCTCGACGCTGTCGATGGCGGTGGCGACGTCGGACAGGCGGACCGGCGCGCCGTTCTGCCAGCTCACGATCACCGGCATGTAGTCGGCTGCCTTGTTGATCGGTCCGGTGGCGTCGAGGATGGCGTTCTGCTTCTGGTCGGCGATCGAGCCGACCGGCTTGCTCGAGTTGGCGTTGACGACGGCGTTCTGCAGCTCCTGCATGGTGAGCCCGCGGACCGCCAACTGGTCGAGATCGGCCCGCACACGCACGGCGAATTTCTGCGACCCGAAGATCAGGACCTGGGCGACGCCGGGCAGGGTCGAGACGCGCGGCAGGATCGCCCGGTTGGCAAAGGCGTCGATGTCCGACAGCCGCACCTGGGAGGAGCGCAGCGCCAGGAACATCACCGCCCAGTCGGCCGGATTGACCTTGCGGAAGCTGGGCGGCGTCGTCATTTCCGGCGGCAGGCGCCGCATCGCCGAGGAGATCGCCGACTGCACGTCGAGCGCGGCGCCGTCGATGCTCCGGTTGAGGTCGAACTGCAGGACGATCGATGTATTGCCGAGCGACGAGGTCGAGGTCATCGTCGTCACGCCGGCGATGGTCGAGAACTGGCGCTCCAGGATCGACGCCACCGAGGCCGCCATCGTCTCGGGGCTGGCACCAGGAAGCTGGGCCGTCACCTGGATGGTCGGAAACTCGACGCGCGGGATCGCGGCGACGGGGAGTTGCTTGTAGGCGAACATGCCGGCGATGACGAACGACGCCATCACCAGAATGGTCATCACCGGCCGGCGGATGCAGAGTTCTGACAGGTTCATATCCGGTCTCCGTGCCGATCAGCCGCGCGGCGGCGCCGGAGGCTTGGCCACCTCGGTCGGCGGCGGACGCACGGCGACCGCCGCGCCGTTGACCAGCCGAAGCTGGCCGTCGATCACGACGGACTCGCCATCGGCCAGGCCCTTGCCGATCACCGACTCGCCACTCTGGGTACGGCTGACGACAACCTGCCTGACCTCGGCGACGCCATCCTTGATGACGAACACGTAGGCCCCCTGCGGCGAAAGCTGGACAGCCGCCGACGGAACCGCGACCGCCTCCGGTTCGATGCCGAGGATGACCTCCACCTTGACGAACTGGCCGGGCCAGAGAAGCTCGTTGGCATTGGCGATCCGCGCCTTGGCGGTCACCGTGCCAGTGTTGGGATCGACGGTGTTTTCGATGAACGCCATCGCGCCGGATTGCTTCTTGGTCTCGTCGACGATCGCGGTGACCTTGACCGGGCCCTTGGCCATGGCGGCGCGCAGGTCGGGCAGGAGCACCTGCGGGATCGCGAAGGAGACGAAGATCGGGTCGACCTGGTTGATGGTTGCGAGCGTGCTGGCGAGCGAATTGTCGCCGACGCGGACGACTGCACCCGCCTTGCTCGAAATCGAGCCGATACGACCCGACACCGGCGCGCGGATCTCGGTGTAGGTGAGCAGCGTCGTGACGCTCGCCTTGGCCGCCTCGTCGGCCTCGAGTTGGGCTTCGGCCGCCTTGACCGACGTGTGAGCGTTGTCGCGCTGCACCACGGTGCCGGCATTCTTCGACAGCAGATCCTCATAACGCTGATGGTCGCGGCGGGCCTGGACGAGCTGCGCCTGATCCTTGCGGATCTGGGCCTCGATCTGGCCGAGCTGGGCCTTGAGCGTGCGGGAATCGAGTTCGAACAGCAGGTCGCCTTCCTTGACCAGCGCGCCCTCCTCGACATGGACCTTCATGATCTGACTGTCGATGCGCGGCTTGATCTGGATGGAGGCAATGGCCTGCACGGTGCCGACCGCGTCGACGATGACCGCCATCGGCTTCTTGGCAACGGTGCTGACCACGACCGGCACCGCCCCACCGGGGTTGGCCCGCCCGCGCCGGCCCTGCGGCTGCGCCATGCCGGCCGGGCTGCTGGCCTGGGCCTGTTCGGCGGCTTTCGCCGACGTACCGAACCCAAGGCGCTGGGCCACGTCATTGCGATAAACATAGGCCGTCCCGCAGACTACGACCGCGACCGTAGCCAAGACCGCCAAACGGACCATCCGCATACCCGTAGTCTCCAAACCCCAAGCCCCACGGAATTATAGGCCCAGCTTCCCCCGCCGGACAGTCACAACCATGGCAAGACCGAGGATTCCACGCAAAAAACCCGCCACAATGGGCGGGTTTTCGCAGGATCTGGAGGCGGCAGCCCCGTTTTTATCGGCTGTAGTACTCGACGACCAGCGACGGCTCCATCTGGACCGGGTACGGCACGTCGGCCAGCTTCGGCCCACGGACGTAGCTGCCCTTCATCGCCTGATGGTCGACCGTGACGTATTCCGGCACGTCGCGCTCGGCGGTCTGGGTGGCCTCGATGACCCGGGCCATTTCCTTGGCCTTCGAGGTGAGCTCAATCACGTCGTTGTCCTTGACCAGGTACGACGCGATGTTCACCCGCTTGCCGTTCACCTTGACGTGGCCGTGGCTCACGAGCTGGCGCGAGGCGAACACGGTGATGGCGAACTTCATGCGGTAGATGACCGCGTCCAGCCGGCGCTCGAGCAGCTCGACCAGGTTCTCGCCGGTGTCGCCCTTGCGGCGCACGGCCTCGAGATAATAGCGGCGGAGCTGACGCTCGCCGACCGAGCCGTAGTAGCCCTTGAGGCGCTGCTTGGCCATCAACTGCAGGCGATAGTCGGTCGGCTTGGTACGACCCTGGCCGTGCTGGCCGGGACCGTATTCGCGCTTGTTGATCGGGCTCTTGGGACGGCCCCACAGGTTGACCCTGAGGCGGCGGTCGATCTTGTACTTCGAATTCGCGCGCTTGCTCACGCAGCACTCCGTCGGTTTTGCGCTCCGCTTTGCGGTGACGCTCTGTTGTCCGGATAGGCCTGGGTCCAGCACGTCGCGCCTGTTTACAGGCGCTTGGGCTGGGGCGGGATGTGGGCCCAAATGGCCCGCAACCACGTTCTCCGGAAGAAGGGCGGAACATACTGGCGAACGCCGGTCAGTCAAGCAGGCGTTCTGCCATTTAAATCAAGAACTTAGATCTCTACCAGCACCACCTCATGGGTGATCTCGGCCGACTTTCGCACCATGGCGGTGGCCGAGCAGTACTTCTCGTCCGACAGGCTGACCGCCCGTTCGATCAGGGCCTTGTTCAGTTTCCGGCCGCGAACCGTGTAGACCAGCTTCACCGAAGTGAAGACCTTGGGGTGATCGTCGGCCCGTTCGGCGACCATCGCGACCTCGACGCCCTCGACGTCCTGGCGCTGCTTCTTCAGCATCGAGACGACGTCGATGGCGGTGCAGCCGCCCATGCCCATCAGCACCATCTCCATTGGCCGCGACGCCAGATTGCGGCCGCCGACGTCGGGCGAGCCGTCCATGGTGATGGTATGGCCGCTGCCCGCTTCGGCCACGAACAGGGCGCCCTCGACCCAGGAGATCTTGGCGATGGTGGACATGGTTACTCCTCATGCTTGCTCTTGGAGAGAAATTTGATGACGCCGTGGAAAGTGCGCGCCTCCTGCTCCGTCATCTCGGCGCGCTGCAGCAGCGCCTTGAGATTGAGCACCATCGACGGCCGCATGTCCTTGTTGCGCAGGAAGCCCGACTGGTCGAGCGCGCGCTCGAGATGGTCGAACAGGTTCTGCAGCTCCTCCTTGGTGGCCGGCCGCGTCGCGTGCTCGGCCATGCGCGCGGCGGGGGTCGCATCGCCGGCGGCGGCCCATTCGTAGGACACCAGCAGCACGGCCTGCGCCACGTTCAGCGAGGAGAATTGCGGATTGAGCGGGATCGAGAGCGCGGTGTCGGCATGGACCATGTCGTCGTTCTCGAGGCCGGTGCGCTCCGGGCCGAACAGGATGCCGACCCGCTCGCCCTGCCCGATCCAGCCACGCACCTCGGCGGCGGCGTGCCGCGGCGTCAGGATGCGCTGCGTGAGCTCGCGGTTGCGCGCCGTGGTCGCCACCACCCGTTCGAGATCGGCCACCGCCTCAGCCACGCTGTCGAACACCTCGGCGTTCTCCAGCACGACATCGGCGCCCGACGCGGCGCGCTGCGCCTTGTCGTTCGGCCAGCCGTCTCGGGGCGCGACCAGGCGCAGGGTCGAGAGGCCGCAATTCAGCATGGCGCGCGCCGCCATGCCGATGTTCTCACCCAGTTGCGGCCGCACCATGATGATCGCCGGCGTGGTCGCGGCGACCGCGCGGCCTTTCGAAGCTCGTCCCATGCCGCCGTATAACGCGGTTAGCGCGTGACGATAAGGGCCGGACGCCGCATCAGGAACAGCAGCGG
Source organism: Reyranella sp. (assembly GCA_052386855.1). Classification (GTDB taxonomy): domain Bacteria; phylum Pseudomonadota; class Alphaproteobacteria; order Reyranellales; family Reyranellaceae; genus Reyranella. The sequence continues at coordinate 10,680 of JBQTJT010000025.1, forward strand.
TATCAGGACCAGCGAGCAGATCATCATGACCCGGAAGTCGTTGAGATAACCGATCAGCGCGGCCTGGCGGTTGATCTCGGCATCCCAGACCGCAAGCATCGCCGGGTCGGCATCCGGCAGGCCGCGGCCCAGTGGCCAACCTGGATGGAAGGGCGTGAACTTCTCGACGATGTCGGCGCGGTTCTGCTGCGTGTTGCTGGCCAACATCGAGACCAGCACCGCAATGCCGACGCTGGCGCCGAGGTTGCGCAGCAGCGCGTTGATGGCGGCGCCCTCGGTGCGCAGCCGGGGCGGCAGGGTGGCGAAGGTGAGCACGGTGAGCGGCGGGAAGACGAGACCGAGCCCGAAGCCAAGAAGGACGCCGTTCCAGACAATGTGGCTTTCGCTGACGTTGAAGTCGAACAGCGTCATGTCCCACAGCGACAGCGCGCAAAGGGCGAAACCGATGGCGATGAGCAGGCGCGAGTCGATGCGCCCGATCAGGCGCGACACCATCATCATCGAGACCATCATGCCCGCGCCGCGCGGCGCCAGCACGATACCGGTCGTGAGCACCGGATAGCCCATGAGCTGCTGCAGGAACGGCGGCATCAGGGTCGCCGAGACGATCAGGACGAGGCCAGCGAGTGCCGTGAAGACGAGCCCGACCGTGAGATTGCGGTCGCGGAACAACTCGCGTGACAGGAACGGCTGGCGGTCTGTCATCATGTGGACCAGGAACATGGCGAAGGCCACGGCCGCCACGAGAGTTTCGCCGATGATCTCGACCGAGTCGTACCAGTCGAGCATGTGGCCGCGGTCGAGCATGAGCTGGAACGAGCCGATGGCGACGGCCAGCAGGGTGAAGCCCAGCAGATCGAAGCGCCTGGGCCGGTCGTGCACGCTGTCGCGCACCAGCGCCAGGATGCCCAGCGTGCAGAGGATGCCGACCGGCAGATTGACGTAGAACACCCAGCGCCAGCTGAACTCGTCGGTCAGCCAGCCGCCCAGCGAGGGGCCGGCGATCGGGCCCAGCATGGTGCCGACGCCCCACATCGCCATCGCCTTGCCCTGCTCCTCGCGCGGATAGGTGTCCATCATGATGGCCTGCGAGACGGGCACCAATGCCGCGCCAAAGCCGCCCTGCAGGGCGCGAAACAGCACGAGCTGATCGAGCGACTGGGCCGCGCCGCACAGCATCGAGACAATGGTGAAGCCGATGACGCAGGTCGCCAGCGTGCGGCGCAGGCCAAAGCGCATGGCGCAGAAGCCGGCGAGCGGAGTCATGATGGCCGACGCCACGATGTAGGAGGTGACGACCCACGAGACCTGCTCCTGGGTAGCCGACAGCGAGCCCTGGATCGACGGCAGCGCCACGTTGGCGATGGTGCCGTCCAACGCATGCATGATGGTGGCGGCCATCACCGTAAAAGTGATCAGGCGGCGGCGGCGCAGCACCGCCGGATCGACCGCCGGCGCCATCGTGCTAGGGTTTGACGGAGGCGGGCTTCGCGCCGGCCGAGGCGCCGGGCAGGCCTAGCGACTTGCCGAGACCGCTCAGGAGTCCGCCCAACGAACGGCTGTGGCCGGTGTCGATCTCAACCGTCGTGCTCATGCCGACGCGGAGTGGCGGATCGCCAGCGCGGCAGGTGACAGCGATACGCACCGGAATGCGCTGCACCACCTTCACCCAGTTGCCACTGGCGTTCTGCGGCGGCAGCACGGCGAACTCCGCACCGGTCGCCTGGGCGATGCTCAGCACCGAGCCGGCGCAGACCGAGTCGGGATAGGTGTCGACGTGGATCGTGGCCTTCTGGCCCGGCCGCACGCGCGTGAGCTCTGTCTCCTTGAAGTTGGCCTCGACCCAGAGGTCGGTGTCGGCCACGACGACCATCACCGGCACACCGGCGGTGGCATAGCTGCCCGGCACCGGCCGTTTGGCGACGATACCGTCGATGGGCGATTCGATGGTGGTGCGGCGGAGCTGCAGCAGCGCCTCGTCGCGCGCCGCCACCATCTGCTTCACCTTGGGATGATCGTCGGTGCGGATCCTGCGATCGCCAGCCAGCGCCGCCTCGATGCGCGTGAGGTCCTCCTCCGCCGCCGAGATGCGCTGGCGTGCGACGTCGAGCGCAAGGCGCGCCTCCTCGAGTTTCTGGGTCGAGGCGATCTTCTTCTCGGCGAGCCCCGACTGCCGCTCGAACTCGGCCACGGCATAGGTCTGCTGGCTGAGGGCGGCCTTGATCTCCTCGCGCTTGACGCGCCATTGCGCGCGCAGGCCGCGGATCTCGGCGCGCACCGTCTCGATCTCGGCCTCGAGCCTGACCAATGCCAGGCGATAGGACTGGTCGTCGAGCTTGAACAGGAGCTGGCCGCGCGACACCGCCTGGTTCTCCTTCACCGGCACCTCGACGATGATGCCGCTGAGTTCGGTGGCGATCTGGGCGCGGTCGCCCTTCACATAGGCATTGTCGGTCGCAATGAACCGCCCGGACGACAGCCAGACGAACAGGGTCGCGGCCAGGACGAACAGCGGCAGCAACCACATGAAGGCACGGGCGAGCACACGGCCGGAGAGCCGCGGCTGCCGGGAAACGGCCGCCGCGATGGGCGGGGTCTGGGTGTCCAGCTGCTCTCCGTCTCGCACGTTATATATGGTCTGCCCTGACCTCTCCTGGGTCAACTGGCGGCATCGGCATGGCAGCTAAGCTAAACCGCTACGCGGGCTCTACTTTGGACCCGCTGCGCGGCCCCTACTTTTGAACCCGCTGCGCGGGCTGGGCGCCGTCGCGGAACAGCTTGTAGGTGATGGCGTCGTAAAGGGCGTTGTACGAGGCGTCGACGATGTTGGGCGACACGCCGATGGTGCTCCAGCGCCGGCCCTTCGAGTCCGCACTCTCGATCATGACGCGAGTGGTCGCGGCCGTGCCGCCGGCCGAATCGAGGATCCTCACCTTGAAGTCGACCAGCCGCATGTCCTCGAGTTCGGGATAGATCGGCAGCAATGCCTTTCGCAGCGCAGCATCGAGTGCGTTCACCGGACCGTTGCCCTCGCCCACTTCCATCGCCCGCCCGCCGGCCACGTCGAGCTTCACTGTGGCTTCCGACAGCGCGATCAGCTGGCCGCGCGCGTTGACCCGGCGCTCCGACATGACGCGGAAGCTCTGCAGGAGGAAATAGTCGGGCACGGTATGGAGTTCGTGGCGCGCCAGGAGTTCGAACGAGGCATCGGCGCCGTCGTAGGCATAGCCCTCGGCCTCGCGCTCCTTCACGATCTCGAGCAGGCGCGCGACGCCGGGATCCTTGGCATCGACTTCGAGGCCGATCTGGCGGAAACGCGCCATGATGTTGGAGCGGCCGGCCTGGTCGCTGACCACGATGATGCGCTGGTTGCCGACCAGTTCCGGGTCGATGTGCTCGTAGGTCCTGGGGTCCTTCTCGACCGCCGAGACATGCAAGCCGCCCTTGTGCGCGAAGGCGCGGGTGCCGACGTAGGCCGCACTCCGGTTAGGCACGACGTTGAGGCGATCGTCGAGCAGGCGCGACAGATGCGTGAGCCGCTGCAGCGCGCCTTCCTTCAATCCGGTCTCGAAGCCCATCTTGAGCACGAGGTTGGGAATGAGCGCGATCATGTTGGCGTTGCCGCAGCGCTCGCCCAGCCCATTGATAGTGCCTTGCACCTGGCGGACGCCGGCGCGTACCGCGGCCAGCGTGTTGGCGACGGCGTTCTCGGTGTCGTTATGGGTGTGGATGCCGAGGCGCTCGCCCGGAATCGTCTTCGTCACCTCGCCGACGATACGCTCGATCTCGTGCGGCAAGGTCCCGCCGTTGGTGTCGCACAGCACCAGCCAGCGCGCGCCGGCCTTGTCGGCGGCGGCGAGGCAGGCCATCGCATAGTCGGGGTTGGCCTTGTAGCCGTCGAAGAAGTGCTCGGCGTCGAACATGACTTCTTCCATGCGGGTCTTCGCATAGGCCAGCGAATCGCCGATCATCTCGAGGTATTCGGTGCGGTCGACCTCGAGCGCCACGTCGACATGGAAATCCCAGGTCTTGCCGACCATGCAGACGTGGCGCGCCTTGGTCTGCAGGATGGCGGCAAGGCCGGGATCGTTGGCGGCGCTGCGGCCGGCGCGCCGCGTCATGCCGAAGGCGGTGAACTTCGCGTTCTTGAATTCGGGCGGGTCCGCGAAAAAGCGGTCGTCGGTCGGGTTGGCGCCGGGCCAGCCGCCCTCGATATAGTCGATGCCGAGCAGGTCTAGTTCGCGGGCGATCGCGACCTTGTCGGCCACGGTGAAATCCACGCCCTGGGTCTGGGCGCCGTCTCGCAGGGTGGTGTCGAAGAGATAGATGCGGTTGGACTGGCTCATGGGGCGCGCATCATAGTCTCCATGCTTCATAAAGATAGACCAGGGGAAGGCGGCGGAAGTGACCGAAGCAGACCGTTACAAGCAGGCCTGGCAGGACCGCCGGTCGCGGATCTTTTCCGTGCTCGCGATGATCGTGATCATCTTCGCGTGCCTGAAGGTTTGGCCCAGCGACTTGTTCGTGGGCGGCTGCATCCTCCTCTCCCTGCTCGCCGTCTGGCGCCTCTACGACTTCCGCTGCCCACGCTGCGGGGACCGCTTCATGGCCACGCTCGACTGGCTGAGTTTCTGGTCCCGACGCCCGTGCCAGAGCTGCAATCTCGAGAAGGACACCGTTCCCAAGGAGCCCCGGCAATGACCACCGCCACCACCATCACCGAACTGCGCACGACCCTTCTGGAAGTGCCCTGGCACGGCAAGCCGCCAGCGGCCGGGCTGAAGATCGAGACCAAGCGCGACATCTTCGTGCTCGAGATCGAGACCCAGAGCGGGCTCGTCGGCATGAGTTACTTGATGCCGCTGCGCGGCGGGCTGCACACGCTCGACACCTGCATGAAGGAACTCATTGCGCCGCATGTGATCGGCCGCGACGCCACCGAGATCGAGGCGATCTGGCAGACTCTCTACAAGAGCAACTTCTGGCTGGGCCGCATGGGCGTCACCGTGTTCGCGCAAAGCGCCGTCGACATGGCGCTGTGGGACATCGTGGGCAAGCGCGCCGGCCTGCCGCTGTTCCGGCTGTGGGGTGCCGCCCGCACCGAGATTCCCGCCTACGGCTCCGGCGTGTTCCGTGGCCTCGGCCGCGACGGCATGATCGCCCGGGCCAAGGAGTTCACGGCGCAGGGTCTCAAGGCCATCAAGATGCAGGTGGCGCACATCAGGCCGTGGCGCGAGGACGTCGAGAACGTGAAGGCCATGCGCGAGGCGATGGGCGGCGGCGTGGAAATCATGATCGACGTCAACATGGGCTGGGACGCCGACACCGCGATCCAGGCCGGCCATCGCATCGACGAGTTCGACCCCTACTGGCTGGAGGAGCCTGTCGTGGCCGAGGACTTCGCCGGCTACCGCCGCATCGCTGCGGCCCTCAAGACCCGCATCGTGGGCGGCGAGAGTCATTATGGCCGGAACGACCTCCGTCCGTTCTTCGAGCATCCGAGCACACCGATCCTGCAGCCCGACCCGATGCGCGGCGGTTACAGCGAACTGCGCAAGATCGCCGCCGCTGCCGAGCCCTGGGGCATCCGCATCGCGCCGCATCTCTTCCACGAGACGATGGTCCACGTCATGGCTTCGATCCCCAACGCCAACTATCTCGAATACATGGACTGGAACGACGACCTCTGGATCGAGCCGGTGCTGCCGTCCAGGACCGGCATGATGTCGCCGCCCGAGCGGCCGGGCCATGGCCTCGCCTTCCGGCCGGAAATCCTGAAAGACCACAAGATCGGCGGGCAGCGGATCAAGGGCTGAGATCGCGGCGCAGGCGCCGCAAGGTCGCGTCGGCGAAGCGCTCGGCCGACGGCGGATCGAACTCCATGAACAGTGCCGGCTCCAGCACCTCGACCTCGATCACGATCAACGTCCCTGCCCGCACCACGCCGTCAACACGGGCGTAGAGCGGCATCTCGGGGAGCGCCGCCAGGCAGGCCACGCCCTGCTCCGTCACCTCGCGCGGCGGCGTCTCGGCGGTGCGCGTCGGGCCATAGCGCGAGTTGCTGCGGAACTCGCCCTGAGGCGGGCGCTTGCGGATGGCGTGGCTGAAGACACCGTCGAAATAGATCAGCGACAGCTCGCCCTCTGCGATCTCCGGCAGGAACTCCTGCACGACCACGCCCGAGGTGCGGGCCTCGTCGGAAAGGCCAGCCACCTGTTTTGGGAGCGTCGCGCGCTTCACCAGCTCGACGGAGTGGCCCGATGCGCCCGAGGCGGGCTTCACCACCGCCTGCTCCCAGCCTGCATCATCCAGCACCTTGGCGATGGCAGCGGCGTCACACGGAACGATGTGAGATTGCGGCACGCGGATGCCCGCGGCCGCAAGCTTGCCCACATAGTCCTTGCGCAGGTTCCAGCGCACCAGATCGATCGGATTAAAGAGCCGCGTCGCGGCGGCCATCGCCTCCGTCCAGTCGCGGAACGCTTCCAGCATCCGGTAGTAGCCCCAGGTCGCCCGCAGCACGACCGCGTCGGCGCCGGCAAAGGCCTCGCGCGGCCCGTCCCACGCCGCGCCGGCAACACGGCAGCCGCGACGCTCCAGCGCGTCGGCATAGAGCCGGTCGGACGGGGTGATGTCGGGCGATTCCAGGGACGTCGCGAGCACGATCAAAAACATGCCTGCCCCGCTACTTGCAGACGTCGCGGAGCGCCTTCCAGTCGGCGTCGCTGAAGGCGAGCTTGCCGGTGGTGGGCCGCTTGGTGGCGTCGATGCGTTCCTGGGTCGGCGGATGGCTCGACCAGATGCCGGCGGCCGAGGCCGCGTCCTTGGGCTCCTTCTCCAGCATCTGCTCGAAGAAGCCGGCGATGCCGTCGGCCCGGAGCCCGAGCTTCTCGAGCAGCGCCACGCCGGTGGCGTCGGCCTCGCGCTCGAAGGCGCGACCGTTGCGCAGCGCCAGCAGGATGTTGCCGCCGGAGCTCAGCGTGTTCAGGAGATCGGAATAACCGCCGCTCACCAGCTTCATCAAGAGGTCGATACCGTACTGGCGGGCGATGCCCTTGATGGGATGGTGATGGATGACATGGCCGATCTCGTGCGCCAGCACGCCCGCGACCTGCGAGCGGTCCTTGGCCTGGTCGATCAGGTCCGAATAGAAGACCAGGATGCCGCCCGGCAGGGTGAAGGCGTTGACCGGGCCACCCTCGACGATGTGCACCGTGATCTCGTGCTCGTAGCCAGCAGCCTGGGCGAGGTCGTTGGCGAGCCTGTTGATCGCCTCCAGGCCTCGGGTGCCGTGGCATTGGTCCTTGTCGGCGACCAGCTCCTCGAACACGGTCTCACCGAGCTTGGCCTGCAGGCTGTAGGGCAGCCAGGGCGCGGCATACTCGGTGCCGTAATCGACGGTGACCCAGAACAGCCCGACCAGTGCCACCAGGGTGACGCCGAGCGTCGCCAGCCTGGGGACCAACGGGGCCGGCCGGTGGTCGAGTGCCGCGAGCTCGGGCACGAGGGCGGCGAGCCGCTGTCTGAGCTCGATATCCTCGATCACCAGGCGGGCCTCGTTGCCGCGGCGCATGACCGGCGGCGCCGCTTCGTGGTTGCCATCGCCCAGCACGACGAGTTCGCCGATCGGCCAGCGCGCCACGATGCTCGAATCGGCGGGGCGGAAGATGATCAGCTCGCCGGTGGTCGCGCGCACGCCGACCTCGTGCACCAGCGCGGTGAGGCCGTCGTAGAAGCGGGAGGCAGCGGCCATCGTCAGATCCCGCTCACGTCGAACATGTCGAGCAGGCCCTCGCCGTAGCCCGGGCCGCGATCGGGCGGCTGGCCGATCGAGGCGCCATCGGGCGCGCCATAGACCCAGAGCTGGTCGGCGATCAGCCTCATCGTGCGATGCATCACCCACGGCCAGCCGATGCCGAGCGTCAGCAGCACGATCAGGTAGTTCAGCACCAGGAAGCCCCACATCTGGCGCGTCGAGATCGCGGTGGCGAACAGCACATTGCCGGCGCGGCTATGGGTCACGAGGTAGCGCATCAGGTAGGCCTGCCACCAGCAGCGCAGCGGCAGGATGAGCAGGCCGAACACGATGTAGGCCGCGAAGGCGATCGCCACCACGAACAGCAACGTACGCAGGCTCGGCCGCGAGAAAAGCTTCAGGAAATCATCCGACGAGACGCCCAGGCCCTCGAGCGTACCGCCGACGGCGAAGAAGACGGCAACGGCCGCGGCAATCCACGCCAGGATGTTCAGGAAGTAGTAGCCGAGGTAGCGGCGGTAGATGTCGCCTGCACTGCCGGCAAAAGCGAAGGGCAGCGTGCCCAGCCGCGTGTTGGCGATGCGCGGCCGCGCCAGGTTCACCGAGACGACCGGAGTCAGCAGGTAGGCCGTCAGGGCATTGGCGAAGTGCAGGAAGGTCGCGATCACGCCGTAACGCCAGGCCGAGCCCGCCATGCCGCAGCGAATGCCGCGCCAGCGCGTGCGCGAGAGCTTGTAGCGCAGGCCGGCATAGTGGCCGACATAGGCGAGCGGAAAGCCGATCAGCACCACCGACAGCGAGAAAATGTCGAACAGGCCGAAGGTGGCGAACGGCTTTTCGTGAAAGACATAGATCCAGGCCAGGTACATCAGGCCGGCCCAGGCCGCGAGCAGCACCACGGCGAACAGGAAGCCGATCAGAAGCTCGCGGCCGCGACCGCGATATTCGAAGCGGTCGCCCAGGATCGCGAGATGGTTCCAGACGTAGCGGCGGATGCGGGTGCGGCCCCAGAAGCGCGACCAGCCCAGGGTCGCGATCATCAGCACGAGATGGCGCAGATAGATGGCGTAGAGTTCGCCCAGCGTGCCGTCATAGACCGGCCGGCTGGGAGCCAGGTCCGGTTGACGCGGCGCAGGCACGAAGACGCCGCCGGGCGCATTTCCCGCAGTTTGGCCCCAAGGGGACGTCGTGCTCAAAGCTGGCCCGGATCGCTCGGCTGCACTGCGAAATTTTCCATGCTGCGGTGCAGCATTTATTGGTGTAGGGGAGTGTACGTCAACCCCGCCATTGGCCGCCACCATGACCAAGACGACAAGCGAAGCACCCCACAAGGATCGGCCCTGGCTGATCCGGACCTACGCCGGCCATTCGACGGCGGAGAAATCCAACGAGCTCTACCGCACCAACCTGGCGCGCGGTCAGACCGGCCTCAGCGTCGCTTTCGATCTGCCGACCCAGACCGGCTACGACAGCGACCATCCGCTGGCGCGCGGCGAGGTCGGCAAGGTGGGTGTGCCGATCAGCCATCTCGGCGACATGCGCGCGCTGTTCGACGGCATCCCGCTCGACAAGATGAACACGTCGATGACCATCAACGCGCCGGCGGCGTGGCTGCTGTCGCTCTATATCGCGGCGGGCGAAGCGCAGGGCGTGGCGCGCGCCAAGCTGCAGGGCACGACGCAGAACGACATCATCAAGGAATATCTGTCCCGCGGGACCTACATCTTCCCGCCCGAGCCGTCGCTCCGGCTGACGGCCGACACGATCGGCTTCACCTACCGCGAGGTTCCCAAATGGAACCCGATGAACGTCTGCAGCTATCACCTGCAGGAAGCCGGAGCGACGCCGGTGCAGGAACTGGCCTTTTCGCTGGCCAACGCCATCGCCGTGCTCGATGCCGTGCGCGCGCGAGGTCAGGTGCCCGATGCGGACTTCCCTCAGGTCGTTGGCCGCATCTCCTTCTTCGTCAACGCCGGCATCCGGTTCGTCACCGAGATGTGCAAGATGCGGGCGTTTGCCGAGATGTGGGAAGACATCACGCTCAACCGCTACGGCGTCGCCGACCCCAAGCAGCGACTGTTCCGCTACGGCGTGCAGGTGAATTCGCTCGGCCTCACCGAGCAGCAGCCCGAGAACAACGTCTATCGCATCCTGCTCGAGATGCTCGCGGTCGTGATGAGCAAGAACGCGCGCGCCCGCTCGGTCCAGCTGCCGGCGTGGAACGAAGCACTGGGCCTCCCCCGCCCGTGGGACCAGCAATGGTCGCTGAGACTCCAGCAGATCGTGGCTTTCGAGACCGATCTGCTGGAATACGGCGACATCTTCGACGGCAGCACCGAGATCGCGGCCAAGGTGGCCTCCCTCAAGGAAGAGACGCTGGCCGAGATGGCCAGGATCGACGACATGGGCGGCGCGGTGGCGGCCATCGAATCGGCTTATATGAAGCAGCGCCTCGTCGAATCGAACCTGAAGCGGCTCTCGGCCATCGAGGCCGGCGAGCAGACCGTGGTCGGCGTCAACGCCTTCACCGAAGCCGAAGCCTCGCCGCTCTCGACCGGCGGCGGCTCGATCATGACCGTCGACGCCGACGTCGAGAGCGGGCAGATCGCGCGGCTAAATGCCTGGCGCGCGGCGCGCGATGCCACTGAGGTGAAGAAGGCGCTGGCCGAGCTTGCATCGGCCGCCAAGGAAGACCGCAACGTCATGCCGGCGTCGATCGCCTGCGCCCAGGCCGGCGTCACCACCGGCGAATGGACTGACACGCTGCGCCAGGTGTTTGGTGAATATCGCGCGCCGACCGGCGTCGCCCGCGCGGCCGGCGTGACCGACGGAAGGCTCGAAGCCGTTCGCCGCGAGGTCGACACGGTCTCGCGCCGCCTCGGCCGGCGCATAAAGATCCTGGTCGGCAAGCCCGGCCTCGACGGCCATTCCAACGGCGCCGAGCAGATCGCCGTGCGCGCCCGCGATTGCGGCATGGAAGTCGTCTACGAAGGCATCCGCCTCACGCCGGAGCGCATCGTCAATGCCGCGCTCGAGGAGAGCGTGCACGTGGTCGGCCTCTCGATCCTGTCGGGCGGCCATGTCTCGCTGGTCGGCGACGTGCTGGCCGGCCTGCGCGCCGCCGGCATCGGCGACGTGCCGGTGGTGGTGGGCGGCATCATCCCACCAGCCGACGCCGAGGCGCTGCTGAAGACCGGTGTGGCCCGCGTCTACACGCCCAAGGATTTCGACCTGACGGCGATCATGCGCGACATCGTGACCGTCGTGGACTCAGCGTGGAAAGAGGCCGCGTAGAGTAGCCGTCGCGTGCAGCATCGGATCGATGGCGGCGTGGCTGAACAGCCAGGCCTCGGCATGAATTGAGCCGCCGTCGCGGCGAATGACGCGTGACAGCGCCAGCACGTCGGCGTCCTGTGCCGGCTTCAGCACCGTGACATTGAGATGCGTGAGCTGGGCCTCGAGACCCGCGGCGGCGCGGAGCGCGGTGTCGACCAGCGACAGCAGTGCCGGCATCGACCAGGTCTCCCCCGTGGCCAGCGAGAAACGCAGCCTTATGTCCTGGTCCTGGCACTCCTCGACGAACAGGCCATGCAGGTCGGCCGCCGACAGCGCCTTCTCAAGGAGCTTCTGAAGTTCATCTTCTGTCATCGGCCGCACTCTATGCTATCTCCCCAGCGCATGTCCTTCCTCGACCATATCAGGCGCTGCAACAACGCCGACCTCGCCCAGTTCGAACCATGGTTCATCGGCCGCGACCGCGCCGGCTTCGTCCATCATGACTTTGCCGCCGACGTCGTGGCCGGCAGCGGACTCTTCAAGCGCGACGACGGCGCCTGGCACCTAGACGCGAAGCTCGACACGGCGGCAAAGCGCACGGCGAAGGTGCGCACTTTTCTGCTCTCCTTGCGCGAGCGTGGCTACTTCAAGGGCCTGTGGCGCGAGGAGGAATACGCCGTGGCGCCGGCGTCCGGCACGCCGGTGCTGATGGCGATGGAGCGTTCGGCGGTGCCGTGGTTCGGCGTGCGCGCCGGTGGGCCGCACATGACGGGCTATGTCCGCCGGAAGGACGGGCTGCATGTCTGGGTGCCGCGGCGCTCCTACGAGAAGCCCACCTTCCCCGGCCAGCTCGACAATACCGTCGCCGGCGGACAGCCGGCCGGGCTCGGCCTGCACGAGAACCTGATCAAGGAATGCGGCGAGGAAGCCTCGATCCCGCCCGAGCTCGCCAGGCAGGCGACGGCCGTCAGCTTCGTGGCCTACTGGAACCAGTCGGGCCAACAGCTCAAGCCCGACATCATGACCTGCTTCGATCTCGAACTGCCCGAGAGTTTCACTCCACGCGCGAACGATGGCGAGGTCCATTCCTTCGAGCTCTGGCCGGTGCAGCGCGTGTTCGAGACCGTGCGCGACACGGTCGAGTTCAAGTACAACTGCAACCTGGTGCTGATCGACTTCTTCGTGCGCCACGGCCTCCTGTCGGCCGACGATCCGGATTTCGTCCCCATCGTCTCGGGCCTCCGGAAGGAGTATGATTTCTTGTAGCCAGCCCGGCTGGCATTGCGAAAAATGGCAGCCCCATGCCACGACTTGCGCCCACGTTCCTGGTCTTCGCCTTGTGCTTTCCCGCCGCGCCGGCATTCGCGCAGGGCCCATTTGTGCAAGGCCCCTCCGGCCACCATGGCCAAGGCCATGCCGACAATCACGACTGGTACGAAAAGCTGAAACGTCCCGGCTCGAACGCCTCGTGCTGCAGCGGCACCAAGGATGGTGTCGAGGGCGACTGCCGTCCGACCCGGGCCTACCAGAAGGACGATGGCAACTGGTACGCGCTGCTGAACGGCCGCTGGGTGCTGGTGCCGCCCAAGGTCGTGCTGAACCAGCTCGCACCCGACGGCAACAGCCACATCTGCGCCAACAAGGGCGGCACCATTTTCTGTTTCCTCGGCGGCTCCCCCAAGAGCTAGCGTTAGCTAGCTCTGGCCAAGCGCTCCGCAAGCGGAGCGCTTAGGCCGGCGGCGTGATGTTGGAATCCTTGATCACCTTGCGCCACTTCTCCGTCTCGACGGCGATGCGCTTGCCGTAGTCGGCAGCGCTTCCACCGACCAGCACGAAGCCGAGGTCTGCAAGCTTCTTGTTGGTTGCGGGATCGGAGATGGCCTCGTTGAAGACCGCGTTGAGCCGGGCGACGATCGGCTCAGGCGTGCCACCCGGCACCATCACGCCAAAGAACACCGCGCCCTCCAGATTGGCCGGAAGCCCCGCCTCTTTCACCGTCGGCACGTCCGGCAGCATGGGCACGCGCTTGGCCGCCGCAACGACCAGGCCGCGCAGCCGGCCGTCCTTCACCGCAAGGCCGGTCGGCAGCAGCGTGTCGGAGAACAGCATGACGTGCCCGCCCAGCACATCCTTCAGCGCATCCGCGCTGCCCTTGTAGCCGATGTGCTCGAGCTTGATGCCGACCTCCGCCTTGAACTGCTCGCCCCACAGATGCGGGATGCTGGCATTGCCGGGGGAGGCGTAGCTGATCGGCGCGGGCTGCTGCTTCGCATAGGCGATCAGTTCGGCCATCGTCTTGAAGGGCGCATCCTTGTTGGTCGCGAGCAACAGCGGCATGTCGACAAAGCCGATGACCGGCGCGAGATCCCTGGTCGGATCGTAGGGCAGCTTCAGGCCGAACGAGGTGTTGGTGGCGATAGTCCCCGGCGCCAGCAGGATCGTGTAGCCGTCGGGCTTGGCCTTGGCGACGATCTCGGTGCCGATGATGGTGCCGCCTCCCGGCTTGTTGTCGACCAGCACCTGCTGGCCGAGCTTGTTGGTGAGGAACTCCGCGGCGATGCGGGCCGACGTGTCGGTGGCGCCGCCCGGCGCGTAGGGCACGACGAAGCGGATCGGCTTGTCGGGAAAGGCCTGCGCCCGCACGACGGCAGGCGCGAGGGCCAGGGCCGCGGCGGAGCCCAGCAGATGACGGCGTTTCATTGTTTCCTCCTGAAATTTTGCCCAACGTCGCACGGCATGCGAAGCTCTGGCAACGATAACGGAGGCAGCGTGGCACGCGACGGTCAAGGGTTGGAGTTGAGCAATGCCGGCGCAGAAGCGGTCGCGGCGCTCGATTTCGTCCGCGAGGAATGGCTGGCCTTCGGCAATCGTCTCGCGGAATTCATCGCCGCCGCCGACAAGGAAGAGAAGTGCCTGCTGTTGCCGGTGATCGCGGCCAACCTCCTGCTCTCCATGAATTCGACCGAGGGCTTCGAGGGGGCCAGGCGCTACGTGGCTCGCGCCAGGACGATGTCTTCAGGCGCCAACGCCCGCGAGCTGGCCTGGCTTGCCGCCACCGAGGCGTGGATCGCGAGGGACACCGACCGCAGCCTGCAGCTCCACGAGCAGATGGTGGCGCAATGGCCGCGCGACCTGCTGGCTGCCAAGCTCGGCCAGCTTCACGCCTTCAACCACGGTGACGCCGAGGCGCTGCTGCGCATCGGCGAGCGCATCGTGCCGGCCAATGGCGACAATCACTACGTCTGGGCGATGTATGCGTTCGGCTTGGAGGAGTGCAACCGCCTCGACGAGGCCGAGGCCGCGGCGCGCAAGGCGATCGCCATGGACCGCCGCGATCCCTGGGCTCATCACGCCGTCGCCCATTGCCTGGAAGCGCGCGGCCAGATGCAGGAGGGCGTGGCCTTCCTCGAGGAGATGTCCGACACGTGGGAGAGCTGCAACTCCTTCATGTACACGCACCTGTGGTGGCACCTCGCGCTGTTCCTGATCGATCTCGACCGCACCGACGAGGCGCTGGAGCTCTACGACAAGCGTGTCTGGGGCGTGTGGAAGGAATTCTCCGAGGACCAGATCAACGCGATCTCGCTGCTGGCGCGCCTCGAACTGCACGGCGTCGATGTCGGCGAGCGCTGGGCCGACCTCGCGATCTACCTGAAGCCGCGATTGCACGAGCACTTCTCGCCCTTCCTCGACCTGCAATATCTCTACGGCCTCGCCCGCGCCGGCGATCAAAGCGCCGTTACCGAAATGCTGGCGAGCCTGGAAGACCGCGCCGAGCGCGCCAAGCCGTTCGAGCGCGAGGCCTGGGCCGATTGCGCCGTGCCGATGGCGCACGGGCTTGCCGCCCACGCGCGTGACGACTTCGCCGAGGCCGCCCGGTTGCTCGGTCAGGCAATGCCGCACCTGAAACCGATCGGCGGCAGCATCGCGCAGCGCGCGCTGTTCGGCGCCATCCATCTCGACGCCCTGGTGCGCGCTGGCTGGAACGACGCCGCGATGGCGATCCTGCAGGCCGACGAGCGCGAGCGGCCGACGGTGGCCGCCACCAAGCGTGCGCTGGCCGATCTCTATCGAAAAGTCGGCCGCGCCGAGCAGGCGTTGGCCGCCGAGTACCAGGCCGAACAGCTTGTGCGCCAATACCGCGCTGCCCGGGGACCGACGAAGGGGAAGGCCGCATGACCCAGGATCTGACGCAGGCGAGCGCCGCCGAACTTTCCAAGTTCTACAGGAAGGGCAAGGCCTCGCCGGTCGAGACCATGAAGGCGGTGCTGGTCCGGGCCGAGAAGATGGCGCCCAGGATCAACGCGCTCTGCCATGTCGATGCCGCCGCATCGCTCGCCGCCGCCCGTGCCTCGGAGAAGCGCTGGAAGAAGGGCAAGCCGCTGTCGCCGCTCGACGGCGTGCCGGTCTCGATCAAGGAACTGGTGCGGGTGAAGGGCTGGCCCGCGAGCATGGGCAGCAAGCTCACCGACAAGGCGCCGGCCGACGCCGATGCGCCCGCCGTCGCGCGCCTGCGCGAGGCCGGCGCCATCGTCTTCGCCCAGAGCACGAGCTCCGAATACGGCCACAAGGGCGTGACCGATTCAGCCCTGCACGGCATCTCGCGCAATCCGTGGAACACCGACCACACGCCAGGCGGCTCGTCGGGCGGCGCCGGGGCCGCGGTAGCGGCGGGCCTCGGCCCGATCGCCATCGGCACCGACGGCGGCGGCTCGGTGCGCATTCCGTCGAGCTTCAATGGCCTCGTTGGCCTGAAAGCCACGTTCGGCCGCGTCCCGGCCTGGCCGCCCTCGATGACCGGCGATCTCTCCAACACCGGCCCGATGGCCCGCACCGCGCTCGACTGCGCGCTGATGATGAACGCCATCGCCCGTCCCGATGCGCGCGACGCCTACGGCCTGCCGGCCGACGACACCGACTACACGAAGAAGCTCGGCGGCAAGCTGAAGAAGCTGAAGGTCGGCTTCGTGCTGCGCTTCGGCGACCACCCGCTCGACATCGAAGTCGCCTCGCTGGTGACCAAGGCCGCCAAGCAGTTCGCCGCGCTCGGCTGTGAGGTCGAGGAGGTCACAGCACCCTTCCCCTATCCCGAGGCCGGCCGCGCCTTCGTGATCCACTGGCTGACGGCGCTGCAGCGGCTGCTGCAGCTCTATCCCGAAAGCCGGCACGACGAGTTCGATCCCAACCTGCTGGCCGGCGCCAAGGCGGGGCTGCGCTATTCGCTGCAGGATGTGGTGAACGCCCAGGTCACGCGGCGCGAACTCGCCATCGCCTGGAATTTGTTCTTTGCCAAGTACGACCTGCTGCTGACGCCGACCGTCGCGGTAAAGGCTTTCGCGGCCGGCCAGAACCTGCCCGACGGGCCCGACGGCAAGCCCAACATCCAGTGGTCGCCCTATACCTCGCAGTTCAACCTCAGCCGCCATCCCGCCGCGAGCGTACCTTGCGGCCTCGGCAGCGAAGGCCTGCCCGTGGGCTTGCAGATCGTGGCGGGCCACTACCGCGATGCGCTGGTGCTGCGCGCCGCCGCCGCCTATGCCGAAGCCAATCCGCTGAAATTCCCCATCCTTCCGGAGACCGACCGATGACCGCCGACCTTGCGATGATGCCGGCCCACGAGCTGGTGAAACTCTTCAAGTCACGCAAGGCCTCGCCGGTCGAAGCCACCAAGGCGGCGCTGGCGCGGATCGACGCCTTCAACGGCCAGCTCAACGCCTTCCAGCATCTCGATCCCGACACGGCGCTGCGCGCCGCGCGGTCCTCGGAGAAGCGCTGGAAGAAGGGCGGCAAGCGGCAGAGCGACCTCGACGGCGTGCCGATCACCATCAAGGACATGGTGCTGACCAAGGGTATGCCGACCCGCATGGGCAGCCTCGCCACCGATCCTGACGGGCCGTGGACCGTCGATTCGCCCGTGGCGCAGCGCCTGCGCGAGGCCGGCACCGTGCTGCTGGGCAAGACGACCTCGCCGGAATACGGCTGGAAGGGCGTGACCGATTCGGGCCTCTACGGCGCCACGCACAATCCCTGGAAGATCGGCCGCACCTCGGGCGGCTCCTCGGGCGGCGGCGTCGCGGCCGAAGCGGTCGGCATGGGCAGCCTCGCCATCGGCACCGACGGCGCGGGTTCGGTCCGCATCCCCTGCTCCTTCACCGGTCTCTTTGGCCTGAAGCCAACGCAGGCGCGCGTGCCGCTGTGGCCGCCTTCGGCGCAAGGGACTCTCTCGCACATCGGGCCGATGACGCGCACCGTGCGCGACGCCGCGATGATGATGAACGTCATCGCCCGGCCCGACAGCCGCGACCTCTACGGCCGGCCCGACGACAGCGAGGACTACATGAAGGGCTTCGAGAAGGGCGTGAAGGGACTGCGCATCGCCTATTCGCCCACCTTGGGCTTCGTCGAGCGCGACAAGATCGACCGCGACGTGGCGGTGGCGGTGGAGCACGCCGTAAAAGTGTTCAAGACATTGGGCGCCAAGGTGGTCGAGGACTCGCCCGACTTCGCCGGCCTCGACCCGCGCCGCATCCTGAACGCGCACTGGCAGTCGAACGTGGCCGTACTGGTGAAGACTTTTGCGCCTGAGAAGCGGGCGTTGATGGACCCGGGCCTGCTGAAGGCCGCCGAGCACGGCGCCAATCTCGGCCAGGAGGCGGTGGTGACGGCGATCCACCAGCGCCAGCAGGTCGGCGTGATCATGAACCAGTTCATGGCCAAGTATGATTTGCTGCTCACGCCCACCATGCCGATGACGGCTTTCGCCGTGAACGAGAATGCGGCATGGGGCGGCGACGGCGTCGACATCGGCTGGACGCCTTTTACGCTCACCTTCAACCTGACGCGCCAGCCTGCCGCCACCATCCCCTGCGGCCTCGACCGCGAGGGCATGCCGATCGGCCTGCAGATCGTGGGCGGCCACGCCCGCGATGCGCTGGTGCTGCGTGCGGCGGCGGCCTACGAGCGCGTGCGCCCGATCCCGGCGCCACCGATGGCGCACCAGATCTGAAAGTGGACCGATTTTTGGCACAGCTCGTTGTGCCATGGGTTGTCTGAAAACCTGTGCCATAAATCGAATCCAAGTCCTTGAGCCCACGGGCGAATCGCCCCGCGATGATCTGTGCCACCGCGGCCCGTCACCCGGCATCATCAGTGTCCAGGCTTTGTGCGTGATCGTCGCCCGCAGGCCGGCTTCGTAGGCGGCCACGCGCTTGTCCGCCTCGTCGAGCCGGCGCCTCAATTCGGCGTCGCGTTCGCGCTTGGCCCGCAGCTCGGCGGCCCGCGGTCCGTAGGTCTCTGCCTGCAGTGCCTGCAGCAGCTTCCACAGCACGCGGGTGTCCGGCACCTGCTCGTGCCCGACGATCCGGCCATCGTGCCATACCGGCACGTCAGCGCGGCATGCGGCGGAGACCGAGCCGGTGCGCGCGAATTCGCGCAGGAAGCGGCCCTGCGGCCGCCAGCAGCGTTTGATCGGGGTCATTTGGAAGTCCTGTTGGACAAAGAAAAACGCCCGCGGATCGAATCCGAGGGCGTTGGGAGGGGTGGGCGCTAAAGGCCCATCCTGACAAAAATACTATCAAAAAACTGCTGAACTTGCAAATCCATGGTGCCTGTCGTCCGTGATCTGGAATCTAGAAGCACACTCCAGTCGAATGACGCGCCGCTGGCGGATAGCGGCACCTCCCGGGACCTGTGATCTGGACCTCCAACAAGAGGTTCCAGACATGAATACACTCAACGGCAAGGTGGCTATCGTGACCGGGGCAAGCTCCGGCATCGGACGTGCGACGGCCAAGCTGTTCGCCCAAGAAGGCGCCCGGATGGTCGTCGTCGCGCGACGCCGGACCGAGCTCGACGCGCTGGTGGCGGAGATCGAGGCCATGGGCGGGCAAGCCGTCGCCGTCGCTGGTGACGTGAAGGACGAAGCCACGGCAAAGGCCGCAGTGGATGCCGCGAACGACCGGTTCGGCGGCCTCGACATCGCCTTCAACAATGCCGGCACCATCGGGGAGATGGCGCCTGTCTCCGACGTCTCGCTGGCGGGCTGGCATGAGACGCTCGAAATCAACCTGACGAGCGCCTTCCTCGGTGCCAAGCATCAGGTCCCGGCGATGATCGCGCGCGGCGGCGGCTCGCTGATCTTCACCTCGACCTTCGTCGGCTACACCGCCGGCCTGCCCGGCATGGCGGCTTATGCCGCGAGCAAGGCTGGCGTGATCGGCCTCACCAAGGTTCTTGCTGCCGAACTCGGCGCCAAAGGCATCCGCGCCAACGCCGTGCTGCCGGGTGGCACGGACACGCCGATGAGCATCACCAACGCCCCCGGCGCCACGCCGGAGGTACTGGCCTTCGTCGAGAACCTGCACGCGCTGAAGCGCATGGCGCGGCCCGAGGAGATCGCCCGGTCGGTACTGCACTTGGCCTCCGACGCATCGAGTTTCGTCACCGGCACGGCGTTCCTGGTCGATGGCGGCGTGTCGATCTGCCGGACCTGACGACGACGCGCTATGATGGGGCATGTCGCTCCCTGCCCCATCAGCCTCCGCAGTCGCATGAAGATCAGCCGGCAAACGCTCACCTACATTGCGTGGGCCGCGGCGCAGGCGGCCGTGCTGGGCGGCATCGCCTGGTTCGCCGACCGGCAGATGGCGCTGGGCTTCACCGATTCCGCGGGCTGGCGGCCGTTCACCTGGCCGTTTTCGGCGGAAGAAGCGGCGCCGGGCCGCGCCTACAGCGGCGACGACCACGATGTCTATGTGTGGCTGAAGCTCGGGCCCGCGGGCGACTGCCCCGACGGCGTTCCGACCGACACCGCGCTGGAACAGGCGGTCGACGTCCGCCTGCTCGACCCCCGGTTCGTCCCGGTCGGTCCCGGCGAACGCCTCCGCGTCACCGACGCCTTCGGCCGGGTGCGCACCTACCGGCACAAGCGGCACAACGGGGCGCTCCGCCATGCCGAAGCCGTCGCCGTTCCCTACAACTGCGATATCCTGACCGCGATCATCGACGGCGACGCCCGCAATCCTGCTTTGCGCAAGCTGGGCCGCGAGTTCCTCGAATCGAACACCGTGCAGGTGTGGGTGATCAAGGCGCTCGAGGGGCGCTGACGCGTCAGGTCCACACTTCTTCCGCCACCTCGACGCAGCGCGCAAGCTTGGCCCATTGTTCTTCCTCGGCCAGCAGGTTGCCCTCCTCGGTGCTGGCGAAGCCGCACTGGGGGCTGAGACAGAGTTGGTCGAGCGACGTGAACTTCGCGGCCTCGTCGAGGCGGCGCTTGAGCTGATCCTTGCTCTCCAGCGCGCCGGTCTTCGACGTCATGATGCCGAGCACGGCGTGCTTGTTCCTGGGCAGCAGCCGCAGCGGCTCGAAGCCGCCGGCACGCTCGCTGTCGTACTCCATGAAATAGGCATCGACGCCCATCTTGTTGAACAGGACCTCGGCCACGGGCTCGTAGCCACCTTGCGCCATCCAGGTCGAACGGAAGTTGCCACGGCAGAGATGCATGGAGATGGTCATCCCCGGTGTCCGGCCGGAGACTGCGGCATTCACCAGGTCGGCATAGATGTGCAGCAGCCTATCCGGATCGTCGCCACGGCCGCGCAGGTAGTCGCGCTGTGCCGGATCGCAGAGATAGGCCACGAACACCTCGTCGAGCTGCAGATAGGTGCAGCCTGCCTCGCCGAACGCCCGCACTGCCTTGGCATAGGCCTTCCCGAGATCCTCGAAGAACGCCTCCATCTCCGGATACACGGCCTTGTCGATCGCCGCCCGTCCGCCGCGATAGTGCAGCGCCGTGGGCGACGGGATCGTCATCTTGGGTGTCGCTTTCGCCACCGACTTCAAGAACTTGAAATGTTCGATCATCGGATGGTCGGTGAAGTCGATCTTGCCGTGGACATGCAAACCCTCGGCCTTGGTTTGCGTGCCCTTGAACTGCAGGCCCTGGGCCACGCTCACCAGCTCGACGCCGTCGAGACCGGCCAGGAAGTCGTAGTGCCACCAGGAGCGGCGAAACTCTCCATCGGTCACGCCTTTCAGGCCGATCGCCTCCTGCCTGGCCACGAGCTTCGTTATCTCAGCGTCTTCGACGGCCTTGAGTTCGGCCGGGGTGATCTCTCCGGTAACGCGTTTCGTGCGCGCCGACTTCACAGGCGCGGAGCGCAACAGGGAGCCGACTTGGTCGGCGCGGAACGGCGGCTTGGTGCGGGTCATATTGCGTATCCTCCATCGACCATCAGCGTCTGGCCGGTGATCCAGCGCGCGCGTTGCGAGGCCAGAAACACCACGCCTTCCGCGACCTCGTCGGCCGTGCCCAGGCGCCTCAACGCCATCGCCTGGCGCGAGGCGTCGAGGAAGCGCTGGTCGAAGTCGCCGCTTTCCACCAGCGCATGATAGAGCCCGTCGGTGATGACGCCGACGCCCACGGCATTGGCGCGGACGCCGAAGCGGCCCTCCTCGGCGGCCAACCCCTTCACCAGCTGTTCGATCGCAGCCTTGGGCGCGGCGCTCAGGATGTCGCGCACGGCATAGCGGCGGATGGCCGGCGTCACGATGGCCGTGAAGCTGCCCTTGGCCGTGCGCAGGTGCGGCAATGCCGCCTGGACCAGATGAAAACAACCGAAGGCATCGTGTTCCATGATCTCGCGGAAAGCCGCGGCCGGCTGCTGGCCGATGAAGCGCATCGGAATGTAGGGGCCGGCGGCATAGACCGCGGTATGGACGCCGCCGAAATGCTGGGCCGCCTCGTCGACGAAGCGGCGGACCTCGGCCTCCTCGCGCAGGTCGACCTGGCCGACATGGACCTCGCGGCCGGCGCTGCGCACCAGCGATGCGGTCTCGTCGGCCCGCGCGCTGCCCTTGAAATAGCTCAGCGCCACGTCGCAGCCGCGCTCGGCGAGCTGGATGGCGATGGCGCGGCCGATGCCGCCCGAGCCGCCGATCACCACCGCGCAGCCGCCCGTCGGGAAGTCGGGCAGCCGCTCGGGCTGCGTCAAGCCGGAACCCCGAGGGCGTTGCGGATCGAGCTGTGGAAGTGGACCAGCGACGGCTCGTTGCGGCCGTAGAGCACTTCCTCGGTGACGCCCGATTCGAAGCCGATCTGCATGCGCTCGCCCAGCGGGAAGTCCTCTTCCATCACCGTGCGGATGGCGATGTCGCGGTTCTTCTGCCAGTACGACGCCGGCCTGTCAGAGTCGGCCGGCGTGTAGAGCGTGAGCTCGATGTCGCAGCGGCTGGGATCGTCGCGACCGGGGAAGGCGCGCCAGATCTCGATGTGGTCGACCTGCCAGATCAGGATGGTGTTGGGGAAGAGCTGATAGATCGAGATGACGTGCGGGCGATAGTTGCGTTCGGCCTCGGGCAGGCCGCGCACGGCATCGATCGTGGTGCGGGCCACACACATGCGACCGTGGAGGCCGGCGCCGTCGAAGGTGCCGCAATTGCCGATGAAGTAGGGCGCGATGGTTTTCCGGTGCAGATGCGGGATGTGATAGCCCTCGAGGAAGGTATCGATGGCGAACTTCCAGTTGATGCGCGGTGCCACGCGATCGGCCGAGAACAGCGGATAACTGCCGAGCTGCAGTGCCGCGAGATCGGCGGCGATCGGACCCAGACCGGCATCGACATCGAGGTCGGCACTCTCGCCCGGCAACACCGGCTTCGGCCGCACGAACAGCATGCCGTGCCGCTCGGTGGCCGCCAACCGCACCAGGCCGTGGCTCGCGAGATCGACGCCGGCGAAGCCCACCTTGTCGGTCGTGCCGAGCAGCCGGCCGGCGAGATCGTAGGTCCAGCCGTGATAGGGGCAGGTGAAGGCGCGCGCGTTGCCGCAGCCCTCGGCCACCGGTGCGCCGCGATGGCGGCAGATGTTGGCAAAGGCCTTTACGCTGCCGTCGGCGCCGCGGGTCATCAGCACCGGCAGGCCGGCCACATCCTCGGTGACGTAATCACCCGGCTTGGCGAGGCGCGCCGACAGTCCCATGAAGATCGGCTGGTCGCGGAACAGCCGCTCGCGCTCGAGCCGCGCACGTTCGCGGCAGGAATAGGCGATCACGCGGTTGCGGAACAGGGAGTCCGCGAGATCGGTGGTTCGGCCGTCGATATGGCCGAGCAGCCGCCTCCCGACGGCCAGTTCTGCGGTTCGATCCATGACAGAATGTTAGGCCTGCCCGCCTGCCGCCGCCAGAGCGCGGCGGCGCACTTCTTCGGGACTGACGCCGCTTTCGCGTAGCGACCGTATGGTGAGGTCCTTGTCGCGCTTGGCCAGGCGCCGCCCGGTCGGGTCGGTGATCAGGCCATGATGGGCATAGAGCGGCGTCGCGTAGCCCAGCAGGCGCTGCAGCAGGACATGGACGTGGGTCGACGGCAGGATGTCCTCGCCGCGTGTCACCAGGGTCACGCCCTGCAGATGGTCGTCGACCGTGACCGAGAGGTGATAGCTGGTCGGCGTGTCCTTGCGGGCCAGCACGAAGTCGCCCATCAGCAGCGGCTGGCCTTGCATGCGTCCCCGGTGCTCGTCGACGAAATCGTAAGGGCCCGCAGCGGCCGCTGAGCGTGCCGAATCGAGCCGTATGCAGTGCTCGCGGCCGGCCGCGATGCGTCGCTTGCGCTCGGCGGGTGCCAGATGCCGGCAGGTGCCGGGATAGAGCGGACCGTCGGGCCCCTCGTGCGCGGCGTGAGGCGCGCTGGCGGAGGCGGCGATCTCGCGGTCGATTTCGGCACGGCTGCAGAAGCAGGGATAGACCAGCCCGCGGTCGTCAAGCCGGTCGATCGCGCGGCCGTAGTCGGTGAAATGATCGGACTGGCGGCGAACCGCGCCATCCCAGTCGAGGCCGAGCCATTTCAGATCCTGCAGGATGGCAGTCTCGTACTCGCGCCGGCAGCGGCGGATGTCGGTGTCCTCGATGCGCAGCAGGAACCGGCCACCGGCCTCGCGTGCCCTGATGTGGGCAACCAGCGCCGAGTAGGCGCTGCCGAGATGCAGCAGGCCGGTCGGACTGGGGGCAAAACGCGTGACGACTGGCTGCGTGGCGGGGACCATGATCGGACGTTACAGCGGCCTCACGCGGCGTGCTATGCCGGGCGCGTGAGCAAGATCGTCCTCGATGATGCCAACCTGAAAAAAGCGATGCGCCATCTGGCGCGCGTCGATCCCGATTTCGCACGCATCCTGAAGGACGTGGGCCATCCCGTGCGGCGCGAGATGCCGACGGGGTTCGGCGGGCTGATGCGCTCGATCGTGGGCCAGCAGGTCTCGGTCCATGCCGCGCGCAGCATCTGGCTCCGCCTGGAAGCCGCGGTGCCGTCGATGGAGCCGGCGGAGTTCCTGGCCCAGAACGACGAGCAGCTCCGCGCCGTTGGCCTCAGCGGCGCCAAGGTGCGCTACGGCCGCAGCCTTGCCACCGACATTGCCGAGGGCCGCATCGATTTTGGCGCCCTCGACGAGCTCGACGACACGGCGGCGATCGCCATGCTGACCCAGGCCAAGGGCATCGGCCCGTGGACAGCCGAGATCTACCTGATGTTCGCGCACGGCCGGCCCGACATCATGCCCGGCCTCGACCTCGGGCTGGTCGTGGCGGCACAGCACCTCAAGCGGCTGCGCAAGCGGCCCGACGCAAAGCGGCTTCTCAAAATCGCCGAGGCGTGGCGGCCCTGGCGAAGTGCCGCCGCGCTGCTGCTCTGGCACTATCGCCGCAGCATGCCGGATTGGGGCCCCAAGCCCCTCAAGGAAGACATCAAGGTGGGGAAGACGGAAAAATGACCAAGCCCGCGACGACCAAGCTCGCCACGGTCAAGCTGGAGGGCGCCAGCTACGGACCGCAGGGCGACGGCAAGCCCGGCCATCTCGTGATCCTGCTGCACGGCTACGGCGCCGACGGCAACGACTTGATCGGCCTGGCCCCGGTGCTGGCGCCGTTGATGCCCGACGTGGTGTTCCACGCGCCCAACGCGCCCTACCCCTGCGAGGGCAATCCCTTCGGCTACCAGTGGTTCGGCATCTCCCGCCTCGACCCGGCGCTGACCCTGGCCGGCGTGCGCAGCGCGGCACCTTGTGTCGACGCCTTCCTCGACGAGACCATGGCGCAATACGGCCTGGACGAATCCAAGACCGCGCTGGTCGGTTTTAGCCAGGGCACGATGATGGCGCTGCAGGTCGGCCTGCGTCGCGCCAAGCCATTGGCCGGCATCGTCGGCTTCTCCGGCATGCTGGCCGGGCCGGAGGTGCTGAAGGACGAGATCAAGTCGCGGCCGCCCATTCTGCTGGCGCACGGCGACAGCGACGAGATGCTGCCGCATGTGCTGACCGAACGCGCCGCCGAGACGCTGCAGCAGAACGACGTCGCCGTGGCCATCCACATCGCCGAAGGCGTCGGCCACGGCATCGACCAGACGGCGCTCAGCCACGCGGCGCGCTTCCTGCTGGAAGTCTTCAAGCTGCCGATCCCGAAGAATGGTTGAGGGCACATGCAAGCCCGGCTTCGAGCGCGTCGCCGAGGCTTTTAGGAAGAACTTCGACGCCAACGGCGAGATTGGCGCCTCGGTCTGCCTGACCGTGGGCGGCGAGACCGTGGTCGACCTGTGGGGCGGCGTTGCCGACCCCAAGGCCGGCACGCCCTGGAAGCAGGACACGGTGAGCATCGTCTTCTCCTGCACCAAGGGCGCCACCGCGCTCTGCGCCCACATCCTGGCGAGCCGCGGCAAGCTCGATCTCGACGCACCGGTGGTCGAGCTGTGGCCGGAGTTCGGCCAGTCGGCCAAGGAGCGCGTGACCACGCGCATGATGCTCGACCATTCCGCCGGCGTGCCGGCGCTGCGGGCCAAGGTCGAGGGCGCAAAGGTCTACGACTGGACCTACATGACGGATCGGCTCGCGGCCGAGGAGCCCTTCTGGCTGCCCGGAACGCGCAACGGCTATCACGGTCTCACCTTCGGCTGGACGGTGGGTGAGATGGTACGCCGCGCCTCGGGCAAGTCGCTGGGCACCTTCTTCCGCGACGAGATTGCGGTGCCGCTCGGACTCGATTTCTGGATCGGCACGCCCGAGGAGATCGACCCGCGCGTCGCGCCCATGCTGCCCTACATCAACAAGGCGGAAGAAGCGGTGACGCCCTTCCTGCGCGACCTGACGACCGACAAGAAATCGATCCCTGCCCTGTTCTATTTCAACAGCGGCGCCGTGCTGAGTGGCGGCCTCGCCACGCGGGCCGGCCGCGCGGCCGAGATCGGCGCGGCCAACGGCGTCACCAATGCGCGCGGTCTGGCCGGGATGTATGCGCCGCTGGCGACAAATGGTTCGATGAGGGGCGGCGGCAAGCTGGTCGACGCCGCGACGCTCGCCCGCATGGGCGAGGTTTCCATGGCGACGCACGACGATGCGACCTTGCGCATCCCGACGCGCTTTGCGCTGGGCTTCATGAAGTCGATGGACAACAGGAAGCGCAGCCTCGGCGCCACCGTCTTCGGTCCCGACGTCGACAGCGTCATCCTGGGCAGCGCCGCCTTCGGCCATGTCGGCGCCGGCGGCTCGCTAGGCTTCGCCGATCCCGCTTCAGGTCTCTCGTTCGGCTACACCATGAACCGCATGGGGCCTGGCCTGCTGATGAACGGGCGCGGCCAGCCGCTGGTCGACGCGGCGTATCTCTCCCTCGGCTACAAGAACAAGGACGGCGGCGTGTGGGCGCGCTGAGCTGAGCACCAGATGCTGCCGATCTTCCGCCCGCTGAAAGATCCCGCCGTCGCGACCGTATGGTCGGGGCTGGCCGCCTCGACCATCGGCGAGGACCTGTTTCGCGTGGCCGTGGTGTGGATCGCCGCCGAGCAGATCGGCAACGCCGCAGGCTACGTCAACGCCGCACAGTACGGCGCCATGCTGGTGGCGGGTCTTCTCGGTGCCTCGGTGATCGATCGCTGGCGCGCCGACCGCGCCATGATCTGGGCCAAGTATGCGAGTGCCGCACTGGCACTGCTGCCCGTCGCCGGCGCCTACGTCTGGGGCGTGTCGATCCCGCTGCTCGTGCTGTCGGTCATGGGCATCGCCGCCCTTCGCATGGTGTTCACGCCGGCGCTGCAGTCGGCGGTGCCGGTGCTGGTGCCCGACCGCGACGCCATGCAGGCGATCAACGGCCTGTTCGACGCCACCTGGCGACTGGCCCGTCTGATCGGTCCGATGCTGGCCGCCGTGCTGAACTCGATCCTGCCGGTCATCCACTTTCTCTCGGTCACCGCCGCGGGCTTCATCCTTTCGGGTGTCGCCATCTGGGCGGTGCGCGACCGCCTGATCGACCCCACGCACCAGCCGCAGCGCGGCCGCGGCGGGCTGCACGGCGCCTGGGACGCGCTGGTCGATGGCGCGCGCCTGATGCGGCGCGAGCGCACGATCGGCACGCTGCTGCTGCTGAACGCGCTCGCCAACGGGCCGTGGAGCGTGGCGCTGCAGCTCTGCATCGCCCTGATGGTGAAGCAGCACGACCCGCGCCTGTTCGACTTCGAGGGGCTGGCGGCACTGGGCCTGATCATCGGCGTCAGCGGTGCCGGCGACGTCGCGGGCAACCTGATCGCCGGCAGCGTCCGCTTCCGGCGGCCACTGTCGACGATGTTCCTGGGCTATGTCGCGATGGGCGGCGGCTTCGCCCTGATCGCGGTCGCCGCCTGGCTGCTGCCCAACCCGTGGATGCTGCCGGCCATGATGGCGGCGGGGCTGCTCGCGGGCTTCGGCGGGCCGTTCTTCTTCATCCCGATGATCACCCGCCTGCAGACGGCCTACCGCGGGCCCGAGATCGCCCGGGTCTTCCGGCTGCGCCTGGCGGTGATGGCGGGCTCGATGCTGGCCTTCAATCTCGCCGCCACGCCGCTGTTCGACCTGCTGGGCCCGACCCTCACCGAGTTCCTGTTCGGCCTGCTGATCCTGGCGCTCGGCATCGGCGGGCACTTCTATTTCGGCCGGATCGAAAGCCGGCCGCAAAAAATACCCCTCTGAAGTGCCGAATCCCCTTGCGGGGCACAGTGTGTATTGATAGCGTTCGTTAGATACACGGCGTTACCGTTACGTTTCAAAGAAGAGGACCCCCAGCCATGGCCAAGGCCTTCCCGACCGACAATCCCTTCCTCCAGGGCTACTACGGCCCGGTGAACGCCGAGGCCGACGCCGGCCATCTTCACATCACCGGCGAGATGCCGCGCGAGCTTTGCGGCACGCTCTACCGCAACGGCCCCAATCCGCAGTTCGCGCCGCGCGGGCCCTACCACTGGTTCGGCGGCGACGGCATGATCCACGCCTTCCATATCGAGAACGGCAACGTCTCCTACAAGAACCGCTGGGTGCGCACGCCCAAGTGGAAGATCGAGAACGAGGAAGGCGAGGGCCTCTCCGGCACCTTCGGCAACCCGCGCTACACCGACCCGCGCGTCTTCGCGCTCAACTCGACCATCGCCAACACCAACATCGTCTGGCACGCCGGCCGCCTGCTGGCGCTCGAGGAGGCCCATGCGCCCTACTCGCTCGATCCGGCCAGCCTGATGCCGGTCGGTCCCGACGGCGGCTACGAGACCTACGGCAACAAGCTGAACGGTCCGTTCACGGCGCATCCCAAGTTCGATCCCGAAACCGGCGAGATGATCTTCTTCGGCTACTCGGCCACCGGCCGCTTCACCAAGGAGGTGAGCCTGCAGACCGTCGACAAGCACGGCAAGGTGACGCGCGCCGAGATCCTGGAAGGCCCCTTCCCCTCGATGATCCACGACTTCGCCGTGACGAAGAACTGGATCGTGCTGCCGATCTTCCCGCTGACCAGCTCGATGGACCGCGCCATGGGCGGCCTGCCGCCCTTCGCCTGGGAGCCCGACAAGGGCACGCACATCGCCTTCATCCCGCGCAAGGGCACGGTGGCCGACGTGAAGTGGGTGACGGCGCCCGCCTCCTACGTCTTCCATCCGATGAACCATTTCGAGACGGTCGACGGCAAGATCGTGGTCGACGTAATGAAGTACGACGTGGCGCCGCTCTTCCCGCTGCCCGACGGCTCACCCTCGAGCAAGGAATTGCCGATGGCGAAGCTCTACCGCTGGACCTTCGATCTCGCCGGGCCCAGTCACCTGAGGGGCAACACCATGAAGGAGGAGCAGCTCGACGACCGCTCGGGTGAGTTCCCGCGCTTCGACGAGCGCTTCTGCATGAGCGATTACCGTCACGGCTGGATCGTGGCCGACGACATCACCGATCCCAAGACGGGTGAGCCGCGCCAGGACGGGCTCGTCCACTACGACCTCAAGAGCGGCAAGAGCACGGGCTGGAGCGCCGGCCCCGACGACCGCTTCGGCGAGCCGATCTTCGTGCCGCGCTCGGAAGGGGCTGCCGAAGGCGACGGCTGGCTGCTGAGCGTGCTGTTCCGTGGCGCCGAGAAGCGCAGCGACCTCGCAGTGTTCGAGGCGACCGACCTCGCCAAGGGCCCGATCGCGCTCGCCCACCTGTCGAGCCGTGTGCCGGCCGGCTTCCACGGCAACTGGCGGCCGGGTACGCTGCCCTCATGATCACCGTCCATCACCTGAACAACTCGCGCTCGCAGCGCATCCTCTGGATGCTGGAAGAGCTTGGCCTCGACTACGAGATCAAGCGCTACGAACGCGAACGCACGATGCAGGCGCCGGCCTCGTTGAGCGCCGTGCACCCGCTCGGCAAGTCGCCGGTCATCACCGATGGCGACAAGACGCTGGCGGAATCCGGGGCCATCCTGGAATACCTGGTCGAGACCTACGGCGGCGGGAAGTTCGCGCCCGCCGTCGGCACGCCAGAGCGACTGCACTACACCTACTTCATGCACTACGCCGAAGGCTCGCTGATGCCAATCCTGTTCATGAAGCTGGTGTTCGGAAAGTTGCCCGGGCGCGTACCCTTCTTCATGCGGCCGGTCGCGCGCGCGATCGCCAACGGCGCCGACAAGACCCTGCTCGGCCCGCAGATCACCAACCACTTCGCCTTCCTCGAAAGCGAGCTCAACAAGCGGGAATGGTTTGCAGGGACCGAATTCTCGGCCGCCGACGTCCAGATGAGCTTCCCGCTCGAGGCGGCGGCGGCCCGTTCGCCGATCTTCGCCCGGTTGCCCAAGCTCAAGGCATTCGTCGACCGCGTCCAGGCGCGGCCGGCCTACAAGCGCGCGGTTGAAAAGGGCGGCCGCTACGAGGTCCTGAAATAGACGACGGCGCGGACCGGGTATGCTAGGTCCGGCCCAACTCAAGACACAGCCTTTCCAAGGAGTGAAACGATGGCTCTTCCGGCCCTGCTGCGCGACAATCTCTCGATCCCGGTGGTCGGCGCGCCGCTGTTCATCGTGTCCAATCCCGACCTGGTCATCGAACAGTGCAAGGCCGGCATCGTCGGCGCCTTCCCGGCGCTCAATGCGCGGCCCAAGGAGATGCTCGAGGAGTGGCTGAAGCGCATCACCTCGGAGCTTGGCGAACATAAGGCCAAGTTTCCGACCAAGAAGGTGGCGCCGTTCGCGGTCAACCAGATCGTGCACAGCTCGAACGACCGCCTCCAGCACGATGTCGAGATGTGCGAGAAGTACAAGGTGCCGATCCAGATCACGTCGTTGCGCGCGCCCGACGACGTCGTGCCATCGGCCAAGCGCTACGGTGGCCTGGTGTTCCACGACGTGACCAACGTGAAGCACGCCAAGCGCGCCCTGCAGTCGGGCGTCGACGGCCTCATCCTGGTCTGCAACGGCGCGGGCGGGCACGCCGGCGCGCTTTCTCCCTTTGCCCTCGTTCCCGAAGTGCGCCAGTTCTACGACGGCTGCATCCTGCTGTCGGGGTCGATCTCCAACGGCGCTTCGGTGCTGGCAGCCCAGGCGATGGGTGCCGACCTCGCCTATCTCGGCACGCGCTTCACCGCCAGCAAGGAAGGCAACGCCACCGACGCCAACAAGCAGTGCATCATCGATTCTTCCGGCGAGGAGATCGTCTACACAAACCTCTTCACCGGCGTGCACGGCAACTACCTGAAGCGCAGTGTTGCCGCCGCCGGCCTCGATCCCGACGCGCTGCCGGAAGCCGACAAGAGCAAGATGAACTTCGGCTCGGGCGGCAACTCCAAGGCCAAGGCCTGGCGCGACATCTGGGGCGCGGGCCAGGGTGTCGGCCAGATCTTCGATGCCCCGCCGGCGGCCGAGATCGTGGCCCGGCTGAAAGCCGAGTACGAAGCGGCGCGGGCTGCCCTTTTTGCAGGCGAGACGGTGCCGACCCGGTTCAAGCAGGCTGCGGAGTAACGTCGCTTTGCCAAGCCGGCGGGCGGGCTGCTAGGGAAGCGGCCACATGATCCGCAGCCTGTATGATTGGGTGATCCGCCTCGCCGGTCACCGCCGAGCCATTCCCGCCCTGGGCGTGGTCTCGTTCCTGGAAAGCTCGTTCTTTCCCATCCCGCCTGACGTGATGCTGATCCCGATGGTCCTGGCCAACCGCGCCAAGGCCTTCCGCATCGCGCTGGTCTGCACCGTCTGCTCGGTGCTGGGCGGGCTGCTGGGCTACGCCATCGGCTACTATTTCTTCGAGACTTTGGGCGAATGGGTCGTCCGGACCTATGGCATGCAGGCCGCGCTCGAGAAGTTTCGCGCCGGCTTCGCCGAATGGGGCACCTGGATCATCCTGATCAAGGGTCTCACGCCCATTCCCTACAAGCTGGTGACCATCGCCTCGGGCGCCGCCCACTTCGACCTCTTCACCTTCGTGTGGGCCTCCATCCTGACCCGCGGCCTGCGTTTCTTCCTGGTGGCGGCGCTCCTGTGGAAGTACGGCGAGCCGATCCGGGCGTTCATCGAGAAGCGTCTGACCCTGCTCACCTGGCTGTTCCTGATCGCCCTGATCGGCGGCTTCGTCGCCTTCCGCTACCTGTTCTGAGGCGGCTCATGCCCAGGAGCCTTGCGGGAAAGTGCTTCTGCGGCGCCGTCCACTACACGGTGGCGGACGAATTCGTCTACGCCATGAACTGCCACTGTTCTAATTGCCGGCGCACGACCGGATCGGCTTTCAAGCCGATGGCCGGCATCGAACGCGGCAAGCTGGCCGTCACCCAGGGCCAGGACAGGCTCCTGATCTATGGCAGCGAGCTTCAAAACAATACGCTGTGCAGCCTGTGCGGTTCGCTGCTCTATTCGGTGGTGCGTGACGGCGCCTGGGTCCATGTCGCCATGGGCACCCTGGTCGACGCGCCCACCATCCGTCCGACCCACCACATTTTCGTGGGTTCCCGGGCGCCGTGGTTCACCATCACCGACAACCTGCCGCAATATGAAGAATTCCCACCCTGAGACATTGCGCCCTGCTTGCGCCACAGAGCTTGCGCTAGAATGAGGCCATGAGCACCGCCACCGCCCTCCCCCTCTCCAGCAGGCTTGGCCTGCTGGCAGCACTTGGCAGTGGCGCGCTGCTGGGAGGCGCCTTGTACTTCCAGTACGTGATGGGGCTGGCGCCCTGCGAGATGTGCCATTGGCAGCGCTGGCCGCACATGGCCGCGATCGCGGCCGGCCTGCTGGCACTGGCCTCCTTCGCCTGGCCGCGGCTGGCCCTGGTGTTCGCGCTCATCGCGATCACGGCACTGATCGTCACCTCGGCGATCGGTGTCTTCCACGTCGGCGTCGAATACCATTGGTGGCAGGGCCCGCAGGCCTGTGCGGGCACCATCCCGCGCGGCCTCTCGGCGGAGCAGCTCAAGAAATACCTGTTCGGCGCCAGGATGGTGCGCTGTGACGAGACCGTGTGGTCGCTGTGGGGCCTCTCCATGGCCGGCTGGAACGCGCTCCTGTCTGCGGCGCTGGCGTTCGGGCTGGCCACGAGCCTGGCCCGCTCCAGCCGGATGTACACGTCCCGCTGGGACGGGGTGCGCACATGAAAACAGCCAGAGAGACCGCAGAGAATCGCAATCCCGGCGACCCGGATGCCCGGACCTTCGTCGAGCGCACGATCCGCGTCGACCAGGCGGGTGAATTCGGCGCCGTGCGCATCTACGAAGGCCAGCTTGCGGCGTTGCGCTGGACCGGGCGCGCCAATGGCGATGCCAGCCGCAAGATCGCCGCCATGGCGCGGGCCGAACGCAAGCACAACAAGGAGTTCGACCGCCTGCTGGTGGCGCGCCGCGTGCGGCCGACGCTGCTCTCGCCGCTATGGAGCGTGGCGGGCTTTGCGCTCGGCGCCGCGACGGCGTTGATGGGCGAGAAGGCCGCGATGGCCTGCACGGTGGCGGTCGAGGAGACGATCGACGAACACTATGCCGGCCAGGCCGCGGCGCTGGGCGATGACGAGGCCGAGTTGCGCGGTACCATCGAAAAGTTCCGCGCCGAGGAGATCGAGCACAGGGACGAGGCGCTGGCAGCCGGTGCCGAACAGGCGACAGCCTATGAGCCGCTGACCGCCGCCATCAAGGCGGGCTCGCGGCTGGCAATCTGTCTTTCGACTAGGATTTAGCGGCGCTGTCGTCCTGAGCGATGCTAAGGACCTCACGCCTGCACAGACACGCCCTGCTTTGGTTTGGTCCGTGTCTGGTCGAACTGTAAGGTCCTTCGATTCGCACAGGACGACAAAGGCTAACTCTGATCCAGCTCGCTGTCCCAATAGAGAAAGTCGCGCCAGCTCTCGTGCAGGTAGCCGGGCGGGAAGGCGCGGCCGTTTTCCTGCAACAGCTGCGTCGTCGGCTCGGCCGGCGCGCGCTGCAAGCGCATGGCGCTCTCGAACAGCAGGCGATTGCCCTTGAGCAGATTGCACGGGCTGCAGGCGGTGACGACATTGCTCCAGCTCGTACGGCCGCCGCGCGACTTGGGCACGACATGGTCGAACGTCAGCTCGTTGGTGGCGAAGTCGCCGCCGCAATACTGGCAATGGAAGCGGTCGCGCAGGAAGACGTTGAATCGCGTGAAGGCCGGCCGCCGCGCCGCCGGCACATACTCCTTGAGCGCAATGACGCTCGGCAGCCGCATCTCGAACGACGGGCTGTGGATCTTGCGTTCGTACTCGGAGATGACGCTGACCCGGTCGAGGAACACCGCCTTGACGGTGTCCTGCCACGACCAGATGGACAGTGGAAAATACGAGAGAGGCCGAAAATCGGCGTTGAGCACCAGCGCGTGGCAGGACTCAAGGCCCGGCGTCACGGCTAGACCCGTGGCCGTTGGCAGGGACTACTCGGGAAGTCCATTCGGTCCAACATGGCGCGCATTGTGGCAAACTTTTCCGGAAACACAATATGTCGAGGGTGCGGTCATCGACAGGTCATCGAAGCATAATATAGTCGCCATACGCAGGAACCTTTTGGGGGAGGCACCCATGGACACCACCATTCGCACTGACTCGGCGGCGGGATTTCCACTGCCGTCGGCCGATCTCGCGTCCCTGGGCTTTCGCCTGGAGCAGATCGACCGCCTGACGGCGCTGATCGAGCGCCATATCGCCGAGGGCCGCTATCCCGGCTGTCAGATCGCGCTCGCCCGCCACGGCAAGCTCGGCCTGTTCAAAAGCTTCGGCAATGCCGCGATCGAGCCCAAGCCACGTGCCGCGGCCGACGACACGCTGTGGCTGCTCTACTCCAACACCAAGGTGGTCACCGCCGTTGCGCTGTGGGCGCTGGCCGAGCGCGGCCTGTTCTCCTTCTCCGACAGGATCGCCGACCACGTGCCGGAGTTTGCCCGCAACGCCAAGGGCAACATCACCGTGCTGCAGGTCATCACCCATCAGGCAGGCTATCCCAATGCCGTCGTCGGTCCCGATGCCTGGGCCGACCACAAGCGGCTGCGCGAAGTGGTCTGCGACTTCCCGCTCGAATGGTCGCCGGGCTCGAAGGTCCACTATCACGGCCAGACCGCGCACTGGACGCTGGGCGTCCTGATCGAGGCGCTGACCGGCCAGGACTTCCGCGATGTCATCCGCGAGACCGTCGCCGAGAAGCTGGGCCTCGGCCGCGAACTCTATGTCGGCCTGCCGGACAGCGAGTTCGGCCGCGCCGCCGACATGCATGAGCCACTTCCGAACGGCGGCGGCTCGCGACCCCTCGCCGACAACAACACAGTGGCATGGCGCAAGAGCGGCGGCCCGGGCTCCGCCGGCTATGCCACGGCGCGCGCCATGGCCGCGCTCTACCAGATGATGCTGAACGGCGGCGAACTGGCCGGCCGGCGCATCGTCTCGCCGCGCCTGCTGCAGTATGCAATCCGCAATCACACCGGCGATCGGGTCGACGAGTTCATGGGCATGCCGATGCATCGCGGCCTAGGTCCCCACCTGCGCGGCACGACCGAGAACGTCCGCGGCCTCGGCGGCTTCGCCAGTCCGCGCGCCTTCGGCCACGGCGGCGTCGGCACGTCCTACTGCTGGGGCGATCCCGACTCGGGCGTGTCTTTCGCCTACATCACCAACAACCGCATCCCCGATCCCTGGCACAGCAAGCGGCTCGACCAGATCGCGAACCTGGTGCACACGGCGATCGTCTAGCGCACCCGTCAGCGACCAAGGCGCTCGCGGGCCCTGGCTTCGGAGCCGAGCGAGGCGGCGGCAATGACGAGTGCCGCCACCGACAGGATCATGACCGCCGTATAATCGCCGGTCAGATCGTGCAGCACGCCACCGATCCAGGCGCCGAGGAAACCGCCGACACCCGAGCCGATGGTGATCAGGCCGTAGATGCGGCCGAAATGGGCGCCGCGATAGCGGAGCGTGGCGAGCGTGGAGATCATCGGCCCACGCGAGCCCATGCTACCGCCGAACAGCAGCACATAGAGCCACAGCCACATGTCGTCCCCGGGCCCCCGCACCAGGGCCAATGCGCCGACGCCGGCAATCGTACTGCCATAGGCCAGCAAGGCGGCAAGACGCCGGCCGCCGCGGTCGGCGAGCCAGCTGAAGCCCACCATGCCGAGCGGTGTCAGAAGACCCGCGACGGCGAGCGCACGGGCCGCGTAGGGTCCGTCGATGCCGCGCTCCAGCAGATAGACCATGGCCTGCGGCACCAGCGAGAAGATGCCGATCGACGTCAGTGCGAAAGACGAGAAGAGCGCCCAGAACGGCCAGTCGCGCACCGCCTCGCCGACGGTCGGGCCACGGTCGGCTGTCGCATGCGAGCGCTGCAGCCCCGGCGCGCCGCGTTCGATGCGCGCCCACGGCAGAAACAGCAGCAACGGGATGAAGACGGCACTCACCGCGGCAAAGACGATGTAGGCGTTGCGCCAGCCTTCGGTGGTGATCAGGTATTGCGCCAATGGGAAGGTGGCCATCGCCCCCACACCTGCCGCCGACCAGGCGACACCCAGAGCCACGCCCAGCCGGCGCGACGGGAACCAGCGGCCGAGCAGCGAGGCGCTCAGCACACCCGACAGCGCGGCGGCGCCGAAGCCCATCACGACGCCGAGGCCGAGATAGAGGTGCCAGAGCGCCGTCGCCTGCGAGGCGCTGACCGTGGCAAGGGTCGTGGCCGTTATGCCGACAACCGTGAGCACGCGCAGGCCGAAGCGATCGACGATCCAGCCGGCGATGGGGGCGGCGGCGCCACCGACCAGCAGGGCGAAGCTGTAGATCAGGGTGACCGAGCCGCGGTGGGCGTCGAAGTCCTGCTGCAGGGCCGGCACGAACATCACGAAGGTGTCGCTGATCGAACGGCTCGCCACGCCCAGGGCAAAGCACAGCGCCACCAACAGCCAAGGCATGATCGATCCCATCGTCCCCAACCTCGACGAGCGCCTGCCCCGGCGCAAGCCGCCTGACGGGCCGGCAGGCTTGCATTCCCCGCATGCGCGCGCCACGTTCCGCGCCGCGGAGGAAACACGTGGACGACACACTGATCATCGAGCGCGGCTTCAACGGGCCGAGCCTGTCGGGTAACGGCGGCTATGTCGGCGGCGTGCTCGCCCGTCGCTTCACGCAGGCCTTCGGCGGCGATGGCGCCGTCGAGATCACTCTGCGCGCGCCGATCCCGATCGAGACGCGACTGCAGCTGGTCCGCGACGACGACGCGCTGTTGCTCAGGGACGGCGAGACCTTGATCTGCGAAGCGCGCGCGGGCTCAGTCGACCATCTCGAACCGCCGCCGCCTCCCGCCGACTGGGCCGAAGTCATGCGCCGCGGCGAAGAGGGCGGCAGCCCTGAGGACAGCGACTTCCACCGGTGCCTGGTGTGCGGCCGCGGCCGCGCCGTGGGCGACGGGCTGCGCGTCTTCGGCTCCCATGGGCCGGGGCCGGGCCGGTCGCTCTCCTGCTACGTGCCCCATGCCGCGCATGCCGATGCGGATGGGCGCATTGGGCCGGATTTCCTCTGGGGCACGCTCGATTGTCCCGGTGCCTGGGCGGCACAGGATCCCGACGACTGGCGGCCGGCACTGACCGGCCGCATGACGGCCAAGGTGCTGCATCGGCCAGAAGTCGGCGAGCGCTGCGCCGTGGTCGGCTGGCGCATCGGCGCCGAGGGCCGCAAGCTCTATTCGGGAACGGCCCTCTACACCGAGCAGGGCCGGCTGTGCGCGATCGCGCATTGCACCTGGATCGTGCTCAAGAGCTGAGGCGGGCCTAGCGGACGCGCACGAAGATGGTTGCGGACTCGTCGGTGTAGGCCTGGCGCCAGCCGGGCAGGCGCGCCAGCAGTCTGTTGGCCGGCTGATCTTTCGGCAGCAGCGTCCACTCGATCGCGTGGCGTTCGAGCACCTGCTCCAGGGACTCCTCTCCACGCAGGTTCGTCACCTCGGCATAGCGCTTGATGAAGGCGCCGCCGTAGAGCTCGCCACGGCCGTCGATGAACGTGGGCACGCCGGCCCGGATCAGGTAGCCGCCGTAGTTGTAGTGGTTGAGCACGTGGCCCTTGAGGCCGGCTGCGCGCGCATAGTCGAGTGCGCCCGACGGCATGGTGGAGGAGGGCGGCGTCACACCGCCCAAGGCCACGAGGCCCGCGGCATAGAGCGCTCCAACGGCGACTGAGAGCGCCAGGGCGGCGTGCCCGGCAGGACGGGCGAGTGCGCGCAGCCGCTGGACGAGAAGGCTTCCATTCGACGCGTCGGGATCGGGCCCGAGCGACGGCCATTGCCGCGCCAGCAGCGGCGCCACCACCAGCGGCAGCAGCATCGC
Source organism: Reyranella sp. (assembly GCA_052386855.1). Taxonomy (GTDB): domain Bacteria; phylum Pseudomonadota; class Alphaproteobacteria; order Reyranellales; family Reyranellaceae; genus Reyranella. The sequence goes on from JBQTJT010000025.1 coordinate 48,792, forward strand.
GAGCAGCTCCGCGTTGCGGGCGTAGCGCAGATAGAGATGCACCAGGCCGATCACGATCAGCAGGCGTATCAGCGGCAGTTTCAGGCCGCGCGAGAGCGCGGCATAGAGTGCCACCAGCAGGATCAGCTCCTGCATCGGCTGTCCCTGGAAATCGGGCGCCTTCCATTCGGAGATCACGCTGAGCGATTCGCCGAGGCCGAAGATGCGCAACGTCACCAGGATCGATTCAGGCCCGTAGGGCGTGATGCAGGCCACCAGACCCGAGGCGACGCCGAACTTCGCCCAGGAAATGAAAAGCGCCTTGCGCTCGACCGCATCCCGCGCGCCGACGACGGCATCGAGCGCAAAGGCGCCGCACAGGACGAGACCCAGGGTGAAGCCGCCGTGCAGGTTGGCCCACAGCAGCATGGCCGCCAGCAGCAACGGCTCGGGCGCGCGGCGTTCCTCGACGGCACGCACGAGGCCAGCCACCCACCACAGCATGACGGGAAAGGCGAGCAGGTGCGGGCGCGCCAGGAAATGCGGCGCCGTCATCACGATGGCCGCCAGCACGAACAACGCAGCGGGCAAGGGTGAGAGATCGCGCAGCAGGAGACGCAGCAGCAGCGCGAAGCTGACACCGACGGCCGCCGCGCCAAGCGCCGTCACGCCGCCCCAGCCGCCGATGTTGTAGGCGAGCGCCATCAGCAGTTGCGACAGCCACTCCTTGGCGATCCACGGCTGGCCGGCGAAGGTGAAGGAGAAGATGTCGACCGTCGGCACGGTGCCGTGCGCCAGCATCCAGTTGCCGACGGCGATGTGCCAGTGACTGTCCGGATCGCTGAGCAGCGGCAGGCCCTCGGCGTTGGCCAGGAAGACGAACAATGCCATGCCGAGCGCCAACGGCCATGACAGCGCCCAGGCGGAACGCGGCCTGGTGGCGGCGAGCGCCCGCCCTTGAAAATCGGGGGAAACCGAGAGGCCGGAAGTGACGGCCATTGAGAGGCTCCGAAATCAATGCAAGAAAGATATATAATCCATTGATATACAATATTTTTTAGGATTGTACCAGCAGAAGCTGGGATCGGATATACGAGTCGGGATGCAGGCCGCGCCCCTCCTGAAGGATCTCGTTCTGATTGGCGGCGGCCATGCCCATGTCCATGTGGTGAAGAGCTTCGGGATGAAGCCGATGCCCGGCGTTCGGCTCACTCTGATCGGGCGCGACATCGAGACTCCCTACTCGGGCATGATCCCGGGCTTCGTCGCCGGCCAATATTCTTTCGACGAATGCCACATCGACCTCGCCCGGCTGGCGGCCTGGACCGGCGCGCGCCTGATCCAGGCCGAAGCCATCGGCCTCGACCGCGCCAATCGCCAGGTGCTGCTGAAAGACCGGCCACCGGTTTCCTACGACCTTCTCTCCCTTGATGTCGGCTCCTCGCCCGGCGTCGAAGCGATCCCTGGCGCCGCCGAGCACGCGACTGCGGTGAAGCCGATCGCGGAGCTGGGCCGGCGCTGGCTCGCCTTCGTCGAGCGCGTAAAAGATCGTCGAGGCCCCCTGCGCATCGCGGTGATCGGCGGCGGCGCAGGCGGTGTCGAACTGGCGCTCGCCATCGACCATCGCTTGCGCGCTGTCGCGTGTAACGCCCAGGTCGCCGTTACCCTGGCCACCAAGGGCGAGATCCTGTCGGGCCAGGCGGTCGCGGCGCGGCAAAAGATGCACGCGATCTTCGCCCGGCGCGGCGTGCGGCTGCTCGAGAACGCGGCGACGACGCGGATCGAGGCCGGCGCCGTCCATCTCGAGACCGGCGAGCGCCTGGAAGCCGACGATGTCTTCGTCGTCACCGAGGCCAGTGCCGCCAAATGGTTTGCCGGTACCGGCCTGCCGCTCGACGCGCGCGGCTTCTTCGCCGTCGAGCCGACGCTGGCCTCGAGCGGCGATCCCGCGGTGTTCGCAGTCGGCGACTGTGCTAGCGTGACGGCCCATCCCCGCCCCAAGGCCGGCGTGTTCGCGGTTCGCCAGGGCCCGCCGCTCGCCGACAATCTGCGCCGCGTGCTGTTGGGTCAGGCGCCGCAGCCGTTCATGCCGCAGAGCCGCTACCTGTCGATCCTCGGGACCGGCGACGGCCATGCCGTGGCGACACGCGGCGCATGGGCGATCGAAGGCGCCTGGGTGTGGCGCTGGAAGGACCATATCGACCGCAAGTGGATGCGCATGTACCGCGAGCCGCCGGCCGAGCCGATGGACATGCGCGCGCGCGCGGCGCCGCCCGATCCGGCCCTGGCCGACGCAGAGGCCAGGCGCCTGCTGGCCGACATCGGCATGCGCTGTGGCGGCTGCGGCGCCAAGGTCGGCGCCGATTCACTGAGCCGCGTGCTGGCCCGCCTTGGGCCTTCACCGTTTCCTGGCGTCGCGATCGGCCTCGACGCACCCGACGATGCGGCGATGATCGAGGTGCCGGCGGGCAAGGCGCTGGTGCAATCCGTCGATTTCTTCCGCACCTTCATCGACGATCCCTTCACCTTCGGCGAGATCGCCGCGGTCCATGCGCTGGGCGACGTCTGGGCGATGGGCGCCAAGCCCCACAGCGCGCTGGCGCTGGCCGTGGTACCGGCCGCCGCCGAGCGGTTGATGGAGGAGGATCTCTTCCAGATGCTCTCAGGCGCCCGCCGCATTCTCGACCAGGCGGGCTCGGCCCTGATCGGCGGCCATTCCGGCGAAGGCCCTGAGGCGGCACTGGGCTTTTCCGTGAACGGCCTGGTCGACCCGACTCGTGCGCTGCGCAAAGGCGGATTGAAGCCGGGCGACAGGCTCGTGCTCACCAAGCCACTTGGCACCGGCGTGATCTTCGCCGCCGCCATGCGTGGGCAAGCGCGCGGACGCTGGGTCGCCGAGGCATTGGCCTCGATGCGCCAGCCCTCGTCGTCCGCGGCCGAGGCTCTGGTCGCCGCCGACGCCCATGCTTGCACCGACGTCACCGGCTTCGGCCTCGCCGGCCATCTCGCCGAGATGATCCGCGCCAGCGGAGCGGTACGGGTCGATCTTCATCTCGATGCCCTGCCCGCCCTCGACGGTGCCGTCGAGCTGTTCGCCCAGGGCTTCGCGAGCTCGCTGCAGCCCGAGAACCTGCGTGCCCGTCACCTGATCGACGGCATGGACGTCCATGCGCAGCATCCCAAGCTACCGCTGCTGTTCGATCCCCAGACTGCCGGCGGCCTCCTCGCGGCGATACCCGCCGACTCCGTCCTCGGCATCGACGCCGTCGAGATTGGCGTCGTGCGGGCGCACGATCAAACGCGACCCGCGATCCATCTTTTCGCTTGAGCGCAACCTTGACCGATCCGTGACGTTGCCGAGGTTCATTCCTCGGCTGACGGAGAGATCGACATGGCAAGCAAGAAAAGGAAGGCGACGATTGCAGGTGCAGTGGCGGGAGCCGTTGCAGGCCTCAAGGACTCCGTCGTCCGCGCCGAAATTGCCGTCGTCCGCGCCGGCAACAAGGCGGTCAAGGCCGTGCAGGGCCGCGTCGATGCTGGCCGCCGCAAGGCCGCCAGCAAGAAGAAGGCGGCCAGGAAGGCCATGAAGAAGGCAGTCGCCAAGACCAAGCGCGTCGTTCGCAAGGCGGCAAAGAAGGTCTCGAAGAAGGCGACGAAGCGCACCAAGCGCCGCTAGACTGATCGGCGCGCCCCATTCATTGGGGCGCGCACGATCGGAGGGCGGCATGGCGCGCGCAAGAGCAAGCATCGGCACGGTCAACTACGCCACGGCAATCGCGACCGGGCACCACAAACTCACGGCCGACGAAGGCCCTGAACTCGGCGGCAAGGATGCCGGCCCCGCGCCCTACGACCTGCTGACCTCGGCGCTGGGCGCGTGCACGGTGATCACGCTCCGCATGTATGCCGAACGCAAGCAATGGCCGGTGACGGCGGTGCACGCCGACATCCATTTCGTCCGCGAGGGCGACAAACAGCGCATCGACCGCGTGCTCACCATCGAGGGCGCGGTCGACGACGAGCAGAAGAAGCGCATGGCCGACATCGCCGAGCGCACGCCCGTCACCCTCACCCTGAAGGGCGGGTTGGAGATCAGGACGAAGCTCGCCTAGCCTTTACGCTTCTTCCATTCCTCGTAGTCGCGCTTGGCCTCCTCGCCCGCCACCGGGAACAGGCCCTTGAGCGAGCGCCCCTTCGCCACTTCGAGCTCGGCCCAGCTCTCGTACTCGTAGTTCTTCATCGCCTCCTCGGCCACCACCTCGACGACGTCGGGCGGGATCACCAGCACGGCATCGCGGTCGCCGACGACGATGTCGCCGGGATAGACGGCAACGCCGCCGCAGGAGATCGGCAGCTGCAGGTCGATCGGCCGGTGTACGATCGGCGACGGCGGCGACGAGGGCCGACGGTGGTAGGCTGGTAGGCCGGTCTTGAAGACGCCGTCGGTGTCGCGAAAGCCGCCGTCGGTCACGATGCCGGCGGCACCGCGAGCTTTCAGCCGGCCGATATAAAGGTCGCCCGCCGACGCCGCCCGCGAATCGCCGCGTGAATCAATCATGAGCACGTGGCCTGGCGGGCATTCCTCCATCGCCTGGGGCTGGACCATGCTGCGATTGGTCGAGGTCGGCCCATCCTTATCCTCGCGCGAGGGGATGAAGCGCATGGTGAAGGCGACCCCGACCATCCGCGGCTGCTCCGGCCGCATCGGCCAGACGTCGTAGAGCGTCATGCTGCGTAGGCCGCGCCGGTTCAGCACGCCGGTCAGGGTCGACGTACCGACGCGGGCCAGCGCGTCGCGCAGATCTTGTGTCAGGACGGCCATTCGATCTCTCCCTCGGATTCACTCGTGCCACCGACGTTAGCGAACCATGTTCGCTTTCGCACCTCCGACCCGCCATAATCGCCCGATGAAAATCGAGATTCTCTGCACCGGCGACGAGATCCTGACCGGCAAGACCATCAACACCAACTACAGCCACATCGCCCGCCGCCTGGCCGACATCGGCCTCGGCGTGCATTGGGGCACCACCGTCGGCGACGACCGGGCGAGCCTGCTGGAAGCCTTCCGCCAGGCCGGCGAACGTGCCGACGCGGTGATCGTGAACGGGGGTCTCGGCCCCACGGTCGACGACCTCAGCCAGGAGGTCGCGGCCGAGGCCTGCGGCGTGCCGCTGGTGCTGAGCGATTACTGGATGGAGCGCATGACCCAGTCATACGCCCGGCGCGGGCGGGTGATGCCGGCCAACAACAAGAAGCAGGCGATGCTGCCGGAGAATGCCGAGTTCATCGACAATCCGATCGGCACGGCCTGCGGCTTTGCCGTCACCATCGGCCGGGCTCGTTTCCTGTTCACGCCCGGCGTGCCGCGCGAAATGCGCCGCATGCTGGACGAGCAGGTGATCCCGCGGCTGCTGGCGCTCAGTGGCATCAAGGGCGTAACGCGGCTAAAACGGTTCCACACCTTCGGCATCGGCGAATCGCGCGCCGACGAGATGCTGGGCAGCATCGAGGCCTTCAAGCAGGAAGGCGGCATCAAACTCGGCTTCCAGGCCCACTATCCGCAGCTCGAGACCAAGCTCGCGGTGCGTGGCGACGACGAGGCGGACCTTGTGGCGCGTCTCGCCCCGGTCGAAGCCGAGGTGCGCAGGCGGCTGGGCAACTTCATCATCGCCGAGGATGAGCAGACGCTGGAAGGCATCATCCTGGCGGCGCTGCAGCAGCGCGGCGCCACCTTGTCGACGGCGGAGATGTTCACCTCGGGAAACATCGCCGCGCGGCTGGCGCCACTGCCCGGCGCCGAGAAGATTTTCAGGCGTGGTGTGGTGGCGCGCGATCCCGTCGAACTGGGGCTGGCGGGCGAGCCCTCGCCGGCCGCCGCCGCCGCGATCGCAGAAGATCAGCGGCAGGCCAGCGGCGCCAGCCACGCCCTCACCGTTCTCATGCAGCTCGACGAAGGCGCCGACCGGCCCGACTTCGGCGCGACCATCTGCATCGGCATCGCCGATGCCCAGGGCAGTGTCTCGCGCCAGGCGCGCCTGATCGGTGGACGCGACTGGGTGCGCGTGGGCGCTGCCGAACTCGGGCTGGATTGCCTGCGCCGTCACCTGCTCGGCCTGCCGGTCGACGAGCGCATCGACTTCGAACGGCGCGATCCCCCGCCTAGCGCGTGAAATACAACTGCATCCTGTCGTCCTGAGCGCAGCGAAGGACCTCGCCGAACGGCCAAAGACGGACCGTCGACACCGAGTCCCCGGCCGACGTGAGGTCCTTCGCGGCGCTCAGGACGACAGGTTTCCCTTAGGGCTGTGCTGTTGGGTTTGAAGCACTAGCGCGTGAAGGTGACGGCCTGGGCGTTGGTCCGCGATTCCCAATGGTGGCGTTCCAGCTCGGGATCGAGATGCTCCTCGGCCGGCACGCCGAGGCAGAGATAGGCCACGAGGCTCCAGCCTGACGGCACATCGAGGACGTGTGTGACGGCCACGGGATCGAGGATCGAGACCCAGCCCATGCCGATACCGTCGGCGCGTGCTGCGAGCCACAGGGTCTGGACCGCGGCCACTACCGAATAGTGCAAGGTCTCGGGCATGGTCTGCTGGCCGAGGCCGCTGCCGGTGTGGGTGGCATCGTCAGAGAAGATCGCGAGATGGACCGGCGCCTCCTTCAGCCCGGCGAGCTTCAGGCCAGCGTAGATCGCCTGCTGCTCGCCGGCATAGCCCTGAAGCGCCTTCTCGTTGGCATCGGTGAAGCTCGCCACGACCGCCGCACGCCTGTCGGGCGAAACCACATGCACGAAGCGCCAAGGCTGGCTGAGACCGACCGACGGCGCATGGCTGGCGATTTCGAGCAGGGCGTCGATGCGCTCGCGCGCGACGGGATCGGTCTTGAAGCGCCGCACGTCACGCCGCCACAGGATGAGGTCGCGAAACCGGGCGCGAAACGCCTCGTCGAAAGCCGGATTCATGTCAGCCCCTGTCGATTGCATGAAAAAAGGTGCCACTCACCGAGCCCTGCCGCGCCCCGCCTTCGGCCATCGACATGCCGGCGGCATCGCGGCACGCGACGAGCGGCTCGTCGCCTGCCGAAAGCGTGCTGGCGTAGTGAAATTCGTGGCCCATGATTTCCATCCCAGCCGAGCCCAGCGGACAATCGCCCAGCAGGCGCGCGCGGCGATAACCGAGATGGAGGCTGCGCTTGGCAAACGACGTCTCCAGCCGCAGGAGACCTGCCATCGAATGACGGACGCCGCGCGCATCTTCGATGCCGCGGCCCAGCACCATGTAGCCGCCGCACTCGCCATGGATCGGCACGGACCGGCCGGCGAGCGCACGCAGGCCGCCGCGAAAGCGCCGCGCCGACGCCAGCACGCCGGCGTGAAGCTCGGGATAGCCGCCCGGCAGCCACACCGCATCGGCGCCTGTATCGGGCGCCTGATCAGCGAGCGGCGAGAAAGGCAGGATCTCGGCGCCGGCCGCGCGCCAGCGATCGAGCAGATGCGGATACATGAAGGAGAAGGCTTCATCGCGGGCGACCGCTATGCGCTGGCCGGGCGGTTTCAGGCCCGATGCGACGCTTGCAGCCACTCGCAGCGACGCCGGCCGCGCGGCCGCGCGGATCGCCTCGAGGTCGACGGAACTCTCGAGGGCATCGGCAAATGTCTCCAGCCGGCGTTCCAAGTCGGCGGTCTCACCGGCCTGTACCAACCCGAGATGACGCTCGGGCAATGTCAGCGCATCGTCGTTGCCGATGGCGCCAAACATTTTCAGGCCGATGCGCTCGAAGGCCGGCGCCATCAAGGCAAGATGCCGCGCGCTCGACACCCGGTTAAGGATGACACCCGCGACACTGACATCGTCGCGATAGCGCGCGCATCCCATGGCGACCGCTGCGGCAGTTTCGGTCTGCCCAGAAACGTCGAGCACCAGCACCACCGGCCAGCCGAACAATGCCGCAAGGTCGGCGGTCGCCCCGCGCGCGGTCTGGCCGGGCTGGGCTACACCGTCGAACAGTCCCATAACGCCTTCGACGATGGTCACGTCGGCCGCCGCGGCATGATGTTCGACAAGACAGGAGAGCGTGCCCTCGGCCATCGCCCAGGTGTCGAGGTTGTAGCTCGGCCGTCCCGTCGCCACGGCATGAAAGGCCGGATCGACATAGTCGGGACCGCATTTGAACGGCTGCACGGCAAGGCCGCGACGGCTGAAGGCGCGCATCAAGCCGAGAGCAATGGTGGTCTTGCCGGCACCCGAGCGCGGCGCCGCCACGACCAGGCCGCGCGCGCCCAGATCCTGTGTCATTGCCAGTCGACCATCGACAGCAGCAGGCCCTGCCGCAGCCCCGCAATCTTGCCGATCACCACGATGGCCGGCGCACCGACACCTTCGCGCTCCGCGTCAGCCGCGAGTGTGGAGAGATTGCTTTCGATCACGCGCTCCCCGGCCGTGCTCGCCCCCTGGATGATCGCGGCGGGCATGTCCGACGCCATGCCGCCCCGCAACAGCGCCGCCGTGATGTCGGCGAGCTGCGCCATCGGCATATAAAGGATGATCGGCTGGCCCACTTTGGCCAGCGCCTCCCAATCCGCCGCCGATTTTCCATCCTGCGCGCGATGGCCGGCGGCCAGGATCACCGCATGGTTGGTGTCGCGCGTCGTGGCCGGGATACCGGCGAGTGCTGCCGCGGCCAGGCCCGAAGTAACGCCCGGAATGACACGGAAGCGGATGCCGGCCTCGGCAAGCGCCGTGGCCTCGTCCCAGCCGCGGCCGAACACGAACGGATCGCCACCCTTCAGGCGCAGCACGCGCCGCCCCGCCCGCGCGCGGTCGATCAGGATCGTGTTGATATCGCGCTGCTGCGGCGAAGGTCGGCCGCCGCGCTTGCCGGCAAAAATTCGTTCAGCGCCCTCGCCGGCCAATCCCAGAACACGCGGATCGACCAGGGCATCGTGCACGATGGTGTCGGCGCTCGACACGGCATGGAGCGCCAGCACGGTCAGCAACCGCGGATCGCCGGGACCGGCGCCCGCCAGCCAGACTTCGCCTGCGGGAAAATCCGGCAGCGCCGGAAAATTGTCAGGCAGCTTCACGTGCCCCTGCCCCTGAAGCGGCGCTGGTAGCCCGCGTCATAAAGCGCGCTGTCGCGGAACGTGGCCGCACCCAGCACCTTGCCGACCAGGATGAGCGCCGTGCGCTCGATCGGGGTTCTCGCGATCTCGGCGGCGATGGTGCCCAGCGTCGCACGGGCAACGCGCTCCTCGGGCCAGCTCGCGCGATAGACAACCGCGACGGGGCAATCGGCGCCATAGTGCGGCGTGAGAGCCGCCACGACCTTGTCGATGACATGGATCGAGAGATGGATGGCGAGCGTCGCACCGGTCGCTGCATAGGCTTCGAGCTTTTCACCTGAGGGCATGGCCGAGGCGCGGCCGGAGGTGCGGGTCAGCACCACCGTCTGCGCCAATTCGGGCAGGGTCAGTTCCTGGCCGAGGGCTGCGGCGGCGGCGGCAAAGGCGGGCACGCCGGGGGTGATGGTGTAGGGAATGCCGGCCGCGTCGAGACGACGAAGCTGCTCGCCCAGCGCGCTCCAGATCGAGAGGTCGCCCGAATGAAGCCGCGCGACGTCCTGTCCGGCATCGGTGGCCCGCTGGCATTCGGCCACGATCTCGTCGAGCGACAGCGGCGCGGTATCGACGATGCGCGCACCCGCGGGGCAATGGTCGAGCAGCGCCTTGGGCACCAGCGAGCCGGCATAAAGACAGACCGGCGCGCGCGCGATGAGGTCACGGCCGCGGACCGTGATCAGGTCGGCGGCACCCGGCCCGGCGCCAATGAAGTGGATCGTCATCGCCCCTCACCGATCGCGATGGCACAGGTCGCGCGCTCGGTGGCGACCCGCGTCCCCAGCAGTCGCGCATCGCGGCCCGCCACGGCAAGCGCCGAGGCCTCGGCGATCGAGGGCACACCCTTGGTCGCCATCACGAGAAGAGACTGCGTGAGAACCTGGCCCGCCACCCGATCGAGGTCCGACAGCGTGCAGGCGATCAGCTTCGTCGACAGCAGCCGCGCCGCCTCGATCAGGCCCGGCTCGATCGCCTTCTGGGACTCGGTGGCAATCGCATCGAGCCGCTCCGGCGCCAGCCGGAACAGGCCAAGCGCCAGCCGCACCGCGCGCTCGATCTCCTCGGCCGAGGTGTCGCGCCGGAAGCCTACGCCCGCGACGATCATGACTTCCTCACGCGCCACTGGGTGATCGGCGTGGCCGATCTCCAGGCGAACACCGAGCCGATTTTGTGTGCCTTGGAAGCCTGCAACCGCACCAACTCGCCGCCGTGACGTTGAAAGCCTTCGATCAGCAGGGCTTCCGAATCGATCGACACCGTGTTGGCGACGAGACGGCCGCCTGGCTTCAGAGCCGACCATGCCGCGTCCAGCACGCCCGCATCCGACAGGCCGCCGCCGATGAACACAGCGTCAGGCCGCGGCTGGTTGGCGAAGGCGTCGGGCGCGCGGCCCGGCACGATCTGCAGGTCGGGCGCGCCCAAGGTGGCGGCATTGCTTGCCGCCCGTGCGGCGCGCTCGGGCCTCTCTTCGAAGCCGATGGCGCGGAGCGACGGATGGCGCAGCAGCCATTCGATGGCGATCGATCCCGCGCCCAGGCCGACATCCCACAGCAGCTCGCCCTGTCGAGGCGCCAGCGCCGAGAGCGTGACGGCGCGCACCTCGCGCTTGGTGAGCTGGCCGTCGTTCTCGAACAGAGCATCGTCGAGGCCCGGCGCGAAGGGCAGAACGGCCGCTTCCGGCGGCGCCACGACTTCCACGGCAATGGTGTTGAGCGCCGCCACATCGGACAGATTGAACGCCAACGCTGTTGCAGCACGCACCTGTTCCCGCGATCCCGCCATGTTTTCCAGCACGGTGATCTTCGACTGACCCATGCCGCGCCCGACAAGCAACGGCGCGAGCTTGGCTGCCGTCTCGCCATCCCAGGCAAGCGCCAGGATCCGCGCGCCGGGCTGAAGATGGCGCACGATGCCTTCCAGTGCGCGACCGTGCAGGCTGACGATCGCCACCTCCTGCAGGGGCCAGCCGAGCCGGGAGGCCGCGAGGCTGAAGGCCGAGGGTTGCGGCAGGCAGAGCATCTCCGCGGCGGGAACGGAGCCCATCAACGTCGTGCCGACGCCATAGTGGAACGGGTCGCCGCTCGCCAGCACGACCACAGGCCTGCCGCGATGTTTCTGGATCTCCGGCAAGGCGCCGGCAATCGGGCTCGGCCAGGCGAGCCTGTGGCCGCGAATCAAATCGCCGGCCAGTTCGAGATGGCGCTTGCCGCCCACGACCAGCTTGGCGGCGGAGATCAGGCGCTGCGCCACCGGCGACAGGCCGGCGATACCGTCCTCGCCGATACCGATGATGGACAGCCAACGGGCCCGCGTGCAGTTTGCGGCCTCACTTGTTATGGCCTCACTCGTCATGGGTTGACCCCGCAATGCGCGTCCTCGTTCTTGGCGGCACCACTGAAGCCTCGGCGCTGGCGGCCCTGCTGGCCGCCGATCCGCGCTTCGACGCGACCCTGTCGCTGGCCGGCCGGACGTCCAATCCCCGGCCGCAGCCGCTCGCCACGCGCGTCGGTGGCTTCGGCGGCGTCGAGGGGCTCGCGCGATGGCTGCGCGACGAGAAAGCCGACGCCGTGATCGACGCCACGCATCCCTATGCCGCGCGGATGTCGGCCAATGCCGTTACCGCCTGTACGCGGGCCGGATTGCCGCTGGGCTCCATCGTGCGGTCGCCGTGGCAGCGACTGGAAGATGACAGCTGGCGGGTTGTGCCGACCGCCGAAGCGGCGGCGGTGGCTCTCGGGAAGACGCCTCTCCGCGTCTTTCTCAGCCTTGGCCGCCAGGATCTGCATGCCTTCGCATCCGCGCCGCAGCACCGTTACATCGCGCGCACCATCGAAGTGCCCGAGCAGGCGGCCTTGCCGCCCAACCTGAAAATCCTGCAGGCGCGCGGACCGTTCGATCGCGATTCCGAGGCCAGGCTTCTGGCCAAGGAAGAAATCGACGTCATCGTTTCGAAGAATTCCGGCGGCACCGCTACCTACGCCAAGATCGAAGCCGCCCGCGAGCTCGACCTGCCGGTGATCATGATCGCGCGGCCCGACAAGCCGGCGGGTCACGTGCTCGGCAGTCCCGAGGAGGCGGTCGCGTGGCTTCACGGCTGTGCTCCCGGCTCGCGGCGCGGCGTGTAGACCCAGCGGCCGACCTGCCGTGTGGTGCTGGCACCCACGATCACCAGGGTGCGCATGTCGGCCAGCGCGCCGTCGGCCTTACCCAGCGTCATCGTCACGACTTTCGCGTCCGCCGTGCCGGCCGCGCGCACGAACAAAACAGGCGTTTCGGCGGCCTTGAGCGCCCGCAGGAGGTCGAACGCGAGGCCGAGCTGATGTGGGCGCGCCTTCGACGCCGGATTGTAGAGGGCGATCACGAAGTCGGCCTCGGCTGCCGCCTTCAAGCGCCGTTCCACCGTCGCCCAGGCTTTTAGATTATCAGACAGCGAGATCGCGCAGAAATCGCCGCCTAGAGGCGCGCCGACCTCGGCCGCCGCGGCCAACATCGCAGTGACGCCGGGCTCGACGCGGATGTCGAGCGCGCGCCACGCCGGTTCGCCGGTTTCGACCGCTTCGAAGATGGCCGAGGCCATGGCGAACACGCCGGGATCGCCGCCCGAGACGACGACGACCTGCCGACCCGCTGCCGCCAGCGACAGAGCATGCCGGGCGCGGTCGAGCTCGACGCGATTGTCGGAGGCGTGGCGGCATTGATCGGCGCGCGTGACCGGCACGCGATCGAGATAGGGGCCGTAGCCGACGAGGTCTGTCGCTTTCGCAAGTGCCGCCGCCGTCGCCGGAGTCATGAGGTCAGCCTTGCCGGGGCCCGTGCCGACGACGACGAGAGAGCCCGTCACAACCGCCTCCCCTGGCCCGGGATCAGCACCATCGCAAAATAGGCGCCTGTCGCCTCACGGCAGTCGGCGAGCGGCTGGACGCGCTCGTTCGCCATCGTGCCGCGTTCGACATAGACGGCGCGCGACAGCAGGCCCGCCGCTTCGACGGCGCGGCGCACTTTGCCGAGGTTGCGGCCGACCTTCATGATCACCGCCGCATCGGTCTGGCGCAGATGTTCGACAAGCCGCTGCTCCTCGAGCGTCCCCGGCAGCACGGAAAGAGTGTCGTCACCCCAGGTGATCGGCACGTTGGCGCGCGTCCAGCAACCCGACATGCCGGTCACGCCAGGCACGACCTCGATCGGGAAATCCGCTTCAAGACGGCGCCACATATGCATGAAGGAGCCGTAAAAGAACGGATCGCCTTCGGCCAGGAGGCCGACGGACTTGCCCTCGCGCAGCAACACCGCCAGCGCGTCCGACATCTGCCGATAGAAATCGCCGATCTGGCGCCGATATTCGGCGCTCTCGGCCGGCACTTCGTCGGTCAGCGGATATTCGAAGCGGACTTCGGCACGGCCAGGCGCCATCAGAGCCTCGACGATGCGGCGTGCATTGCCCTGATGTCCACGCTTGGCGAAATAGGCGACGACGTCGACGGACTTCACGAGCGCGGCAGCGCGCAGCGTAAGATAGCGCGCGTCGCCTGGCCCGACACCGATCCCATAGAGCGTGCCGCCGAGGGCGGAACCGCCGAGCGCATCGAGGCTGGTCATTCCGCCTCACTCGCCAGCGCGTTGACGGCAGCGACCGCCATGGCGCTGCCGCCCTTGCGGCCGCGCACGATCAGGAAAGGCACGCGACCGTCGGCGGCCAGCGCATCCTTGGATTCGAGCGCGCCGACGAAGCCCACGGGCAACCCGATCACCGCCGCGGGCGGCGGCGCGCCGGCATCAAGCATCTCGAGCAGATGAAAGAGTGCCGTCGGCGCGTTGCCGATGGCCACGACCGCACCGCCCAGCCGATCGCGCCATAGTTCCATCGCGGCGGCGCTCCTGGTGTTGCCGAGCCTGGCCGCGAGCGCCGGCACCGACGGATCGTCGAGCGTGCAGACGATCTCGTTGCCGGCGGGCAGGCGCGCCCGCGTGATGCCGTTGGCGACCATCTTGGAATCGCAGAGGATCGGCGCACCGCCGATCAGGGCCCAGCGCGCATTGTCGGCAAAGGTCGGTGACAGGACGATGTCGCGGGCGATCTCGACCATGCCGCAGGCATGGATGATCCGCACGGCCACCCGCTCCTCGGCCGGCGTGAAGCGGCGGAGGTCAGCCTCGGCGCGGATGATGCCGAACGACTGGCGGTAGATCTCGGCACCGTCGCGGACGTAGGTGCGTTGATTGGGGGCGCGCTCAGACATCGAACAGGGCTCCCGCCTCGCTGGCGTCGACGACGCGTTGCGGAAGATCGCGCGCGGTGCCGTTGCGGATCACGCCGTAGCGACCCTGCGCGCCCACCAGCACCAGGTCGGCCGGCGTGGAGCGGGCGCAACCTTTGGCGCATCCCGAGACGTGGATGCTGCCCGTGAACGGCAAGGCGGCGAGCCTGCGCGCGGTACTGCGCGTGTCGATGCTGCTCGACCGGCAGGCCGACGCTCCCGGACAGGCGTCGATTCGAAGGATCGAGTCGTTGGCATCGACGATGAGACCGATCTCATGGGCGCCTGTCACTAAAGCTTGCGCGGCTTCAGCATCTCCCGCGCCGACGTAGAGCGCGCGCCACGGCGACAGGCGAATGTCCGCCGCCCCTGTCTTTTCCGCGAGGCCGGCGAAGCTGCGAAGCTGGTGCGCGTCGAGACGACCGAAGGGCGCGGCGACGCCAACGGCCGATCCCTTGGTGCCGATGAGCCGCCGCGACTCGACTGACAAATTGCCGACGGGACCAAGCCCTTTTTGCACGATGGCACGAAGCCGTCGGTAAAGTCCCTCGCCGAGATCGCGCAGGCGGCCCTGTTCCCGGGCAAGACCGATGAAGATCCTTGCGATAGCGGCAGCCACGTCCGCCGCTTCGTCGATGGACGTGCTGCCGACCCAGTCGGTGCCTGCAGGCGTGTCCAGCCCGACGGCGATCATCCGGCCCATCGCCTTGAGCGATATATCGGCGCGTTCACCGGCGATCGACACGGGGCCGCCGCCGTCGACGAGGAAGCCGAACTTGGACGGCAGGAGATGCAAGCCCGTATCGCTCGCCAGCAGATCCGCGAGTGCGCCGGCAATGGAACGGACGTCGGCTTCAGCTGGATCGATCCCGGCCAGCGGCGACACCATGATGTTGCGCCCGGCTTCGGCCTCGACATCGCGATCGACCAGGCCCAACCGATCCACGGCATCCTGCAGCCCCTGCACGCTGGCGTCGTCGAGGCCGCGGATCTGCAGATTGGCGCGGCGTGTGAGATCGATGTGGCCGTTGCCGAACCGCTCCGAGGCATCGGCCAGTCCTTTTGCCTCATCAAGGCGAAGCGCCCCGCACCACGGCCGCACGCGGACGAGCAGCCCGTCGCCGCTCTGCATCGGGCGCAGAACGCCGGGGCACCAGCCCTTCACGTCGATTGCGGCGGCCAAGCTCATGATCGGGCTTTCATCGGCCGACTACAGGAGCTCCGCAAGCCCCGATTGCCTCCCGAATCGCATTGGCCAGTTCCTCATCGACGGCATTGCGGCGCGTCGTCCAGAGACCGCGGGCCAGGGCGTCCCGGAGACGCTCGGCGATGGCCTGGACCGCCGCCGGATTCTTCTCGCGCATCGCCGCCAGGACTGCACCATCGGCGATCAACGCGTCGTGCGTCGCCTCAAACAGGTGATTGGGCACGACGCGGGCGGTCGCGGCGAAGGCGTAGAGCGCATCGACGGTCTGGGCGATCTCGGCGACGCCGCGCTGGCCGTGCTCGAGCATGCCGGCAATCCAGCGCGGATTGGTCAGCCGGCCGCGCACGACGCGCGCAACTTCCTCGGCTACGCGGCGCGCCTTCGGCGCCGCGGGCTGGCTGGTATCGAGATGATAGAGTTCCGGATCGTTGCCCAGTAGTGCCGCCGCCGCGGCAAAACCTCCGGCAAAGTCGGCGACGCCGTCGCCGTCCAGCAGATCGCGCTCGCGATCGTCCTGCGGATGGACCAGGACATTTGCCACCGACACGCGATCGCGAAACCCGCCATCGGCGGCCGGCGCCCGCTCCGTGCCGCCATAGGCGTGGGTGGCCGAGGCCAGATAGGCCTCGCCCAGCTCCTCGCGCGTTGTCCAGGCGCCGTCGAGCGCGAGGTCGGCGGCGCGGGCGCCGTAGCTGCCCGGCGCACCGCCGAAGATGCGTGCGAGATCGGCGCCGCGCCGGCCCGCTTCCGCCAGCGGATTGTCGCCGGCCTCCTCGTCGAGCGCCGCGACACGCCGGACCGCCACGTCGAACAGGGCGATCTGGGTCTCGAAGATGTCGCGGAACAGACCCGAGATCCGGAGCGTCACGTCGATGCGCGGCCGGTCGAGCACGGCCAGCGGCAGGATTTCGATGCCGGTGACGCGGCTAGAAGCCTTGTCCCAGGTCGGGCGCACGCCGAGATAGGCCAGCGCCTGGGCGAGATCGTCGCCGCCGGTACGGAGCGACGCCGAGGCCCAGAGATCGATCACCAGGGCGCGCGGATACTCGCCGTGATCCTGCAGGTAGCGGCGCACGACTTCGTCGGCCGCGCGCGCGCCGATGACCGAGGCCGTGCGCGTCGGAATGGCGCGCGGGTCGATCGAGGTCAGGTTTCGCCCGGTCGGCAGAACGTCGGCGCGGCCGCGCGTCGGCGCACCGGCCGGTCCCGGCGCCACGCGCCGTCCATCGAGGGCGGCCAGAAGCGCTGCGCGCTCGTGTCCACCGCAGGCACGAACGGCGGCGTCGATGCGCTGTCGCAGTCCGGCGGAGTCCTGGCTATCCGACGCCAGCACCATCGCCTCGACCAGGGCGCCTTGCGCGTCGGCATCGGGCGTCTGGCCATAGACGTGCAGACCATCGCGGATGCTCAGTTCCTTGATGTCGCAGAGCTGGGCATCGAGCTTGGCGATGGCAGCCTGGTTGGGCTCGCCGCGCGCAAGGCCGCATTCCGCCGCCAGGCCGCTCGTCCAGGCCCGCTCGACGATCTCGTCTTCCAGGAAACGCAGGCGGCGCCGGTCGAGCCCATCGGCCGAAGCATACTCCTCGACAAGGCCTTCCATCTCGGCCATCGCGCCGTGCAGCCCCGCCGCGCTCAAAAGCGGCGTGAGATGGCCGATCGTGATGGCGCCCAGGCGACGCTTGGCCTGCACCGCCTCGCCAGGATTGTTGACGATGAAGGGATAGATCACCGGCACCGGGCCCAGCACCGCCTCGGGCCAGCATTCGGCCGACAGGGCCAGCGCCTTGCCCGGCAGCCACTCGAGAGTGCCGTGGGTGCCGAGATGGACAAGCGCGTCGATCTTCTCCGCCTCGCGCAACCACGCATACATCGCGACATAGGCGTGACGCGGCGGGCAGGACATGTCGTGGTAGCCCGCCTTGCGATCCTGGGCGAGGCCGCGATCAGGCTGCAGCAGGACCAGCACATGGCCGCAGCGCAGGACAGGCAGCTCGAACGCCTCACCCACGATGGCAGGATCGCTGCCGGCATCGCCCCAGCTCTCGTCGATCGCGCGCTGCAGGCCCTCCGGCAGGGCCGCGAGCCAGGTCCGATAGACATTTAGCGGAATCGTCACGCGCTCCGACTGGTCGAGCAGGAACCGCTCGATGTCCGCCGTACGCCGTTCCGATGCGCCGGTTTCGTAGCCTTCGGCCCGCAACAGACGCAGGATTTCCGCGGCACTCGCCGACGTGTCGAGCCCGACGGCGTAGCCGGTGCGGCCGCCGCGCGCGGGGTAGTCCGACAGGACCAGCGCCACGCGCCGCGCCGCACGAGAAGCGCGCGCGAGGCGCGCCCATGACGCGGCCAGCCGGGCGACGTAGTCGGTACGATCCAGATCGGGCGCGTGGCGGACGCTGCCGAACTCGATCCGGGGATCGGCCGGCGTCTCGGCCTTGAACGAGATCGCCCGCGTCAGCAGGCGGCCATCGAGTTCGGGCAGGACCACATTCATGGCGAGGTCGGCCGGCGACAGGCCGCGCGGCGACGTGGCCCAACCCTCGCGCGTACTGCCCGACAGCACGACCTGCAGCACCGGCACGTCGGCGGCATCGAGCACCGTCGAATCGTCCTCGCGCCGCGCCGAGAAGGCGGTCGTGTTGAGAATGACGGCCGGCTTGCGCGTCTCGATCAGCCGCCCGAGTTCCGCCTCGACGGCGGGATCCTTCAGGCTGTTCACGGCGAGGGCGAGCGGCGCCAATCCTTCACGGTCCAGCGCTTCGAGGAGTGCTGCGATCGGCTCGATGTCGGCGGCCATCAGGTTGGAACGATAGAAGACGACCAGGGCGGATGGTCTAGAGTCCTGCACCTGGCAAAGCTCCAGGACCGGCACGGTGCGGCGATCGAGCGTGAACCCCGCAATCGGACCGACCGGCGCCGGTGGCGTCCAGTCATTGCCGCCTCCGAGCAGCGACCCGACATAGTGCAATGCCTGGCGAAGATTTTCCGTGCCGCCCTCCCGGAAGAACTGTTCGAGCTGCGCCAGCGGTTCGGCCTGGAGCGTCGAGACGGACACCAGCCGCGGATCGGCGCGATCGTCGCCAGGGAGGGCCGCGAACAGCACGCCATTGTCGCGGGCGATGTCGCCGATGCGCTCGAAGCCGTAACGCCAGTAGTCGAGTCCGCCCAGGCCGCGGACGATGACGGCACGGGCATGGGCCACGACGCGCTCGACATAGAGATCGACCGACATCGGGTGGCGCAGTTTCTTCAGGCTGGCGAGGCGCAGCGTCGGCAATCTGTCGGCATCCTGTTGCCAGGCGGCGGCAAGGGCCGAGAGATCGCTGTCCGAGAACGAGAGCACGGCGACATCGGCCGGCGACTGGCCTAGGTCGACGGCGGCATCGGCCTCGTCCAAGGTCGCAAGCTGTGTCGCCAGGACGTGCATGCCAGCCTAGCCCGCGATAGCGATGCGAATGGCTTCCTTGTCGAAGCCCTTTTCGCCGATCACCACCAGGCGGCCCTGCCGCAGCTCGCCGGACCGCCACGCCCGGTCGAACTGATGCTGGATGCGCGCACCCACGCCCTGCACCAGGAGGCGCATCGGCTTGCCCGCGATCTCGACGAAACCTTTTACGCGCAGGATGTCGTGCGTGCCGGTGGCCTTGGCGATACGGTCGACGAGTTCCTGCGGCGAGGCGAAAGACGGCACCTCGACGACGAACGTGTCGAAGTCTTCGTGGTCGTGCTCGCCTTCGAGGTCGTGATGCGAGGGCCGGCTTTCGAGATCCGCTTCAGCGGCAGCGCCGAGTCCAAGCAAGACGGACACCGATACCTTGCCATTCTGGACTTCCACGACCTTCACCGCCTTGGGCAGCGTCTTGCCGATCTCGCCGGTCACCGACTTGAGCTCGGCCGCCGACATCAGGTCGGCCTTGTTCAGAACGACGAGGTCGGCACACAGGAGCTGGTCCTCGTAGACTTCCTCCAGGGGATTGTCGTGATCGAGCGAATCATCCTCGGCGCGCTGGCGCGCGACCGCCTCGGGATCGTCGGCGAAGCGGCCCGCGGCCACGGCGGCGCCATCGACGACGGCCACCACGCCATCGACGGTGACGCGCGAGGCGATCTCGGGCCAGTTGAAGGCCTTGACCAGCGGCTTGGGCAGCGCGAGGCCCGAGGTCTCGATGACGATGTGCTCGGGAGGATTCGGGCGATCGAGCAGGCTCTTCAGCGCCGGCACGAAATCGTCGGCGACGGTGCAGCAGATGCAGCCATTCGACAGCTCGACGATGCTGTCCTCGGTGCAGCTCTCGATGCCGCAACTCTTCAGGATGTCGCCGTCGATGCCGACGTCGCCGAATTCATTGACGATCACGGCGAGGCGGCGGCCACCGGCATTCTCGAGGACATGACGGACCAATGTGGTTTTGCCGGCGCCGAGAAAGCCGGTGATGATCGTGCAGGGAACTTTGGCGAGCGACGTCATGGGTCAACAGCCTCTGAGACGGAAATGGGAGGAACCCGGGCAATCACGCCCTTGCGGAAGGAAGCCGGCCGTTCCCGCCAGGGAACGATGCCGTTCTCCGAGGCGGCGAAACTCAAGGCCGCCGAGACGATCTCCTCGGCGTGCGAGTCTGGGTCGAGATCGCCGATCAGATAGGTCCATTTGTCGGCGCCCGCCAAAGCAACGGTGCAGGGGCGCTTGCACACGGCCAGGCAATCGACCGGCGTCACGGTGACACCCGCCTGTCCGCGGTCCCGCAAACGTGCCTGCAGCGTGTCGACCAGGCCGCGGCCGGGCTGGTCAAACGACTCCTCGGCATCGCCAAGGCTCCGCCGGCATGAGACGCAGACGAAGATGGTCACGGGCGCTTCATCCATTCAGACAAACTCCAGGCCGGCAGGATTCAGTTCAGTTCGCCGGCTTTGGCGCAAATTTCGGCCACAGCCGGCCAACACCGATCCCGACGAAGGCCCACAACAGCGCCTGCAGGACCAGCGAAAGCGCCGTGAACTGCGCGGCGATCTCGGCCGGTACCTTGCTCTCGAATTCGTGCGGATGCGGCGCCCCGATGACGTGCGGCGCCAGCAACAGGACGACGGCGCCCAGACGCACCAAGAGAGAATGACCGGTCCGCAGGAAACCCCACAGCGCCACGGCCGTGGCAAGGGCCGTGCCGACCCACCAAAGCTGGCGGGCGACCACGCCTCCGGCGGCGGCGCCCGGCAATTCCGGCGCAAGGCCGGCGGCAGGGGCCAGTCCGCAGGCGACGAAGCCCGCGATCGCCCAAGCGAGCGCCTGGCGTTCGTCGATCGGGACGCCGGCGAAGACCATGACGGCCATCAGCACGAACGCGACGCCCACAGCGGTCGCTATTGTCGTGATGGCGGTGAAGAAGAAGCGCGGCATGCCATCGGCGGGCTTCCAGCCCTCGCTGTGCTGGTGAGCCTCGGCGCCTTGATGGCTGTGCGGCTTGGGGGTTGCCGAAACCTCGGCCGGCTTCTCGTAGGTCTCGGCCGCGAGAATGAGTGGCGTCGTCGTGACCTGCTGCACGGCTGCAATCAGCAGCCCAGCCAGAAGCCCGGCCAGAAGGCCGACCGACAGAATCCGGGTAAGCATTGTCGCCGCGTCAGTGGCAGGGAAAGCTGAGGCTGTGACGCGTATCGTGGGCGGCGTTGTGAATGACCTCGGGATAGGCAAAGCCGGTCAGGAAGACCAGGCCCAGTCCCAGGATCAGGGCGATGCCGGCTGCTTTCCGGGCTTCGCTTCGTTCGGTCGTCCTGACGACGGCTGCAGTCGTGTTGGCCATATCAACTCTCCTTGGCTGCCCCACCGGCAGCTGAATGTAACATATGACGGCAGGTCTCCTGGCTCTCGGATCTTCGCCGCAGGCCCCCTTCCCGGTTTCCCAGTGGTGTCTTGGCCGTTGGCTCGCCGACTACAGTTGCGGGGGCAGCCGCGGAGCGGGGTCTGGACCCCGTGCCGCGTTCCCTTTTGAGCCCCGCGAGGGGCACCGTCGCCTGATTGATAGGGGCCCTCCGCCTTGCTGACAAGGCCTTTGCCGACCATTCTGCGCCCCCCAATCCGGAAGGCAAAAGCCCATGCCCGCCATCCCAGAAGACGACGCGCGTCACAAGGCCAAGATGGCCAATCGCAAGGCTATCCAGGACGCCGAGGTGGCCGGCAAGACTGTCGAAAAAGGCCTGCTCATCGTCCACACGGGCAAGGGCAAGGGCAAATCCACGGCGGCGTTCGGCCTGCTGCTACGAGCCGTCGGACGTGGCTTTCGCTGCGGCGTCGTGCAATTCGGCAAGGGCGCCTGGCAGTCGGGCGAGCGCACCGCGATCGAGCGGTTCGGCGACCAGGTTCAGTGGCACACGCTGGGCGAAGGCTTCACCTGGGAGACCCAGGACCGCAACCGCGACATCGAGGCTGCCCGGCGCGCCTGGGCCAAAACTCTGGAACTGATGGCCGACCCGTCGATCCGTCTGGTCGTGCTTGACGAACTCAACATCGCCTTGCGTTACGACCATCTCGACATCGGCGAGGTGACCACCGCCCTCAAGGCGCGCCGATCCGACCTGCACGTCGTCGTCACCGGCCGCAACGCCAAGCTCGAGCTGATCGAGGCAGCCGATCTGGTGACCGAGATGACCCTCGTGAAGCATCACTTCGCGTCGGGCGTGAAGGCGCAGGAAGGCATCGAATTCTGATGGCCGCTCGGAAGGCAGCCAAGGCCATCATGATCCAGGGCACCGGTTCGGACGTCGGCAAGTCGCTGCTTGTCGCCGCGCTCGCCCGCGCCTTCACGCGCCGCGGGCTCCGGGTCCGGCCATTCAAGCCGCAGAACATGTCGAACAATGCCGCCGTCACCCCTGACGGCGGCGAGATCGGCCGCGCCCAGGCGTTGCAGGCGCGCGCCGCTCGGGTGGCGCCCAGCGTTCACATGAATCCCGTGCTGCTGAAACCCCAGAGCGAGGTCGGTTCGCAGGTCGTGGTCCAGGGCCGCGTCGTCGGCAATGCCCGCGCGCGGGAATACCAGGGAATGAAGCCGAAGCTGCTCGGCGCCGTGCTCGACAGCTTCCGCCGGCTCGCCGACGAGGCGGATCTCGTCCTGGTCGAAGGCGCGGGCTCGGCCTCGGAGGTGAACCTGCGCACCGCCGACATCGCCAACATGGGATTCTCGCGCGCGGCCGACGTTCCCGTCGTGCTGGTGGGCGACATCGACCGCGGCGGCGTGATCGCGAGCCTCGTCGGCACTCAAGTCGTGATCGATCCCGCCGACAACGCCATGATCGTGGGCTTCATCGTGAACAGATTCCGCGGCGATCCCTCGCTGTTTGCCGACGGCATGAAGATGGTTGCCCAGCGCACTGGCTGGCAGTCTCTGGGCCTCGTGCCGTTCTTTGACGATGCACATCGGTTGCCCGCCGAAGACGCGCTCGGACTGCCCGGCCGCAATGCAGGCGGCGACGACCGGCCGCGCGTCGTGGTGCTGGCCTTTCCCCGCATCGCCAACTTCGACGACTTCGATCCGCTGCGCCTCGAGAAGAACGTCGACCTGGTATTTCTCCGGCCAGGCGAACCGATCCCCGGCGATGCCGCGCTGGTCATCCTGCCGGGGTCGAAGGCCACGATCGCCGATCTCTCTGCCCTGAGATCGGCAGGATGGGACATCGATCTCAAGGCGCACATTCGCCGAGGCGGGCATGTCCTGGGCATCTGTGGCGGCTATCAGATGCTGGGCCGGCGGATTTCCGATCCCGACGGCATCGAGGGCCCCGTCGGCAGCGTGGAGGGACTAGGCCTGCTCGAGGTCGATACCGTGCTGGGTGGCGACAAGGTGCTGGTCGAGACCACCGGCGAGACCGTTCAGGACTCGGTACCGTTCAAGGGCTACGAGATGCATATCGGCCGGACCACCGGCAGCCTTCGCCCGCTGCTGCGCCTCGCCAACGGCAAGCACGACGGCGCGGCGAACGACAGCGGCACGATTGCCGGCTGCTATATCCACGGTCTGCTGGCGGACGACCGGCAGCGGCGACACTGGCTGCGGAGGATCGGCATCGACGGCTCGGCGCTGGACTACGAAGCCGATGTCGATGCGACCCTGGATCGCCTCGCCGACCATATTGAAAAGTACCTGGACTGCGATCGGCTGCTCGAGCTCGCCCGCGAACCCAAATTCAGAACATCAGACTGATCGTCACGAGGACGACAAGGGCTGCGATCTGCAGGCCGCAGGCGGCGCGATAAAGGTCAAGCGCCGCGCGGATATCGTGGGCAGTCAATTCGCTCCGCCCCTCACCCACCCAGCGCTCGGCAACTTCGACGCCGTCGTAGATGCGCGGACCGGAAAGACGAATCCCGAGCGCCCCGGCCATCGCAGCCTCGGGCCAGCCGGCATTGGGCGAACGGTGATGGCCGGCATCGCGGAACAGCACTTCGATCGCCCGAGAGGCCGACAGGCCCGGTGACAGGGCGGCTGCCAGCACGAGCCAGAAGGCCGAGAGCCGCGATGCCGGCAGGTTGACGAGATCGTCGAAGCGGGCCGAGGCCCAGCCGAAGGCGAGATGGCGCGGGGTTTTGTGGCCGATCATGCTGTCGGCGGTGTTGACGGCCTTGTAGGCGATGGCGCCGGGCAGCCCGGCCACGACCATCCAGAAAAGCGGCGCCACCACACCGTCGGAAAAATTCTCGGCCAGGCTTTCGATCGCCGCACGGCTGACGGCCGCCTCGTCGAGCGCACGCGTGTCGCGGCCGACGATCATCGATACAGCCCGCCGGCCGGCCTCGATCCCATCGGTTTCCAGCGCCGAGGCGACGGCACCGACGTGCGTGTAGAGGCTGCGTTGCGCCAGCATCGAACTGGCGATCACGCCGCACAGCAGCAACGCCACGAGATCGTGAAAGAGTTCATCGAGGAGGGCGGTGATCGCCAGACCCGTCAGGATGCCGACGGCCAGCAGCAACGCGAGCGTATAGATGCCGCGCCAGCGCCGTTCATCGTGGGAGAGTGTCTCGGAATTCCACGCTTGATCGCACCATGTTATGAGCGCGCCGATCCAGGTGACGGGATGGCCGATCCGGCGATAGATGCCGTCCGGATACCCGGCGGCCGCTTCGGTCGCGACGGCAATGAGGGCAAGGGCGGCGAACATGGGGGTTTTGCCTATCACGGCAACCGGGACGGCGGAACCGCTGGCACATGGCGGTGATCTCGGCGCCATCCGGCGGCGCTTTCCGGAAGCGCCCGAGCCCTGGATTGACCTCTCGACCGGCATCAATCCCGTGCCCTATCCGGTCATCGACTTGGCGACGGAAACCTGGTCGCGTTTGCCCACGCGCCAGCAGGAACGGGCATTGCTCGGCGCGGCCGCTGTCCGATATGGCGTGCGCGATCCGGAGACAATTGTTGCGGCGCCCGGCACCCAGGCCCTCATCCAGCTTCTGCCGCGCCTTGTCGCCAGATCCCGCGTCGCCGTGCTGGGGCCCACCTACGAGGAGCATGCGCATTGCTGGACCCGGCAAGGCCATGACGTTGCCATCGTGTCCGATTTCGAACGGGCCGACGTCACCATCGTCGTCAACCCGAACAATCCCACGGGCAAGCTCTTGTCGCCGGAGATGTTGCGCCAGGATCGTGGGCTGCTGATCGTCGATGAAGCGTTCGTCGATCTGCTCCCCCGGGAGGCCAGTCTTGCCGCAGATCTACCGGCCAGCACCGTCGTCCTGCGCTCGTTCGGCAAGGCCTACGGCCTGGCCGGCGTGCGACTGGGTTTCGCCATTGCAGAAAAGCGCATTGCCGATCGAATCCGCGATGAACTGGGTCCATGGGCAGTTTCAGGCCCGGCGCTCGAGATCGGCCGTCGCGCGTTGGCCGACCCAGCCTGGCTACAGGCGGCGACTGTGCGCCTTGCCGCTGACCGGCGGAGGCTCGAAGCGCTCCTCGTCTCGTCAGGCTTCACGATCCTGGGCGGCACGCCGTTGTTCTGCCTGGCCTGCCATCCAGATGCCGGACGACTGGTCGAAAAGCTGGGACGCCAGGGCATTCATGTGCGCCGCTTCGCCCACGAACCTCAATGGCTGCGCTTCGGACTCCCTGCCGGCGACAGCGAGTTTGTCCGTCTCGGAGCGGCACTCGCCTAAGGTCGGTCCTTCATCGCCCGCAGCAGCGGCCCATCCGGGGTCTTGAGGCGTTCGAAGCGGACCTTGAAGACGGTGTCGAGCCGGCGATCCTCTATCAGGGAGTCAGCCGGCGCATCGATGGCGATGCGGCCGCGATCCATCACGATCACGCGCTGGAAGAAGCGGAACGCGAGATCGAGATCGTGCACCACGACGACCGAAAGCCGGTCGGTGCCACGGCGCGTCAAGGTCTCGATCACGTCGAGGCGATGGCGGATATCGAGGCTGGCGGCTGGCTCGTCGGCCAGCAACACCGGCGGATCGACCACCAGCACCGCAGCCAGCAGCACCCGTGCGCGCTCGCCGCCTGACAGCGTCGACCAGCGTCGCCGGCCCAGTCCGCCGAGCTCGAACGTGTCGATCACCTTGTCGACCGCATCGACGGTCAGATGGTCGCTGCGCTCGGCACCCAGCCGGACGAGCTCCTGGACCGTGAGATCCCAATGCGGATCGAAATACTGCGGCAGAAACCCGATGGTTCGCGCGCGCGACGTGCTCGACAGCGAAGCGAGATCGCGGTCGCCCACGCGCACCGTTCCGGACGACGGCTTCTCGATCCCCGCCAGCACTTTCAGGAGAGTCGACTTGCCGGCACCGTTCGGACCGATGATCGCCACCGAGCCCGTGGCACTGAGCGAAAGCGACAGATCGTCGAGCAACGTCGCACTGCCGCGCTTCACGACCAGATTGTCGGCTGCCAGGTTCGTCATGTGCGCAGCCTGCGGGCGAGTAGCATGATGAAGAATGGGCCGCCGGCGACGGCGGTAACGAGGCCGAGCGGGATTTCCGCCGGAGGTAAGGCCGCGCGGGCGATGGCATCGGCCAGCGTGACGATGATGGCGCCGACCAGCGCCGTCGCCGGCAGCAAGGGTCGGTGCAATGGCCCGACCATCCAGCGCGCGATGTGCGGGGCCGCCAGGCCGACGAACGCCACCAGGCCACCGAACGCCACGGCGGCTGCCACCACCACCGAGCCCGCCAGCACGGCGATGGCGATGAAGCGCGTGACGTTGAGGCCGAAAGCGACGGCCATGGTCTCGCCGAGCCCGAGCACGTCCAGTCGGCCGGCGAGCAGCAGCGTGAGACCGAGGCAACCGGCCGAGATCAGGGCGAGCAGGCCGAGCACCGGCCAGGTAGGCGTCTGCACGCCGCCCAACACCCAGCTCAGCACGATCTGCAGACTGACGGTCTCGTCCGACAGCGCCAGCATCAGGAACGAACGCAAGGCACCCAGGATCGCCGCCACGGCAACGCCGGCCAGCAGCATGCCGGCGGCATCGACGGCGCCCGACACGCGGCTGATGCCGATGACGAGGACGGTGGCGCCCCATGCCCCCGCGAACGCCAACAGCGGCAGCAGGATGGACTGCGGCATCGCCAGCGGCACCAGCAAGGCCACGGTGGCGCCAAGCGCGGCGCCACCGGCCGACCCCAACAGGTAGGGTTCCGCCAGCGGATTTCGGAACACGCCCTGGAAGACGACCCCGCCGAGACCGAGCAAGGCCCCGACAAGCGCCGCGGCAAGCACGCGCGGGATGCGCCACTCGACCAGCAGCCGGCTGCGCAACGCCTGATCGCCGGCCACAGCCCGCCACAGGTCGGCGGGAGTCGCCCAATCATGGCCGGCGCAGGCACCGACCACGATGGCCAGAACGAGCGCCAACCCCAATGCCAGCCAGGTGTGCACCGACCCTCTCATCGCTTGGCGGCCTGCGGATGGAAGATCTCGGCCAGGCGCTCGATGCCGTCGATCGTGCGCGGACCCGGAATCAGCAGTTCGGCGCGGACAACGGCGTGCGCGCGCTTGTCCTTGACTGCGCGCATGTCCTTCCAGCCCGGCCGGGCGATCAGCTCCTTGAGGTCCTTGTCGCTGCCGGCAAAGAGCAACACATCGGGGTCGGCGTTGAGGATCGCCTCGGGCGAGACCTGGGCGATGGCGCCACTCTCCAAGCCAAAACGGCCGCCGGCTCGCACGATGGCATCTCCGGTATAGGTTCCGGGCCGCGCGATCAGCAGCAGCCCGTTGCCCAACCGGCCGGTGATCATGATGGTGCTGGGCTTCGCGAGCCCCGCGACGCGCTGCTTGATGCGATCCAGGCGCGACTGCAGTCGCGCCGCCAATTCCTCGCCTCGTTCGGCAACGCCGCCAAGGCGTCCCAGCAGGCGGATGTTGTCGAGGACCTCCGCCACGCTCCGATGCAACAGGACGACGATCGGGATGCCGAGTCGCTCCATCGGATCGACGAGCTGGTTGGCCGCCTGCCGCGCCGGCGTGACAACGACGAGGTCGGGCTTTTCCGCGACCACGGCGTCGACCGAGAAACCCAACCGTCCGCCGACCAGGGGCTTGCCCAGCACCTCGGGAGGAAAGCGCGTATAGGCCTCGATACCGACGATGCGATCGGCCAGGCCGAGGGCCGCCACCATCTCCGTGTTGGAAGCGAAGATCGTCACGATGCGCTGTGGCGGCGCCGGCAACGTCACCGTGCGACCGAAAGCATCGTGAACCGTCACCGGCCCGGCGTGTGCCGGACCCGACAGGCACCCCGCCGCGATGGCGGCCAGGAAGAGTCTCCGCATCAGAACCGGAACTGCGCCCCGATGATGAACTCGCGGCCCATCATCGAGTTTCCGCAGGCGCCATTCTGGTTCGCCAGGTTGGCGCGGCACGGATTCTGATCCGTGGCAATGAACAGTGGATGAGCGTTGACGTCGAAGATGTTGTTGATGGCCGCGAACATCTTGACGCCTTTCAGAACCTCGAGTTCGGCACGTGCCTTCCAGATCCAGAACGGATCCTTCTGGTAGACCGTCGTATTGCGAATCTGTCCGGGAAAGAACACCGGCGAGAGGCTCTCCTCGGTATTGTACCACATCGGCCCACGCAGGATTCCCAGCAGCTGGAAACTCCAAGGCATTTCGACATTGCTCTGGCCGAACAATGTTCCGATATCCATGCCGTACTGGTTGATGCGGGTGGCCATGTAGCTGTTGGCGCCGACCTGGGCGCCGTAGTCGATCATCTTGAAATTGTAGTAGCCGTTGCCGAACACCTTCCAGTTCCACGAATCCTTTGCAGAAAGCTTGAGCGTCTGCATCATGTCGGCTTCGGCCTGGTATTCGACGCCCTGCACCACGATGTTGCCGGGATTGTTCACCTGGAGTTGCGAGATCCTGCCGCCAACCGAGGAAATGGTGATGGGCGCGATCCGGCTGGCGATGGTGTTCTGGAAGACCACCGCGTCGAAGCGACCGCCGAGCCAGTTGAAGGTGGCGCCGGCCTCGAACTGTTGGCTCCTCTCCGGTGAAAGGCCGGGATTGCCGAAGATGGTGGTGCCGATCGGTGTCGTCGTGAAGTTGGCGCCGAGTTCGGTCGCTGTCGGGGCGCGGAATCCGCTCGCCGCAGCAATGCGGCCAGTCATCCAGTCCGTGAAGGCATAGGTGGCGCCGGTCGAATAGGTCGTGGCCGTGTAGTTGTTGGTGCCTGAGACCAGCGTGGTGGCGAAGGGCGTCCAGTCGAGCGACGTTGTTCCCATGGTCTGCCGCACGCCGCCGCGCACGACCATCTTGTTGTCGAGCAGGCTCTGCGAATCTTCCAGGTAGAAGGCCCAGACGTTCTCCGTCTGGTTATTGTCCTGCGGCGAAAGCTGGGTCACCGACCGGCCGCCCTGGCGGTTGCGGTTCGACAGCAGCCAGCTTCTCTCCCAGTCGAGGCCGAGCAGCAGCTGGTTGCCCTCCCAGACGTTGAAGCTCGGCTGGAAGCGCGAGCCGATGATGTCGAGCGTCCGTCTGTTGTGGTCGACGGTTGTCCGGGCGGCGACGGCGTTCAATGCACTCAGAGGCGACGGATTGTTGAGGTCATCGACATCCTGGACGTAGTAGCCCTGCCAGTAGACGTTGCCGCGATTGCCGATCTTGCCGTTGTAGCTGAGGTCGACCGATTGATTGTAGCGCGTGTCGAAAGCGAAGGTGTTGGCGCTCGATCCGCGGAAACCCGCGTTGTAAATACCGTCGGTACGCACGGTCATGTCGACACGATTATCGGCGTCGAACTGGTAGCCGAAAGCAGCTGTGCCGCCCTTTCGCGTCCAGCCGGTGTTCGCCTCGATCTGGCCGCCGCCGACCTGGTAGTTGTCGCGCGTGCTGCCGGAGAGGCCGAGGTAGTAATCGAATCCGTCGACCACTCCGCCGCTCTGCACCATGCCTTGAAAGAGGTTCCACGAACCGACGCTGGCTTCGACGAGGTTTCCGGGAGCGGTGCGGCCGGTCTTCAGGATGATATTGATCACGCCGCCCATGTTCTGGCTGCCGTAGACGACCGATGACGGGCCGCGGACAATTTCGATCCGCTGGATGTCGGCAGTCGACAACTTGGCGACGTTGGCGGTGCCGGCGCGATGGCTGTTGATCAACACCAGGACCTGGCTCCTGAAATCCCGGCCCTGCCCTTCGGTCGCGGCACCTCGGATGTTGATCGACGTCTGCCCCGGCGTCCATTCGCTCATGAAGCCCACGGCGTTTTCCGCCAGAAGATCCGCAACTGATCGCGCCGTCGACTTCTCGATCCTGTCCTGGTGGATGATCTGCACCGTACCGGCGATTCGATTGACCGGTTCGGGCCGGCCGGTCGCGGTGATGAACCCTTCAGGCAGAATATGAGTCTGGGGAGTTCGCCCGGGCTGTGGATCTTGAGCGGACTGGGGGTCCTGTGCGTAGGCCGAGGGAAGACCGATCACCGCGGCGGTCAGGACAGCTTTCGCGGCAGTAAGATGTGAATGCATCTTGCTCATGACTTCCCCCACACAAGAACGGCAGATTTTCTAGGAATTTCGAGGCGGTACCCGGCCGCTTCGCGCTTCGCCTTGGAGACGAGATGCGCGCGCATTCGAGCGCGACGATCATCGGCAGCAGACCATCCGAGGCGATCGGCCAGATAAGCGGCGAGTTCGTCGAGATCGGGAACGATGCCGGTGAATGTCCAGTCGGCGAACGAAACGTGCCGCGGCATCGACGACGGCGACAGGCCACGAAGGACGATATCGACGCCGGGCGTTTCATCTTCGCCGTGCCATTCGAGGGGAAGGCATCCGGCAAAGCACAGCCCGCGCGGCCCGGCGTGCGCTGGCACGACCCAGACGACCGTCCGCCTGGTCCAGCTCCGGCAGCGCGCCAGGAATGCCTCGGGTTCGTCCATGGTCGCGGGCATGGTTGCCGCCAGCACGGTATCGTGGCGTTCGGGCGGCACGCCGGCTTCATGCCAGCCGGCCGCCACGAGCTGCGGCGGATGATCGAGCGCGGAAAGTCGCCGTCGCATGCTGGGCGACGGTTCGATCGCGGCCCATCGGCCCGCCGGGTCGCGCAGCGCGTGACCGAGTTGGCCGCCCCCAGCGCCGACGTCGAGCAGATCGCCGATCACGGGCACACTGCGGCGGACCAGCGGCGCCACCTGGGCGACGTAGTCGGAGGTGTCGATCGCCGAGGCGTAAAGCGCCAAGGGATCGATCTCACGCCGGTGTCCGGCGGGATCACGAGGAAGAAGCGACAAGAGGAAAACTCGCAGCGACCGTCACACGTCACTGCGAACTGTAGCCAACGGACACCATGCCGCTGGACGCGGAGGGAGTCCGGTTGGAGTCTACATCAGGACACCCCGCCCAATGCGTTCGCGCGTGACAACGGCTGGCGGCAGGTCTCCTGGCTCACGGGTCAATGCCTTCGACCACCTTCCCAGAAACCCGAGGGTTCCCAGTGGTATTCTCGGTCGCAAGCTCGCCGCTCACAGTTGCGGGGACAGCCGCGGAGTAATGCGCCGAAGCGTACGCACCGCGTTCCCTTTTGATCCCTTTCGGGAACCACCAGACTCGACTCTTACAGTCGATATCCGAGGGGTCAAGGTGGATTCGGCTCACGCCCGACGTCGCCGTGCGTGCGCACCTGCACGTCGACGATGGTACTCACGCACGCACCGGTCGGCCCGACAAACGAGCCCTTGATCGGCATCGCCTGCTCGGAGTCGCGGGCGACGGCAACGCGGATGAGGCGATCGGTTCCGACGATCCCGTTGGTCGGATCGAACTCCATCCAGCCAGCGCCGGGCAGATAGACCTCCATCCAGGCATGCGGATAGGCGGGCTTGGACTCCGCGCCGGGCGCGCGATCGAGCGCCGGATCGTAGAGGTAGCCGGTGACAAAGCGCGCGGCGAGTCCCAATGAGCGCGCGCCTTCCATCATCAGCAGCGCGAAATCACGGCATGTGCCGCTGCGCTGCTCCAATGTGGCGGCCGGCGGCTGTGTACCGGGCTCGAAGCGCTGGTTGTAGCCGAAGGTCTCATGGATCACACCGCACATCCGGCTGAGCGTGGCGAAAGTGTCCCCGCCCTCACTCTCTAGAATGTCCTTGGTCCACAGGCTGAGGGCGGCATCCGGATCGGGATACTGGCGCTCGATGTAACGAGCGAGATCGGGTGCTTCATCGGCCGGGTAGCTGAACGGCAGCTTGGCGGCATAGGGCTCGATCGACGCCAACTCAGGAGGCGTCCCGTAATGTTCGAGCCGGATCGTGCTCACGAACTCCAGGACCTGGGCGGCTTCGGCAAAGGCGGCGATGGCGATCGAGTTGCCGAACACGTCGTGGACCCATCGGATGCTGCCCGCCGGCGAGATCGCAAGGTCGGTGTGCAACAGCCGGAGGTCATGGCTGTCGCGCGGGCGGAACATCAGGCGATATTCCCCCAGGGTCACCGGCTCGGCATAGTCGTAGCGGGTGCGGTGGACGATTTCTATTGTGCGCATGAAGCGTAGCCAACGTCCGTCGGCGCCGAAGGTTGCGAAACGAAAGGAAGCGCCGATGCCGCGATTGGGATACCTGCTGCCGACCCGCGAGCGGGTCATGGAGGGACAGCCCGAGACCGCCTCCCTGCTGGCGCTGGCCGAACGCGCCGAGGCGCTGGGCTTCGATTCGGTCTGGGTCGGCGACTCGCTCCTCGCCCGACCGAGGCACGATCCCCTCACCCTGCTCGCCGCGGTCGCGGCCAGGACACGCAGGGTCGAACTCGGCACCGCGGTGCTGCTGCCCGCCTTGCGCAACCCCGTCGTGCTTGCCCAGCAGGTGGCGACGCTCGACCGCATCGCCGAGGGCCGGGTGATCCTGGGCGTCGGCATCGCCGCCGACCTGCCGAACATCCGCGCCGAGTTCGAGGCCGCGGGCGTGACGTTCGACAAGCGTGTCGGCCGGATGGTCGAAGGTCTGGCGCTCTGCCGCGCGCTTTGGACCGGCAAGCCCGTCAACTGGGAGGGACGCTGGAAGGTCACCTCGAGCGTGCTCGGCCCGACGCCGCATCGGCCAGGCGGGCCACCGATCTGGGTCGCCGGTGCGGTGCCGGCATCGCGCGAACGGATCGGCCGGCTGTACGACGGCTGGTTCCCCAATTCGCCTGAGGTGACCGAGTATGCGCCGCAATGGGCCGACGTGAAGCAGGCGGCGCGCGCTGCCGGACGCAATCCGGATGCGCTGACGGGCGCCATATACCTGACCCTGGCGATCGACGACGACGCAGCCGGCGCCGACGCCAGGCTCAACGCCTACCTCGAACACTACTACGGCCAGCCCGCCCGCGTGATCCGCCAAAGGCAGATGAGCTATGCCGGTCCGGCCGCCGGTGCGGCAGCGTGGATGAAGGACTACGCCGATGCCGGCGCCAGCCACCTGGTGCTACGCTTCGCCGGCGACCACGAGCGCCATCTCGAGACCGTGGCACGCCTGCGCCGCGATCTCGGCTGGTAGTGTCACACCCAAAGATGTCACACCAAGTTGAGACAAACAGCGCCGAGGCGGCAAAGGGCGAGACTCTCGCAGGGCGGTCAACGCCCCTTCGCCAAGGTTGACCCGATGCGAACAGAGCCCGATTTTTGGGCACCATCAGGAGCGACAGCAAATGGCCGCCTCGCACAAAGCCCAATCCCTCGACTACGACGCCATCGTCATCGGCGCGGGCATCTCGGGTCTCTATCAGCTCTACCGCCTGCGCGAGCTCGGGATGAGGATCCGGGTGCTCGAGGCCGGCACCGGGGTCGGCGGCACCTGGTACTGGAACCGCTATCCCGGCGCGCGCTTCGATTCCGAGAGCTACTCCTACGGCTATTCCTTCTCCCAGGAGCTGCTGGATGAGTGGCACTGGACCGAGCATTTCTCGCCCCAGCCTGAGACGCTGAAGTACCTGAACCACGTCGCCGACAAGTTCGACCTGCGCCGCGACATCCAGTTCAAGAGCCGGGTGAAGAGCGCGCATTGGGACGAGGCGTCGCGTACCTGGACGACCACACTGGAAGACGGCGGCAAGCTCACGTCGCGCTTCATGATCACGGCGATCGGGCTCCTCTCCGCGCCGACCATGCCCAAGATCCCGGGCGTCGAGAGCTTCAAGGGCCGGTCCTGCCACACGGCCCGTTGGCCGCATGAGGGCGTCGATTTCACCGGCAAGCGGGTCGCCGTGATCGGCACCGGCGCCACCGGCGTGCAGACCATCCAGGAAGTGGCCAAGACCGCCGGACAGCTCACGGTATTCCAGCGCACGCCCAACTGGTGCGCGCCGCTGCACAACGACAAGATCTCCAAGGAGGAGATGCAGGAAATCCGGGCGGGCTATCCCGACATCTTCAAGCGCTGCCTGGAAACCTTCGCCTGCTTCCTGCACACGCCCGACCCGCGCGCCACCCACGAGGTGACGGAGGCCGAGCGCGAGGCGCATTTCGAGAAGCTCTACGCCGACCGCGGCTTCGGCATCTGGCAGGGCAACTTCCGCGACATTCTGATGGACCGGAAGGCCAACGCGCTGATCAGCGATTTCGTGGCGCGCAAGATCCGCCAGCGCGTCAAGGACCAGAAGACGGCCGAGAAGCTGATCCCCAGGAACCACGGCTTCGGCACGCGCCGCGTGCCGCTCGAGACCAAATATTTCGAGGTCTACAATCAGCCCAACGTCGAACTGGTCGACATCAACGAAACGCCGATCGAGCGCATCACCGAAACCGGCATCAAGACGTCGGACAAGGAGCGCGCGTTCGACATCATCATCTACGCCACGGGCTTCGACGCCATCACCGGCGCCTTCGATGCCATCGACATCCGCGGCGAGAACGGCTTGCGCCTCAAGGACAAGTGGAAGGGCGGCCCCAAGACCTATCTCGGCATCCTGGTCGAGGACTTCCCCAACATGATGATGCTGATGGGCCCGCACACGGCGCTCGGCAACATTCCGCGCTCGATCGAGTACAGCGTCGAGTGGGTCTCGGGCCTGATGCGCCACGCCCGCGACCACGGGCTGACGCGGCTCGAGGCAAACGCCCGGGGTGTGAAGTCGTGGACCGACCACGTGATCAAGCTGGGCGAAGGCCTGCTCTCCAACGAGATCGATTCGTGGATGACCGGCATCAACCGCAACGTCGACGGCAAGACCGAGCGCATCGTCGCACGCTATTCGGGTAGCGCGCCCGCCTATCGCGAACGCTGCGACGCGGTTGCCGCCGATGGATACCGGGAACTGTCTCTGGCCTGACGCCGTCGCGCGATGGTGCCCCCGGTCGGACTCGAACCAACACTCCCGAAGAAACCTGATTTTGAGTCAGGCGCGTCTACCAATTCCGCCACGGGGGCACGCTGTCGCGCAGCGGGAATAAAGCCGATGGGCGGAACCGGGTCAACGCTTGCCGGGCCCTTCTTGGTCCGGTTTTATGGCGCTGCCGCCCAAGAAACGCCGCCCAGGAAACGCCGCCAGGAGGAAGTCGAGAGTGCATCCCTACATCCACGCCCGGAAGAATCCGGACAAACCGGCCTATGTCATGGCCGGCAGCGGCGAGACGGTGACCTATCGGCAGCTCGACGAACAATCCAACCGCATCGCGCAACTGTTCCGCTCGCTGGGGCTCGAGGCCGGCGACCACATCGCCATTTTCCTGGAGAACAATGCCCGCTTCTTCGAGATCTGCTGGGGCGCCCAGCGCTCCGGGCTGGTCTACACCGCGATCAGCTCGCGGCTGACGGCGGCCGAGGTCGACTACATCGTGACCGACTGCGGCGCCAAACTGTTCGTCACATCCAAGTATCTCGCCGACAAGGCGGCGGAACTCGGCGCCCTCATGCCGGGAGTCCGGAACCGTTACATGGTCGACGGCACCATCGCGGGCTATCAATCGTGGGAGGACATGGTCGCGCGCTTTCCAGCGACGCCGATCGCCGACCAGACGGCGGGACACGACATGCTCTACTCGTCGGGCACGACCGGCCGGCCCAAGGGCGTGATGCCGGTCCTGGAGCCACAGCCGATCGACTACGACAATCCGTTGCTCGCCATCAGCCGCAAGCTCTACGGCATCGACCAGGACACGATCTATCTGTCGCCGGCGCCGCTCTATCATGCCGCTCCGCTGCGCTTCAACATGAGCGTTATGCGGCTGGGCGGGACCTCGGTGATCATGGAAAACTTCGACGCCGAAGAATTCCTGAAGCTGATCCCCCGGCACAAGGCCAGCCACACCCAGGTCGTGCCGACCATGTTCGTGCGATTCCTGAAACTGCCCGAGGAGGTGCGCGCGAAATACGACGTGTCCTCGCTCAGGTGCGCTATCCACGCCGCCGCGCCCTGCCCGATCCCGACCAAGGAAGCCATGATCGAGTGGTGGGGCCCGATCGTCTGGGAATATTACGGCGGCACCGAAGGCAATGGCCTCACCATGTGCAACGCCCAGGAATGGATGGCGCACAAGGGCACCGTCGGCCGCGCCATCGTCGGCAAGCTGAAGATCTGCGACGACGAGGGCAACGAACTGCCTACGGCCGAGGCCGGCACGGTCTACTTCGCCGAGGGACGGCCGTTCGAATACCACAACGATCCGAAGAAGACGGCCGAGTCGCGTCACCCCAAGGGCTGGACCACGCTGGGCGACGTAGGCTACGTCGATGCCGACGGCTTCCTGCATCTGACCGACCGCAAGGCGTTCATGATCATCGCCGGCGGCGTCAACATCTACCCGCAAGAATGCGAGAACCTGCTGATCAACCATCCCAAGGTCATGGACTGCGCCGTGTTCGGCGTGCCCAACGACGATTTCGGCGAGGAAGTGAAGGCGGTGGTGCAGCCCCGCGACATGGCCGACGCCGGCCCTGCCCTGGCCGAGGAGCTGATCGCCTACTGCCGGCAGCATCTCTCGGCCATCAAGTGCCCGCGCAGCGTGGATTTCGAGGCCGAGCTGCCGCGCCATCCCACCGGCAAGCTCTACAAGCGCCTGCTGCGCGACCGCTATTGGCAGGGCCGGGCGGCCAAGATCTGACTCGACTTCCCGAAGTAACCAGTTATATGGTTATATCATCGAGGGAGGCCAGCCATGACCGCAGAGCTGCGCGCGCTCAACGCCAGGTTCATCCATAACTTCATCACCAACGACGTGCCCTCGCACGACGCCATCCTGCACAAGGATTTCATCTGCATCACGCCGACGGGTGGGCGCGTCGGCCGGGCGGACTATCTGAAGGACTGGGCGACCGGCTTCGACCCCGAGCGCATCCCCTACTTCGACTATCGCGACGAGCTGATCCATGTGTTCGGGCCGACGGCGCTGCTGCGCTCGACCAACAAGAGCATCCGGGTGAAGGACGGCGTCGAGAGCGTGGGCATGACGATGTACACCGACGCCTATGTCCGCGAAGACGGTGCGTGGAAATGCATCCAGGCGCAGATCACGCCGGTGGCGCCCGCCAACTACCCGCCCGACGAAACGATCGTGAAGAAATACGTCAGGGGCAAGCTCCAGCCCTAGCGGGGCGTGCTATTGGTTCTCCCTGTTCCAGGGAGATACGCCATGAAGGCAGCAGTTGTCGGAGAAAACGGCGTCGAAGTTCGCGACGCGCCCAAGCCCTCGCCCAAGCCCAACGAGATCCTGATCAAGGTGAAGGCGGCGTCGCTCAACCGCGCCGACCTCGCGGTGGCGTCCGGCCATGCCCACGGCCGGGTCGGCGGCCCGGGAACCATCGTCGGCCTGGAATGCGCCGGCGAGGTCGAGGCGGTCGGCGCCGACGTGAAGGGCTTCAAGCCCGGCGACCGGGTCATGAGCTCGGCCGCCGGCGGCTTCGCCGAATACGCCGTCGCCGATTGGGGCCGCGCCCACAAGATCCCCGCCAACAACATGAGCTACGAGCAGGCGGCCTGCATGCCGGTGGCGGTGCAGACCATGCACAACGCCCTGGTCGGCGCCGGCCGGCTCAAGAAGACGGAATCGGTGCTGATCCAGGGCGCCAGTTCGGGCGTCGGACTGCTCGGCATGCAGATCGCCAAGTTCCTGGGCGCCTCGATCGTCATGGGCACATCCACCAACGACGGTCGCCGGGCGCGGCTGAAGGAGTTCGGCTGCGATCTCGCGCTGGACACGCGCGATCCCAAGTGGCCGGACAAGGTCAAGGAAGCGACCGGCGGCAAGGGCGTCGACCTGATCGTCGACCAGGTGTCTGGCGGCGCGATGAACCAGAACATGGAGGCCGCCGCCATCCTTGGCCGCATCGTCAATGTGGGACGCCTCGGCGGCATGAAGGGCGAGTTCAACTTCGACCTGCACGCGCTGAAGCGCATCGACTATATCGGCGTCACTTTCCGCACCCGCAGC
Organism: Reyranella sp.; assembly: GCA_052386855.1. Classification (GTDB taxonomy): domain Bacteria; phylum Pseudomonadota; class Alphaproteobacteria; order Reyranellales; family Reyranellaceae; genus Reyranella. The sequence goes on from JBQTJT010000025.1 coordinate 87,170, forward strand.
CCCGAGGAAGTGCGCGACATCGTGACGGCGGCCCGGGCCGACCTGTGGCCGGCCATCGAAGCGGGCAAGCTCAGCCTGCCGATCGACAAGACCTTCCCGCTGGCCCATGCCGCCGAGGCGCTTGCGCACATGAAGGCCAATGCCCATTTTGGCAAGATCGTCCTCGTCGTCTGAGGATATCTTGTCGTCCTGAGCGCAGCGAAGGACCTAGTATGGCGACAGGGCCGTCGGTCGAGCCGATAGATCCTTCGCTGCGCTCAGGATGACAGCCAGCTGTTTGAACAAGGTGCTTTCATGAGCGGAAAATCCATCAACCACCTCGCCACCGCCGACGGCCTGTTCTTCGGCAAGGGGGCGCTCGACCAGCGCAAGACGTCGAAGATGGTCGACGAGGCGCTGGCCGGCACCGACGACGGCGAACTGTTCCTGGAATATGTCCAGAGCGAGAGCCTGTCGTTCGACGACGGCAAGTTGAAGAGCGCCGCCTTCGACACCACGCAGGGCTTCGGCCTGCGCGCCGTGGCCGGCGACTCGACGGGCTTTGCGCACGCCTCGGCGCTCGACGAGCAGGCGCTGAAGCGCGCGGCCGCGACGGTCAAGGCGGTACGTTCCGGCCGGTCGTCCAAATCGGACGAATCGCCGCGCGGCACCAACCGCCTGCTCTATGCCGACGACAATCCGATCGACGGCGAGCCCTTTGCCCGCAAGGTCGCGCTGCTGGAAGAGATCGATGCCTATGTGCGCACCAAGGAACCCAAGGCGCGGCAGGTCTCGATCTCTCTGGCGGGATCGTGGCAGGTGGTCGAGATCATCCGCGCCGGCGGCTGGCGCGCGGCCGACGTGCGCCCGCTGGTGCGGCTGAACATCAGCGTCGTCTGCGCCGACGGCACGCGCATGGAAGCCGGCGGCACCGGGCAAGGCCGCCGCGCCGCCTACGGCGACATCTTCAAGCCGGAGAACTGGAAGCGCGAGGCCGACGAGGCGATCCGCCAGGCGCTGGTCAATCTCGAGTCGGTCGACACGCCGGCGGGCGAGATGCCCGTGGTGCTGGGCGCCGGCTGGTCGGGCGTGCTGTGGCACGAAGCCGTGGGCCACGGCCTGGAAGGCGATTTCCACCGCAAGAAGACCTCGGTGTTCAGCCACATGATGGGCGACATGATTGCCTCGCCAGGCGTCACCGTGGTCGACGACGGCACGCTCAGCGACCGCCGCGGCTCGCTCACCATCGACGACGAGGGCACGCCCACCCAGCGCAACGTGCTGATCGAGAACGGCCGCCTGGTCGGACTGATGCAGGACCGCCAGAACGCCCGCCTGATGGGCGTGAAGCCGACCGGCAACGGCCGCCGCCAGAGCCACGCCCATGCGCCGATGCCGCGCATGACCAACACCTTCATGCTGGGTGGGACCGCGGACCCCAAGGAAATCATCGCCTCGGTGAAGAAGGGGCTCTATGCCGCCAATTTCGGCGGCGGCCAGGTCGACATCGTCTCGGGCAAGTTCGTCTTCAGCTGCACCGAGGCCTACCTGATCGAGAACGGCAAGCTCGGCCGGCCGGTGAAGGGCGCCACCCTGATCGGCGCGGGCTCGGAGGCGTTGACCAAGGTCGGCATGGTGGGCAACGACATGTCGCTCGATCCCGGCATCGGCACCTGCGGCAAGGACGGCCAGGGCGTTCCGGTCGGCGTCGGCCAGCCGACGCTCCGGATCGACGCCCTCACCGTCGGCGGCACGGCGACGTAGAACTCTTCGCTGGGAGCGCGCCGCTCAAGAGGGTGTGAGCTTATTCGATGTTGGCATGAGCGCGCGGGAGAGGCTGTGTAATTAACGGCCCGGCGCGCTGAGACGCGAAGTCTGGTTGATCGAGAGCTATCGTAGTTCCGTGCGATGCTTCTGTTGCAGCTGGCCGGATGGCGCCGGTCGTCGCCTGCCCTTCAGGCTGGCTTGAGCAACCTGGTGATGGTCAGGAAGTTGTAGGCGTGGACGTACCAGAGGACGACGGCTTTCACCTTGTCGATACCGCGCACCAGGACACGGGTCAGGCCTCGGTTGCGCATGTCGGCGTGCGGTCTCTCGGTGGCGAAGCGGCGATGGTACATGGCCGTCCCTTCGTCACTCATCATCCGTCGGTACCACGCCCGCGCGCCCGGACCATCCTTTGGCTGAGGTGGGCGGGGGATGCCTTGCTTGTCGCAAGGCAGCGGGCAGAACACTTCGACGCCACCGCTCTCGGGGCGGGACACAGCTTCGATGTCAGTCTTGCTGTCATAACCGCTGTCGGCCAGCAGCTGTTTGGGTCGTCGATCGTAGCGGCCGGCAATCTCGGCCACCGCTGGACCGAGCTGGCCGCGATCGGAAGCGTTGTTGCCCGCCGACAAGCCGACGATCAGGCCACTCCGCACCTCGGTCTTGACCTGGATATTGAAGCCCGCCCGAAGGCCACCATCGGGCATGCGGATGATGCGAGCCTGCGGATCGCTCGTCGAAGCGCGCGGCTCGTGACGGTTGGCCGGCTTCTTGCGGCGCTGCTTCTTGGCCGCCGCCATGTGGCCAGCCTCGATCTCGGCCAGAGCCTGCTGCGCCTGCTCGACACGACGCTGGCGATCCTCTGCCGCCCGTTGGCGGCGCGCTCGCCCGCGCCGGTCCGACGCCGCCGGGTCGCTGTCCAACTCCGCCCGCAACTCAGCCACCTTGGCGGTAGCCAACTCATTCAGCTCCGCCAGACGATGCTTGCGCCGGAATGAACCGGCTCCCGCGCTCGCCCGCACACGCACGCTGTCCACGGCAAGGCATCCAAGCTCCACAACCTTTGCCGACACCAACGCCGCAACCGATCTCGACAGCAGCTTGTCCAGCACCGCACCCGCCGCGACCCGGAAGTCGGACAGCGTCTTGTGACCCACCTCCACACCGCCCAAGATCCAGCGATACGTGACATCCCGCTCGCAATGCCGCGCCAGCTGCCGTGCGCTCCCGACGTCCTCCAGCGTGGCGTACAACCACAACGCCACCAGAAGCACCGGGTCGATTGCCGGCCGGCCCGGTCCGCCTGCCTTCGATCCGATCGCGCCGTACAACTCCGACAGGTCCAGCCGTTCGACGTAGGCAAGGACATGCCGAACTCGATGATCCTCGGGTACCAGATCATCCAGGCAGGCCATCTGCCATTCGACTTGACTGCGTTCCGCCGTCGCCAGCCGCAAACCGCTCACACGACCCAAAGCCATGGCTTCCTCTTCGACTAGGCTGTCGATAAGAATCACGAATCGACAAATCTAGGAAGACCGTTTCGGCAATATTTTCACAACCTCGGATGCGCGCGGTCCAAAAGACTCATGACTTTCCGGACCGCGCGCATCCTGCGCGCTCATGCGGAGGTCGAATAAACTCACAGTCTCTCCAGTGGCGCGCTCCCAGCAAGGCTATTGCCGCGTCTCCGCCAGCCGCAGCGACTCGAGGAAGCGCGTCGCGGCACTCATCGACTTCATGTCGCCCTTGGTGGTGACCAGCATCCGGTAGAGCCGGTCCTTGACGATGTAGGTGCGCATCATCACGCGGGAGGCGTTGGTATCCTCGATGTCGAGGGCGTAGCCATCCCAGCCCTGCAGGGTCACCGGCTCGTCCAACACGTACTTGAAGCGGGCACGGGGAAACGCCTTCTCGGCTTCGCCGCGGCCGAGGTCGCGGGCCATCTCTTTGGTGTCGCGGCTGGAGAACCAACCGGGATCGTAGTCGACATAGTCGAAATCGAACAACTCGTCGTCGCGCTTGGACTGCCAGGCCACGCGCTCGCCGGCGTGGCCCTTCTCCTTCTCGGCGGCCGTGGTCTTGGCGGCCGGTGCCGGCATTTCCAGCCGGAACCTGAGATCGCTGCCGACGACGGTCTGCCAATCGGCGGGCTGCGCACGCGCCATCGCGGGCACCGTCAGGAAAGAGAAAACGAGGAGACGACGTTTCATGGCGCCGGGCTTCATGCGGGCGGCACGAGGTCTTTGCGGCCCGACCAGTCCCAGGCGACGCCGGTACGCGAGATGCCGAGCAGCAGGCCGTGCAGTTCCTTCGGATGCACCCAGCCACCGTCGGGCTCGGTGACCGTATCGGCGCCGCGCGGCGTGTAGCGGGCGTTGGCGTCGAGCAGGCGCTGGCGCACCGCCGGCCAGTCGTGGACCTCGACGTAGCACATGTAGAGCGAGTCGCCGTGCTTGTGAGCGAAGCGACCCATGGCATGGACGTTGTCGGTGACCTGGCTCAACTCGATGCGGTCGAGCCGGTTGGGCGGATCGAACAAGGTGAGCGTGCCGATATAGCCGAAACGCTCGCTGCCGATCTCGCTGAACCGCGCCGGATCGAGACCGAACAGGCCGGCATAGACGGCGGCGGCGCGGCGCCAGTCGCTGATCAGCGTGTTGGTCGTCTCGTAGAGGAACGACACCGGCCCGACGCGCGGCCTGTAAGTGCTCTCGGAAATCACGATCGGCAGGCCGAAGGTGGCGTCGGCGCCGAGGTAGAGCTGTTCGCCGTCGAGATCGTAGGCAATGCCCAGCCCTTCCCAGCGCTTGGCCATGCTGTCGAGATCGGCGGTGCAGTAGCCCGCCGTCATCAGCCCCTCGCCGCGCCTGGCGAGGAAATCCTGCGCAAGGCCCGCACCGTCGGGCTCACAGAGCTCGAACTCGCTCTCGCCGACGGCCAGGATCGTCCGCTTGGCCGCAAGATGCCGGCTGTGGTCGCGGCGCGCGACGACGCTGCCCAGCAGCTGGCCGTAGCGCTGCGCCGCCTTGGCGGCGTCGTGCACGGCAATCTGGACGCGGTCGCAACGGTCGAGCATGACCCGACATTACCTCAGTACGAATACTCGCGGAACAGCGGCGCGAAGGCGCCCTGCCACTCGCCCTGCCACTTGGCGAGCAGCTCGTCCGCCGGCGCCAGACCGCTGTCGACGGCGCGGTCGAGCGGAAAGAGATGGATGGTCTCGTCGTTGCCGCGCTCGTCGAGACATCGGCGAGCCTTCAGCCCGGCATGGGCGATCGCCACGACCTCGCGCGCCAGTGCGTTCAGCGGTCGACCGCGGAACATCGTGGAAAGTCCCGTCTTAGGCGTCTCGGCGCGCAGGAAATCGTGGTCCGCAGGCGTCCAGTCCTTGACCAGATCCCAGGCGGCATCGAGCGCATCCTGGTCGTAGAGCAGGCCGACCCACAGGGCCGGCAGCGCGTTCAGCGCCGCCCACGGCCCCGAATCGGCGCCGCGCATTTCCAGATAACGCTTCAGCCGAACCTCGGGGAACGCCGTGGTGACGTGATCGCCCCAGTCGTTCAAGGTCGGCAACTCACCCGGCCGCGCCGGCAGCTTGCCCTTCAGGAAATCGCGGAAGCTCTGGCCGGAGGCGTCGATGTACTTGCCGTCGCGATAGACGAAGTACATCGGCACATCGAGCATGTAGTCGACATAGCGCTCGAAGCCGAAGCCATCCTCGAACACGAACGGCAGCACGCCGCAGCGATCGGGGTCGGTATCCGTCCAGATGTGGCTGCGGTAGCTCTTGAAGCCGACCGCCTTGCCTTCGACGAAGGGCGAGTTGGCGAACAGCGCCGTGGCCACCGGCTGCAGCGCCAGCGACACCCGGAACTTCTTCACCATGTCGGCTTCCGACTCGTAGTCGAGATTGGTCTGCACGGTGCAGGTGCGCAGCATCATGTCGAGGCCGAGCTTGCCCTTCTTGGGCATGTACTCGCGCATGATCTTGTAGCGCCCCTTGGGCATCCAGTGGATGTCTTCGCGCTTCCACTCAGGCGCGAAGCCCAGCCCGATGAAGCCCGCGCCGATCTCGCCGGCAACCTCGCCGACCTCGCGCAGGTGCTGGGAGTTCTCGGCCGCGGTCTGGTGCACTGTCTCGAGAGGCGCGCCCGACAGTTCGAACTGCCCACCCGGCTCGAGCGTGATGCTGGCCTTGTCGCGCAACAGCGCAATCGGGTTGTTGCCCTCGATGACCGGCTCCCAACCGAAGCGGGTCAGGCCTTCCAGAAGTGCGCGGATGCCATCCGGCCCTTCATAGGCGAGCGGCTTCAGCGTCGCCTTGTGGTAGCCGAACTTCTCGTGCTCGGTGCCCATGCGCCAGGCGGCGCGTGGCTTGTTGCCGGCGACGAAATACTCGATCAGCTGCCGCCGATTTTCGATCGGCGCGCCGCCGCCCGACGGTGGTGCGGACATACGTTGTCGACTCCCTGGTCGCCCGCGGCCTTCTGAGGGCCGGGAGCGGCGCGGCCGCATGAGCTATTCTCACGCGAGCACGCGGCTGGTTCATGATGTTCAGGTTCCCGTCTCCCATGCCGATGGGGGCGAGCGCAAGCGGTCAGACGGTACCCTTGGATGTGCGATAATCAGCAGGCAGACGCGGTGTCGGCTGGCGCCAATCCCCCACCAGCGCCTGCCAGCAGGCGAGTGCCGCCAGGGCCGCGGTATCGGCCCGGAGGATGCGCGGACCGAGCCCCACTGCCATGACATCCTTTATGCGACGAAGGGCCGTGAGCTCCTCATGGGCAAAGCCGCCCTCGGGGCCGATGACGATTGCCCATGGCGCCGCACGGGCCGCGGCATCGAGCCCACCCAGCGCCTCGGCGATCGGCGGGCCGCCGCCGGTCTCGTCGCATATCAGCAGCCGCCTTCCCTCCGGCCAGTCGGCAATCAGCCGCGCGAGGTCGATCGGCGGGCGCACGTCGGGCACGCTCAAGCGCTCGGTCTGCTCCGCCGCTTCGATCGCATTGGCGCGCAGGCGCTCGACATTGACCCGCTCGACGGCGGTATGGCGCGTGAGCACCGGCTGCAGGACGGCGACGCCGAGTTCGGCCGCCTTCTCGGCGATATAGTCGATCCGCGCGCGCTTGACCGGCGCGAAGCAGAGCCACACGTCGGGCTCGGCGGCCTGCGGGCGTGTGCAATCGCCGACTTCGCCGACGGCCGCCTTCTTGCCGCGGCCGGAAAGTGTGGCCTTCCATTCGCCGTCGCGGCCGTTGAACAGCAGCAACGGCGCGCCGTCGGGACGCCGCATGACATGGCGCAGATAGTGGACCTGCGCCTCATCCAGCGGCGCCTCGAGCCCGGCGGCGAGATCGGCTTCGACGAAGAGACGCGATACGCTCATGGAGTTCCCGGCTTCATGGCTGCATGATGCCGCCATGACCGCCGACGGAACAACCGGCTTTACCGACATCAACCGCCAGCACTGGTCACTGCGCTACCTGCCGCCGTGGGCCCGGCCCTATGGCCGCCTGTCGCGCTGGGACCGGCCGATCGGCACCTGGCTGCTGCTGTTTCCCTGCTGGTGGTCGCTCACGCTCGGCCTGGCACCCCAGTGGGGCCGGCTGACCGGCTGGATGGCGCTGTTTGCGCTCGGCGCGCTGGCCATGCGCGGCGCCGGCTGCACCTGGAACGACATCGTCGACCGCAAGATCGACGCCCAGGTCGAGCGCACGCGCTCCAGGCCGCTGCCGGCGGGCGAGGTCAAGCTGCGCAATGCGCTCATCTGGACGGCGCTGCAGTCGCTGGTGGGCGTCGCCATCCTGTTCAAGCTGAACAAATTCGCAGGCGGCGTGGCGCTCGCCTCGCTGATCCTGGTCGCGATCTATCCGACCATGAAGCGCCTCACCTCGTGGCCGCAGTTCGTGCTCGGCCTCGCCTTCAACTGGGGCGCCCTGGTGGGATACGCCGCCGTCACCGGCGAGCTTTCCTGGGCCACGGTCGCGCTCTACGTCGGCGGCGTTGCCTGGACGATGGTCTACGACACGATCTACGCCATGCAGGACCAGCGCGACGACGCCGTCATCGGCGTGCGCTCGACAGCCCGGCGCTTTGCCGCGGCGCCGCGCCGCTGGCTCTCGCTGTTCGCGGTGCTGGCCATCGGCGCCTGGGTGCTGGCAGGCTACCTGGCCGCGCTGGGCCCGCTCTACTTCATGATCCTGGCCGCCGTCGCCCTGCACTTCGTCTGGCAGATCGCCTTCCTGCGCCAGAACGATCCCGCCGACTGCCTGTTCAAGTTCAAGGCCAATGCCCTGATCGGCTGGCTGCTGCTGGCGGCGATTGCCGCCGGCCACCTCGCCTTGCGCTGATGGCGCGCCTGCCGGTCGATCCCGAGGGTTTCATCCGCACCAACACTGCCCTTGAGGCACCAGTCATGGTCCCGGAGTTCAAGCTCTGGCTCGCCACCGAATATGTGCCGATCTGGCAGGCCACCGAAGCGTGGCTGGAGGAGCAGAACGTCGATCCGCCTTACTGGGCCTTCTGCTGGCCGGGCGGCCAGGCGATCGCGCGCTACCTGCTCGACAATCCCGAGCAGGTGCGCGGCAAGCGCGTCATCGACTTCGCCGCGGGCTCCGGCGTCTCCTCCCTGGCCGCGGCCCGCGCGGGCGCCCTGTCGGTGATCGCCAACGACATCGATGCGCTGTCGCTGGTGGCGGCGCGTCTCAACGGGGAGGCCAACAACATTGCCTTCGAGGTCAGCGCGGAAGATTGGCTGGCCGGCCCCGATGGCGCCCCCGAGGCCGACGTGGTGATTGCGGGCGACGTCTGTTACGAACGCGAGATGTCAGTGCGGGCGCTGGCCTGGCTGCGCAGTCACGCCAGGTTCGGCCGGCTGGTGCTGCTGGGCGACCCCGGCCGCAACTACTTCAGCGCCCAGGGCCTCGAAGAGCGTGCCCGCTACGACATCCCGACCTCGCTTCAGCTCGAGAATCGGGGCATGCGTGAGACTGTCGTGTGGCGCGTGTTGCCTCATCCCTAGGCAACATTCAGAATTCCTTCACTGTTCATTCACACAAGATTGGTTTACCCCCGCTACATGCCCGTCAAAACTCCGAAATCCACCATCAAGCCCGCCGACTTCGCGAGCCTCTACGAGGGTTTCAACGCCCCGGTCTCGCGCTTCGACTGCGGCCGCAAGTGCGCCCCGTTGAACGACGGCGAGCCGGTCTGCTGTTCGACCCAGAACGCCGTGCCGGTGGTCCACAAGGTCGAGTTCGACCTCTTAAAGACCCGCACCGACCTGTGGTCGAAGTTCAAGCCCTACGACTACGCCACCAAGCAGATCGTGGCCGAGCTGACCTCGGACTGCATGGCCATCCACTGCAAGGGCGCCCGGCACTGCGAACGCGACAACCGCACCATCGCCTGCCGCGGTTTCCCCTTCTATCCCTACCTCACGCGCGAGCGGCAGTTCGTCGGCGTCGGCACCTACTGGGTGTTCGAGGACCGCTGCTGGATGATGTCGAACCTGGAAATCGTCGACGCCAAGTTCGTCAAGGAATTCATCGCCACCTACGAGGCGCTGTTCGTGAAGGACCACAGCGAATTCACGACCTACGTCGATTTCTCCGCCACGGCGCGGCGCGTCTACTCACGCTGGAAGCGCGAGATCCCGCTGCTTGGCCGCAACGGCGAGCTGCTGATCGTCGCGCCCTCGACCGGCGAGATCCGGCCCGGCCGCAAGAAGGACTTCCCCAAGGCCGCGCCCTTCACCTCCGAGAAGGAATACCGCGAGGCCGTGAAGGAAGCCGGCGGCGAAGTGCCCAAGGAAGGTCTTCGTCCGAGCTGACCCGCGTCGCCCGAATGAGCCGCCGTCGTCTCGCCTGGGTCCTGCTGTTCCTGTCGCCGGCCTTTTTCGCCGTCAATATGCTGATGGCGCGCTACGCCACCTTCGTGCCGCCCAACGCGCTGGCGCTCGGCCGCTGGCTGCTGGTGGCGCTCCTCCTGCTGCCCTTCGTCTGGCCCCGCCTCGTCCGCCACCGCCATGCGCTGGCCCGCGAATGGCCCGACCTGCTGATGCTGGGCGCGCTCGGCATGTGGATCTGCGGCGCCTGGGTCTATATCGGCGGCCGCACGACCCCCGCCCTCAACATCGGCCTGATCTATGCCGCCTCGCCGATCCTGGTCGTGGCGCTGGGCCGCCTGCTCTACCGCGAACGGCTGACGGCGGGCCGTATCGCCGGCATCGTGCTGTGCCTGGCCGGTGTCGCCGCCGTCTTCGCCAAGGGCCGGTTCGACAATCTGCTCCAGGTGCGCTTCACCGAGGGCGATCTCTGGATTGCCGCCGCCTCGGCCTGCTGGGGTCTTTATTCGGTGCTGCTGAAGCAACGGCCGAGCGCGCTCGATCCGCTCACGCGCCTCTGCGCCATTTCCTTCGCAGGCTCGCTCGTGCTGCTGCCTTTCGCGATCGGCGAGGCCGCCCTCTGGCAGGGCCCCGACTTCGCCGACTGGCGCACCTGGACGATCTGGATCGTGCTCGCCATCGTGCCCGGCGTCGGCGCCTACGGCGCCTTCGCCTTCTGCATCCGCGAGCTCGGCCCCTCGGTCACCAGCGTCGCGATGTATCTCGGGCCGCTCTATGTCGGCCTGCTGGCCTGGGCCACCCTTGGCGAAGCGCCGCAAGCCTACCATCTCATCGGGACACTGTTGGTGCTGCCCGGCCTCTTCCTGGCCACGCGCCCGCCCGCCAAAGGAGCCTGACATGCGCATCCTGCTCGCCGCCTTGCTGCTGCTCGCGCCATCGCTCGTCTCGGCCGAGGAGATCGGCTCGGTCGGCTATCGCTTCAAGTGGCTCGGCCCCAACGACAAGATCGTGGTCGAGGCCTTCGACGACCCCGATATCGCCGGCATCACCTGCTACATCTCGCGCGCCCGCACCGGCGGTATCAAAGGCATGTTCGGCGTGGCCGAGGATCCGCCCTACGCCTCGATCTCCTGCCACCAGGTCGGCCCCATCGATGCCGCCAAGGCCGGAACCCTCAAAAGCCCGCACGAAGTCTTCAGCGAGCGCGCCTCGCTGATCTTCAAGACCACCCAGGTCGTGCGCTTCTGGGACGCCAAGCGCCGGGCGCTGGTCTATCTCACCTATACCGATCGCGTGATCGAGGGCAGCCCGCAGAACTCGATCAGCGTGGTGCCCGTCGGCCTCAAGTAGAGGCCATTTTTCGGCACAGCTCGTTGTGCCACGCGGTGTCCAGGAAGCTGTGCCAGAATGCCGGATCAAGTCCTTGATCCGGCTGCCTGATCTCCCCCCGACGAACTGTGCCACGGAGCCCGGCCGCTTCGCAGGATGAGTGTCCGGAAAATCAGCGCCGAACCCGCTGCAAAGTGGACCACAAAAAACGCCCGCCGGATCTCTCCGCGGGCGTCTCCCATCATGCCAAAGAAACTAGCAAAAACCTGCTGAACTTGCAAATTTACGAAGTGCTGGCAGTGCTGGCACTCTTTTCATTCCCCTTGCTCAAAGGTCCTCTCCGCCGCGCAGCGGGGGAGAGGAAGGGACCCATTGCGAAGCAATGGGGAGGTGAGGTGGTGTCGAACACAATGACGGTGTGCGTGTTGAAAGGCCGATGACCCACCTCACCCTCCCCGCTACGCGGGTCCCCTCCCTCTCCCCCCGCTTCGCGGGCGGAGAGGGCTTCTGAGCTCCGCGGGCAGAGGATTGAGCGCCTGCTAGCGATAGAGGAACGTTCCCAGCAGCACCCAACGCGCGGCCTTCGCTGAACCCACGAGCGGCGTGGTGTAGTGCCAGAACGGCAGGCGATAGGCCGTCACGGCCGCGGGCCTGGCCACCGAGACGATCTCGCTGAAATGACCGGCGCGGCTGTAGACCAGCCACTGATGGTCGACGCTGGGCGCAGCAAGGCTGAGATGCAGGTCGATGTAGCCGCCCTTGGCATCCTTGTTCTCGGGATGGTGATCGTTGTGCGGCCCGGCATAGTCGCCCGGCCCGTAGCGCAGCACCTGCATGCCCCAGCCCGAGGAGAGCTTGCGGCCGGCCAGCGCCTCGGCGAAGGCGCGGAAGCTTTGCGAACGCATCATGCGCACCAGACCGAGCCGTTCAGCCGCCTTGTAGCCAAGCTCACGCCGGCTTTCGAAGTAGATGGTGCGGGCGCGGCTGGTCTTGGGCAGGCGCTCGCCGTAGTCCTCCCGCATACCCCAGATGCTGTCGGGCGGGATCGGCTTTTCGATCGCCTCGAGCGTGTCGGCGAGGTTCTCTTCCAGCGCCCGGCGCAGCCGCACGGCCTTGGTCCGGTCCAGAAGGTCGTCCTGGGCGAGGAAGCGGATGCGCGGATTGGCGAGCGTCCCGCACAAGGGATGCGTGCCCGCCAGCACCCGGCGGCCGGCCCGGCTCAGCAAATCCTCGAACTCGGCAGGTATGGCGACGTTCCGCATGACAAACGCCAGATTGCCATGGCGGGTGACGCCAAGCACCTTCCCATGAAAGCATTTCTCCAAGACAAGAAACGACCCAGGAGGAAGTCCCATGGACGTCGGCATGATGATGGTGTTCGCCAGCTACGGCTGGGACGACTGTTCCGATGCGCGCGTGTGGGACGAGGAGATCCGCCTTGCCCGCATCGCCGCCGACTCGGGCTTCGATTGCCTGTGGTCTGCCGAGCACCATTTCAACGACTACTCGTTCGTGCCCGACAACCTCGCGCTGATGACCCATCTGACGGCGCTCTGCCCGAACATCGACGTCGGCACCGCCGCCGTCATCCTGCCCTGGCACGATCCGCTGCGCGTGGCCGAGAATGCCGCCGTGCTCGACATGCTGAGCAAGGGACGGCTGCGCCTCGGCATGGGACGCGGCCTCGCCCGGCGCGAATTCAACGCCTTCCGGCTCAGCATGGACGAATCGCGCGGCCGTTTCGATGAAGCAGCACCCATGATCATCGAGGCGCTGAAAACCGGCTTCATGGAAGGCGACGGCAAATACTATAAGCAGCCCCGCATCGAAATCCGGCCGCGGCCGCAGAACTCCTTCGACGGGCGCATCTATGCCGTGGCCTCGAGCGAGGACTCGATCGACTCGGCGGCCAAGCTCGGCGCCCATATCGTGATGTTCGCCGACCGGCCTTGGGAAATGCGGGCGCCGATGATCGAGAAGGGCCGCGAGCTGCATCGCAAATATCACGGCACCGCGCCGCCCACCGTCATGCTGACCGAATTCTGCGTCTGCGGCCCCGACGCCGCCACGATCGAGGACGAGGCCCGCCGCTACCAGGGCAAGTTCGTGGAGAGCAATTTCTACCACTACGAATTCCTGGGCGAGCACTTCAAGACGGTGAAGGGCTACGACTCCTACCAGCAGAAGGCCGAGATCGCGCGCAAGGGCGGCATCGAGGGCGCGGTGACCGGCTTCATGCAGGCGGCGAGCTGGGGCACGCCCGACAAGATCCTGCGCGGCATCGAGGCGCGCCGGAAGGTGGTCGGCGACTTCGAGATGAACGTCGCCTTCCGTTTCGGCGGCACACCCTTCGAAGTCTCCGAGCGCGGCCTGAAGCTTTTCGCCAAGGAAGTGCTGCCGGTGCTGAAGTCGTGGGGACCGGTCAAGGCGGCAAAGGCGGCTTAGGGCACCTCGGACTCAAGCTCTTCCGGACCGCGGGCGTCCCGCCCGCTCATGATCATGAGCGGGCGGGACGCCCGCGGTCCGGAAGAGCTTGAGTCCGAGGTGCCCTAAGCCGCCTT
>JBQTJT010000026.1:0-6221 GCA_052386855.1 Reyranella sp.
GTCTCAATTTCCTACGTCAAGCCTCGGAAAACATGTAACAATTCTAAACCTGCGTTACTATGGCTGCCAAGATGTTCCGTTTCGCGGATGTTCCCCTGTCCCTGTCGGGGATGACCCGGATCGCCGGCCGGCGCGTGTTTCTGCGCGCGCCGAGCATGGACGATTGGGCGGAATGGGCCGAATTGCGGGCGCGCAGCCGGGCCTTTTTGACGCCGTGGGAGCCGACCTGGCCCGAGGATTCGCTGGGCCGCGACCATTTTCGCCGCCGGCTGCGCCAGCAGGTGCGCGAATGGCGGGCGGGCGAGGCCTACGGGCTGTTCGTCTTTACCAACGATACCCGCCGGCTGGTGGGCGGCATCAATCTCAGCAACGTGCGGCGGGGTGTCGCCCAGGCTGCCGCGGTTGGCTACTGGATGGGCCAGCCCTACGCCGGCCAGGGCCTGATGACGGACGCACTCCGCGCCTCCCTGTCGTTCGTGTTCGACGAACTCCGGCTGCACCGCCTCGAGGCCGCCTGCCTGCCGCACAACGAGCCCTCCAAGGGCGTGCTGGCCAAGGTCGGCTTCCACGAAGAGGGCCTGGCGCGCCAATACCTGCGCATCAACGGCCAGTGGGCGGACCATCTGCTGTTCGCGCTGCTGCGCGCCGACTACGATCAGCTCCTGAGGACGACTCGCTAGACGCGCGGGAGGCCAGATGCGCAATCTCAGCCCGACCACCATCACCCAGGCCTTCGCCGACTATGCGCGCAACGCCCCGTCCGAGCGCACGCGCGACCTGATGGTCTCGCTCGCCAAGCACCTCCACAGCTTCGTGCGCGAGAACAAGCTCACGCAGGACGAGTGGATGGCGGCCATCGACGTGCTGACGCGCGCCGCCAAATTCACCGACGACAAGCGCAACGAATTCATCCTGCTCTCCGACCTGCTCGGCGTCTCCTCGCTGGTCGACATGGTGAACGCCGCCGACACCGGCACGACCTCGTCGTTGCTGGGGCCGTTCCTCATCGAGGGCGCGCCCGAGTTGCCCGACGGCGGCGACATGTGGCGGGGCCAGGAGGGCGAGCCGCTGGTGGTGAGCGGCAAGATCGTCGACCAGAAGGGCAAGCCCGCCAAAGGCACCGTGCTGGCGCTGTGGCAGAATGCCGGCAACGGACTCTATGCCCAGCAGGATTCCAAGCAGGCGCCGACCAACTATCACGCGCGGCTGCGTGTCGCCGACGATGGCAGCTTCGCGTTCACCACCGTGCGGCCGGTCGCCTACAAGGTGCCGGACGACGGCCCGGCCGGCGACATGCTGCGCGCCTTGGGCCGTGACGCGTGGCGGCCGGCCCATCTGCACATGATGGTCCATGCGCCGGGCCACAAGCCGCTGATCACCATGTTCTTCCCCGAAGACGACAAGCACCTCGACAGCGACGCCGTGTTCGGCGTGCGGGTGCCGCTGGTGTTGCCGTTCGCCAAGGCGACGGACCGCGCAAAACTGCCGGCCAACCTCGCGGCGCGCGAGATGCTGCCGCTGCCGGTGTGGACCGCCCGGCTCGATCTCGCATTGCCCGCGGGTTGATGCAACTCGTCGGCGTCCGCGGCGTCTCCAAGATCTTTGCCAATGGCGTGACAGCGCTGGATGGCGTGTCGCTCCAGGTCGAACAGGGCGAGTTCCTGAGCGTGCTGGGGCCGTCGGGCTGCGGCAAGTCCACCTTGCTGCGCCTCATTGCCGGCCTCACGCCACCGAACTCGGGCACGATCGAGTGGCCTTCAGGCAAGCCCGATCTCGGCTTCGTCTTCCAGGAACCGACGTTGATGCCGTGGGCAACCGCGCTTGCCAATGTCGAGCTGCCGCTCAAGCTCCGCGGCGTGCCGGGCGGTGAACGTGCGGCGCGGGCGGGCGAGGCGCTCGGCAACGTGGGCCTCGCGGGCTTCGAGCGCAGCTATCCGCGCGAGCTGTCCGGCGGCATGAAGATGCGGGTGTCGATCGCGCGGGCGCTGGTCACCGGACCCAAGCTCCTGCTGATGGACGAGCCTTTCGCCGCCCTCGACGAGATCACGCGCCGCCGCCTCAATACCGACCTGCTGGCATTGTGGCAGCGCACGCGCTTCACTGCGGTGTTCGTCACGCACTCGGTGTTCGAATCGGTGTTCCTGTCACAGCGCATCGCCGTGATGAGTCCGCGGCCGGGCCGCGTGCTGTCGGAACTCGCCATTCCGGCGCCCTATCCGCGCACCGAAGCCTTCGGCACCTCGGCCGAGTACGCCGCCCTCTGCCGCCTAGCCTCGGCGCAGCTCAGCGAAGCGATGTCGAAAGAGGGAGCAGCGGCATGAGCGCCCGCTTTGTCGCGCCGGTCGTCATGGGCCTGGTCATGCTCGCGTTGTGGGAGGCCATCGTGCGGCTGGCGGAGATACCGACCTATGTGCTGCCGGGCCCCGTTGTGGTGGCGCGCACCCTGGTGGCCGACTGGGGTACGCTCGCGCCGGCGCTGTGGGTGACGCTGAAAATCACCCTGGAGGCGCTCGCTGCCGCGGTCGTCGTCGGCGTCGTGCTGGCGGTGCTGTTCTCGCTGTCGCGCTGGGTCGAGCTGTCGCTCTTTCCCTACGCCATCATCCTTCAAGTGACGCCGATCGTGGCGATCGCGCCCTTGATCATCGCCTGGGCCAACGACGTCGACCTGTCGCTGCTGATCTGCGCCTGGCTGGTGGCGTTCTTTCCCATCCTGTCCAGCACCATCCTCGGCCTGCGCTCGGTCGACCACAATCTGCTCTCCCTGTTCGAGCTCTACGGCGCCGGCCGCTGGCGGACGCTGATCCACCTGCGGCTGCCGGCCGCTCTTCCATATTTCCTGGGGGGACTCCGCATTTCCGGCGGTCTGGCGCTGATCGGCGCCGTGGTGGCGGAGTTCGTGGCCGGTACCGGCGGCAATGCCTCGGGGCTCGCCTACCGCATCCTCGAAGCGGGCTACCAACTCCGGATCCCGCGCATGTTTGCGGCCCTGGTGCTGATCTCGGCGGCCGGCATCGCGATCTATCTGCTGCTGTCATTGCTGTCGCACCTGCTGCTGCGGCACTGGCACGAAAGCGCGCTGAGCGAAGAATAGTTGCAAGTTCAGCAGGTTTGTGCTAGAAATTTCGATAGGCTGGCGCTTGGACTGCGCCGGCCTTTTCCATTTCGGCACGACCCCTCGCGGCACGCTCGCGGGACAGGCCCAGAGCCCCGGGTGCAGCCGCCGCGAGTCCTTACTCGTGGACAGTCCCAAGAACGACCCCGTCTCAACGCCACACCAAATAACGACGTGCGAACAGACACTTATACGACGCCTGGGCACAGGCGCGCCGGGGAATGCGCGAATGAAGAAAACCGGGAGTAGCGTAAAAGCCTGTGAAATAAGGCTTACCCCTGGGTCTGGCCCAACTCGGGGCACAACATTTGGCTCATTCAGGTGGGCCCTGCCAGCGGGCCAAAAGCCCGGCGGGATTGGCTCCTAGGCGTGCGAAGGGCTGAAATTCTGCCCGGCAACTCTATCTCAGGCTGGCAAGGAAGCTCTGGACCAACGGTTGCCAGATCGGAGCGCCGCTGTCGCTGCCGGCCAGGCTGTGGCCGTCGCGGCCAAACGCGCCGACCGGCCTGAAAGTCGCCTTGCCGCCCGAAGCGTCGTAGGCGGCGGCCATGCGCTTGGCGAGGGCGGGCCCGAAGAAGCTGTCGTTCTCGGTGTAGATCCACAGCATCGGCACGCGTGCCGTGGCGCCGTATTTGGCGGCGGCCTGGACGAGCGCGTCGGGCGTGCAATTGCCGATACCGCCGCCCGGCAGCTTCTGGTGTCCACCGCGACCGCCGGCGAAGTTGATCATGCCGGCGACGCCCGGCGGATTGCGGCTCGACAGCGCCACCGTCGCCCAGCCGCCCGCCGACTGGCCGACGACGATGGAACGGTCTGCCGCCACGTAGGGCTGTGTGCGCATGAAGTCGATCGTGGCCTGCACGTCGGTCGCGCTCTGCAGGCCCGCGCTATAATAGTCCGGCGTGTCGCAGCGGCCGTAGCCCTCGACCCAGGCGCCGCCCGTTTCGCCGTAGCCGCGCCTGAGCGGCAGGGCGACGACATAGCCGCGGGCCACGAACCACGACGACAGCGCCGTGTAGCGCGGCGGTTCCATCCTGGCGCGCTGCGAGCCATCTGACGGTGAGCCGTGATTGATGACGACCAGCGGCTGCCGCGCCTCACCCGGAGGCTTCATCACCCGGGCGACCAGGGTCGAGCCGCCGGGGCCGGGCAGCTTCACGATCTGGTCCTGCGCCGCTGCCGGCCAGACGAACAGCAAGGCAAGCAGCAAGAGAAGGGCGTTGCGGCGCATCAGGGTCTCCTATCGTCCGCTGCGTCGGCCCGGACGGCCCCCGGCACCGGAACCGGTGCGGACGCCACGGAACACCCTCGAGTGCTGCATCTTGCCGAGATGGACGCCGACGTTGGCGCTGGCGGCCTGTCCCGGCAGCTCGAGCTCGTGGGCTTCGAGGCGGCGGATCTCGTCGCGCAGGCGGCCGGCTTCCTCGAACTCGAGGTCGGCGGCGGCGGCGCGCATGCGCTTCTCGAGATCGGCGATGTGAGTGCGCAGATTGTGCCCGACCAGATGCACGTCGCCCGAGACGCCGGTGTCGACGGTGTAGTGGTCGCGCTCGGCGGTCGATTGCAGGATCTCGCCGATGTTCTTCTTGATCGACGCGGGCGTGATGCCGTTGGCCTCATTGTAGGCGACCTGCTTGGCGCGGCGGCGATCGGTCTCGCTGATCGCGTACTTGATCGAGTCGGTCATCTTGTCGGCATAGAGGATGACCCGGCCGTCGATGTTGCGCGCGGCGCGGCCGATCGTCTGCACCAGCGACGTGGGTGAGCGCAGGAAGCCTTCCTTGTCGGCGTCGAGGATGGCGACAAGCGCGCATTCGGGAATGTCGAGGCCCTCGCGCAGCAGGTTGATGCCGACCAGAACGTCGAACGCGCCCAGCCGCAGGTCGCGGATGATCTCGATTCGCTCCAGCGTGTCGATGTCGGAGTGCAGATAGCGGCAACGGATGCCGGCTTCGTGGAGATACTCGACCAGATCCTCGGCCATGCGCTTGGTGAGCACGGTCACCAGCACGCGCTGGCTCTTCTTCGCGCACGCCTTGCATTCGGCGATCAGGTCGTCGACCTGCTTCTCGACCGGGCGGATGATCACCGTCGGATCGATCAGGCCGGTGGGGCGGATCACCTGCTCGATGAAGGCGCCTTGCGTGCGCTCCATCTCCCACGGGCCTGGGGTGGCGCTGACGAAGGTCGTCTGCGGACGCAGCGCCTCCCATTCCTCGAACTTCAGCGGCCGGTTGTCGATCGCCGAGGGCAGGCGGAAGCCGAACTCGGCCAGCACGCTCTTGCGGTTGAAGTCGCCGCGGAACATGCCGCCGATCTGCGGCACCGTGACGTGGCTCTCGTCGCAGATCAGCAGCGAGTGCTCGGGGAAGTATTCGAACAGGGTAGGGGGCGGTTCGCCCGGCTTGCGGCCGGTGAGATAGCGAGAATAGTTCTCGATGCCGGCGCAGGCGCCGGTCGTCTCCATCATCTCGATGTCGAAATTCGTGCGCTGCTCGAGCCGCTGCGCCTCGAGGAGGCGGCCGGCGCGGTTGAATTCTTCGAGCCGCTGCTTGAGGTCGGCCTTTATCTGGTCGATGGCCTTCTGCATCGTGGGCTTCGGTGTCACATAGTGGCTGTTGGCATAGACGATGATGTCGGACAGGGTGATCGTCTTGTCGCCGGTCAGCGGATCGAACTCGGTGATCGATTCGATCTCGTCGCCGAACATCTCGAAGCGCCAGGCCTTGTCCTCGTAATGCGCCGGGAACAGGTCGATCGTATCGCCGCGCACGCGGAAGGTGCCGCGCTGGAAGGCGTTGTCGTTCCTCTTGTATTGCTGCTCGACGAAGCGGCGCAGCAGGGTGGTGCGATCGATCTTCTGGCCCTTGTGCAGGCGGAACGTCATCGCCTGGTAGTTCTCCAGCGGACCGATGCCGTAGATGCAGGAGACAGAGGCCACGATGATAACGTCATCGCGCTCCATCAGCGCGCGCGTCGCGGAGTGGCGCATGCGGTCGATCTGCTCGTTGATCGACGAATCCTTCTCGATGTAGGTGTCGGTCCGCGCGACGTAGGCTTCGGGCTGGTAGTAGTCGTAGTAGGAGACGAAATACTCGACCGCGTTCTC
>JBQTJT010000027.1:0-41201 GCA_052386855.1 Reyranella sp.
CTGTGGCAGATGGACGGCATGACCACCAAGGTCGACAAGGCGACCAACACCATCTTCCTGATCAACGCCTCCGGCGGCGAGCCCGACAAGCCCTCGCCCGACAGCGGCGAGGTCATCCAGATGCCGCCGGTCGTTACGGCACAGGGCAAGGCGGCTTTGGCGGCGATCGGTCCGGGCGAGCAGCTCGTTACCGTGTGGAGCCGGCAGACCGCCATCAAGGTCACGATCATCCGCTAGCGACAGCGATCGGCGAGTGGGCTCCGGGACCGCGAGGTTCTGGAGCCCATTTCGTTTTTGGTCTCCGCGTGGCACCTTGCTCGCCAGGGAGGAATTGCCATGCCGTTCTACGAAAGAGGCGCTGTCCGCATTCATTATGAGGAAGCAGGCCAGGGCTTTCCGCTCCTGATCATTCCCGGCGGCGGGCTGAACTCGACGATCGCAGGCCTCGACACCACGCATCCGTTCAGTGCGATGAAGGAATTCAAGGACCGCTATCGCTGCATCGCCGCGGACCTGCGCAATGCCAACGGCGGACAATCGTCAGGCCCGCTAGAAATCGACCGGCCGTGGGACTCCCACACCGACGATCAGCTCGGCCTGATGGATCATCTCGGCATAAAACAGTTCATGGTGCTGGGCTACTGCATCGGCGGTCCGTTCATCTGGAACATGTTGAAGCGCGCACCCGACCGTGTTGTGGCCGCCGTGCTCACGCAGCCCTCCGGCCACCGGCCCGAGCTGCCCGACCAGTTCTACGAGAACAACATGAAGGGCTGGGGACCGGCGCTCGTCGCGCGGCGGCCCGAGATCACCATGGAAACGGTGAGCGCTTTCCTTGCCAAGATGTACCGCGCCAACCCGGACTTCGTGTTCACCGTGAATCGCGATTTCGCGCGCGCCTGCAAGACGCCGCTCCTGGTCCTGCCCGACGATATCCCGCCGCACCCCTACGCGGTGGCGATGGAGTCGGCGATGCTGGCGCCCAATGCGCAGGTGAGCCTGTATCCGTGGAAGGACACGAAGGAGAAGATCCCCCTCGCGGTGCGGCACATCGGGACATTCCTGAAAGCCAATCGGCCTGCGTAGGACGACTGTGTCGGTGACGCGCGCGCTTCTTATGTCTCTGGGCCTCCTGGCTGCGTCGCCGGCATGGGGCCAGGCGCCGTCGACCGCCGCCGGAAGAGCGCCGGTGCCCAACGTACGCGCGCCGCTGCAGTCCTCCGCCGCGCCCGCGCCCGCATCCACCGACAAGGCCGCGGCGCCCCGTGCCGCCACGCCGTCTGAAGCCGACGGCCAGTCGCAGGGTGTGGCGGGGATGGCGCGCGTCGTCGATGGCGACACGCTCCGGGTTGAAGGCCGGACCTTCCGGCTCTGGGGTATCGATGCGCCCGAGCTCGTCCAGGCCTGCGAGCGCGACGGCCTGAACTACGCCTGCGGCCGCACGGCCGCCGCATATCTCCGCTCGCTTCTCACACCCGCCATACCGACCGGCGACAGGACGATCGACGCGGCGGCCGCCCAGGTCGTCTGCGAGCCGCGCGCCAGCGACCAGTACGGGCGCACCGCCGCGCTCTGCAAAGCGGGAACCATGGATCTCGGCGCCGAGATGATCCGCGGCGGCTGGGCGCTGGTGCTGGTCCGGCACGGCACCGACTACGCGGCCGAGGAAGAGGATGCGCGGACGAACCTGCGCGGCCTGTGGGCCGGCGCGTTCGACGCGCCGTGGGACTGGCGGGCCAAGCGCCTCGGCGAATAAACCCACGGCCCTTGCAGTCAGCCGATTGGCATGGCACTTCGATTCCATGGAACACGCCCTGATCCTGATCGGTGTTTTCGCGATCTTCATCCCGGCTCTCATACTGCCGGGACCGGATTTCGTAGCCGTCGTCCGCTCGTCCATGACCCATGGCACGCGCGCCGGCCTACTGACGACGCTGGGCGTGTCGCTGGGCCTTTGCCTCTACGCGACGCTGAGCCTGCTCGGCCTTTCGGCGATCCTGGTGAAGTACCAGTGGCTCACCTGGGCCGTGCGCGTGCTGGGCGGCGCCTATCTCATCTTCCTCGGCATCAAGCTGCTGCGCGCCAGGCCGCAGGAGATCGACCTCGACCAGGCCAACCCGCCGGCCCGGCATTGCGCGATCCTGTTCGGCTTTCTCGTTACCCTCACCAACCCGAAGGCAATCGTGCTCTTCGCCAGCGTCTTCGCCACGGCCGTCACCGCGTCGACGCCGGTGTGGCTCATGGGCGTGATGATCGGCCTCGTCACCGTCTCGTCGCTCACCTGGTATTCCTGTGTCAGCCTCTTCATGTCCTCCGGCCCGGTGATGCGCCGCTTCCAGAAGGCCCGGCACTGGATCGAGCGCGCGGCCGGCGTCTGCTTCATCGGCCTCGGCGGCAAGGTGCTGGCCGACGCCGGGCGGCCGATCTCGCCCTGAACCCTCTGGCTGACTGAAGCGTCATCCGACGTTCTAGCCATTGAGATCGCGGTGAAACTCTATAGAAGGTGGCCCTGCATTGGGGGCTATATGGCTTGGACGGATCTGGTTTCGGGCTGCTTTGGCTTCGGCACGGCACCCTTCGCTTCCAATCGCCCCGACGAAGATGTTGCCAAGGGGGCGATTGCGGCGGCGCAAGCTGAGGGAGCCACCAAGGCTGAATTCGCGCAGGTGATCGCGATGTTTCCCCGCAAATACATCAAGAGCGATCAATTGCTGCGCGAGCGCATCCGGGAGGATGCCGCACGCCTGGACAAGCTTTGGAAAGTCTCGCCCGCCTGCTGACGTCGGGGCAGTGATCAAACGCCCCTGTGCCGCCAACGGGAAAGCCGTCAATATCCTCGGCAAATGACTGACTCCCTCAAAGTCGGCCTCGCCCAGCTCAATCCCAAAGTCGGCGACACGGGCGGCTGCTTCATCGGCCTCGGCGGCATGCTGCTTGCCGACGCCGGGCGGCCGATCTCGCTGATTGAGCTAAGGTGGTCGGAGCGACCGGTTACGTGTGGCGCTGGGAGCTGTTGGGGTAGGACGACCGCTAGAAGTCCTTAATCCCCAACTTGGTGAACTCCTCGGCGATATCGCTCTTGATGGCTTTTGCAGCGGCGATGTCGGCATCGCCGCCGGCGAGGTCGCCTTTCTTGCGCAGCGCCACCCCGCGCCCGAACAGCGAGAGCGAGCGCGGTTCCTTCGGGTCGATCCCGAGTGCCGCGTCGTAGTCGGCAATCGCTGTATCGAACAGGCCGAGCTTGAGATAGATGAAGCCGCGACTGTCCAGCATGTTGGGGTCGTTCGGACTAAGTCGGAGGGATGTATTGCAATCCGCCAGCGCCGCCTGAAGTTGGTCGATCATGGCACGCGCCCGGCACCGGCTTTGGAATGCGCTGGCATGGCTGGGGTTGTGCTTGATGGCTTGATCGAAGTCCTGAATGGCGCGGTCGTACTGGCCTTTTAGATCGTGGGCAACGCCGCGCATGTAGAATGCCCAGGGCTGGCTGGGGTTGAGCTTGATGGCCTGATCGAAGTCCTGAATGGCGCGGTCGAATTGGCTCTTGCTCATGTAGGCCATACCGCGGCCTTGGAAAGCATTGGCTTGGCTGGGTTGTAGCTTGATTGCCTGATCGAAGTCCTGGATGGCGCGGTCGTACTGGCGCTTGTTGTAGTAGGCCATGCCGCGGCGGTAGACCGTGTTGGTATTGCTAGGGTTGAGCTTGATCGCCTGATCGAAGTCCTGAATGGCGCGGTCGTACTGACCCTTGTTGCTGTAGGCGAGGCCGCGGCCGTGGAACGCATTGGCAAAGCTGGGGTCGAGCTTGATCGCCTGATCGAAGTCCTGGATGGCGCGGTCGTACTGGCCCTTGTTACTGTAGGTCAATCCGCGGTTGTGGAATGCCTTGGCATAGCTGGGGTTCCGCTTGATCGCCTGATCGAAGTCCTGGATGGCGCGGTCGTACTGGCCCTTGTTGTCGTAAGCAAGACCGCGGTTGAAGAACGCGTTGGTTTGAGCGTGCGGCGTCTCTCGGCCCGACTTTATGACGGCGTCGCAGCCCTGGATCGTTTGATCGTCGGTGGCGTCGCCGTAGCACCATTTGCTGAGCTGGTCATAGGTCTGCGCAGTCGCTGGCCCGCCGCCCCACAGAAGCAAAAGTATCGACACAACGCCAATCTTGTTGAGCATTGGTGTTTCCCCCGCTCCCTTCTCCCAACGGGGACTGGTCCGGTCAATGGGCCGCTCCGCCAACGCCATCGACATCGTGGATCGGTTGAGGAGCGCGTCAGGCGGGTCCCGGTGAACAAACTTTGCTGTGCCGACAAACGGAAAGCCGTCACTATCTCTTGCAAATGACAGACTCCCTCAAGGTCGGCCTCGCCCAGCTCAACCCCAAGGTCGGCGACGTCGCCGGCAACCTCGTCAAGGTCCGCGCCGCGCGTGGGGTGGCCGCCAAGCAAGGCGCCGACCTCGTGCTGACGACGGAGCTCGTGCTCGCCGGATACTTCCCCGAGGACCTGGTGCTGAAGCCCGCCTTCCAGAAGGCCTGCCACGAGGCGGTCGAAGCGCTCCGCGCCGACACGCGCGACGGCGGCCCGGCGCTGTTCGTGGCGACGCCCTGGCATGAGGACGGCAAGCTCTACAACGCCATCATCGCCCTCGATAAGGGCGAGATCATCGGCAAGCGCTACAAGGTCGACCTGCCGAACTACGGCGTGTTCGACGACAAGCGCGTCTTTGCAGCCGGCCCGATGCCGGGGCCGCTGGTCTTCAAGGGCGTGCGCATCGGCGTGCCGATCTGCGAGGATGTTTGGACCGCCGATGTCGTCGAATGCATCGCCGAGACCGGCGGCGAGATCCTGCTGGTGCCCAACGCCTCGCCCTATGAAGTCGGCAAGACCGACGTCCGCGTAAATCTCGGCGTGCAGCGCGTGGTCGAGAGCGGCCTGCCGTTCGTCTATCTCAACCAGGTCGGTGGCCAGGACGAGGTGGTCTACGACGGTGCCTCCTTCGTGCTGGGCGCTGATCGCAAGCTGAAAGCCAAGCTCGCTTCCTTCCGCGAGGAGGTGACGACGGTCGAATTTCGCCGCGACGGAAAAGGCTGGGAATGCCTGCCCGGCCCGATTGCGCCGGAACTCGGCAGCGTCGAATCGATCTACCAGGCGATGGTGCTGGGCCTCGGCGATTATGTGAACAAGACCGGCTTCCCCTCGGTGGTGATCGGCCTGTCGGGCGGTGTCGATTCGGCGCTGACGGCGGCGGTGGCGGCCGATGCGCTGGGGCCGGCGCGCGTGCACGCCATCATGATGCCGTCGCCCTACACCAGCCGGGAATCGCTCGAGGACGCCGAGGCCTGCGCGAAAGCGATCGGCATCAAGTACGACATCGTGAGCATCGAGCCCGCGATGCAGGCCTTCCGCGACATGCTGCAGCCGCTGTTCGGCAACAGGCCGGAGGACGTCACCGAGGAGAACATCCAGAGCCGCGCCCGTGGCGTCACCCTGATGGCGGTGTCGAACAAGCTGGGCGGCATGGTGCTGACGACCGGCAACAAGTCGGAAATGGCGATGGGCTACGCCACGCTCTACGGCGACATGAACGGCGGCTACAACGTCCTGAAGGACGTCTACAAGACCACGGTGTTCGAGCTCTGCAAGTGGCGCAATCAAAAGGGCAGGGTGATCCCCGAACGCATCCTCACCAAGCCGCCGTCGGCCGAGTTGCGGCCCGACCAGAAGGACGAGGATTCTCTGCCGCCGTATCCAATTCTCGACGCCATTCTGAAGGGCCTGATCGAACGCGACCTCGACGCGGCGACATTGGCGGCCGAGGGCCACGACCTAGCGACGGTCAATCGCGTCTGGCGCCTGCTCGAAGGCGCCGAATACAAGCGCCGCCAGGCGCCGCCCGGGGTAAAGATCACCTCACGCCTGATCAGCCGCGAACGGCGCTACCCGATCGTGAACGGGTTCAGGGGATAGAGTTCATACGGACCGCGAGCGTCCCGCTCGCTCATGAGCGAGCCGGAGGCTCGCGGTCCGGAAGAGCATGAGATGAAAGCCGATCAAGCCCGCCGGCGCAGGCGAGGCATTTTCTTGGAGATCCTGGGCAGGCTGTCGATATAGGCCACGGCGTCGCCGACAGTCAGGAGTTGCTTGGCCTTCGCGTCGGAGATCTCGACGTGGAAGGCGTCCTCGAACGCCATGGCGAGTTCGACCGTGTCGAGACTGTCGGCGCCCAGGTCTTCGGCGAAGCGTGACTGTTCGGTGATCGGGCCGCGCGCCGAGCCCAGATGCTCGTCGATGATGCGCTTCACGCGCTCCAGAGTTTCGGACATCGCACACCTCGGCCTTCTATGGGCCAGCACTTAACGATTGGCGACCGGGCGGGGTTGCCGGTCGAACCGTCGGCTTGCGACCAGTTTATCACATCGGGAGCAGCCTCGCTCGGCCTTCATGCGCCATGGACGACGGTGTTGAACCCTTCCTCGGGCGTCGGCGGCACGAAATAGCGCGTGAAGAGGGCGAAGTCGGCGTCGGTTGCCTGGTAGGGATGCTCGCCGGCGGCGTTGCGCGCGCGCAGGCGCCGCAGGCAGGTCTCGTCCGGGATATCGAGGAAGTGCAGCTCATGGGCGGCGCCGGCCTCGTCGATCAACGTGCGCATCCAGCGGCGGGAGGCCAGCGTGTTCGCCTGGAAATCGAGCACCACCGACAGGCCGGCCTTCAGCAGCGCCACGACATGCGGGCCGATCGCGGCGCGGACGCGCGCCGAACAGCGCGTGTAGTCGTCGATGGTCTTGAGTTCATCGGGAAACAGCGTCGCGTTGAAATGGTCCTCGCTGAGGAGGACCGTGGCCGGTCGCGCCGCCAGCTTCCTGGCGAGCGTGGATTTGCCGGCGCCGATCTTGCCGCACAGGAGATAGAGCGTGGTCACAGCCTGAGCAGGTTGCCGTAGCCCTCGACCGGCGTCTGCACGCCCGACAGACGCAGGCAATGCCAGAGGCTCGCCTGGTTGGCCGAGATCACCGGCCGCTTGAGGTCCTGCTCCAGCATCTCGAGAATCGCCACGCAGCGAAAGCCGGTGCCGGCGATCAGCACGCCGTCCGCGTCGGACGGGCAGGCGGCGCGGATCTGGGCATAGAGCGGCTCGACCTCCTGCTCGAAGCCCATGCCGAGCCCGTAGAGATCGCCCGGCGGCAGGTCGCGCCACTTGCGGCCCGGGTCCATGCGGTGATGGCCGGCGGGCGTGAACCCGTGATCGGCGTAATAGCGGACGGCGGCCTTGGTCGTGTCGTCGGGAAACCACGGCGGCAGGACCAGGAACGGCCGCTTCACGCCGGAAGCACGAAGCGCCGCCATCGTGTCGAGACCGTTGGTCGTGACCTTCGCGCCCTTTGCCAGCGCCCCGGCGCCCACGATCGCGGAGAGGCCCGACGCGGTGGCCTCGTCCCAGCCCTTGCCGCCCGCCACGCTGCTGGAGGTATGACCGAGCACGACCGCGGTGAGGCGCATGGCGGCGAACTGCTTGGCGCCGCGCGCCAGGTCTTCCGCGAGATCGACCTCCGTCCTGTTCTCGCGCCAGGCCGCCCAGGGCGTCTTCGCCGTCACGCGGGCGACGTGCACCGACACGCCTGGGGGCGCCATCGCCCACCATTCGGCCTCCGGCACGGCCTCGTTGCCGACGATGAACATGCCGATCCGGGCCCTAAAACCCCAGTTGTCGTCTTTGACTGTTGGTTCGCCGTTCATGAGGATGGTCTCGCTGGGAGCAGGTACACGGAGAAGGAAGTGGACGACGACATCGGCCGTTTGGCGACGCGTGAATATGAGGTCACTCTGCCGGGCGGTTCAAAGGGAAAACTGGCTTTCGCGCTTTGCGACCTCGCTCGAGAGAATGCGCTGGCGCGGCATGCCAGGAAGCGCGAGGCGGTGGCTTTCGGCCTGCTCGGGTTCGAAGGCCTGCGCGGCGGGCCGCGGCATCCGCTCCTGTGGGTGCGGACCCGGGACGGGATGGAGATGACGACGTCGGACAGCGACATCCAGCCCGATCCCGAGCTACAGCGGCTGGTCGCCCGCCATTTCATCATATTCTTTGCCGACATCAAGGACGTGGCGCCCGAGCTGGCGGCGCTGCCGTTCCACCTCAAGGATGGACAGTAATGCCGACTGCGCAGCGCGCGCTGGTGCCGCCTAAAGTGCCGGTGTTCGGTGGCATGAGAAGTCTTGCCATCGAGACCTAGCTTACGTCGTGTGCCGCGGCTGGCGCGTCCATGTTAGCGTCACGCATATGAAGCTCCATTCTGGACCGCTCAGCATGTTCGGCGCCAAGGCCGAGATCGCCGCCCGGGAGAAGGGACTGGCCTTCGAGCTGGTGATGGTGCCGTTCGAGATGAAGGTGCTTTACGAGCCCAAGCATCCCGAGGTGCTGCGCATCAATCCCAAGCGCCAGGTGCCCGTCCTGATCGACGGCGATCTGGAACTCTTCGATTCGACCCAGATCTTCGAGTACCTCGAAACCCTGAAGCCCGAGCCGGCGCTGTGGCCTGCCGATCTCAGGGCCCGCGCCCGTGCGCGGCTGCTGGAGCACAAGAGCGACGAGGTCTATTTCCCGCATGTCGTCCGTCTGATGAGCGACCCCAAGGCGCCCGGCGCCCATGAGGCCACGGCGCGCTTCTACGACGAGATGGAACGCATGCTGGATGGCCGCGAGTGGCTGGTCGGCGGCTACTCCTACGCCGACATCGCCTTCTACATGGCGCAACTCTTCGGCGAGCGCATGGGCACGCCAATGACCGATGCCCATCCCAACTTGCAGAAATGGCGCGAGCGCATGGGCGCGCGGCCCGCCGTGCGCGAGGTCGCGGGTGCCATGGGCCGCTATCTCCTGTCGATCGGCCGCAAGCTGCCGCCGTTCCTGGCCAAGCTCAGCGCCTGATCGTGGCGAAGGTCCTGTTGCTGCCCGGCGCCGGCGGCTCGCCTGATTTCTGGAAGCCGGCCGGCGATCGATTGCCGGCTGAATGGTCGAAACACTATTTCGGCTGGCCGGGCCTCGGCCATCAGCCGCACGATCCCGCCATCAGAGGCGTCGATGACCTCGTGAAAATGGTCGCGGCGCAGATCGACGGGCCGGTCGATCTGGTGGCCCAATCCATGGGCGGCGTCATCGCGGCGCGCATCGCCCTTGCCCAGCCGGCCCTGGTGCGCCGGCTGGTGCTTTGCGTGACGTCAGGCGGTGTGGACATGGCCGGCCTCGGCGCCGCCGACTGGCGCTCGGACTATCGGAAATCGTTTCCCGACGCAGCGGCGTGGATCACCTCGATGGCCGCGTCCCCCGGTTTGCCGGTCGAGCGGATTGTTGTGCCGACGCTCCTGATCTGGGGCGACGCGGACGCGATCAGCCCGGTCGCGGTGGGGCGGCATCTCGAGGCGCGTCTGCCGAATGCACGCCTCGAAGTCATCGCAGGCGGCGATCACGACCTCGCTACGACGCATTCCGAGGCTGTCGCTGCGCTGATCGCGCGGCATCTCGGCAGTTCAGGCAGTCGGTAGGCGTCCCACAACGGCCAGACGGCCGCCGGCTTCGCGGCGCATGACCACGATCTCGCCGCTGCCGGTCGAGATCGCGCTCAGCGCGTTGATGACCACCTGGTGCGTCACCAACACGGTCGGCTGCGACAGATCCTGCTGCCCGAGCCACGCAAGCAACGCCTGCGTCTGCTCGCCGCTGCGGCTGCGATCCTGGGCAAATGAATTGAGCAGCGGCTGCGGCGTCACCTCGCCGAGCCTGAGCAGCGCCGCCGTCTCGGTGCAGCGGCACCACTGGCTGGAGAGAACACGGGCCGCGACGATGCCGTTGCTGCGGAACAAGTCGCCGATTCGGACCGCCTGGACGCGGCCTTCATCCGAGAGATTGTGCTGCGTCGAGCAATCGTCCAGGCGGTAACCAGGCGGATCGTAGGTTCCTGGCGCCAGCGCATGGCGGATCAGGGCGAAATGCCCCGGCGTGCGCAGGTCGGCCCAGGGCCCGGACCGGGCGCGACCGTCGCTTGCGAGCAGGAGACCTGCCAGCGAGGTGACGATCGCGCGCCGGGTTGTCACGGCTTGACGGTCTTCTTCAGCACCTGCTCGTAGACCTGCAGGATCGCCGAACTGTCGTTGCCGCCCAGTCCCATGCGGCGCGCCATGCGTTGCAGGTTGTGGGTGGCGGAACCGAGGGGCAGCGGCACGTCGAGTTCGTCGGCGAGCTCCATCGCGAGATGCAGGTCCTTGTGGGCGAGGTTCAGGGCAAAGGACGGCGGCGAGAACTTGCCGGACAGGGCGCGCTCGGAGAAGGCCTTGAAGGTCGCCGAGTTGCCGCTCGAGGTCGAGATCACCTGCACGAGCTTCTGCGGGTCGAGCCCGGCAGAGACGCCCAGCATCATCGCCTCGGCCGCGGCCGCGGCATTGCAGAAGGCCATCATGTTGTTGCAAAGCTTGGCCACCGTGCCGGTGCCGAGCTCGCCCATGTGGATCACGTTGGCGCTGAACGACTGCAGCACCGGCAGGGCGTCGTCGAAAACCTTCTTGTCGCCGCCCACCATGATGGCGATGGTCGCGTTCTCGGCGCCGACCGTGCCGCCGCTCACCGGCGCGTCGAGCATGGCGATGCCCTTGGCGGCCATGGCGGCGCCGATCCGCTTGACCATCGAGGGCGCGTTGGTGCTGAGATCGATGTAGGTCTGGCCCTTGCCGATATTGGCCAGGATGCCGTTGTCGCCCAGTGTCACCGCCTCGACGTCCCTGGGCATGGGGAGCGACGTCATCACGATGTCGGCGCCCTTGGTCGCCTCGGCCACCGACTTGGCCGCGGTGGCGCCGAGATCGGTGCAGGTCTTCACGGCGGCCGGGTTCAGGTCGAACACGGTCACGGCGTGGTTGCTCTTCTTGATGATGTTGCGGCACATCGGGCCACCCATGTTGCCGACGCCGATATATCCGACCTTCATCTTTTCCTCCCCAGGAGAGTGTGTGGGGCCACTATACGGCAAAATGGGCGACGGCTAATGTTGCTGAGCGGAAGGCATGACGAATCATGGCGAAGAAGAAATCCAAGGAACAGCCCAGGGAACCGCGGCGCCGGCGCCTACCGCACGGCCTCGAGGACGAGACCTTCTCGATCAAGGAAGCGGCGGCCATTGCCGACATCGCCGACAAGACCGTGCGCAACGAAATCTATGTCGACCTCTTTCGCGTCGAACTGGACGACAGGTCGCGCGTGGCGATCAGCGCGCGCGGCGTGATCTACCTCCGCCTGATTCGCCTGCTGCCGGTCCAGCTCGGTCCCAAAGACCGCAATGCCCTGTCGCGCATGCTGGCCGAAGGCTGGCCCGGCGCCGAGGGCTGGACCCGCAAGGGCGACACGATTTCCAAAGGCATGGTGAGTCTCGACGTCGGCGCCGCCGAGCGCGATGCGATCGAGCGTCTGAGGGTCTTTGTCCGCGGGCGTGGACGGGTAGAAAGCGATACCGGCGGCCCAGCCGGCGACATGCTGTTCAAGGACTCGGCGATCCGGGTGCGGTTGGTCGGCGCGCTCCTGGCCCGGGGCGCCGAGCCGAAGAAGATGCTGACGGCCTTTCCGACCCTCGAAGCCGACGATATCGCGTTCGCCGGCATGTTCGCGCGCCTCAACAAGGGGCCGGGGTCGGCTTCTACCGGTCGCGCCCGCGCCGCGCGGGCGGCCCGCTGACCGCACCCTGAAGCCCCTGCTATAAGGGGGCAAGACAGGGAGGACCGCCGGGCCCATGGCGCGCAACAAGCTGCACCCGATTCCACACCCGCCGCGCACGCCGCTGCTCGGCAACATGCTCACCGTCGATGGCGGGGCGCCGGTCCAGGATCTGATGCGGATTGCGCGCGAGCAGGGGCCGATCTTCTGGCTCGACATGATGGGCACGCCGCTGGTCGTCGTGTCGGGCGCCGACCTAGTGGCCGAGCTCTGCGACGAGAAGCGCTTCGACAAGGCGGTGCGCGGCTCGCTCCGCCGCGTGCGCATGCTGGGCGGCGACGCGCTGTTCACCGCCGAGACGCAGGAGCCCAACTGGCAGAAGGCGCACAACATCCTGCTGCCGACCTTCGCGCATCGCATGATGCAGACCTATCACGAGGGTATGCTCGACATCGCCGATCAGCTCGTCACCAAATGGGAGCGGCTGAACGCCGACGAGGAGATCGACGTGGTGCGCGACATGACGGCGCTCACGCTCGACACGATCGGTCTGTGCGGATTCAACTACCGCTTCAACTCGTTCTACCGCAGCGACAACCATCCCTATGTCGAATCGCTGGTGCGCGCGCTCGAGGCGGTGATGAAGATGCGCGGCCTGCCGCTGGAGGACATCACCCAGCGCAAGAGCCGCAAGAAGCTGGAACAGGATGTCGGCTTCATGAACGGCATCGCCGATCGCATCATCAAGGAACGCCGCGAGGTTCCCGCCGATGACGAGGCCAAGCCCGACCTGCTGGGATTCATGCTGGCCGGCATCGACAAGCAGAGCGGCGAGCGCCTGGACGACGTCAACATCCGCTACCAGATGAACACCTTCCTGATCGCCGGTCACGAGACCACGAGCGGGATGCTGTCCTTTGCCGTCTACTTCCTGCTCAACAATCCTCATGTGCTGCAGAAGGCCTACGAGGAGGTCGACCGCGTGCTGGGGCGCGACGTCAATGCCAAGCCTAGCGCGAGCCAAGTCAACCGGCTGGTCTATATGGGGCAGATCCTGAAGGAGGCGCTGAGGCTGTGGCCGACCGCGCCGGCGTTCGGGCTCTATCCCCTCCAGAACGAAACCATCGGCGAGAAATACAAGCTCAGGAAACGCACCTTCGTCACCGTGCTGACGGCGATGCTTCACCGCGACAAGTCGGTGTGGGGCCCGCAAGCCGAAGTGTTCAACCCCGACAATTTCGCGCCCGAACGCGAAGCCAAGATGCCACCGCATGCTTATAAGCCGTTCGGCAACGGCCAGCGGGCCTGCATCGGCCGCCAGTTCGCCATGACCGAAGCGACCCTGGTGTTGGGCATGATCCTGCAGCGCTTCAAGCTGGTCGATCACACGCGCTACCAGCTCAAGATCAAGGAGTCGCTCACCATCAAGCCCGAGGGGCTCATGATGCGCGTACGGCTGCGGCCCGACGTCGTTCGCGGCACAGGTACGGCTGTTGCGGTATCCAGGCCGACGGCAAGGAAGACTGCACCGAAGAAGACGGCGGCAAGCCATGGCGCGAAGCTCGCGGTGCTGTTCGGGTCCAACATGGGCACGGCAGAGGAACTCGCGCGCTCGATTGCCGAGTCCGGTGAAGCCAACGGCTTTGCCACGACCCTGGCGGCGCTCGACGATCATGCCGGCAAGCTGCCGCACGAGGGTGCGGTCGCGATTGTCTGCGCCTCCTACAATGGCGGCCCGCCGGACAATGCCGGCGGCTTCCTCAAAGGCCTGCGCGATGCGCCGTCGGGATCCCTGAAGGGCGTGCGCTACACGGTGTTCGGCTGCGGCAACCGCGACTGGGCCTCGACCTACCAGGCAATCCCGCGCCAGATCGACGAACTCATGGCAGAGAAAGGAGCGGAACGCATTTATCAACGCGGCGAAGGCGACGCCAGGGAAGACCTCGATGGTCATTTCCAGAGTTGGTATGAGCCGATGCTGCCCGCGATCGCGGACAAGCTTGGCGTCAAGCTCGAGCCTGACTCGGGTCAGGCGCATGAACCGCTCTATCAGGTGGTTCAGGTCGACAAGCCACCGGTGCATCCCATCATCGGCGGCACTGGCGCGCTTCCCATGCGCGTGCTGGCCAATCGGGAACTGCAGAATGCCGACAGTTCAGGCCGCAGCACGCGGCATATCGAAGTCCTGCTGCCCGATGGCGTGAGCTATCGCGCCGGCGACCACCTCAGCATCGTACCGGAGAATGGCGCGGCGCTGGTCGAGCGGGCGATTCGGCGGTTCGGCTTCGCGCCCGGTGCGCATGTCATGCTGGAAGCGGCCGGAGGCCGGCGTGCGGCGCTTCCGGTGGGTGACCCGCTCTCCGTACATCGCCTGTTGTCAGATTTCGTCGAGCTGCAGCTGCCGGCGACACGCAAGCAGATCCAGACAATGGCGCAGAACACGCGCTGTCCCTTCACGCGACCCAAGCTCGAGGCTCTGCTCGACGAGGATAGGTTCCGGGCGGAGATCCTGGCCAAGCGCAAGTCGGTGCTCGATCTCCTGGAAGAGCATCCCGCCTGCGAATTGCCGTTCTCGGCGTTTCTGGAAATGCTGCCGTTGATGACGCCGCGCTACTACTCGATCTCGTCGTCGCCGGTCGCCGATGGGGCGCACTGCTCGGTCACCGTGGCGGTGGTCGAGGGACCGGCGCGCGGCGGCGCCGGCGTCTATCACGGCGTCTGTTCCAATCATCTGGGGCGCCAGGCGGCGGGCGGCACGGTGCAGGCGTTCGTGAAGGAAACCAAGGTGGGCTTCCGGCTGCCCGTCGATCCGGCGGCGCCCATCGTCATGATCGGCCCGGGAACGGGGCTGGCCCCCTTCCGTGGCTTCCTGCGCGAACGGGCGGCGCTCAAGGCGCAGAGACGGCAGCTCGGCCCGGCGATGCTGTTCTTCGGCTGCCGCCACCCCGATCAGGATTTCATCTATGCCGACGAGCTGAAGGAACACGCCGCTGCCGGCATTGTTGACCTGCACGTCGCCTTCTCGCGTCACGACGGAAAGAAGACCTACGTGCAGGATCTTCTGAAAGAGCAGACTGCGACGCTGTGGCCGCTGATCGAGCAAGGTGCGATCCTTTACGTCTGCGGCGATGGCGGCCGCATGGAACCCGATGTGAAACGGGCGCTGGTGGCAATGTATCGCGACAGGACGGGCAACGACGAGGCGACGGGCGAGGCCTGGATGGCCAAGCTGGCGGCCGACGGACGCTACGTGCTGGACGTGTGGGCGAGCAGCTGAACCGCGACATCGATCCGCGCGATCTGGAGCGCGCTCGCGATCTTCGCCGTATCAAGCTCGCGGCGACACTCCTGCTGGTCTTCACGGCGGCGTTGTTCGGAGTCGCCCGGCATTTCGAGCCGATGCACTGGGCATGGGGCTACGTCGCAGCCTTCGCGGCTGCCGCGACCGTGGGTGGCCTCGCCGATTGGTACGCTGTAGTCGCCTTGTTCCGCCGGCCGCTCGGCCTGCCGATCCCGCACACTGCCATCATCTCGCATAATCATCAGCGGATCGCCGATACGCTGGGCGGGTTCATCGAGACCAATTTCCTGGCGCCCGAGCCGGTCGAAGCACGTCTGCGGGAAGTCGATTTTGCCGCGCTGGTCGCCGAGTGGCTCTCCGATCGCGAACGCAGTGCCGCCCTCGCACGCTTCGTGCTGCAGCTTCTGCCGCAGACCCTGGCGGCCATCGACCAGTCCGGCCTCCGGGGCTTCATCGGCAGGCGTATCATGACCGAGCTGGAGCGGGTGGAATTGGCGCCGCTCGCGGCGGGCTTGCTGAGCGCGGTCACGGAGAAGGGCAGGCACCAGCGCCTGCTCGACGAACTCCTGGGCGCGCTTGAGAAGGTGCTGGCCAACGAGGAGACCCTGGCGGCGTTGCGCGAGAAGATCCGCAAGGAACTTCCGGCGTTGTTCAACCTCTATCGGGCCGACGCCTATCTTCTGCGCAAGATCGTGGCCTCGACCAGCGCTTTCATCCAGGAGGCGCGTGTCGATTCCGAGCATCCGCTGCGTCGGGAATTCGATGGTTTTGTGACAGGTTTCATTGACCGCCTGCGCACCTCGGACTCCTTCGCGCGCCGTGCCGAAGGATTGAAGCGGGACCTGCTGGCGCGGCCGGAGATCGCCGCCATCGCCGAAGGCGCCTGGGAGAGCCTGCGCAGCTTCCTCGAACAGGATGCGCGGGCTCCCGACGGCCAGGTCCGGCGGCAGCTCGAAGCCATGCTGGTCGATGTCGGCGGCCAGCTCGCGCGCGATCCCGCGATCCGCGCCGAGATCAACCGCGGCATGGTGCGGGTGCTGGCGGACTTCGTGCAGAGCCAGAAGAGCGGCGTCGGCCGGTTCATCGCCGATCAGGTGAAGTCGTGGGACATCGATGTGCTGATCGGCCGCATCGAACTCACGGTCGGTCGCGATCTGCAATATATCCGTTTCAATGGTGCCATGATCGGCGGGCTGGCCGGATTGGCCTTGCACGCGCTGGAGCAGGGGTTGAAGCTGTACCTTTAACCGACAGGAGGTTCATATGGCCGATGCAGGACAGAACTTCACGGATATGTTCAAGAAATTCGGCGAGCAGCTCAAGGTCCCGTCCTTCGACATGACGAAGATCATGGAGCATCAGCAGAAGAACCTGGAGGCCATGACCAAGTCGTGGCAGGCGGTGGCCGGCGGCGCCAGCGAGGTTGCCCAGAAGCAGCGTGCGATCTTCGAGGCGGCCATGAAGGACATGGCCGAGATGGCACAGGCTTATAAGCCAGGCGGCTCGCCGCAGGAGGCGATGGCCAAGCAGGCCGAATTCGCCAAGAAGGCGATGGAGGCGACGATCGCCAACACCCGCGACATCGCCGAGCTGGTGCAGAAGTCGAGCACCGAAGCTTTCAAGATCGTGCAGGACCGGATGAAGGAATCCTACGAGGAGATTCGGGCCAGCGTCGAGAAGAAGCCCTAGGCGCGCTTCCAGTCGGGGAAGATCAGGCCCTTCCAGCCCGAGCGGTCGAACTTCTTCCACTGGCCTTCGGGTTGGGCCAAGCGGTCGGCGACGGCATAGACTGCCGCCGGATGATGGCCGAGCCCGCAGTGGCTGCCATAGACTTCTATGTTCTCGACCTGCGGACCCTCCTCATTGAGGCAGGTCTGCCAGGCGCAGATGCCGTCGGAACGGCTGAAGATCGACGTCGTCGGCACCGGCGGCGGTTCCGCGAGCGGCCCGGCGATGTGCTGATCGCGCTCATCGACACGATGGCCGGAGGCGAATTCGTAGACCTTCCAGGCATTGGTCGCCTTGGGGCTGCCGGTGAAGGGGCTGCCGAGGCTGATCACCGAACGAACTTTGTCAGGCACGCGCTTGGCGAGTTGGCGGGCGTAGATGCCGCCCAGACTCCAGCCGACAAGGCTGAGCTTGCAGCCGCCGTGGCGGTCGTAAAGCTCTTCGACCCGCTCCAGCATGCTGCGCTCGACACCGGAACGCAGGCCGAGATTGCGACCCTGCTTCCAGCCATGCGCGGCGTAGCCGTGTGACTTCAGGAAGCTGCGGAGTGGTTGCGTGGAAAGGTCGCTCGCCAGCAGGCCGGGCAGCACCAGGACCGGATGGCCATCGCCGCGCGGTGCGGCAGCAAGCCATGGCCGGAGAAGCCAGAATGCGCCGAGTTCCTGAACGGCGCGGCCTTCGAGCAAAAGGAGCGTTCGCGAGGGGGGGCGTAACGCTTCAACGGCAGCCGACATGTGGCCTCCTTGTTGTTATGGCCAGCGTCTCACATATCGGAATAGCGCGGAAGGGTTTCAACCGCCCACAACCGCCCTCTTCAGCTCTTCGGCAGCCTCGACCAGATAATCGCCGAGCAGGCCGACATCGGGCACGGCACGGCGGTCGGCGGTGAGGCCGAAGTTGAGCGCGTCCATATAACTCTGGACGGTGATGTTGAGTGCCGCGCCATGAGCCGGGATCGACACCGGGTGCAGTGCCGTCACCTTGGCGCCCGCACAGTAGAGCGGCATGGGTGGGCCGGGCACGTTGGAGATGGTGACGTTCATCGGCATCGGCAGTTTGTCGGCGAGGCCGCTTCGGCCATAGACCAGCATCATGAGCTGCAGCAGGATCGGCGCACCGACGAAGGCGAAGTCCTGCGGGACGGCGTCGCGGAAGGTGCCGGCAATCTGCTTGGCCTCCGACGAGGACTTCAGGATCGCCTTCAGCCGTTCGGCGGGATCGGCGACATCGGTCGCGATCTGGCAGAGCATGCCCGAGACCTGATTGTTCTGCCGCGTGTCGCCGGGCTCGCGCAGGCTGATGGGCACGCCGGCGATCAGCGGCTTGTCCGGCAACTGGCCCTTCTCCGCGAGATAGCGGCGCAACGCGCCGCCGCAGATCGCCAGCACGACATCGTTCAGCTTGGCACCGCTTGCCTTGGCCACCGCCTTGGCGTCGGCCAGCGAGATGGTGCGGGCGGCATAGCTGCGCTCGCGGGTGATGGTGGCGTTGAAGGGTGTCTTGGGGGCGTTCAGGGTCGGGATCTGACTGATCAGGCTCTGCAGGGTGCCGAGCGCCTTGGGCATCTCGCCGGGCTTGGCGAGGAAGGCGCCGGTCATCGCATTGAGGATCTGCGGCGCTGCCTCCCACATCTTGAGCTGCTGGCGCATCATGTTGCCCATGATGTCGGACAGGCCCTTCACCGGATCGACGGCGATCGGCGCGCTGGGCGCCGCCTTGCCGGCGGCGGCCTTGGGCAGTGGCGGCGCGACCTCGCGTGGCACCGCGGTCACGTCATAGAGCGCCTTGTTGATCGCCATGCCGGCACCGCCATCGACGGCCGCGTGATGGACCTTGGAGTAGAGAACCCCCTGGCCATTGGCGAGGCCGGCGATGATGTAGAACTGCCAGAGCGGCCGGCTGCGATCGAGCGTGTTGGCGTGGAGGCGGGAGATCACCTCCTCGAGCTGGGCCTCCGAGCCCGGTGCCGGCAGCGTCGTCTCGCGCAGGTGGTAGTCGAGATCGATCTCGTCTTCGTCGACCCAGCCGGGATGATCGAGGTCGTAAAGCGACGGCGCCAGCCGCTTGGAGAAGATCGGGATGGTGTGCAGGCGGCTCTCGAAGAACCGGCGGAAGTGCTGGTAGAAACTGCCCTCGAACCCTGGGGGCAACTCGAAGTAGGTGAGCCCTGCCACGTGCATGGGCGTTTCGGGCGTCTCCAGATAGAGGAACGACGCATCGATGCCCGAAAGCTGCTGCTGCTCCATGGCGTTCTCCCACTAGGCGCCTTCTCGTTATCTGGTTTGTCCTCCGGCCGACCTTGTGGAGGCAAGGCCTTGGCCCAGCGGGCATGCCTGATACAATCATAAGCTATTGAATTTAAATGATTATCTATTTTTCTTCTCGCATCGCACAAATTTATGTTGCAACGCACAATAACCATCCCATATACGGCTCATCGTCAACCCAACTACAGGATTTCGCGATGACCACCACCGACACCGTAATCGAGCACGCCACCGAGACCACCAAGGCCGCCGGCGAGCGCGTGCGTGAGTTCGCCCAGATCGGCGTCCGCAAGGCGACCGAGGGCTTCGAGCAGATCAGCAAGGCCGCGCAGACCGCGTCGGAAGAGCTGAACAGCCAGCTTAACCAGGCCCGCGAGGGCGCCACCAAGGCCAGCCTCAAGCTGCTCGAGGTCGCCAAGGAAGATACCGACGCCGGCTTCGCCGCGCTGAACGCGCTGTTTGCCGCCAAGTCGCCGATCGAGGCGTTCGACGTCTCGGCCAAGTACTGGCGCGGTCGCCTCGAGACCCGCATTGCCCAGGCTCAGGACCTCGGCGCGTTCGTGCGCAAGACCACGGACGACGCCGTTCGCCCCGTCCAGGAGCGCATCGAGAAGTTCACCAAGATCGCGGCCTAATCAGCCGTCGTTCGGCAAGAGGGCCCCTTCGCAAGGAGGGGCCTTTTTTTGTCGTCCGTTCAGGCCTTCCGGCTTGCCGGCGGTTTCCGCTATGATGCCGTCCGAACTTTGGGGAAAGCCGATGGCCGCGAGAAAGTTGTTTGCCGCGATGATGGTGGGGTTGGCGCTCGCAGGCTGCGATCCGCTGCCCAAGCCCCTCTACACCGAATACACGCCGCCCGCCGCCTTCCGCACCGAGGCGGACGGCGTGCGCGTCGACAACGAGGGCTATCAGCTCGA
Organism: Reyranella sp.; assembly: GCA_052386855.1. Lineage (GTDB taxonomy): Bacteria > Pseudomonadota > Alphaproteobacteria > Reyranellales > Reyranellaceae > Reyranella. Next base: position 19,896 of record JBQTJT010000027.1, read on the forward strand.
CAGCCAGGGCTATCGCGTCAACAAGCGGGGCGAGCGGATCGGCATGGTCGATGTCCAGGCCAAGACGGCGGGCGACAAGTCCAACGCGGTCGCGGGCTACTGGATCAGCACCATCGGCGAGAAAGCCCCCGGCAGCGTGGCGACGCCGAGCGGCGGCGCCGGGTCCGGCAGTGGCCCCGGCAGCATCATGAACAACACCCTGCCGACGCCGGCCACCATGCCGCAGCAGGCGCCGATCACGCCGACGCCCGGCAACGTGGCACCGCCGCCGGGCTATCGCTGAGCGGGGCCGCTACTCGATCTTGACGCCTGAGGCCTTGATGATGGGCGCCCATTTGGCGAGTTCATCCTTGATGAACCTCTCGGTCCGCTGAGGCGTCGTATCGACCGTCGGCACGGCGGCGATCTTTTCCAGCGCCTCGATGAAAGCCTTGTCGGTCATGAGCTTGCGTGTCGCGGCATCGATTGCCTCGACGGCGGCTGGTGGCGTGCCGGCCGGTCCCAGGATCAGGTTGAACGTATAGGCCTCGAAGCCCGGGACGCCCGCCTCGATGATGGTGGGAATGTCCGGCGCGGCCGGCGTCCGCGCGTTGTGCGCAAAGCCCAGGATGCGCACGCGGCCGGAGCGATGCAACTGCAGCGACGTGCTGATGGTCTCGAACATCCATACGACGTTGCCGGCCATCATGTCCTGCAGCGCCGGCATCGAACCGCGGTACGGCACGTGCTCTACATTCATGCCGCCGACCGACGACTTGAGGTATTCGCCGGCCAGGTGGGTGATGCCGCCCGCACCCGAGGAACCATAGGAATATTTGCCAGGATTCTTCTTCATCAGCTCGACCATGCCCATCAGCGTGTCGGGCATCGAGGGATGGGCGACCAGGATCAGCGGATTGACGCAGATCGACGAGACCGGCGTGAAATCCTTGAGCGGATCGTACGGCGGCTTGGTGAAAGCCGTCGGGTTGATGGCATGCGTCGATGACGTGGCGAACAGGAATGTATAGCCGTCGGGCTTGGCGTTCTTGACCTCGACGGCGCCGATCGAGCCGGCGGCGCCCGCCTTGTTCTCGACCACGACGTTCTGGCCAAGGATCGCCGTCAGCTTCTCCGCCGTCTGGCGGCCGATGATGTCGGTCGGGCCGGCCGGTGGGAAGGGGATCACCAGGCGGATCGGCCGGTCGGGGTATTTCGCCTGCGCTCGCACGATGGATGGGGCCCCGAGGGATGGCGCCAAGAGTGCGCCTGCGCCCACGGCAAGAAGTTTGCGTCGGTTCATTTGTTTCCTCCGTTTATTGCCATGGACACTAGCTGAGCCGGCTTGACCCGCCAACGGCCTCTCGCCACAAGTCGGGCCGCATGGTCGCCCCAATCGTCCGTTTCGCGCCGAGCCCGACCGGGCTGCTGCATGTCGGCAATATCCGCGCGGCGCTTTTCAACTGGCTGTTCGCCAAACGGCACGGCGGCACGTTCATCCTGCGCCTCGACGATACCGATGTCGTGCGCAGCAAGCCGGAGTTCGAGACGGCGATAGAGCGCGACTTGCAGTGGCTTGGCCTCGTCTGGGGACGCAAGGAGAAGCAGTCGGATCGCCTCTCGCACTATGACACTGCGCGCGACCGGCTGATCGCCTCGGGCCGTCTCTACCCCTGCTACGAGACCCCGCAGGAGCTGGAGTTCAGGCGCAAGCGCCTGCTCGCCCAGGGTCGCCCGCCGGTCTACGACCGCGCCGCGCTGAAACTGTCGGACGCGGACCGTGCGCGCCTGGAAGGCGAGGGCCGCCGGCCGCACTGGCGCTTCAAGCTCGCATCGGAAGAAGTGCGATGGGACGACCTGGTGCGCGGGCCCCAGCACATCGACGAGGCGAGCCAGAGCGATCCGGTGCTGGTGCGCGCCGACGGCACTTATCTCTACAGTTTCACCTCGGTGGTCGACGACATCGCCTTCGGCATCACGCATGTCATTCGCGGTGAGGATCACGTCACCAACTCGGGCGCGCAGATCCAGATGTTCCAGGCGCTCGATGCCGCCGTGCCGGTCTTCGCGCACCTGCCTTTGCTGGTCGATGCGACGGGCGGCGGCCTCAGCAAGCGCACCGGCTCGCTCGCGGTGGCCGATCTGCGCGAGCGCGGCATCGAGGCGCTGGCCGTTTGCGCGCTGCTGGCACGGCTCGGCACCGCCGATCCGGTCGAGCCCGTGACCTCGCTTGACGCGCTGGTCGCCACGATCGATTTCGCGCGGGTCGGGCGTGCGGCCGCGCGCTTCTCGGAGGAGGAGCTTGCGCAGTTGAACGCGCGGACCCTTCACATATTGCCCCATGAGGCGGTGCGTGCGCGTCTGGCCGACGATCCGGGCGAGGCCTTCTGGCTGGCGGTACGCGGCAATCTCGCGACTCTGGCCGATGCCAAGGGCTGGGTCGACATCGTGCGCGGGCCGATCGAGCCTGTGACCGAGGATGCGGCGTTTCTGGTCGAGGCTGCGGCGAAGCTGCCGCCGGAGCCGTGGGACGAGACGACGTGGAAGGCTTTTATCTCGACGCTGGGCCGCAAGGGCCGGGCCCTGTTCCATCCGCTGCGCTTGGCGCTCACTGCCCGTGAGACCGGGCCCGAGATGGCGCGGCTGCTGCCGCTAATCGGGCGGACGAAGGTCGAGGCACGGCTGCGAGGCCAGCCGGCCTGATGGCGCCCTGGAAAACGCTTCTCCGCGGTCCTGTTTGCACAGAAAGAACGCATCGGATAAACTCCAGGAATGTCATTCTTTCTATTCCCCGGCGCCTGCAGCGCGCGATGTAAGTGAGGCCCGCGCCCGTCGAGGCGCGTCAGGCTTTCGTACAATCTTGATCGGGGAGTAGGGACCATGTCCCTCGTTATCTACAATACGCTGTCGCGCGAAAAAGAGCCGTTCGCACCGCTCGATGCAGGGCACGTTCGCCTCTATGTCTGCGGACCGACCGTTTACGACTATGTGCACATCGGCAACGCGCGGCCGGTCGTGGTGTTCGACACGCTCTACCGGCTGCTGAAGCGCCACTATCCCCGCGTCACCTACGTGCGCAACATCACCGACATCGACGACCGCATCATCGTGCGCGCCGCCGACAACGGCGAGAGCATCGAGGCGCTGACCAACCGCACCGCCGACGCCTATCGGAGCGACATGCGCCGGCTGGGCGCGCTCGCGCCCGATGTCGAACCGCGCGCCACGCAATATGTCACCGAGATGGTTGGCATGATCCAGCGCCTGGTCGACAACGGCCACGCCTATGCCGCCGACGGCCATGTGCTGTTCAGCGTGCCCAGCATGGACGACTACGGCCGCCTGTCGCGGCGTTCGCGCGACGAGTTGATCGCGGGTGCGCGGGTCGAGGTGGCGCCTTACAAGAAGGACCCGGCCGACTTCGTGCTGTGGAAACCTTCTACCGATGCCCAGCCGGGCTGGGCGAGCCCGTGGAGCCGCGGCCGGCCGGGCTGGCACATCGAATGCTCGGCGATGAGTGCCAAGCATCTCGGCGAGACCTTCGACATCCATGCCGGCGGACTCGACCTGATCTTTCCGCATCACGAGAACGAGATCGCGCAGAGCCGCAGTGCCTTCGGTCATCCCTTCATGGCGACCTACTGGATGCACAACGGCTTCCTCAACATCTCCGGCGAGAAGATGAGCAAGTCGCTGGGCAATTTCTTCACCGTGCACGAACTGCTCGACCAGTTCCCCGGCGAGGCGATCCGCCTGCTGCTGCTCTCGGCGCAGTACCGGCAGCCGCTCGACTTCACCCACGAGGGGCTGACGCAGGCCAAGGCGACGCTCGACCGCTGGTATGGCGTACTGCGTGGCAAGGACACCAACGCCGGCGCGTCGGTGCCGAAGCCGGTCGAGGATGCGCTGCGTGACGATCTCAACACGCCGCAGGCGATCACCGCCATTCACCAGCTTGCCGACCCGGCCGAACTGCGGGCCGGCGCACAAGCGCTGGGCCTCCTGCAGCAGGATGCCGAGGCCTGGTTCCGCTGGACGCCGGCGGGATCGTCGGGGCCGGCCGATGTCGAGATCGAGGCCGCGATCGCCGCCCGTCAGGCCGCGCGCAAGGCCAAGGACTTCAAGGAGTCCGATCGCATCCGTGACGATCTCAAGGCGAAGGGTGTGATCCTGGAGGACGGACCCAAGGGCACGAGCTGGAAAAGAGGCTAGCGCATTCTGATGCGCTGGCGGGCGGCAGCGCCTTCTGAGGCGCGGGAGCCCGCACGGTGCAGAAAGAGCAATAGCGTATCCGTTCAGCGTTTCTCGAAGATGACGCTTTGCACGGCCCGGCCGAAATAGCCTTTGGTGTCGGCCAGGCGCGCGGCGGCGATGCCGACCGAGTCGGGGCCGACCCAGGTCTCGGCATCGAGCAGGATCCACTCGCCGACCGGCTCGCGGCCGAGGCTGACACTGAGGTCGGCATTGATGAAGGTCCAGTCGTTCATGTCGAACACTGATGACGTGCCGTTGCAGAAATCGGCAGCGATGACGGCGCGCATCAGCGACGAGATCGCGGCATCAGCGACGATCGGCCGGGTCGCGCGATACCAGACGGCGGCCGGTCCGGGGATGCGGAAGCCGCCCTTGGCGACACGCATCTCGATTCCCTTGAGGAACGGCGTTTCGGTGGCGAAGAAGTCGGGGGCGCTGCAGAGTTCGGGAAGCGGCAGCTCGACCGCCGGCCCGCTGGCGATCGCCGGCATCTCCCGCGGCTCGATGCGGATGCGGAGCGCCGTTGCCCGCACCACTTCGGTGGTTCCTGCCAGCAGGCGCACGGAGACGAGCTGGATCTTGCGGCCCTCGCGCAGCACCTCGGTCGCGACGGTGAGCGGCGCCACCGGCACCGGTCGCATCAGGTCGACGGTGAGCCGGGCCACGCGCATCGGCACGGCCGACGGCAGGTTCTCGACCGCCCAGCAGATCAGCGAGGAGGGAGCGGCGCCATGCTGCAGCTTGGGGTCCCAGGGACCGCCTGCGAAAGCGCTGGTTTCTGCGGTGGGGCCATCGACGCGGTAAATTGCTTCCATTCACCTTCATAGCACTTGACGGTTGGCCTGTATTTAACATATTGGTTAAATATGGATGCTCTCTCGCAGACCTTCTCGGCCCTGGCCGACCCGACCCGCCGCGCGATCCTGGCTCGTCTGGCCACGGGGGCGGCCACGGTGGGCGACCTCGCCGAGCCGTTCGACATGTCGCTGCCGGCGGTGTCGCGGCATCTGAAGGTGCTGACCGAGGCCGGCCTGATCGAGCGCCATACCGAGGCACAGTGGCGCCGCTGCAGCCTGCGCGGCGAGGGATTCCGCGCCGCCGCCGACTGGATGGAGATCTACCGCCGGTTCTGGGAGCAGCAGTTCGACCAGCTCGACGCCTTCCTCAAACGCACCGAGCCCAAGCCTTCGAAAGGAAAGCGCAATGCCCGACGCAAGCCGTGATCCCAACACCCTGCATATGAGCCGGATCTTCGATGCCACGCGCGAACGCGTGTTCGATGCCTGGGCTAGACAGGACCGCTTCGTGCAGTGGATGTGCCCGCCCAGCGTGACGGTCACGCTCTGCGAGATCGATGCCCGGCCGGGTGGGCCCTGGCGCGTCGCCGGCCGGCGTTCCGACGGCGGCGCCTTCGCCACTTCGGGAAAATATGTCGAGGTGAAGCGGCCGGACCGGCTCTCCTTCACCTGGGCGCATCACGCCGACGGCGACTTCGCCAAGCCGCGCGGTCACGAGACGGTGGTGCGCATCGAATTTCGCGCCGTCGGAAACAAGACCGAGATGACCCTGGTGCATGGCGCCTTCACGGATGGCTATGCCGAGCACAATCGCGGCTGGGACGGCTCCTTCGACAAACTCGAGGTATTTCTCAGGAGGGCGGCATGACTCACCGGATCGTTTCGCACAAGGAATGGCTCAAGGCGCGCAAGGCCTTTCTCGAGAAGGAGAAAGCATTCACCAAAGCCCGCGAGGAGCTCGCCCGCGAGCGTCGCGAGCTGCCGTGGGTGCGAATCGACAAGGCCTATTCCTTCGAGGGGATCGAAGGTCCGCTGACCCTGGCCGACCTGTTCGGCAAGCATGGCCAACTCATTGTCCAGCATTTCATGTTCGGGCCGGACTGGAACGAAGGTTGCCCGAGCTGTTCGTTCTGGTCGGACAATTACAACGGCATCGACGGCCACCTTGCCGCCCGCGATACGGCGTTCGTCCTGGTTTCGCGTGGGCCGCTCGACAGGCTCGAGGCTTACAAGAAGCGTCTGGGCTGGACGTTCCGCTGGGTCTCGTCGGCCGGCTCCGACTTCAACTTCGATTTCGGCGTGTCCTTCGTTAAAGGCAGCGACGCCGCTGGGCCGAACTACAACTACGGGTCGATGAAGGTCGGCGGCGAGGAGATGCCGGGCGTCAGCGCCTTCCGCCGTGGCGACGACGGCGCGATCTACCACACCTACTCGACCTACGGGCGCGGCATCGACATGCTGAACGGCACCTACCAGCTGCTCGACATCACCTCCAAGGGCCGCGATGAGAGCAGCTTGTCCTACCCGATGGCCTGGGTGAAGCGACACGACCGCTACTGACTTGACCGGTGACTTGACCTGGGCCCGATCGGCACCACATCGTTCGGCGATGATTGCTCCCTATCCCGCCGACGACCGCATCACGACTCTGCGGATGGTCCGGCTCTTCAAGGCGCCGCGCGAGCGGCTGTTCGCGGCCTGGACCGACTCCCGGCAGATGGCCGCCTGGTTCGGGCCGCCGGATGTCTCGGTGAAGTCCTGCGAGCTCGACGTACGCGAGGGCGGGCTCTGGCGCCTGTCGGGCGGTCGGCAAGGCCAGCCCCTCCAGGCAGTGTCGGGAAAATATCTCGAGGTGACGCCGCCCGAGCGGCTGGTCTTCACCTGGGCCTGGCACGAGGGCGGCGATTTCGCAGGCCCGCGCGAGCACGAGACGGTGCTGACGCTGATCTTCAAGTCGGTCGGCGACCGCACCGAAATGACCCTGACCCACGGCCCGTTCCGCGACAAGACCGGCGTCGACAATCACAACCGCGGTTGGCTGGGCTCGTTCGACAAGCTCGACGCAATGCTGGCAACAGAAGCAGGGCTGGCAACCGAAGGAGGCCCGCTATGAAGGCGCTCTGGCACGGTACGACCCTCGCGGAGAGCGACGCCACGCTCGACGTCGGCGGCTATCGCTATTTCCCGCGCGAGACGGTGCGCATGGATCTGCTCGAGATCGCGCCCAAGACGGCCCGCGATCTCGAATGTCCGCACGGCGTGCAATTCTATGATGTCGTCGAGGGCGGCAAGCGCAGCGCCCGGGCGGCCTGGTCGTACGAGGCGCCGCAGCCCAGGATGAAGCCCGTCGACCATTGGATGGGCTTCTGGGAAGACGTCGAGATCAAATAGTTGAGGGCGCGCCTCTGGGAGAGGCGCGCCCTCAGCAACTGAGTTTGAACTACTTGGCGATCGAGGTGATCGTGAGCGGCGTCGTCATGCCGATCACCACGTCGCCGACCTTGATCTTCTTCAGCATGTCCTGCTTGGCGATCGAGGTCGCTGCGTAGGTGCGGACCGCGCCGCCGGTGCCGCTGATCACCGACACGGTGTTCTTGGCGAGATCGACGCCGACGACGGTGAGGGTGAACCGGCCGGTCGCCACATCGAGAGGATCGGGCTTGGCCATCTGGTCGCGGCGGGCATCCTGCGAGCCTGGGCCCTTCTGGCGTAGGTTCAGCATGGTCACGACTTCGGTGTAGGTGACGGTCGCCAGCGAACCGTCGTCGATGGCGCCGAGGTTGGTCACGCTGCTGGCGACCGGCATGACCACTGTCCGGCCGGTGGGCAGGGTGATGGCGACGGTGCGGCTCTCTTCGTCGACCGTCTCGACCGTCACGCGCGCCGTCACGGTGTCGTTGAAGGAGACGCCCTCGCGCGGCACGGCCTGGACCTGGGCCGACGCCTGCAGGGGCAGGCCGATCCCGACGGCCAGCACCGCGGCAAACGTGGACAAACCCGCAGCCCAATTGATCGAACGGATAATCATCGGCGTGTACCTCTTAAAACCCTTAACGCGCCGGACAATAGCGATCCGAAACGGGCGCGCAACTAGGAAGCCATAGCGCGAAGCGGCGCCGGTTTCAGCCGAAATGGCCGAGGACGGCGCCTGCGACGGCATCGGGCCGGTCGAGATAGGCCAGATGGCCGGCGCCGGCCACGATTTCCACCCTGGATTTGCCGTTGATCCCCCCATTGATCCCCGTCGCGAACTTGCGCCCATAGCTCGGCGGCAGGATGGCGTCCCGCTCGCCCCACAGGATCAGCGTCGGCGCGGCGATCAGCCCGAGCCGCTTTTCCAGGCCGGTGTTGCCGAGCGGCCAGAAGGCGCGGGCGGCGGCCTCGGCGGCGCGGGTCATCTCGATCGGCCATTCGAGCGAATTGGCGCCTTCGGGCGGCGCCATCAGCTCGTTCCATTTTTCACCGTCCGCGCACATCAGGCCCGGCACGGCCTCCTTGCGCTGGGCCCAGGGGTCGGCGGCCGGCTCGGCGCCGTCGAACAGGCCGAACGGACCGATCAGCGCCAGACGGCGAACATGTCCGGGAAAGATCGCGGCCATTTCGGCGGCGAACGCGCCACCCACCGAGGCGCCCACCAGATCGGCGCCGGCGAGACCGGCCTTGTCGATCAACTGGCGCACCGCCAGCACCCAGTCGAGATGCGTGTCGAGTTCGGTATGGCCGGTCGCTCCGGGATAGCCCGGCAGCGACGGCACGATCACCTGACGCGTCTCGGCCAGCCTGTCGAGAAAGGGCAGCCAGCGCGGCAGGCCGCCGAGTCCGGCGAGGAAGCCCAGTTTGGGCCCCTGGCCCTTGGTCCACACGCGGCAGGCATGGCCGTTCACATCGACGGTCGTCGTCTTCAGTTGTTGGCCGTTGCTTGGCACGGGGCCTACTCCGCGGCGACGGTCTGCGGGCGGAAGGCAGGGACGGCCGCGCGCTGGCCCTTGGCCATGGGCTTGGGCCACCATTTGTCTTCCCAGTCGCCGAACAGGTCCTTCACCTTCGGCATCACCTTCTCGGCGAACAGCCGCGTGTTGTACTTGGTCGTGTCCTTGCTCATGTTGCCGTACTGCAGCAGCAGCATGAGATGGCCGACGTTCAGGCTGGTCGCAACGTGGCGGATCTGTTCCACCACCTCGTCGGGCGAACCGATGAGGACATAACCGCCGTCGACGATGTCCTTCATGTTGGTGGCTTTCAGCGCGGCTTTGGTCGCGGGACTGGCGACGTTGGCCGCCTTCTGCATCATGCCCTGAATGCCGGAGCGCTGCGTCGCCTCGGTCACATAGCCCGGCGGCGTCGCGAAGCGCGCATCGACGTGAAGGCAGCGGCCGTAAAAATATTCGGCCGGCTCCGTATAGAGGTCGAGCGCCTGCTGGCGGCTTTCGGCGACGCCGACGAACTGCAGGAAGCCGGCGCGGTACGGATTGCGGTCCTTGCCGAGCTTCTCCATCTCGTTCCAGAAGCCCTGCATCGTCGTGAGCCCGGCCTTGTAGCCGTAGTAGGAGAGGTAGCAGTAGACGTAGTCCATCTCCGCGCACCACCGCCACGTCTCGATCGAGCCGCCGCCCGGAATCCAGATCGGCGGATGCGGATCGTCCTGGATCGGCCGCGGCCAGATGTTGACGTAGCGCTGCTGGTTGAAGCGGCCGTTGAAGGCGAACGTGTCCTTCTCGGTCCACGCTTTCTTCACCAGGTCGTGCGCCTCGAGATAGCGCTCGCGCAGCAGGCTGGGGTTCTGGCCGTAGGCGTAGCAGGTGTCCATCGGCGAGCCGACCGGGAAGCCCGCGATCAGGCGGCCGCCCGAGATGCAGTCGATCATCGCGAACTCTTCGGCCACGCGCGTCGGCGGATTGTAGAGCGCCAGCGAGTTGCCCATGACGCAGAGCGCCGTGTCGGTGGTGCGACGGGCGAGCGAGGCCGCGATCAGGTTGGGCGAGGGCATCAGCCCGTAGCCGTTTGAGTGATGCTCATTGACGCAGATCGCGTCGTAGCCGAGCTCGGCGGCATACTCGAGCTCGTCCATGAAATCGTTGTACATGTGGTGGGCGCGCTTGGGGTCGAACAGCGAGGAGTGGATGTCGACCCAGACGCTGGGGTGCTTCTGGTTGAAGTCGGCGGGCAGCTCCGTGTACGGCATCAAGTGAAACCACATGAGCTTCATGGTGCGTTCTCCCTAAACCCGGACCGTTTTTGGTAAACGAGCGTTTACCTGAGGAGCCTGCCCCGACTCAAAAGCCCATGCAATGTGGGATTTCCGCAGGCCATGGGTAATTTTATTGTTTTTCCCCTGCGTCATTCGTTCCGATTCGTATTTTGTGCATTGCACTCTCGCGAACGCAGCAATAGTTTCGCTGCAACGCAGGAGGCATTGCCATGTCCGTTGTCGCTTTCGCGGCCCGCCCGCATCCGACGGCCAACCAGCCGCGGAAGGATCTCTACGAGGTCGGTGAAATTCCGCCGCTCGGTCACGTGCCGAAGAACATGTACGCCTGGGTGATCCGGCGCGAGCGCCACGGGCCGCCCGAGCAATCCATGCAGCTCGAAGTCGTGCCGACGCACGTGATCGGCGAGGACGAGGTGCTGGTCCTCGTGATGGCCGCCGGCGTCAACTACAACGGCGTCTGGGCGGGGCTTGGTCTGCCGATCTCGCCCTTCGACGTTCACAAGCAGCCGTTTCACATCGCGGGCTCCGACGCCTCGGGCATCGTCTGGGCGGTCGGCGCCAAGGTGAAGCGCTGGAAGGTCGGCGACGAGGTCGTCATCCACTGTAACCAGGACGACGGCGACGACGAGGAGTGCAACGGCGGCGATCCGATGTTCTCCACCAGCCAGCGCATCTGGGGCTACGAGACGCCGGACGGTTCCTTCGCCCAGTTCTGCAAGGTGCAGGCCCGCCAGCTCATGAAGCGGCCGCCGCATCTCACCTGGGAGGAAAGCGCCTCCTACACGCTGACGCTCGCCACCGCCTACCGCATGCTGTTCGGCCATCGCCCGCACATCCTGCGGCCGGGACACAATGTGCTGGTGTGGGGCGCGGCCGGCGGCATCGGTTCGATGGCGGTGCAGCTCATCGCCGCCGCCGGCGCCAACGCCATCGGCGTCATCTCCGATCCGTCGAAGACCGACTTCGTGATGTCGCTGGGCGCGCGTGGCGTCATCAACCGCAACGACTTCGACTGCTGGGGCCAGCTCCCCGACGTCGATGACCAGGCGGGCTATGCCGACTACATGAAGAAGTGCCGCAAGTTCGGCGCCGCGATCTGGGAGCACACCGGCAAGGGCAACGACGTCGATTTCGTGTTCGAGCATCCCGGCGAGCAGACCTTCCCGGTCTCGTGCTTCGTGGTGAAGCGCGGCGGCATGGTGGTCTTCTGCGCTGGCACCACCGGCTACAACCTCACCATGGACGCGCGCTTCGTGTGGATGCGCCAGAAGCGCATCCAGGGCAGCCACTTCGCCAACCTGCTGCAGGCGAGCCAGGCCAACCAGCTCGTGATCGAGCGCCGCGTTGACCCGTGCATGAGCGAGGTCTTCGACTGGGCCGACATTCCCAAGGCCCACACCAAGATGTGGAAGAACCTGCACAAGCCCGGGAACATGGCGGTGCTGGTCTCCGCCAAGCGCCCCGGCCTGCGCACGCTGGAAGACGCGCTGGAGGATTAGTTTTCGTCGTCTCGCCTTCCTTCATTCTCCTCTCCCCCAACTTGCTTGGGGGAGAGGCTGGGTGAGGGGGTGACGACGTGCGCTTCCCCCTCACCCAACCTCTCCCCTGTCGGGGGAGAGGAGCATGACAAAGAATCTCGACATGTCCCTGATCCTCCCCAACCTCCTCGCATTCTGCGCCGAGGCCGAGCGCGCCGCTGATCGCTACGAGACTGAAGCGCGCGAAGCGGTGCGCAAGCTGATCGCGCCGCAGGGCAAGGTCGATGCCAAGCTGCTGGAGCGTGAGCAGTTCGCGGCCCACGGCTTCGCCTGGATCGCGACCTACGTGTCGGCGATCCGCCAGATGCGGCGCTGGGCCGAGGCGGGTGCCTCATCGGGCGCCGGCGGCGAACTCGAGCAACTCATCCTTCAGGTGGCGCTCGGCGAGTATCTCGCCCAGCTGAAAGGCGGCATCGCCATCAGCCAGGTCGAGATCGTGCGGCCGGCCGATCTCGGCGCGGATCCCACTGCACTCGACGCGCCGGCGGTTCAGAAGCTGATCGCGGCCAACAGCTCGGCCGCGCGGCTGCGCATCGCCGAACTGATCGCTGAGGGACTCGATACCGGCGACTTCGGCGCGCTGGGCCTGGGCGACGAGGCGATGGAAGAGGTGCGTCGCCAGTTCCGCCGCTTCGTCGACACCGAAGTGGGCCCGCACGCCCACGGCTGGCATCTGCGCGACGAGCTGATCCCGCTGCCGGTCGTGCAGCAGATGGCCGACCTCGGCGTCTTCGGCCTCACCGTGCCCGAGGAATGGGGCGGTCTCGGCATGGGCAAGCTCGCCATGTGCGTCGTCACCGAGGAACTGTCGCGCGGCTATATTGGCGTGGGCTCGTTGGGCACACGATCGGAGATCGCGGCCGAGCTGATCCGCGCCGGCGGCACCGAGGACCAGAAGAAGCGCTACCTCTCGCGCATCGCCTCGGGCGAGCTGCTGCCGACGGCGGTGTTCACCGAACCCAACACAGGCTCCGACCTCGCGAGCCTGCGCACGCGCGCGGTCCTCGACGGCGACACCTACCGGATCAACGGCAACAAGACCTGGATCACCCACGCCGCCCGCGCCGACATCATGACGCTTCTCGCGCGCAGTGACGCGTCCAAGCCCGGCTATCAGGGGCTGTCGATGTTCCTGGCCGAGAAGCCCAGGGGCGACGAGAGCAATCCGTTCCCGGCCAAGGGCATGAGCGGCGGCGAGATCAAGGTGCTGGGCTATCGTGGCATGAAGGAATACGAGATCGGCTTCGACGGTTTCGAGGTGCCGGCGGACAACCTGCTGGGCGGCAAGGAAGGCCAGGGTTTCAAGCAGCTCATGGCGACCTTCGAGAGTGCGCGCATCCAGACCGCCGCGCGCGCCGTGGGCGTCGCGCAAAACGCGCTCGAACTCGGCCTGCGCTATGCCAAGGAACGCATCCAGTTCGCCAAGCCGCTCTATGCTTTCCCGCGCGTCGCCGGAAAGATCGCCTGGATGGCGGTCGAGACCATGATCGCGCGCCAGCTGACTTACTTTGCCGCGCGCGAAAAAGATCAGGATCGCCGCTGCGATATCGAGGCCGGCATGGCGAAGCTGTTGGCCGCGCGCGTCGCCTGGAGCAACGCCGACAATGCGCTGCAAATTCACGGCGGCAACGGCTATGCGATGGAGTATCCCATCAGCCGCGTGCTGTGCGACGCCCGCATCCTCAATATCTTCGAGGGTGCGGCCGAGATCCAGGCGCAGGTTGTCTGTCGCGGCCTGTTGGAAGGCCGGAACTAGCTTTGGGAGAGTTCATGAAGTCGTTCGTTGCCGCCGGCGCTCTTGCCGCCGTTCTCGGAGCGGGTCCAGCATTCGGCCAGCAGATGGTGCAGAGCGTTTGCCAGCAGAATTTTGTCGTCGAGGGCACACCCCGCGTGACGGCGGTGAACTTCCGCACGTGGCGGGATTTCCCGAACTTGCCGCAGCCCGTGGCCCTGAAGAACCTGCGCGCCGCGATGCTGGCGGACGGCTTCAGCAATATCGGCGTCGACGCCGAGGCCGGCGCGCTGACGGCGGTGCAGGAGACGAGTGGCTCAGGGCGGCCCCAGACGCTGCGCATCTCGGCACGAAAGGCCGGGAACGGCACCAGGGTCGATGCCGTCTTCATGATCCAGGCCGGACAGGTGGCGGACTCGAACGTGGTGCGCGGCGCCATGTGCCGTGTCGTGGATGCGGCCAACCTCTGACGGCAGAGCGGGCGGCGCCCGCCTTTGGCGTGCGTAAAGTTGCAAGTTCAGCAGATTTATGCTAGCGATTTCGATAGGCTGGCGCCTGGACTGCGCCGGCCTTTTCCATTTCGGCACGACCCCTCGCGGCCTGCCCGCGGGACAGGCGCTCAGCCCCGGGTGCAGCCGCCGCGGCTCCTGAGCCGTGGACAGTCCCAAGAACGACCCCGTCTCAACCGCACGCCCGATAACGACGTCGGATCAGACACTTAACGATGCGCTGGGCACAGCGCGCGCAGGGGCCTGTGTGAAGGAAGAAGAAGCGAGACGCGAATAAGCCTGCCAAATAAGGCTTGGTCCGGAGTCGGGCACAACTCGGGGCACAACATGCGGTCGATTCAGGTGGGCCCTGTAAGCGGGCGAAAAGCCTGCCGCTATTGGCTCTCCGGCGTGCGGAGAGCCGAATTTCTGCGTGTCGGGTTGAGCCTCAACCGCGCTTGTCCGCCACCTTGATGCCCATGACCTTCTTGGCCGGGAACTTCTTGAAGGTGGCGAGGTGGCTGCGCATGCCCAGCTGGAAGGCCTCGATATAGGCGAGCTTCCGCGTCAGGTAATTGTGCTGCTCCTTGGGGTCCAGATAGAGATTGTAGAGCCTGGGATAGGCGAAGCGTTCGAGCACGCCGGTGAAGCCGCCGGTGCCGAAGGCGTCGGTCGCGTTGTCGCTGGTGGCCGACAGCATCATCTTGTATTCGCCGCAGCGCATGCCCGAGAAGGTCTGCGACAGCCAGTAGTAGTGGTACTTGCGGTTGGAGAGACCGTCGGGCGCGAGCAGGAAGCTCGACTGGTCGACGCCGTCGATATAGCGGTCCGACGGCAGGCGCTCCGAGGCGCCAGCGAGGCCCAAGGCGGTCGGCAGCACGTCGTTGAAGTCGAACAGCCCGTCGCTCGCGCGGCCGGCATCGATCATGCCGGGCCAGAACATCAGGCCGGGCACGCGCACGCCGCCTTCCCAGGTCGAGCCCTTGGCGCAGCGGAACGGCGTGAAGGCGGCGTCCGGCCAGGTTTCCATGTGCGGGCCGTTGTCGGAGGTGACGAAGATCAGCGTGTCTTCGAGCTGGCCCGACTCGCGCAGCGTCTCGACCAGCCGGCCCATGATGTCGTCGAGCTCGATCAGCGTGTCTTTATAGGGATGCTTCGCCGGCGACTTGCCGAGGAATTTTTCGTGCGGGTAGTTGTCGAAGTGGGCGCCCCGGGTGCAGTGGTAGAGCAGCCACGGCTTGTCGCTCTTGGCCTGCTTGCGGATGAACTCGCTGGAGTAGTTGCACCATTTCTCGTCGAGTTCGGAGAGGACGGGGATCGTCACCTCCTCGACGTTGGTGAGCTGCTGGCCTTTCTTGGCGTGCACGAAGCAGCGGTTGAACGGCATGTTCTTCACCCACTCGGTGCGGGCGTCGGAATAGACGATCTCGGGGAAGAAATGCGGATCGCGCCATTCGGTGTACATGTCCGACACCGACAGGAAGCCGTAGAAATCGTCGAAGCCGACATTCTGCGGCTGCGATTCGACATTCTCGCCGAGATGCCACTTGCCCACCGCCTGGGTGGTGTAGCCGGCATCGCCCAGCAGCATGGGGAGCGTGATCTCGCCCTGCAGGCCGCCGGGCTCGCCATACATAGGAGGGCGATGGAGGCCGTGGCGGTTGGGCACCCGGCCGGTCGCCATGGTGGCGCGCGACGGCGAGCAGGAGGGTTCGGAATAGCAGGAGGTGAGCTGCAGGCCGTTGCGGGCGAGCTTGTCGAAGTGGGGCGTGGGGGCGCCGACCGCGACGCCGCCGCCGTAGCAGCCGAAATCGCCCCAGCCGACATCGTCCATCAGAAAGATAAGGATGTTGGGTCGCTTCTTGCGCCCCTTCATCTTCCGCGCCGCGATCTCGACGTCGGCCTGATGCACGAAGGCGGGTTCCAGATGGTCGGCCTTGCGCACGGTCGGCGAGGCGATGGGATCGAATGTCGGCATGTTTCCCCCGGATCTCTCGTTCAGTAGGCGGGCTTCTTGTGCGCCCACACCGGCTTGTAGCCGAACCGCCAGTCGGGCGGCATCTCCAGGGGCCGCGTGTCGAAGCTCGCGAACCTGGCCGCCGTGCCGCGCACGATGTCGCCCTGGTGCGGCGTCGGGATCGGGTTCGCCGTGTAGGGGAATGAATCGGCCGAGGAATAGACCGGCAGGAGGAGAGGCCGCGCCGCCGTCGACTGGTTAGGCACCGAACCGTGCACGGCGCGGCAGTTGAGCAGCAGCGTCGTTCCCGGCCCGCCGGTCAGGCGCCGGATCATGTCGTCCTTCAGCCAGCCGAGATCCTTGTCGCGGATTTTTACGACGAAGTTCCCCTCGTCGTCGTACATCGAGAAGGTCGGTCCCTCGTGGCTGCCGGCGGCGACGGTGAGCGGGCCCTGCTCGGCCGTGCAGCCGTCGATATAGATGCCGATCGTCACCGGGCTGTAGTCGGTGTGCGGCCACGCCGGGATGTCCTGGTGCCAGCCGAAACCCTGCGTGCCCTTGCCGGATTTCACGTTGAGCTTGGCGTGGTGAAACTTCACGTCGGGCCCGACGACGTCGGCGGCGAGGTCGGTCATGACCGGATCGGTCATGAATTCCCAGAACACCGGGTGCTGGTCCTGCGGGCTGCTGATGCGGTGGAGACGCGGATCGTCCGCCGAATGGCCCTGCTCGAGTACGTAGATGCTGTCGGACTGCGAAACGCCGCGGCTGCGTTCGATCAGCTCCGCCATCGCCGCGCGCAGGCGTTTCAGCCATACCGCCGGCACGTAGTCCGGCAGCACGAGATAACCGTCGCGGAAATAGGCGGCGCGCTGGTCGGCGGTCAGCACATGGGTCGGATGCTTGAGCACATCTTGTGGCTTCATGGCGCTTCCTCCTGGAGGCGATCCTAGCGCTTTCCGGCGCTGATCACGCTATAGTCCGCAAAAGTTCGGAGGAAGAGAGCCATGCAAGGATCGCTGAGCGGCAACGCCGGTCCCCGCTACCGGCACACGGCCGAAGAGGGCGCGCCCTACGAGACCATCGCCATCGACAAGCTGACGCCGATCATCGGCGCGGAGATCGCCGGTGTCGACCTCAGCAAGCCGCTCTCCAACCGCCAGCAGGACGAGATCCATCGCGCGCTGGCCGAGAACCTCGTCATTTTCTTCCGCGACCAGCACATCACGCAGGATCAGCATCTGGCGTTTGGCCGGCTGTTCGGCGATCTCCACATCCATCCGGCGGCGCCGACCGAGCCGGGCAAGCCCGACCTGATGATCATCCATGCCGACAAGGACTCGCCGCGCGCCAACGGCGAGGGCTGGCACACCGACGTGAGCTGCGACCTCGAGCCGCCGATGGGCAGCATCCTCTACATCAAGAAGTGCCCGCCCAAGGGTGGCGACACTCTGTTCGCCAGCATGTACGCCGCCTACGAAGCCTTGTCGGACCGCATGAAGAAATATCTGGAAGGCCTGACCGCGGTCCATGACGGCGAGTCGGTCTACCGCGGCCTCTACAAGAATTCGAACGTCGCGGAGAAGGAACAGTATCCGCGCGCGGTTCATCCCGTCGTGCGCACGCATCCGGTGACCGGCAAGAAGGGGCTCTACGTCAATCGCGGCTTCACGCGCTCGCTGGTCGGCGTGCCGCGCGACGAGAGCGACGCCATCCTGCGTTATCTCTACGAGCACATGGAGAATCCGCTGTTTCAGTGCCGCTTCCGCTGGCGCGAGAACTCCATCGCCTTCTGGGACAATCGCTGCGCCCAGCACCGCGCCATGTGGGATTACTGGCCGCACACGCGCAGTGGCAACCGGGTCACGGTCGCGGGCGACAAGCCGTTCTGATACAAGCACGGCGTGCTTGTCATCTTCGATTGCGACGGCGTGCTGGTCGACAGCGAGCCGCTCGCCAACACCTGCTTTGCCCGCGCGCTTGCCCGCGAGGGCCTCGACTGGAGTGTCGAGGAGACGATGCGGCGTCTGATGGGCCGCTCGATGAAATCCTGCGTCGAGATTGTCGAGGGCATCCTGGGCCACAAGCTGCCGGACGATTTCCTCGATCGTCTCCAGGTCGAGACATTGCAGACCTTTCGTGACGCGCCGCTGAAAGCCGTGCCGGGCGTGGCGGCGGCGATCGATGCCATCGAGGCGGTAGGGGCCAGGACCTGCGTCGCAAGCTCGGGCGGCCTCGACAAGATGCACGTGACCCTGGGCATCACCGGCCTGTGGTCGCGTTTCGAGGGCCGTATCTTCAGCGCCTCGGAAGTGCCGCGTGGGAAGCCGTTCCCGGATCTCTTCCTGTACGCGGCGCTCCGCATGAACGAGCAGCCCCTCGCCTGCACGGTGATCGAGGATTCGCTGCCCGGCCTCCAGGCCGCGCGCGCCGCCGGCATGCGGGCGCTGGCCTATGTCGGGGCGCCCTATGCCGATCGCGATGCCTTGGCCGGCGCCAGCCGCGAATGGTTCGACGACATGAAGAAGCTACCGGCGCTGGTCGCGCGATGACCGGCTCGTGGTCGATGGGTCCGGGCCGTGCCGAACGCGTCGTCGTGGTCGGGGCGGGGATGGCCGGTCTCGTCGCGGCGCGGCTGCTGCAGGATTCGGGTTTCGTCGTCACCGTCCTGGAAGCACGCGACCGCAACGGCGGTCGTGTCTGGACCGACGATCGCCTGGGGGCACCGCTCGATCTCGGCGGTTCGTGGATCCACGGCGTCGAAGGCAATCCGCTGACGCTGTGGTGCGAGAAGCTCGGCATCGACCTCGTCGAGTCGCAGGGCGAGCGCCTGCTGATCGACAAGCGGGCGACGGCGCCGACGCGCGAGGGCCAGCGCCGCCGCGCCATCCTGGGCCGCGCCGCTTTCAAGACCGCCATCGAATGGGCGAGCTGGAAGAGCAAGGCGATGGCCCGGAGCTGGGGCCCGCGCTCGATCTCGGTGAAGCAAGCGGTCGAGCCGCTGTTGCACGCGCGATGGCTGCCGGAGATCGACAGGCTCGTGGTCGCGACCTTCGTCGAGATGAGCGAGGGTGTGCAGAGCGCGCCCTGGGACGTGGTGTCGGCGGAAGAGTGGTTCCCGACGGAAGGGCTCGACCGCAACGCCCAGCCCAGAGGCGGTTTTAAGCCGCTGCTCGGCGATGCGGCGCAGGGGCTCGATATTCGTCACGGCGCGGTGGTCGAGCGAATCGGCTGGAGCGACGGCGGCGTGACGGCGGTCCTGCGAGGCGGCGAGCAGATCGTGGCGGACCGGGCGGTCATCACGGTGCCCATCGGCCTGCTGCGGGCCGGCCTGCCGGCGCTCGATCCGCTACCGCCGGAGCCTCAACGCCTGGCGCTCGGCCGGCTGGGTTATGGCGCCGGCATCCTGGGCAAGATCTACCTGCGCTTTCCCCGGCGCTTCTGGCCGGAGCAGCCGAAATGGTTCGGCCGTCTGCCCGACTCGCCGGATCGGCGCGGCACTTTCAATACGTGGGTGAGCCACGAGGCAGAGACCGGCCTTCCCATCCTTCTGAGCTTCAGCAATGGCCGCACCGCCATCCACCTCGACCGGGAGGGAAGCGACGAAGAGGTGAAGGCGCTCGCGATGGCGTCGCTGCGCGACATGTTCGGCAACGACATCCCCGAGCCGGAGGCGATGGTCTATGCCCGTTGGCTGAGCGATCCATGGTCGCGTGGCGGCTACTCCTATCCCGGCGTCGGCAGCGATCCCGACGATGGCCGTGCCTACGCCCGCCCACTGGGACGCCGCGTCTTCTTTGCCGGCGAAGCGACCGAGCCGGTCGAATACGGCACGGTCCATGCCGCCCTCTGGTCGGGCGAGCAGGCGGCCGAGGCGGTCTTCCGGGCAGCGACCGGCACCGGGCCCACGCGCGAGGCGCGGCCGTGGGCCGGTGCGCGCACTGGTGCTGGCCGGCACAATGACTAGATTGTTGTTAAGGAGTGAAGCATGACGCTGGACGGAGTCCTGTTCGTTCTGGTGATCCTCTCGGGCCTTGCGACCCTCGGCATGCTGTTCGCGGGCCTGATCAGCATGAGCCGCAATGTCGAGGGAACGGTCGAAGGCGGTCGGCGCAGCAACCGCCTGATGTGGTGGCGTGTGCGTCTGCAGTTCCTGACGATCGTCCTCATTCTCCTGTGGTACCTCGCGAGCCGGAGCTGATCCGATGGCCGTCAATCTCGACCGCATCTATACGCGCGGCGGCGACGCCGGAAAGACCTCGCTCGGCCGCGGCACGCGCGTCGACAAGCACGATATCCGCGTGGAAGCCTATGGAACGGTCGACGAGACCAACTCCATCGTCGGCCTTGCCCGCAGCACGATCGCCCACACCGTCCTGGGCGACCCCAAGTTTCCCGAAGCCGACGCCATGCTGGGCCGCATCCAGAACGACCTGTTCGATCTCGGCGCCGATCTCTGCACGCCCGAGGGCGAGAGCAAGCGCGGCGAAGGCGCGCTGCGCATCGTGGCGAGCCAGGTCGAGCGCCTTGAAAAAGAGATCGACGCCATGAACGCCGATCTCTCGCCGCTCACGTCTTTCATCCTGCCCGGCGGCAGCGAGGTTGCCGCCCGGCTGCATCTCGCGCGCACCGTTTCGCGCCGCGCCGAGCGCTGCATGACCCGGCTGGCGGTCGAGCAGGCGATCAATCCGGAGGCGATCAAGTACATCAATCGCCTCTCCGATCATCTCTTCGTTCTCGCCCGGCGGCTCAACGACAACGGCGCCACGGATGTCTTGTGGGTGCCAGGGAGCGGCCGCTAGGCGGCCCAAGCTGTTGAAAGAACAAAGAAAAAGCTTCCACCCTGCGATTTTGTGCAGCGCGACATAGTCTTGACATGATCGGCTGACGCCTCGTACACGAAAACCCCTTCGCCGGGCGGGACGTCCGGCCGCAACTCACCAATAGGCGCAACGCGATGAAAGTGCTGGTCGCGGTCAAGCGGGTCATCGACTACAACGTCAAGATCCGCGTAAAGGCCGACAACACGGGTGTCGAGACGGCGAACGTCAAGATGTCCATGAACCCCTTCGACGAGATCGCCGTGGAAGAGGCGCTCCGCATGAAGGAGAAGGGTCTCGCGACCGAGGTCATCGCTTTTTCCGCCGGACCGGCCCAGTGCCAGGAAACGATCCGCACCGCACTCGCCATGGGCGCTGACCGCGGCATCCTCGTCCAGACCGACGCCGAGCTTCAGCCGCTGGCCGTCGCCAAGCTCTTGAAGGCCGTGGTCGACAAGGAACAGCCCGGCCTGGTGATCGTCGGCAAGCAGGCGATCGACGACGACTCCAACCAGACCGGCCAGATGCTGGC
>JBQTJT010000028.1:0-6209 GCA_052386855.1 Reyranella sp.
GGGGCGCGCGCCACCCCTGGGGCGCTCATCGTCAGGCGGACCGCGGGCCTCTGGCCCGCCCATGATCAGGAGACGGGCCAGAGGCCCGCGGTCCGGAAGAGCAAGAGAAGAGCGCCACTTCAGGGCGGGGAAAGACCCCGCCCGCAGTGGCGCGCTCCGATGAGCCGCAGGAAGAAGGGCGACAAGATCGACGGCTGGGTCGTGCTCGACAAGCCGGTGGGGCTAGGCTCGACACCGGCCGTCAGCCGCGTGCGCCGCCTGTTCGGGGCCCAGAAGGCGGGACACGGCGGCACGCTCGATCCGCTGGCGAGCGGCGTCCTGCCGATCGCGCTGGGCGAAGCGACCAAGACGGTCCCGTTCGTGATGGACGGCCGCAAGGAATATCGTTTCACCCTCCGGTTCGGCGAGGCGCGCTCGACCGAGGATGCGGAAGGCGACGTAACGGCCACCAGCGACGCGAGGCCGACGGATGACGCGATCCGCGGCGCCCTCGAGGCCTTCCTGGGCGACATAGAGCAGGTGCCGCCCGCCTATTCCGCCCTCAAAATCGATGGTCAGCGGGCCTACGACCTCGCGCGGGCCGGCGAGACCGTCGAAATGAAGGCGCGGCGGGTCCGCATCGACGGCCTGGCGCTTCTGGCTCGACCCGACAGGGACCATGCAGATTTTGTGGTCACTTGCGGCAAAGGCACCTACATCCGGTCCCTGGGGCGCGATCTCGCGGTGGCCCTGGGCACCGTCGGACACCTGTCGGCGCTGCGTCGGACGGCCGCCGGCCCGTTCCGGGAAGAGGCGGCCATTTCGCTTCCCAAACTGGAGGCCCTCGGTCATATTCCCGCGCTCTTGGGGGCCTTGGTTCCCGTTGTGACCGCGCTGGACGACATCCCGGCGCTGGCCCTGACAGAAACCCAAGCGGACCAGCTGCGCCACGGCCAGCCGGTGCTCTTGACCCGGGACGCATCCCCGACCGGCGCTCTGTTTCGCGCCGAGCTCGGTGAAAGGCTGGTCGCGCTGGTCCGTTCGGACGGCGCTTCCATCCAGCCGGTGCGCGTTTTCAACCTTTAAGTCATGGAGACAACCGATGTCGATTACAGCCGACCGCAAGTCGGAGCTGGTCAAGTCGTATGCGCAGGCCGAAGGCGATACAGGTTCGCCGGAAGTCCAGGTCGCAATCCTCAGCGAACGCATTTCCAACCTCACCGAGCACTTCAAGGGCCACGCGAAGGATCACCATTCGCGCCGCGGCCTGCTGAAGATGGTTGGCCAGCGCCGTCGTCTGCTCGACTATCTCAAGGCCAAGGACAGCAAGCGCTACGACACGTTGATCGAGCGTCTGGGTCTGCGTCGTTGAGTAACCGGCCCCGTCTTGATGACGGGGCCTTTTCGCGTCGCGTTGTCCGGTCCCCGTGAGTTCGGCCGTCTGACGCGACATCGCAGTAACCGGGAAGGCAGGGGCGAGAGCAAACGCCTGACCCGGTCCTGTCGGCGCAAGGGCGCCGGCGGGCGGTTGTCGCCAAACGGGGGCAGACGACCGTGATGGAAAGGATGAAAGAGATGTTTGAGGTTTTCCGTAAAGAGATCGATTGGGCCGGCCGCAAGCTGGTCCTCGAGACCGGCAAGGTCGCGCGCCAGGCTGACGGCGCCGTGATGGCCACCTACGGCGGCACCACGGTGCTGGCCGCCGTCGTGTTCGAGAAGCAGCCGAAGCCCGGCCTCGACTTCTTCCCGCTGACCGTGAACTACCAGGAGAAGACTTTCGCTGCGGGCAAGATCCCGGGCGGCTTCTTCAAGCGTGAAGGCCGGCCGAGCGAGAAGGAAGTGCTGACCTCGCGCCTGATCGACCGTCCAATCCGGCCGCTGTTCCACGAGACCTACCGCAACGAGACGCTGGTCGTCGTGACCGTGCTCGCGCACGATCTCGAGAACGATCCCGACATCCTCGCCATGGTCGCCACCTCTGCGGCGCTCACGATCAGCGGCGTGCCCTTCATGGGCCCGATCGGCGCCGCTCGCGTCGGCTACCTCGACGGCAAGTTCGTCGTGAACCCGACCCGCGACCAGGTCGCCGCCAGCTCCCTCGACCTCGTCGTCGCCGGCACCAAGGAAGGCGTGCTGATGGTCGAGTCGCAGGCCAAGGAACTGTCCGAGGACGTGATGCTGAGCGCCGTCATGGAGGGCCATCGCTCCTTCCAGCCGGTCATCGACGCCATCATCCAGCTCGCCGAGCATTGCGCCAAGGAGCCGCTGCCGCTCACCGATCCGTCGGAAGCGTCGAAGACCGTGGCCGCCAAGCTCCAGGCCGAGACCCGCGGCAAGCTCGCCACGGCCTATGCCGAGACCGCCAAGCAGGTGCGGCAGACCAACGTCCGCGCCGTCAAGGCCGAGGCCAAGAAGCTGTTCGAAGGCAAGGACGCCGAGCTGGCGGCTTTCGGCGAGCAGTTCGGCAATCTCGAGGCCGACGTGGTCCGCAACGCCGTGCTCGACACCGGCAAGCGCATCGACGGCCGCGACACCAAGACCGTCCGTCCGATCGTGGCCGAGGTCGGCATCCTGCCGCGCGCCCACGGCTCGGCCCTGTTCACCCGTGGCGAGACCCAGGCGCTGGTCGTGGTCACGCTCGGCACCGGCCAGGACGAGCAGATCATCGACGCGCTCGAGGGCGAGTACCGCGAGCACTTCATGCTGCACTACAACTTCCCTCCCTACTCGGTGGGCGAAGTCCGCCGCATGGGTTCGCCCGGCCGTCGCGAGATCGGCCACGGCAAGCTCGCCTGGCGCGCGCTGCGTCCGATGATGCCGACCAAGGACAAGTTCCCCTACACGGTGCGAGTCGTGTCGGAGATCACCGAGTCGAACGGCTCCTCGTCGATGGCGTCGGTCTGCGGCGGCTCGCTGGCGCTGATGGACGGCGGCGTGCCGATGGAACGGCCGGTGGCCGGCATCGCCATGGGCCTGATCAAGGAAGGCGAGCGCTTCGCGGTGCTCACCGACATCCTGGGCGACGAGGATCATCTCGGCGACATGGACTTCAAGGTCGCCGGCACCACCAACGGCATCACCGCGCTGCAGATGGACATCAAGATCACCTCGATCACCGAGGAGATCATGAAGGTCGCCTTGGGCCAGGCGAAGGACGGCCGCATCCACATCCTGGGCGAGATGTCCAAGGGTCTGGTGGGCGCCCGCGAGGGGGTCGCTGCGACCGCGCCGCGCATCACCCAGTTCACGATCCCCAAGGACAAGATCCGTGAAGTGATCGGCACCGGCGGCAAGGTGATCCGCGAGATCACCGAGCAGACCGGCACCAAGATCGACATCGAGGACGACGGCACCATCAAGGTCGCGGCGGTCGACGCCGCCGCCGGCCAGAAGGCCATCGACTGGATCAAGGGCATCGTGGCCGAGCCGGAAATCGGCGTGATCTACACCGGCAAGGTCGTGAAGTGCGTCGAGTTCGGCGCCTTCGTGAACTTCCTGGGCTCGCGCGACGGCCTCGTGCACATCTCCGAGCTGGCGCCGCGCCGCGTCGCCAAGGTGAACGACGTCGTCAAGGAAGGCGACCAGGTCAAGGTCAAGGTCCTGGGCGTCGACGATCGCGGCAAGGTGCGCCTCAGCATGAAGGCGGTCGACCAGGCCACCGGCGAGGACATCTCCCAGAAGCAGGAAGAGCCCGCACCGGCCGGCGAGTAACGCATCTACCTAACGGTAGCGGAAACGGCGGCCCTGGGGGCCGCCGTTTTTGTTTGGCTTCCCGGTGCTCACTGTGGCGCTACCGGCCGCGATTCTCTTTCGCCAGTTCGGTCAGCTTCACTCCAATGTCGTGAAGAATCCGCTGGAACGTCTTGAGATCGCCTTCGGAGACGCTGCCGAAAAGCAAATGGGCGAACTCGGTCACTTCCGATTGCAGCCTTGCGACGGATTTTTGCCCTTTCGGCGTCAGGACGATCACGGTCGCGCGCCGGTCCGTCGGATGGGCCGTGCGGCGCACAAAGCCGGTCTGCTCAAGCGCATCGATCAGGGCGGTCACGTTGCGCGGCGTGACCTTCAGCTCCGCGGCCAAGTCCCGCTGCGTCATGCGCTCGGATTCGCCCAAGATCCACAGGACCTGCGCTCTCGCCTGGGTCAGGCCGCGCTCGGCGAGACCGCGCTGCATGTCCTCCGACATAAGCGTGGTGACAAGGAACAGCTGCAACAATGTGTCGCGGGAAAGTGATGTATAGACATCATTGTGTATCATGTTCATTATATAGCTTATACCGGTTCAGCCACCGAAGCGGAGCCCTGTCGTGCCTGTCAACAATACCGCCGCCCAAGAGAATATCGAACTGATGCGCAATGCCTTCGCCGTCCTGAGCCGCAAGGACATTGCCGCTGCAGCTGAGTTCCTGGCACCGGACTTCATCATAAACCTGGCTGGAGTGCCGCATCAGATACGCGGCCGGGAGAAGTGGCGAAAGAACACGGGGATATTTCTCGACGCCTTTCCCGATTTCAAGCTCGAGGAGCAGGACATGTTCGCGGCCGGTGACAAGGTGGCGGTGCGTTTTCGCATTACCGGAACGCATAGCGGCGAGTTCCTGGGACATCCGCCGACCGGAAAGCGGGTCGACTATCAGAGCTACGAACTCTATCGCATCGCCGACGGCAAGATCGCCGAGGAGTGGATTTGCTCGGACATGCTGACGATCCTGACCCAGATCGGCGCCTTACCGGCAAGGTATCTCATGCTGATGTGGCTTGCCGGATACCGCGTGTGGTTTGCGGCAGGTTTTGGCTTGCTTGTTGGCGTGATTTCGACGCTGGGCCTGTCCTCCATCTCGTAAGCTGACCGGACGCGCTGAGTCGTCCTCTCCCATTCCGAGCGAGTACCAAGCATCAGGCTTTCACCGCTAGGTCGTCTCGCTTCGAATCTTGACCATCAGGCCGCCGCATTTCCTGGCAACATGGATTCATGACCACTTCGATTCTTCACCGTCGCCATGTCCTGCTGGGCGCTAGTGTCATTTTGCTGACGCCCTCGTCTTTGCGCGCCGCGGGCCCGGTCCCGACACCGCGGCAGACCGAGGGGCCGTTCTATCCGACAGGCTTTCCAGCCGACATGGACAACGACCTCGTGCAGGTGCGCGGCCAGCAGGCACGGGCCATGGGCGAGGTCCTGCATCTCGAAGGCCGCGTGATCGGCGTCGACGGCCGGCCGCTCGTCGGCACCCTGGTCGAGATCTGGCAATGCGATGCGCAGGGGTTTTACGATCATCCGCGCCAGCCCAGTCGCGACCGCCGCGACGCCGCTTTCCAGGGCTATGGCCGCCTGATGGCCGATGCCGAGGGTCGCTACCGCTTCCGTACGCTAAAGCCCGTCGCCTATCCCGGCCGCACGCCGCACATCCATCTCAAGGCGGCGACCGGCGACGGCCGCCTGCTCACCTGCCAGTTCTATGTTGCGGGTGATCCGCAGAACGAGCGTGACGGCATATTCCGTGCCGCCGTGCGGGAGCCCGGTCAACGCGAGCGGGTCGAGATGCGGCTGGAGCCTGCGCCCGGGATCGAGGCGGGCGCGTTGGCCGCGAAGATGGATATCGTGATCGGCTGAGGCCGCATTCTGTGACTGTCGACGCGGCCTCGGCTTGTGATCATTCTTCCGAAGCCCCTCCTCGACTCTCAGGGACTGAGGCAAGGGTAACCAAGTGGAAGAAGCTGACAAGGGGTTGCGCCCTTCCAGAAAGGGCCTGTCCCCGCGGAAACTGGACGAACTGAAGCTGTCGATCGCACTCGCGGTCGTGCGGTACTTTGCGCCTGCGCAAATCCGCGCCCAGATTCTGGCCAATCTATATCGCTGGCGAAAGCAGGGTGCCTGGGTGTCGGCTTATGACGAATGGCACGACATCGCCGTGCGCGGTGATGATGGCGAGCTTGTCGCGATGATGCTGGGACCCGACGGCACTGCGACGCGATTGCGCAACTCGATGCTGTTCGTTGGCCTGTTGCGGCAATTGGAGGTCAGGCGCTTGCATGAAGAAGCATCAGCTTGATCACGTCCTGCAAACGACTTCCCATCTTCTGGCAAAGACGCGACCAATAAGTGAAGGGTCCCCCTGAACTCACAAACGAAGTGCAACACCAGATTAGGGTGTTGCCATGGGGAGACATTACGGCCACCTCAGCCTCGAGGAGAGGTGCACGATTGCCCAGCTTTACCAAGCCGGCCAGTC
>JBQTJT010000029.1:0-6149 GCA_052386855.1 Reyranella sp.
GATAGTCGAGGTTGCGCAGGCGGTTGTCGGCGCTGCCTTGCGTGCCGCGCGACAGCATGAATTCCTGCTGCAGCACGTTCAGTTCCGGGCTGTAGACCTCGAACAGCTTCTGACCGGCCGTCACGACATCGCCCGTCGCGTTGACGTGGAGTTTCTCGATCCAGCCGCCGAACCGTGGTGCGATCACCGTCTGGCGGCGTTCGTCGTACTGCACGGTGGCGAAGGCGCGCACGGTGCGGGCCAGAGTCCGCTCCTCGACGATCTCGCTGCGCACGCCCAGCCGCTGCACGCGGTCGAGGCTCACTTTGACGACGTTGCCGTCCTCCGCTGCGCCTTCGTCTTCGCAGACAGGAATGTAATCCATCTGCATCGAGTCCTTCTTCGGCACCGGCGAGGTGTCGGGCGCGCCCATCGGATTGCGATAGTATTTGACCTTGCCGCCGCAGGGGCCCGTCGCCTTGGCGACCATGGGTGCGGGCGGGGCCATGGTCATGGCGAGCGGCAGGTCGCCGCGCAGCCACAGCATGGTGCCCGCGCCGGCCACGATCCCGACCAGGGCGGCGACCAAAGCGATCGCGAGTCCGCGACCGGCCTTGCGGCCTTCGATGTTCGACATGCGACTTCCTTCCAACGGCCGCGCGCCCCCAAGACGGGTGCGCGCGCGGCGACACGCGACGATCAATCGACGGTCAGAAGGTCAGGTGCGCGGAGGGAACGGATCGGGCGGTGGAGAGAGGCCGCGGAGCATCGATGTCCGCGCGAGGCGAAACGTCTCCGCAGCGGAGTCCAGAGTAGGCAGCGAGGCTGCAACCACGGCAAGCGAGGGCACGATGCCGGCGCAAGCCTGCACGCAGGCTGCAGTCGATGACGGGCAGGGCATGCCGTCGCAATCGGCGCAATGAGCGCAGGGCGCGTCCATGCCGCTGCGTGCCGGCGCGGCCGGCGTCGCGGCGGCAACCGTCATCAAGCTGCCCGCCAGGACAGCGAGGCAGCCAAGGACGGCGGCAAGGGCGCGCAGGCGCTTCATGGTCGGCATATTGGCATCGCGGCGGAGCAACGCCAATCACATCCGTGTCACACCGCTGCCGCTATTGCAGAAGTCAAGGTGTGCGCACGGCCTGTTGCAGGTCGGCGCGAGCATGGCCGATGATCGCCCATGCCGAATGAAGCACGCGATGATCTCTTGCGTGCTTCAGTCAGTGAGTCTGGGGGTGCCTGTCGGGCCAGTCTCGCCGCAGGCGACCATGACCTCGGTACCTGCTTGCCTCCTCTTGACTCTTATCCTATCCTTCCCTATATATCCTCTTGTGAGGATTGCCGGCCATAAAGGGCCGAGGAATAGGAGGAAGGGGATGACATTTTACGATCAGAACCGCCCGTTCGGGACACCGCTCGGGGCCCGCGAAGCGCCGCCGGTCGAGGGCCTGAGCTGGGCCGACGCGGCCTACTACATGCGAATCAACGGCGCGGGATTTCACCCGCCCCCTCACATGCGCGGCATGACCCTGGCGCAGTTGGAGGCCAAAGCCCGCGAGGAGACGCGGGAGGCGCGCGAGGCCCAGGAGGGGAAGGAGCGCGCGGCGCGGATCGAGAACGCGCCCAAGGCGATCGAGCGGGCGCTGCTGGATGCTCCGTCGTCGAAGCGGGCAGCGCCGGCCCAGCGCGGCTGGCGGCTGCGCGTGCGCTATCTCAACCAGGCGCGCCGCTGCAACACGCTCCGCGAGGCGGCGGCCAGGATCGGCATCGACGAGAGCACGGCGCGGCGCTGGCGGATCAAGTATCCGAAGTTCGCCGAGCGCCTCGCCGCGATCGTCGAGGAGCGCTACCGGCAGAATGCAGACGATCTCAAGCTGCGGGCCGGCGAGCCCAAGTCGCGGCCGTATTTCTTTCGCGGCAAGCAGATCGGCGAGCAGGTCATCCACGACGACCGGGCGCTGATGTTCCTGCTCAAGCTCGAGGACGGCCAGCGCGCCCGCGCCGAGGCGCGCGAGGAGCGCCGCGAGCAGCGCGCCCATGAGATCCGCCTGCGCGAGATGGACAATCGCAGAATGCACGCTTCTGCCGCGCATGAGGCGTCCCCCGCCAAGGCCGAATCCGCCGCACCGATCAAGGACTTGGCCGCCATTCCGGCGGACATCGCACCTCCGCAGGTCGTGGAGGCCGCCCCGCCCCTTGCGTCACCGGGGGGCGGAGGCCACATTGCGGACGAACCGAAATTTCCCACCGAGGACCCATGGAAACGATGCTGACGGGCGCCGCGCCGCAGGCTGCCCCCGCCGATCTCATCAAGGACAGCGACCAGACCAAATTCGCCAAGGACGTGATCGAGGCCTCGCGCACCGTCCCGGTCATCGTCGATTTCTGGGCGCCGTGGTGCGGCCCCTGCAAGACGCTGCAGCCGATGATCGAGAAGGTCGTCAAGGAGGCCAAGGGCGCGGTCAAGCTGGTCAAGATCGACATCGACAAGAACCAGATGCTGGCCCAGCAGCTGCGCATCCAGTCGATCCCGGCGGTCTATGCCTTTTTCGGCGGACGCCCCGTGGACGGCTTCATGGGCGCCGTCCCCGAGAGCCAGGTGAAGGCCTTCGTCGACAAGCTGATCCAGGGCGCCGGAGGTGCTGCGGGCGGCGCCGGCAACGAGATCGCCGAGCTGCTGGAACATGCCAAGGCGGCGGTGACACAGAACGACCTGGAGACCGCGGCACAGATTTACAGCGAGATCCTGGGTGTCGATCCCGAGAACGTGCCGGCGCTGGCCGGCCTCGCGCGCTACCATCTCAATGCCGGCGACTTCGAGCAGGCGACGACCCTGCTCGGCCAGGTCCCGGCCAAGGAGCAGGGCCATGCCGACGTCGTGGCCGTGAAGGCCACGATCGACCTCGCCGCCAAGGCCAAGGAAGCGGGCCCGGTCGACGACCTGAAAGCCAAAGCCGCCGCCAATCCCAAGGATTTCCAGTCCAGGCTCGACCTGGCGCTGGCCTATTGGGCCGCCGACCAGAAGCAGGAGGCGATCGACGAGCTGCTCGCCATGATCAAGGCCGACCGCGCCTGGAACGAGGCCGCGGCGCGCACGCAGCTGCTGAAGTTCTTCGAGGCGCTGGGCTTCAGCGATCCGCTGTCGGTCGACGGCCGCAAGCGCCTGTCGACGATTCTGTTCTCCTGAGGGTCATGAGCGACCGTACGCCCGGCCAGAATCCTTTCGACCCGAGCTTCGAGCAGCTTCCCGACACGCTGCCGATCTTCCCGCTGTCGGGCGTGCTGCTGCTGCCCGGCGGCAAGCTGCCGCTCAACATCTTCGAGCCGCGTTACCTCGCCATGGTGTTCGAGGCGCTGGCCGGCCATCGCATGATCGGCATGGTGCAGCCGCTGCAGCCCGGCGGCTATGCCGGCGACGGCCTGCCCGCCGACGACGGCCGGCCCAAGGTCCACAAGATCGGCTGCGCCGGGCGCATCGTGAGCTTCAACGAGACCGAGGACGGGAGGCTGCTGCTGGCGCTCAGCGGCGTCTGCCGCTTCGAGATCGTGCGCGAACTCGAACTCGCCCAGGGCGGATACCGCCGCGTGTCCACGGTATTCTCGCCCTTTCGCGCCGACCTCGATCATGCCGACGATACGGTCGAGCTCGACCGCGAGCGGCTGATGGCGGGCCTGGCCGCCTTCTTCCGCAGCCGCAACCTGTCGACCGACTGGGACGCGGTAAAACAGGCGGCCGACGCCAATCTGGTGGCGTCGCTCTCGATGGTCCTGCCGTTCGGCCCGGCCGAGAAGCAGGCGCTTCTGGAAGCCGCCGACAGCACAGCCCGCGCCAAGCTTTTGGTGGCCTTCCTGGAAATGAACGCCTTCGCGCCGCCGTCCGACGAGACGCCCGGCAAGGCCAATTGAGTGGTATGATCCAGGCATGACCGACCAACCCGCTCCGCCGCGCCGCGCCGGCATCGACCCGAAGCTGCTGGAAATCCTGGTCTGTCCCGCCACGCACGGACCGCTGGAATATGACGCGGCGGCGGGCGAGCTGATCAGCCGCAAGGCCGGTCTCGCCTATCCCATCCGTGACGGCATTCCGATCATGCTGGTGAGCGAAGCGCGGCAATTGCGGGATGCGCCGTGACCGACAACTTCATCAAGGCAGTGCCCGACGAGGGCAGCTACGAGGCGCCCTCGGCGCCGTGGCCGGAAGAGCTGCGTGTGTTCAAGGAAGAGGGCCGGATAGAAATCGATTTCTCCGACGGCATAAAATGCTCGCTGCCAGCCGAGTATCTGCGCGTCGAAAGCCCGTCGGCTGAGGTCCAGGGCCATGGTCCCAGCCAGAAGAAGATCGTCTCGGGCCGCCGCCATGTGAAGATCGAGGCGGTGGAACCGGTCGGTCACTACGCCATCCGCATCGTGTTCGACGACCGGCACGATTCCGGAATCTACAGCTGGGCCTACCTGCGCGAACTCGGCGACACCCAGGCCGAACGCTGGGCCGCCTACCAGGCCGCGCTGCTGTACCGTGGCCTCAGCCGCGACGCCTAGGCCGCGATGAAGATCGTCATCGCCGGCGCCGGCATCGGCGGACTCGTGGCCGCGATGTGCCTCCATCGCGCCGGCTTCGACGTGAAGGTGTTCGAGGCGGTGAGTGAGCTGAAGCCGTTGGGCGTCGGCATCAACATCCAGGCTGGTGCCGTCCGCATCCTGTGCGGGCTCGGCCTGGAACCGGCACTGGCCGCCACCGCCATCGAGACGCGCGAGCTGCGCTATGCCAACCGCCATGGCCAGACGATCTGGGCCGATCCGCGCGGCCGCCAGGCTGGCCTGCCGTGGCCGCAGTTCTCGATCCATCGCGGCGAACTGCAGATGATCCTGTTCAACGCCGCCAGGGCGATGCTGGGTGCGGACCGGATCACGTTCGGCCGGCGCATCGCGCGCTTCGCGCAACATCACGGCAAGGTCTCCGCGCAGTTCGTCGATCGCGACGGCATGCCCGTCGAGAACGCCGAGGCCGACATCCTGATCGGCGCCGACGGCATCCACTCCGCCGTGCGGGCGCAGTTCTATCCCGACGAGGGCCCGCCCAAGTGGCAGGGCATCCTGATGTGGCGCGGCGTGACCGTGGGCAAGCCGTTCCTTGACGGCGCCACCATGGTGCAGGCTGGACACCACACGCAGAAGTTCGTCTGCTATCCGGTGAGCCGCGTCCATGCCGAGCGCGGCGAGGCGCTGATCAACTGGATCTGTGATCTTTACATGGGAGATGGCGCGCTGCCCTCGCGCGAGGACTGGAACAAGCCGGGCAGGCTCGCCGACTTCCTGCCGCGCTTCGCGGACTGGAAGTTCGGCTGGCTCGACGTGCCGGAAGTCATCCGCAGCGCGCACACGATCCTGGAATTCCCCATGGTCGATCGCGATCCGCTGCCCCGCTGGAGCCATGGACGGGTCACTCTGTTGGGCGACGCCGCGCATCCGATGTACCCGATCGGCTCCAACGGCGCCTCGCAGGCGATCATAGATGGCGAGGCGATCACGCAGGAGCTCCTGGCCGTCGCCGACCCCGAGATTGCGCTGAAACGTTACGAGGAGCGGCGGCTGCCGCCGATGGCGCGCATCGTCGACAGCAACCGGCGCAAGGGCATCGACATCATGCTCGACATCGTCGAGCAGCGCGCGCCGCAGGGATTCACCGACCTGGAAAGCGTGCTGCCGGCCGAGGAGCTCGAAAAGATCGTCGGCGACTACAAGAGGCTGGTCGCCCAGGACCGCGAGACGCTGCTCAAGCTGGCGAATGCCCAATAAAAAACCGGCCCCTTTGGGGGACCGGCCGTGGTGGCGGTTTAAACCGGCCATCACATCGCCGGCCACCACCGGGAATGACTATGGCAACCGGCGATGACAGACTTAAGGCGATGAGTTTCAGCCGCGCCATCGCCACCGTTGGCAGCTTTACGCTGCTAAGCCGGCTCGTGGGCTTTGTGCGCGACATCGTGCTGTCGGCCCTCCTCGGCTCCGGTGCCGTGGCCGATGCCTTCTTCGTGGCCTTCAAGCTGCCGAATTTCTTCCGCCGGCTGTTCGCCGAGGGCGCCTTTTCGGCCGCCTTCGTGCCCCTGTTCGCCCGCGAGCTTCACGACGGCGGCCGCGCCGAGGCGCTGGCCTTCGCGCGCCAGGCGCAGGCG
>JBQTJT010000030.1:0-10511 GCA_052386855.1 Reyranella sp.
GCATAAGCAGCAGCCTGTGGCGGCGGCCCTTGGCATGGAGTTCCTCAGTCAGCCGGCGGCCGATCTGGTTCAACACGAGCCGCACCAGCGGCTTGGTCCGGCTGATGTCGGAGGGCGGCACGACGAGGTAAAGGCTTGTCGGCCGCTCATTCTCGACAAGATCGCGGATACGCCAGTCGCAGCGGCAGGTCACCTGGGCCACCACGGGATCCCGGTAGAGGCCGAGGAAGGACATGGCAGTCGAGAGCACGCCGGAGCGCTCGTTCTCGCTCTTGTTGAGCAGTTCCCGGGCGGCCGAGGCGATCACCGGATGGGTCCCGGCTTCGCCGAGATGTGGCGTCGTCATCATTGCCCGCAGCGTCGTCTCGATCGGCTGCTTCGGATCGGACAGGAAGGCCGCGACGCCAGCCAGCGTCTTGTCCTGTCCGGCATACAGGACATGCAGGATCGCGCCGACCAACAGGGCGTGGCTGGTCTTTTCCCAATGGTTCCGCCGCTCGAGCGCCCCTTCGGGATCGACAAGGACGTCGGCAATATTCTGGACGTCGCGGACCTCCCACTCTCCCCGACGGACCTCGAGCAGCGGGTTGTAGGCAGCCGACTCCGCATTAGTCGGGTCGAACAGCAGCACGCGGCCATGCCGTGACCGAAAGCCCGAGGTCAGCTCCCAGTTCTCGCCCTTGATGTCGTGTACGATCGAGCTGCCCGGCCAGGTCAGCAGGGTCGGCACAACCAGGCCAACACCCTTTCCGCTTCGCGTCGGCGCAAAGCAAAGGACGTGCTCCGGCCCGTCATGGCGCAGGTAGTCGGAACCGAGTTTTCCGAGCATGACGCCGTCCGGGCCGATCAGCCCCGCATTGCGTGCCTCGCGCACCGTCGCCCAGCGCGCCGAGCCATAGGTGGCCACGTTCTTGGCCTCGCGTGCGCGCCAGACCGACATGCCGATCGCGACGGCAATCGAGATAAACCCGCCCGAGGCCGCGACGCAGGCACCTTCGACGAAGATGGAAGGCGCGTAGGCGTCATAGGCGTACCACCACCAGAAGAAGGCCGGTGGGAGGTAGACCGGAACGCCGGCGAGTTCGAACCAGGGCGGCCCGAGCTGGAGCTGATAGCCCAGCCGCCAGGCCGTCCATTGCGTCGCCCCCCACAGGGTGACAAGCACGATAGCGAATACGAGGATGATCTGTCCCCAGAGGATCTTGGTCGCGGACATGGCGACGCAAGATCAGGCCGTTAGACCTCGATTGCACAAGACCGGCATCGCGGGGAGCGCCCACGCGGCGGCTCTGGCGTGCAATTCGGACAAGAGGAGATGCCGGATGTCCCAAGGCCCGACCTGCGGCTCGAGCCCCACACCCCGAAGAAGTGATCGAACCCTGAACTCGTTCGATTTGGGGACGCGTACGATCGTTTGGTCGCCGCGAAGTTCGTCTCCGCGAAATTGCACTTTGGCACAAGATCGCGGCGACTCTTCGGCATGCTCTGCTACGCGACCTGGTTTCCCAGTGACTGGATCGCCGCGTCAATATTCTTAACCATGGCACGCAGCGGCGCGCAGTCCGGATAGTGCTGGGCCAGCAGCCGCTTGGCGTGCTCCAAATCGACGACATGAGGGTTCGTCAACGCTTGGCCTCTTGTCCGATCACTATAGGCGCCACTGTCTTCACGATAGTAGAGGTCGAAGAATTTCTGGTCTGACAACTCGGCGCGATTGTACTCGCATTGCACCCAGTCATCGAGGTGGCAGCGGACACGCTTCAGGCGATTGCAGACTCCACGGCGATCGCGGCATTGGGCGATGACTGACTTCAACCGTTCACCCACCTCGACATGGGCTTCGATCGGCATCCGCTTGGCCGGCCGGCGACGCTCGGTCCGCTGCAAGATCATGCGGTACGGCACCGTTGCGCGCGGACTACGCTTGCCCTGCGCCTGCCGCGTGGGTCGCGGTGCTTCTGCCTTGGCTCGCGCGGCGGGGCTGAAGAATGGGGGGACAACTGGCCCAGACTCGCCGTTCCAGTTCGCCTCGACGACCGGCGGTGGCAAGGAGTCCAGGGCGGCGACGATCGCCGCTAGGCTGTAGCCCTTCTGTTTGTCGGCGGCGAGGTAAAGAGCGCAATCACCCTCCGGATAGTACATGCCTGCCCAAGAGGTCTTGGCGATTTCCCAGTCGTGCTTGCGCGCCCATGCCAGTCGGTCTCGCGAGATTCCTTGCTGGGCGCCTGAATAGGGTTCGTCCACGAACACGTAGACCTTGGTCGCCGGATCGTACCATTCGCTGTAGTGATCCTTTCCGGGAACCGCGTTCGCGACGTTTCCGCGTGGATAGGCACGGCTGTGACCCGCCGACGGCCGCAGGCCCGTCGCCTCCATGAACGCCAAGGTCCGCGCAGCAGCGCAGACAAGACGGCGTGCGTCGGATTGCGAGGCCGTGTTCAAGTTGCGCGTCAGATGATCTGCCGCAGCGAAGCGAAAGCCCCTGAAGTGCCGCGCCGACCTCAGATGGGCTGGCTTCACCAGTTCGTCGAGCGGTGTCGCCAGCCGGACCAAGAGGGTCTCCTGGCCGCTCTCCCCGGTCTCGCGGACGCGCCAATAAGTGGTGATGTAGGCCATGTGGCTTGGCATCGTCCGGGGATCCCCGCCGAGTTGGCGACGCGCATGCATGAAGTTCTGGAAGCCGCCTGCCACGGCCGCGGCGTCGAGCGCGGCGGCGTGCTTCAGGTCCAGGCTGGCTTTGAGGGTCTTGGCGTAACGCTTGATGCCGACGAGTGTCGACGGACGGATAGGTTTCTTGGACATGCCAGTTCTCCTGGCTCTTCACGAAACGTCACCCGCCAACCGCTTCTCGAGCCCGAACATGACATGACCGGGAGAGACTTCCTGGGGCAGCGCTGTCAACAGCTTCGCTACGGCGGGTGGCAAGTTCCTGCCTAAGAACTGAAGTACCAGTTTATCATGTGTTCGGCCATTTAGGAAAGCCCTGAGCAAATTCCTAGGGGGTCAGGATCTCCCGCTGCCGGGTTGGCCAGTATAAGGGCATTTGTCGCCCGCCGAGCGACGCAGAGCTGCGATCAACACTGCAAGCCAGCGGGCGTCGTTGCCTGCTCGGTGCCGAGGGAACGCCTGCCAATCGACCAGGTCAACGCACGGCCCTCACCTCTTCATCGCGCAAGTCCGGCTGACTGACCAGGGTAACGACAAGGAACAGGATGGTCTCCGCACCGCCCGGCCATGGGTTGGTCTACCGGCCCAATCCCCGGCTTCGTCCGAGCGACCAGCTCACATCGCCGCCGGGCAAGGCGACGCCTGAGACGACACGGCCGACATGTTGCTCGAGCGCGGGCCGCCAGGGGACCAGGCTGAAGCCGAGCCCGTCGTCGATCATGGCGAACCGGCCGCTGGAGAGCTGGGTCGAGCCGACGAGCTGGCCGCTGACGTGATTGCCGGGAACGGCGGGCCGCCATTCCCGTCCTCGTTCGGCAGCGAGATGCCTGCCAGAGCGCTCGAGGTCGCGGGCTTCGAGCCGCTGGACCACATCTCTGGAAGCCCGGATCCGACCGCCGCCGAGGTCCGTGGCATATCCCTTGTCCACCAGCCACCGTCGACGCCCGGCCAACGCCACTATCACCTCGCGGCCGAACCCTTCGTCGGCGACGACGGTGCGCTGCCGGGACGCCAGTTCGCGGTCGAGCCACGTCGCGCCGTCATGGCCGATCTGCTGCTCAAGGCCCGTGGGCGAGAGAACGGTGATCCGCCCGGTCATCCGCTCCCGCGCGAGATCGTAGGCCTGCCCGCGTTCGGGCAAGTCGGCTGGAACGCGCCACTGGTCGGCGTCGATGCGTTCAGCATGGCCGGCCAGGCGCAGCGCCTCCAGGCGCCGAACATGAGAACGGACGTAGGCGGCGGGATCGCCACCCAGACTCTCGACGGTGCCAACGGCCTGCTCCAGGTGCCTGGCCGGTCGATAGATGCCCTCGTTGCCGGCAATCGCCAGGATGTTGCGGTCCGAGGCGCGCGGTCCGGCCTGGCCGGACCCCGCCACCACGATCATACCTCGCCGGATATCCTCGGCTCGGACCGGGTCCATCTCGAGATGATGGACGCGTCCGTCGACGCCGTCGATCACCAGCCGGACCCGTTCACCCATCTCGTCGCCGCCGAGCCCCTTGTCGAGCACACGGCCGACGATCGGCTCCGTCATCTTCTCCTGGTGAAGGACATAGCCTGCGATAGACCGGCCGTCGGCCAGCCCTTCCCGCTCCAATGCCCGATGCATGGTCTTGATGATGTCGCCGCGCTCGCCCAATTCCCGCAAGACAGGTTCGGCCCTGGGCGACACGGTCCACCGTCCGGGCTCCACCTCGGTGGCCAAGCCCATGCGCTCCAGCTTGCGCGCTCGCTGGATCAGCAGGGCCCGGTTCTGCCGCAGGCTTTCGAGCATGTCCCGGTCCGGCCGCAGGTCGGCGAACTCGTTGCGGCTCTGCTGCTCAGCGGCCAGCATGCGGTCGAGCCGGGTGAAGCGGTCGGCATTGACCTCCTGCTCCAGGCTGCGCGACACTTCCTGCTCTGTCTGCCGGCCGAGTTCCCGGGTCACCACCTCGCCCGCCCGCTCCCGGATTCCATGGGCGATGTAGTCGCCGGCGATGTTTAGGGTCTTGCCGTCGTCGGTGACGCCGCGAACGATGATGTGGGTATGGGGATGGCCGGTGTTGTGGTGATCGACCGCGATCCAGTCGAGCCTGGTGCCGAGGTCGGCCTCCATCTGCTTCATCAGTTCGCGGGTGGTGGCGCGTGGATCGAAGAGCTCGACACCATCCTCCACCGATACGATGAAGCGGAACTGATGACGGTCCTCGCGGCCGCGTTCGACGAACGCACGGCCGTCCTCGGCATCCCGGCTGGCCGAGTAGACCTGCCCCTTCTCCCCGTCCTTCGTCACGCCGTCGCGCTCAAGATAGCGCAGGTGGGCATCGACCGCCTTGGCGCTGACGAACAGCCGTCCCCGCGCGGCGCCGCGCTGTGGATTGAGCTTCACGACGCGGGCTTTTACCGCGACGCGCCGCGACCGCGTGCGGACACTACCGTCCCGGCTCCAGGCATTCCGATTCTTTAGTGCCGCCGCCACCGCCGCTCCCCGCCCCCGCGCATTGAATCGGCCGCTTTCCTTCCCGGTCCCATTCAACCGGGAAGGATCACCGCCGGCCCGCCGGATGGCCTGTTGGATCTGTCCGGTGAAGCTCGTCGGCTGGCCCCGCACGCCGCCGGCGCGGCGGCCGCCGATCCGCGCACTGCCACGATCCCGGATCTTGCCGGGCCGGAGCCGGAAATCGTCGTCATCGCGTGCCATGCCCTGACGATTGGAAGCCGCGCGAGGGCCCACAAGAGGCAGACTTCACGGATCGTCGCGGGGCGTAGAAAAGGTCGTTCCAGCGTAGCGGCGGGAGGCTAGGCCTTCGAGCGACGGCGCTCGAAGCGTTGAACTCAAACAATAAATCGATTCGAGCGCCGCTCGCGCAACGCAACAAGCTGACGCGAACCCTTCAAGAAACAACGTGCAGACAGCCATTTAGGCGCATGGCGCCGGCAGCGGGTGAACCCGCTTTATCTTGCCGTCCATGACTTCGGGACTCCCGACTGACGAACCTCATAGCACGTTCGCGGAACCGATCGAAAGCATGTGACCCACAATGCTTCCCATCACGGCAGCCAGTTTGCGTTTCCCCGGCGCACAAACAGTCCGTCCGCTGGTGGCGCCAGCGGAGATACGCCCGCAGCGGAACGACTGACCGACGTTCGGCCTAATGTCGTTTGGAATGCGGACGACGTAGCTGCGGGATTGCTCTGATCGCGTGCAGCGAAGAGCGGTGAGTCCAGCCACGGCACGACGCGACGGCGAACGGTGACCTCGTCGTTGGCCTGTCCTGCTCCGATCAGCGGGGCGAGCTTGGCGACGTAGAGCTCAGTCTCTGCCGGCAGCTCTCGGCCTGTCGCCAGGTACTGGTCGTAGCGCGCAGGACCTGCATTGTAGGCCGCCAGAAAACCGGGCGAGCCGTAGCGATCATGCATCTCACGCAAGTACGCCGCGCCGGCGAGAATGTTGTCGCGTGGCTCATATGGGTCGGCACCGAGCCCATGACGGGCACGTAGGCCGGCCCAGGTATCGGGCATGATCTGCATCAACCCCATGGCGCCTTGCGGCGAAAGCGCCAGCACGTCGCCGCCACTTTCCATCGCCATCACAGCGCTGATCCAGGAAGCCGGCACGCCGAATCGCTGCGCAGCTTCGTGGACAAAGCTTACATAAGGATCGGCGGCAGATTTGCGCTGAGACTGCGCATCGACAGCGGGCTCAGCATGTAACCTCCCTGCAACCCCCACCACGCCCAACACCAGCAGGATGACAACGATCGGCACCGCTGCTTGGGCGACAGCTCGCCGGACCTTGGCCGGAAAGGAGGAAGGGTTACGACGCTGCACGAACAGG
This sequence comes from Reyranella sp., assembly GCA_052386855.1. Taxonomy (GTDB): domain Bacteria; phylum Pseudomonadota; class Alphaproteobacteria; order Reyranellales; family Reyranellaceae; genus Reyranella. Next base: position 6,488 of record JBQTJT010000030.1, read on the forward strand.
AGAGCTGCCGCTTGGGTGATAGAGCGCTGCATGGTCAATCCTCCTTCTCGATCCAGACCGGGTGCGCGCGGCCGATGACGGCGGATGCCAGGATCGGGCCGAAGTACCGCCCGTCTAGCGAGTCCGCCGACTGCCAGTTCATCAGGAAGAGCTCACCCTGGGCGACGACTCGGCAGCCCTGCCAGGCGGGAAGCGGCCTGCCCCGTCCGTCGCGCTCGCGCGCCACGCCCATGGCGATTGCATCGACCAGGACCGTGAACCCGTGCCTGCAGACGATCTGCCCCGGAAGCGCCAGGACGTGCTTCAACATGGGAACGCCGGGCGGCAGATAGTTGCCATCGACGAGGAAGGTAGAGAGCGGCTCCGACGGCAGGACAGCGACCAGTTCGGTTATGTAGCGCTGGTCGGTTGATTGCAGGCGGTAGAGCCCTACGGGGACGCTTGCCGAGGCGTTCCACATGTAGAGCGGCAGCGGAGGGCTGCCGAAGGTGAACGCAAGGAGGCCGACACCGGCGAGCGTGGTCACGAGCACACGCATTCGACCGGTCATGAGCCTATCCGCTGCCGCAGAAGCCAGGCCTTGTGCCGCGCCAATGTGTAGGGTCTGAGTGCTTCGCCGACCGACAGACGATTGTGAACGTGACGCCAATAGTCCGGTGCTGCATCGGCCGCATCGATGCCCAGCGACTCGACGATGTCGATCATCTGCAGCACGTGCTTGACCTTCGGCCAGCCGGACGCACGCAGCAGGATGTCGGCGCCAGGGCGTACAAACGGAACCGTTGCGCAAGCTTCGCTGGACCGGACGGCGCGCAGGATGTCGATGCGCGACGCGACCGTGCCGTAGTCGTTGGCCGCCCAGCGCACGAAGGCGAAGATGCTGCCGGGAGCAAAGGACAGGACACGCCGACGCCGATCGAGGATCTGCTCCTCTGTGGCTCGGCCGAAGCGGATCCAATGCTCGATCTGCTTCTCGAGCCACAGGAGCTCGACCTGCGTGAGGGCACTCAAGCGGCACCTCCGTCCCGTGTCGGAGGCACGCGCAAGGACAGTTCCCTTACCGGGCAACCTGTTATCCCCGACGGTGGATGAGTGCGGTCCGTTAGACAGATTCCGAAGGAATCTGAGTTATAGAAGTTACGGCCGCACCAACCTCTTGAACGCCAAGGACTTTTCCGCGATTGCGGTCCCCGATAGCACGAGGATCGGGTCCCCGATGGCACGATGGGCGCCGTCCCCGATAGCACGAGGCGAGTCACAGCTTGTCCCCAGGACGGGAGGTTCGCCCGTCTCGATGCAATGTCGTCACGAACGGGTCGCGGAGGACCGGCGTGAAGGCGAGACGCTCGGCGCCGCGCGGACCACGCTCAATGACCAGCCGATAGCCCGGCAGCGTCTGTCGGCGCACGATCTCACGCAGATCGTAGGCGAAGTGCTTGAGCGGCGAGAGGCTGCCGGACTTGGCGTGCAGGTGCAGAAAATCGAAGCTCCAGCCGCCGGCCTGGCGACCGCCATGCTTGCGCACGACACGGTAGAGCCAGCGCTCCAGGCCACCCGTCAGACCGAAATAGGCCCGGTCGATGGTGAGCACCAGTGCATCGTCCAGCACGCCGGCATAGAACCAATCCGGCAGGATCAGCTCGACCCCGAGCGGGCGGCCGTTCGTGTCGGCTGTCTCCTTCCATTCGTTGATCCAGGAGAAGCGGTGACGCCGCCGTTCTGCCGGCTGGCGGATGGAGGTCTGCACGGTGGTCGACTGCAGACGGTCGAGCGCGGCCTTCAGGCGATCGTAATCCCGTGCGCCGGTGCCGCGGCCAACGAAGGTCAGGATCTCGTAGGGAGTCGCGGCCATCAGACGGGAGGTCGTCAATCCGGCGTCTCTCGCCTCCACGATCTGCGAGGCGGCCCAGATCAGCACGTCGGCATCCCAGATGGTCGCCATGCCGTGGTCGGGCACAGCCTCGACACGGATGGCGACGGTACGGGTGCGGTAATCGATCGGCAGGACGCGCTTGGACTTGGCCAGCGAGAAGAAGGGATAGGCCATGAGGTCCTGCGCATCGCGCGGCGCCAGGCCACCCGGCAATGCCCGGAAGAGATGGAGCTGGTCCCGCTCGCTGGCCCGCTTGTGCCGAGAGGTCACGCTACGTCTCCGATCACCGTCGAACCCGGGCGGCAGAGGCGGGCGGAGCCGCCACGTGCCGCTTGGCCGGCAGCACGGTCCCGGCGCCGGGATCGGAGGTCGAGGTCTTGGTGCCGCGATCGGCCCATGCCTTGAGGTCTTCCACGGCATAGACAACGCGGCCGCCGATCTTGCGGTAGGTCGGACCCGTGCCGTAGGTCCGATGCTTCTCCAAAGTGCGCCCCGAGAGGCTGAGAAAGCGCGCAGCTTCAGCAGTGCGGAGAAACCGTGGCGGCAGGCCGGCGGCGGGATCGGGCATGGGAGAACCTCCATGATCCTGGTGAGAGCCGTCGGCGGTGACGGCGGGAGCACGATCACCGTGGAGGAGGAGGACGGCGCAGGAGGATGACGAACTGGTTTGCTTTGTCGGCGGCACCCCGCGGCCGTGGCGAGCGCGGGACGCGCTGCTGCTAGCGGCTCGCGCGCAGCAGCTTTCGATAGCCCTCGTTCATCGTCGCCACTGCGTCTGCGACCAATCGGATCGTCTGCCCCCTGAGGGATGAGGTCTTCCACGGATAACGGGCGACGGCATCCGCGCCATAAAGCGCCTGCGCGATCTCGCGATAGCTCGCTCCTTCCAAGCGCCCATCCAGCGCACGGATCATGTCGAGGAGTCGTTTGCGCAGGCGGGCCGTTATCCGCCAAGCACGCGGGAGGGCTCCTGCCGGATGGCCGTCGAGGCGGCGCTTGAAGCGTAACAGGCCGGCAAGACGAAGGAGAACGGTCTCATCCAGAGGAACGAGTGCCGCCATCGGCATCCCCGTGCCCAAGCCGTGAAGCCACAGGCGATGCGGGCCATCGGAGTCGTTCACAACGCCATGGCGCTCGCTGCCACGTTCCGTGCCCAACAACGGCGATAGGTCGGCAAGAGACTCGAAACGATAAGCGTGACCGAAGCCGTCAGGTGCAGGAACGAGGATAACCGCAGGGGGTAACAGATCCGGCAGCCACAGGACCGGCGCGGCAGAGGCGTCGAGTGCCGGATCGCAGGCGAAAGGAAAGCCCCCAGCGCCGGCCAACCGCCGCTGGGCTCAGTTCCTGCTTGTCGGGGTCTTCAGCAATTTCGGCGTAGTCGTCTCGGTATGCCGGATTGCGCCGCAGGAATTCCCAGGCAAATCCGGCGCGATCGAGGTCCTTCAGTGCCTCGACATAGTCTGGTGACCTCCAATCGGCCCTCTTCGTCATCCACGACCTCCGTCTTCAAGAGCTTGCATGGCCTAACCATCCAAGACTTACATGCGACCATCGGTTGTGGAAGAACCCAAACGCGGAACGCGCGATGTCACCAGTAGCGGCCCCCAAGCGTCTATCTGAGGGCGGTTCTTTTGAAACTAAGCCCGTCAGTTGAGCGGAGGGCGCAACAGATCACGATATCCGTTCTCCGTCATCCAGCGGGCGCGCGCCAAATGACTGTCATGGACCAGGCGGGCGCGCTCGGGTTCGCGCTCGGGATCGATGCCAAAGACGATACGCACTGATTCTCGCCAGTCAGCGCCCTCAGCCGCGGCGTCGAGCAGGCGGAGGTAGGTCACGAAATGCCGCTCGTCATAGGGCGTGACCCGGGTGTTTTCGGGTGGGCTATCGTCGAAGGGAGGTGTGGTCATGGCGGCTCGCAAGCGAGGGAAGATGTACGCAGGAACCCGGGCCACCGCATGGTCACGGCGCAGTGGGTCGATGGCGATGCGTGCAGCGCATCGCATCAACCAACTCGTGCCCCCACCAAGGCCGCGGTGGAGTGAAGTGCATGGCAGCATAGAGACATGGTCATGCCAGTAAAATGGCCGCGTATTATAGTACGTAGCGCCAGAATACGCGACCGCCTCCTATCCTGCGGATGGATAT
>JBQTJT010000031.1:0-41339 GCA_052386855.1 Reyranella sp.
CGCTCATGCTCAAGGAAGATGCGCCACTGGAGTGGCGCGCTCCCAGCAAGATCAGAGCAGGCCGAGCGTGAGCTGGGGCGGCGCCGTGGCCTCGTCCGGCCGATAGAGATTGTGCAGCGAGACGCCCAGCAGCCGCACCTTCTTCTCCAGGGGAAAGATAGACCGCACCAGCTCGACGCTGACCCGCTCCAGCATGGCCTTGTCGGCGGGCGGCTCGAGCAGCGTGCGGCTGCGGGTCACGATCTGGAAGTCGGCATATTTGATCTTCACCGTCACCGTCCGCCCGGCGATGCCGTTCTTCTCGCAGTAGCTCCAGACATCTTCCAGCACCGAGGCGATTCCGGCCTCGACCTCCGCCGGCCGGCCGAGATCCTGCATGAAAGTCGTCTCCGAGCCGACCGACTTGCGCGGCCGGTTGGGCACGACCTGCCGCCCGTCCTGGCCGCGGGCGATGGCATGGTAGTAAGGCCCCGATTTGCCGAAATACTCCTGCAGGAATTCCAGCGACTGGGCCTTGAGATCGGCGCCGGTATGGATGCCGAGCCGCTTCATCTTGGCCTCCGTCGCCGGCCCGACGCCATGGAACCTGCCGACCTCAAGGCTTTCGACGAAGGCCGGACCTTTCTCAGGCGGAATCACATATTGCCCGTTGGGCTTGCGCTGATCCGAGGCCAGCTTGGCCAGGAACTTGTTGTAGGAGACGCCAGCCGAGGCGGTGAGGCCGGTCTGTTCGAGTATCCTGGCGCGGATCTCGCGCGCGATCTCCGAGGCCAGCGGCATGTCCTTGAGATTGGTCGTGACGTCGAGATAGGCCTCGTCGAGGGACAGCGGTTCGACTAGCGGCGTGTAGTCGAGGAAGATGGCGCGAATCTGGCGCGACACTTCCTTGTAGACGTCGAAGCGCGGCTTCACGAACACCAGCTCGGCGCACAGTCGTTTCGCCGTGGCCGACGGCATGGCCGAGCGCACACCGAAGGTGCGGGCCTCGTAGCTCGCCGCCATCACCACGCCGCGCTCCCGCCCGCCCACCGCCACGGGACGGCCGCGCAATGCAGGATCGTCGCGCTGCTCCACGGACGCATAGAACGCGTCCATGTCGACATGGAGGATCTTGCGGATCGCTGGTTCCGCCATAGGTCGATCCTAGAGCGCTGTCAGCCGTTGCAGAAGCCTACCAGAGCTTCCACCACGCCTTGGTAGCGGGGGCACTCTGCGGCGTAGCGGGCTTGGGAGTCTGATCGAGGCCGCCGATCGGTGTCGGCGGCGGCAGGTCGGAGGCGCGCCAACCACCGCCGATCGCCTTCACCAGGTTGGCGCTGGCAATCAGGCGATTGAGCCGGATGTTGAGCAGGGTCTGCTCGGCCTGCAGCGCCGACGTCTGGGTCTGCACGACGGTCGTGTAGGGGATGGTGCCGATCCGGTATTGGTTGAGCGACAGCCGCTCGGCCTCGCGCGCCGCGGCGACCGCAGCGCGCTGGACCTGCTCCTGCTGGACCAGGAGGCGCTGCTGGACGAGCGCATCCTCGACCTGTTGGAAGGCCGTCAGCACGGTCTGGCGGTAGGTCGCCACGGTATTGTCGTAGCCTGCCCGCGCGCCCTCGACCTGGGCGGCACGCGCGCCGCCGTCGATCAGCGTGGCGGCGAACTGCGGGCCGAGCGACCACACCGATGAGCCCAGCTGAAACAAAGTTCCGAATCCGCCGCTCAGGAAGGTGATAGCGCCGCCCAGCGAGATGCTTGGATAGTAGGCCGCCTGCGCCACGCCGATCCGGGCGTTGGCCGAGGCCATCTGGCGCTCGGCCGAGGCGATGTCGGGCCGCCGTTCCAGCAGCACCGACGGGATGCCGGCGTCGACCGTGGGCACGTTCTGCGGCGGGACACCCGGTTCCAGGTTGAACTCGGCGGGGGCCTTGCCGATCAGCACGGCGATCGCGTGCTCGAACAAGGCGCGGTTGATACCTTCGGCCACCAGAAGCGACCGTGCCTGCTGGTAGAGCGTCTGCGCCTGCGTCAGGTCGACTCGCGAGGCGATGCCGGCATCGACCTGGTTCTGCACGATCTGCAGCGACCGCGCGTAGGCCGCCACGGTCTCCTGGTAGAGCCTGGTCCGCTGATCGGAGACGCGCAGCGAGAAATAGTTGATCGCGACATCGGCCTGGGCCGAGAGCCGCGCCGCCGCAAGGTCTCCGGCGCTGGCCTGGGCCGCCGCCGAATCGGCCTCGATCGTGCGGCGGATGCTGCCCCAGACGTCGATCTCCCAGGAGAGCGCGCCGCCGATCGAATATTGGCTCGCGCTGCTGGTGACATTGCCGCTCTGGTTCGTGGTCGTGATGACCGCGCCGCCGCCGCGCAGCGTGCCGGTTCCGGTCTGCTGCGTGCTGCCGGTGGCGGTGATCGACGGATAGAGGCCCGACTGGTCCTGGCGGACGAGCGCGCGCGCCTGGCGGTAGGCCGCTTCGGAGGCCTTCAGAGTCTGGTTGGAGATGTCGACCTGGGCGGCCAATCGATCAAGCGTCGGATCGCCATAGATCTGCCACCACGGTCCGCGATCGACCGCATCGCGCGGCACGGCCAGCCGGAAATCGACTCCGCCTTCCTTGAACTCGGCCGTCGGCGGGCTGGCGGGCGGCGGCCGCTCGTAGTCGGGACCGACCATGCAGCCGGCCAGCGACAGGAGGCAAAGCAACCCCGCGATCTGCCTCATGCCGGGACTCCGGCGCCGCCACCCCTGGCGCCACTCATGGCGCGGGCAATGCGGCTGGGACGGTCGCGGTCGCGGCGGCGGAAGCGGTCGAGATAGAGATAGATCACCGGTGTCGTATAGAGGGTCAGGATCTGGCTGACGATCAGGCCGCCGATGATCGAAATGCCGAGCGGCCGGCGCAACTCGGCGCCTTCGCCGTATCCCAGCGCCAGCGGTAGCGCACCCAGGATCGCCGCCATGGTCGTCATCAGGATGGGCCGGAACCGCAGCAGGCAGGCCTCGTAGATGGCGACCTGGGGATCGAGCCCCTCGTTGCGTTCGCGCTCCAGGGCCACGTCGATCATCATGATGGCGTTCTTCTTGACGATGCCGATCAGCAGCAGCACGCCGATCATGGCGATGATGCTGAACTCCACGCCTGCGAACTTGAGCGCCAGCAGCGCGCCGATGCCGGCCGACGGCAGGGTCGACAGGATGGTGAGGGGGTGGATGTAGCTCTCGTAGAGGATGCCGAGCACGATATAGACGGCGGCGAGCGCGGCCAATACGAGCAGAAGCTGGTTGGTCGTCGATTGCTGGAACGCCCGCGCCGTGCCCTGGAACGAGCCGTGAATGCTGGCCGGCATGCCGATTTCGGCCATCACGCCATTCACATAGCCGATGGCGTCGCTCAGCGTTTTGCCCGGCACAAGATTGAACGAGATCGTGCTGGCGACGAACAGGCTCTGGTGATTGACGGCGATCGGCGTGGTGCCGAAGTCGTAACGGGTGACGGAGGAGAGCGGCACCATCTTCTCCGGCGTGGTGCTGATGGCCGCCCCGGTCGAGGCCGAGCCGCGGCCGCTGACGGCGATCTGGTTGGTGCGCTGGTTGCGGACCGCCTGGGCCGGGTCGATGACGCCAGCCTGCGCCGGCACCGCCGAGACGACGGCGCCGGTGGCCTGGGCGCCGCTGATCGCGCCGCCCGACGTGCTGACGTAGATGTCCTTCAGCCCCTCCGGACTTGCCCAGTACTCGGGCGAGACCTCCATCACGACATGATACTGGTTGAGCGTGTTGTAGATGGTCGACACCTGGCGCTGGCCGAAGGCATCGTAGAGCGTGGCGGAGATGCTGCGCGTCGACACGCCGAGCCGGGCCGCGGCATCGCGATCGATGGTGAGATTGACCTGCAGGCCGCGCTGCTGCTGGTCGGAGTCGACGTCGGTGACGACCGAGGAGTCCGCCTTCAGCGCTTCGGTCAGTCTTGGGCCCCAGGTGTAGAGATCGGGTAGCGAGTCCGCCTGCAGGGTGAACTGATATTGGGCGTTGGCCTGGCGACCGCCGACCCTTATGTCCTGCACCGCCTGGAGGAAGAGCACGGCACCCGGCACCTGCGCCAGGCGCGGGCGCAGGCGGGCGATCACCTGATCGGCCGATTCCTTGCGCTCGCTGAGTGGCTTCAGGGTGGCGAAGATGAAACCCGAATTGGTCTGGAAGCCGCCGGTAAAACCCGCGACGCTTTCGATCGCCGGATCGGCCCGGATGATCTCCATGAACTGGCGGAATTTCCGGCGCATCGCCTGAAACGAGATGCTCTGGTCGGCGCGGATGCCGCCCACGATACGGCCGGTGTCCTGCTGAGGAAAGAAGCCCTTGGGTATGGTCACATAGAGATGGATGTTGAGCAGCACGGTGGCGAGAAAGACCAGCATCGTGAGCAGCGGATGGCGCAGGACCAGCCCCAGGCTGCGGCCGTAGAGCGACTGCAGGACGGCAAAGGCGCGTTCGTTGGCGCGAAAGAACGGGCCCCGCTTCCGGTCATCCTGGCGACGCAGCACGTAGGCGCACATCATGGGCGTCGTCGTCAGCGACACCACCATGGAGATCAGGATCGCGATCGAGAGCGTGACGGCGAACTCGCGGAACAGGCGGCCGACAATGCCGCTCATCAGCAGGATCGGGATGAACACCGCGATCAGCGACAGGCTCATGGAAACGACGGTGAAGCCGACCTCGCGGGCGCCCTTCAGGGCCGCGTCGACCCGCGACATTCCCGCCTCGACATGGCGCGAAATATTCTCCAGCACGATGATGGCGTCGTCGACGACGAAGCCCGCGGCGATGGTCATGGCCATCAGCGACAGGTTGTTGAGACTGTAGCCCAGCAGATACATGGCGCCGAACGTGCCGATCAACGACACCGGCACCGAGACCGCCGCCACGAAGCCGGCGCGCGCCGAGCGCAGGAAGGCGAAGGTCACCAGCACGACCAGGATCACGCTGACGATCAGCGCCTGCTCGACCTCGCGCAGCGAGGCGCGGATCGTCGTGGTGCGGTCGCTGACCACGGTGAGGTCGACATCGTTCGGCATTGCCGCCTGGAGCTCGGGCAGCAGCGCCTTCACCTGGTCGACGGTCTCGATGATGTTGGCGTTGGGCTGCTTGTAGACGATGACCAGGACCGAGCGCTTGCCGTTGGCCTGGCCTTCGTTGCGGATGTTCTCCGTCGAATCGATGACCTCGGCCACGTCCGACAGCCGCACCGGCGAGCCATTGCGCCAGGCGATGATCAGAGAGCGGTACTCCTCGGCTGTCCGCGCCTGGTCGTTGGCGTAGATCTGGTAACGACGCTCGCCAACCTCGAGGGCGCCCTTGGGAGCGTTGGCATTGGCGGCGGCGATCGCGGCGCGCACGCTTTCGAGGCCAATCTTGTATTGCGTCAGCGCACTGGGATTGATCTCGACACGCACGGCCGGCAACGAGCTGCCGCCCAGCGTCACCTGGCCGACACCGGCGACCTGCGACAGTTTCTGCTGCAGGACGTTGGACGCGGCGTCGTAGAGCCGGCCCTGACCCAGCGTATTCGACGTCAACGCCAGGACCACCACCGGCGCATCGGCCGGGTTGACCTTGCGATACGTCGGGTTGCTGCGCAGATCGGCCGGCATGTCGGCGCGTGCCGCGTTGATGGCGGCCTGGACGTCCCGCGCCGCACCGTCGATGTCGCGTGACAGGTCGAACTGCAGGGTGATGCGCGCGTTGCCGACCGAGCTCGACGAGGTGATCTCGCTGACGCCGGCGATCGCACCCAGCCGGCGCTCGAGCGGCGTCGTCACGCTGGTGGCCACCGTTTCGGGCGAGGCGCCGGGCAGATTGGCGGTAACCTGGATGGTGGGAAAGTCGACCTTGGGCAGCGGCGACACCGCGAGTCCGGTGAAGGCCATCATGCCGGCCAACGCCAGGCCGACCGTCAGCAGGGTCGTGGCGACGGGCCGGGCAATAAAGGGAGCCGACAGATTCACGGAAGGCGTCCCTCGGCGACATCGACGCCAGGAGAGACGGCGGGAGAAACGAGCGGATGGCGCGGCGTGTCGAGCGGCATGCCGCGCAGCCGCCGGCCGAGCTGGTCGAAGGCAAGGTAGATCACGGGCGTCGTGAAGAGCGTCAGGATTTGGCTGACGATCAGGCCACCGACGATGGTGAGGCCGAGCGGCTGGCGCAGCTCCGAGCCCGTGCCCGAGCCCAGCATCAGCGGCAGGGCGCCGACCATGGCCGCGACCGTCGTCATCAGGATGGGACGGAAACGCAGCAGGCAGGCCTGGTGGATGGCCTCGCGCGGCGTCTTGCCCTGGTGGCGCTCGGCGTCGAGGGCGAAGTCGATCATCATGATGGCGTTCTTCTTGACGATGCCGATCAGCAGTACGATGCCGATGATGGCAACGACGCTGAGGTCCGAACCCGCCAGCATCAGCGCCAGCAGCGCACCGATCCCGGCCGACGGCAGGGTCGACAGGATGGTGATGGGGTGAATGTAGCTTTCGTAGAGCACGCCCAGCACGATGTAGACCGTGACGATGGCGGCCAGGATCAGCAGGAGCTGGCTGTTGAGCGACTTCTGGAAGGCGAGCGCCGCGCCCTGGAAATGGCTGGTGATCGATCGCGGCATGCCGATCTCGGCCTGCGCGGCCACGATCGCATCGACGGCGTGACCGAGGGAAGCGCCCGGCGCCAGGTTGAACGAGATCGTCGTGGCGGGGAATTGCCCGTAGCGGTCGAGCCTGAGTGGTGCGGCGCGCTCCTCGAAGGTGGCGATCGCCGACAGCGGCACCTGCTTGCCGGTTGTCGAACCCGGCAGGTAGAGATTGGCGAGCGAATCGAGCGAGCCCGCCATCGACGGATCGACTTCATAGATCACTCGATACTGGTTGGACTGGGTATAGACCGTCGACACGATGCGTTGCCCGAACGCGTCGTAGAGGACGTTGTCGATCGTGGCGGCGGTGACGCCGAAGCGCGCCGCGGCATCGCGGTCGATCCTGATGAACATCGACAGGCCCTTGCTCTGCAGGTCGCTGGCGACGTCGACGATCTCGGGCAGCTTTTGCAGCCGCTCCATGAGACGCGGCACCCAGACGTCGAAATCTTCCGGCCGGGCGCTTTCGAGCACGAACTGGTACTGGGTGCGGCTCACGGTCGAATCGATCGTGAGGTCCTGTGCCGGCTGCATGTAGAGCGAGATACCCTGTACCGAAGCGGTATCGCGCTGCAGGCGCCGGATGATCTCGCTTGCCGTCGCGCTGCGCACGCTGCGCGGCTTGAGGTTGATCAGCATTCGCCCCGAATTCAGGGTCGGGTTGGTGCCGTCGACGCCCACGAACGACGTCAGACTCTCGACGTCGGGATCGGCCAGGACCGCTTCCACGAGCGCCCGCTGGCGCTCGCTCATCGCGGCGAAGGACACGCTTTGCGGCGCTTCCGTAACCGCCTGGATCAGACCGTTGTCCTGCACCGGGAAGAAGCCCTTGGGCACCACGACATAAAGCGCGACAGTCAGTACGACCGTGCCGACGGCGACCAGGAGCGTGAGCGGCTGGTGGCGGAACACCACGATCAGCCAGCGGTCGTAGAGATCGATCAGGCGCGCGAACCAGCGCGCGCCCAGCGCCTGCGCTTCGGCATGGACCTCGATATCCGCTGCAGGGGCCGACGCCACGGTCACGGAGGCCGGGCGCTGCTTCAGGAGATTGGCGCACATCATCGGCACCAGGGTGAGCGACACCAGGGCCGAGATCAGGATGGTGACGGAGAGTGTGACCGCGAACTCGCTGAACAGGCGGCCGACCACATCGGCCATGAAGAGCAGCGGAATGAGCACGGCGATCAGCGACACCGTGAGCGAGACCACAGTGAAGGCGATCTGGCGCGACCCTTTCAGCGCCGCCGCCTTGGGATCCTCACCGCGCTCGATATAACGCGCGATGTTCTCGATCATGACGATGGCATCGTCGACGACGAAGCCGGTCGCGATGGTGAGCGCCATGATCGACAGGTTGTTGAGGCTGAAGCCCGCCAGATACATGACGGCCAAGGTGCCGACCAGCGACAGCGGCACCGACAGGCTCGGGATGAGCGTGGCGCGCGCATCGCCCAGGAAGGCGAAGATCACGGCGACGACCAGGACCACGGCGAAGGTGAGCTCGATCTGCACGTCGCGCACCGAGGCCCGGATGGTGAGCGTGCGGTCGGTGACGATGGCCACGTCGAGCGCCACCGGCAGCGAGTCGCGGAGCTGCGGCAGCAGCGTCTTGATGCGATCGACCACTTCGATGACGTTGGCGCCGGGCTGGCGCTGGACGTTGACGATCACCGCCGGCGTTCCGTTCACCCAGGCGGCGATGCGGTTGTTCTCCTGGCCTTCTTCGACGGTGGCGACGTCCTTCAGCCGGACCGGCGCACCGTTGCGGTAGGCGACGATGACCTCGCGGAAGACGTTCGGATCGGTGATCTGGTCGTTGGCGTTGATCGTGTAAGCCCGCGCCGGACCGTCGAAATTGCCCTTGGGTGTGTTGACGTTGGAGTTGGTGATGGTGGTGCGCAGGTCGTCGATGTTGAGTCCGTAGGCGGCGAGCGCGGTGGGGTTGGCGCGGATCCGTACGCCGGGCTTCTGGCCGCCTTCGAGGCTGACCAGGCCGACGCCGGCCACCTGGGAGATCTTCTGGGCAAGGCGCGTGTCGACGAGATCGTGGACCTTGGTGAGGGCCTCGGTCTTGGAGGTGACGGCGAGTGTGAGCACGGGCGCATCGGCGGGATTGACCTTGGCGTAGATCGGCGGCGCCGGCAGGTCGCCCGGCAGGAGATTGCCGGCGGCATTGATGGCCGCCTGTACCTGCTGTTCGGCGATGTCGAGGCCGAGCGCCAGGTCGAACTGCAGCGTGATCGCCGAAGCGCCAGCCGAGCTGGTCGACGTCATCTGGTTGAGGCCGGGCATCTGGCCGAACTGCCGCTCGAGCGGCGCCGTGATCGACGAGGTCATGACCTCAGGGCTGGCGCCGGGGTAGAGCGTCAGCACGCGGATCGTCGGATAGTCGACCTGCGGCAGCGCCGACAAGGGCAGGAATTTGTAGGCGATCATGCCGACCAGCATGATCGCCACCATCAAAAGAGAGGTGCCAACCGGCCGTTCGATGAAAAGCCGCGACGGATTCATGTCGCGGCGGACTACTGGTTCGACCGCGCCGGCCGTCCTGCGCCACCGCCCGGAGGCGCCGCCGCGACGGGCGAGCCGGACGTGCCTCTCGGACCAGCCGCGGGCTTACGAATCTTGGCGCCCTCGCGCAGCCGGTCGGTACCGTCGATGACGACCTGGTCGCCAACCTGCAGACCCTTCGTCACCGCGACCCTCTCGCCATCGGTGACGCCGAGTTCGACGACACGGATCTCGACGGTGTCGTCGGCCTTGACCAGATAGACGAAGATGCCGGGCTGGCCGCGCTGGATGGCGGCGACGGGAACGATGGTCGCGTCTTTCACGGTGTCGACCAGCAGGCGGACATTCACGAACTGGTTGGGGAACAGGCTCTCGTCCTTGTTCTCGAAGATGCCGCGCAGTTTCACCGTGCCGGTGGTCACGTCGATCAGGTTGTCGGTGGTGTCGAGCTTGCCGACGCCCAGTTCGACCTTCTGCGCGCGGTCGAGCGCCCGTACCTCGAGCGACGCACCGGCTTTCAGGCGCTGGCGCACCGCCGGCAGGGAATCCTCGGGAATGGTGAAGATCACCGAAATCGGCTGGATCTGGATGATGACGGCGATGCCCGTCGTGTCGCCCATCGTCACGTAGTTGCCCTTGTCGACCATGCGCAGGCCGATGCGGCCGGTCAGCGGCGCGACGATCTTGGTGTAGGTGACATTGAGCCTGGCAGCGTCGACCAACGCCTGGTTGATGACCAGCGCCGCCTCGTACTGGCGCACCAGGGCCTGCTGGGTGTCGAGCTGCTGGCGCGCGAGAGAGTCCTGGGCGACCAGCTTCTTGTAGCGTTCGAGATCGGTCTGGGCGTTCTTGAGCAGGGCCTCGTCGCGCTGCATCGTGCCGATGGCCTGCTGCAGGGCGACGTCGTAGGGACGCGGATCGACCACGGCGAGCAGGTCACCCTGCTTCACGAGTTCGCCTTCCTTGAGGTGGACCTCGGTGAGCTGGCCGGTGATCTGCGTCTTGACGTTGACGGTGGCGAGCGGCGTAACGGTGCCGAGTGCCCGGAGAATGACGGGAATATCGCCTTTGACGGCCGCGGCAACACCCACCGGCACGCCAGCGCCCGGCGGGGAGCGGCCGGCCGGCGGCACGACTTTAGAAGTTCCGCCCTGCGAAATAAACCAGCCGCCAGCCGCCACGATGGCGAGGCCCAGGCCGATCCCAAGCAGGGTCCGCAGCCGTTTCATCGTCTACCCATCTCCCCGGCGAATACAGTTCGTCTGTAATACGAACGGACCCGCCCAAACTTCCCCCGGTACGGAGGGGCGCAAGGCAGGCCATCGCGCCTGCCAGCATAACGCCCCAGACGGCAAAAGGTCCCTTTGGAATAGGGGCCGTTAAGTTCAGCCGGCTGCCTTCTCGGGCACGTAGAGGGCGTTGCCGCCGGCCCGGAACTTTTCGCTCATCTCGTCCATGCCCTTCCTGGCGTACTCGCGGATGTCCTGGGTGATGCGCATGGAGCAGAACTTCGGCCCGCACATCGAGCAGAAGTGCGCCGTCTTGTGCGCCTCCTTGGGCATCGTCTCGTCGTGGAACTTCTCGGCCGTCGCCGGATCGAGCGAGAGGTTGAACTGGTCCATCCAGCGGAAGTCGAACCGCGCCTTGGAAAGCGCATCGTCGCGCAGCCGCGCCGCCGGATGCCCCTTGGCGAGGTCGGCGGCATGGGCCGCGATCTTGTAGGTGATGACACCCACCTTCACATCGTCGCGGTCAGGCAGGCCGAGATGCTCCTTGGGCGTGACGTAGCAGAGCATCGCCGTGCCGAACCAGCCGATCATGGCGGCGCCGATGCCCGAGGTGATGTGGTCGTAGCCCGGCGCGATGTCGGTCACGAGCGGCCCCAGCGTGTAGAACGGCGCCTCGCCGCACTCCTTCAGCTGCTTGTCCATGTTGGCCTTGATCTTGTGCATGGGCACATGGCCCGGCCCCTCGATCATGACCTGGCAGCCCTTGTCCCAGGCGACCTTGGTGAGCTCGCCCAGGGTCGTGAGCTCGGCAAATTGCGCGGCGTCGTTGGCATCGGCGTTGCAGCCCGGGCGCAGGCCGTCGCCCAGCGAGAACGACACGTCGTACTTGCGCATCAGGTCGCAGATGTCGCCGAAATGCTCGTAGAGGAAGCTTTCCCGATGCTCGGTCAGGCACCATTGCGCCATCATCGAGCCACCGCGGCTGACGATGCCCGTGACCCGCTTGGCCGTCAGCGGCACATGCGCCAGGCGTACGCCGGCGTGGATGGTGAAATAGTCGACGCCCTGCTCGCACTGCACGACCAGCGTGTCGCGGAAGACCTCCCAGCTGAGCTTGGTCGGATCGCCGCCGACCTTTTCCAAAGCCTGGTAGATCGGCACGGTGCCGATCGGCACCGGCGCGTTGCGCACGATCCACTCGCGCGTGTCGTGGATGTTGCGACCCGTGGACAGGTCCATGACCGTGTCGGCGCCCCAGCGGATCGCCCACACCATCTTCTCGACTTCTTCCTCCATCGAGGAAGAGACCGCCGAGTTGCCGATGTTGGCGTTGATCTTCACCAGGAAGTTACGGCCGATGATCATCGGCTCGAGCTCAGTGTGGTTGATGTTGGCCGGGATGATGGCGCGGCCCGTCGCGATCTCGCTCCGTACAAACTCCGGCGTGATGAAAGCCGGGAGCGCCGCGCCAAAACTCTCGCCGTCGGCCAGGCTTTCCGCGGCGGTCTCGAGCATTTCCGTGCGGCCGAGATTTTCGCGCGCGGCGACGTAGATCATCTCCTTGGTGATGACACCGGCGCGAGCGAACTCGAACTGGGTGATCGGCTTGCCATCTAGGCCGCGCAGCGGCCGCTGTGTATTGGGAAACGGTTGTAGTGCCGACGCCTTCAAGTTGCCGTTGTCGATCGGCGCGATCGGCCGGCCGTCGTACTCCTCGACGCCGCCGCGTTCGAGCACCCAGGCCCGGCGCGTGCGCGCAAGGCCCTTGCGCACGTCGATGACCACCGACGAATCGCTGTAGGGACCGGTCGTGTCATAGACCCGCACCGGCGGTTCGGCGGGGCTTGAAAGCATGATCTCACGCAGCGGGACCCTGATGTCAGGCGCCGCGTCGGGCGAGACGTAGATTCTCCGCGAGGACGGCAGCGGCCCGGTGGTGACCTTGGGCGTCGGTGTCGAAACAATGGTGTCCATGACGAGGATCTCCTGTGCAAAAAGGCGGACGGAGATCCGGTGTTGTCGTGCAAAGGAGGTATCCAGTCCCTTCGCCGGCATGACCCGGATCAGGTTCAAAGGGTCACCGCGCTGACACCACGTCGTGGCGACCGTCGGTATCTCAGCCCCTTGTCGGGACCCCCCTTGGACGAGGCCAACCTAGCCCTCTACCTGTGACGGTCAAGTGGACCATTTCGTGACAGACCTCGTTGTGAGGAGCCGATTGGACACGACCAAGAGGAACAAAACCCTTTTGCCGGCGTTCTGGAGCTTGGGCGGTGATGGTCGAAACAGTTGCCGAAGGCACGACCCCATCATCGGAATGAGGCAAACGTCATGGCAAAGCGCTTTCTCTTCGTCGCCGCGGCCGCGGTCGTCGCACTCGGCAGCGTACTAGGCAATGTCGCGTTCGCGCAGACACAGGCCTATCCGCCGGATGGCTATTCTCCGCTCCTGTTCGATCCTGGCGATACAAAGTACGTCTTCCGCCTCAAGGGAGCGCCGTGGATCTGCCGCGGCGACACCTTCTGCAAGCCGCTGAAGATCGAGGGCGCCGCCGACAAGGACCTGCCGCAGGCCACGATCGAACCCCTGGGGTTCGCCGGGCCGCGCTACTTCCTGTCCTACAAGCAGACCAACTTCGAAAAGGGCAAACCGGTCGTCCTGTCCTGTCTGGACGAACGCTGCGGCAAGCTCGATACGACGGTTGGCGAGGCGCACGCGCTGGGCACGTTTCAGGTCAAGCAAGGCGATCGCCTGGTGACGCGCGCCGCGCTGCTGCGCCAGGTCGAAGCGCGCAGCGACCGCGCCCAGCTCCTGTGGTGCGCCGACAGCGGCTGCTCGGAACTGCCGCTGACGCGCGATGCCGAACTCTACCTGTCCTACATGGACAGCGGACGCAGCGATGGCCGCAACGCGGCCTGGCTGCGCGACAAGTCGGGCGCCGTGTTCTCGTGCGCTCAACCCGAGGATGGCGTGAGCGATCAGCTGACCTGCGACAAGAGCAAGATCGTCCTGTCCGACTTCCCGGTTGCGGCCGCGCCGCCGGCGGCGCCGGTTGCCGCGGCCCCTGTCGGGTCGGATGCCGACCGCGTTGCCCTCGCCTCGTCCATCGACCGCGCCATCGTCGCCGGTGACTTTGCCAATGCCGACCGCCTGCTGGCCGACGCGATGCGTCGCTATGCCGGCAACGCGGCATGGCCGCCGCTGCAACAGAAGGTCGCCAAAGCCCGCGCCGATCGCGATGCGCAGTTGCGTTTGGCGGAAGCGCGGCGGCTGATTGCCGAGGCGCGACGCTTCGCCCAGGTCGGCGATTTCCCGCATGCCGAGGCGATGCTGCAGGATGCCGACAAGCAGGTGCCGGGCTTCGCCGAGACCGCCAAGGCACGGAGCGAGATCGCGGCAATGCGCACTGCGCGCGACCAGCGCTACCGCGAGCGCTATCAATACTATGCCGCCATCGACCAGGCCTTTGCGGCCGAGCGGCTCTGGGATGTCGAGCGGCTGCTGGCCGAGTATGCCCAGCGCTTCAATCAGGATGACGAACACCGCAGCCGAGCCGCCCGCCTGGCGCAATTGCGGGCGGACGCGACCTGGCAGGCGCGCATCAATCAGGCGCGCTCCTTCATCGCCACGGCCCGGCAGGCCACGGATCGCGGCGACTTCGCCGAGGCCGAACGCCAGCTCGTGTTGGCCGATCGCGCGGCACCCGGCCTTCCGGAGATAAACCAGGCGCGGGCCGACCTCAGCCGTCGCCGCATTGCCGCCGAACAGCAGCAGGACGGCATCCGCCTGATCCTGGCGGTGATCGACGCGGCGTTCCAGCGCAAGCAATATGACGAGGCTGAACGCGCCATCGAGGATGGCCGCCGCCGCTTTGGCTCCTACGACGGCTGGTCCGATCTACAGCGCCGGAGCGCCAGCGCCCGGCAGGGCAACGACCGCCAGGCCAATGAATTGCGCACCCAGAACGCCCGCGCGCTCGAACTGGTGACGGCCGCCCGGCGCGCCACGGCGCAAGGCGATTTCGCCGCCGCCGATGCTTCGCTCACCCAGGCCCAGGCGATTTCCGCCTCCATGCCCGAGATCGCCATCGCCCGTGCGGAACTGGAGCGTGGCAAGGCCGATCGTGCCCGCCAGGACGCCGAGATCCGTGCCATGGCGGCCTCAGCCGATGCGGCGCTCGCCCGCAACCAATATGCCGACGCCGAGCGGCTGATCGCCGATGGCAAGAAGGCCTACCCTTCCTACGCAGGCTGGGCCGATCTTTCTCGCCGCCTGGCCGAGGCTCGCCGTGCAACGCCGGCTCTGAGAGGCAATGCACCGATGCCGGCTCAACCGGCCGCTGCTCAGGCGCCGCCGGCAGCCGCCGCGCCAGCCCCAGTGGCCGCGCCGCCGGTCGCTTCGCATCTGGCGCAGCTCATCGTGGTTGCCCGCGATGCGATCAAGCGCTCGGACCTCGCCACGGCAGAAAAGGCCGTGGCCGAGGCGGAGAAGCTCGACGCCAAGGCTGCTGCGGTCGTCGAGGTCCGCGCCGAGTTGAAGGTCGCTCAGGACAAATCAAAGGCGGCGCCCGCTGCACCACCGGCTCAGCCGCCCGCCAACCGCAACTAGACGACCTTGGCCTCGCGCATTTCCGCGATTTCGGCCGGGGAGTAGCCGGCCTCGGCCAGCACCTCGTCGGTGTGTTCGCCCAGCGTCGCCGGCGAGCGTTCGACCGAGCCACCGCCATGTTCCAGGCGGAAGCCCGAGCCCACGACCCTGATCGGACCATGCGGTGTGTCGATGGATTGCAGCACGGTGCGGTGCTGGAAGAGGTCGAGTTGGACGGTTTCGGGAATGCTCAGCACCTGGCCCGCCGGGATGTCCGACTTGGCGAAGCGTGCCGTCCAGGTCGTGGAAGTTTCCCGCTTGAGCGCTTCCTCGATGATCTCATGCAGCGCCGTGTTGTTCTCTATGCGCGTCGGCCAGTCGACGAACCTGGGATCGGCCAGCGCATCGGCGCGCCCCACTTCCTTCATCAGCCGCTGGAACTGCGGATCGGTCATGACGGCGAGCACGATCCAGCCGTCCCTGGTCTTGAACAGGTTGCCCGTGGGCTTCCGTGTCACCGAGAGGTTGGCAGACTGTCCGTGCACGCGGCCGGTCACCAGATGCTCGGTGAACTGCTGGGCGAGATAGCCCATCACCGCGTCGATCATGGCGACATCGACGAGCTGGCCCTTGCCGGTGTGCGTGCGCTGGAACAGCGCCGAGGCGACGCCAAGCGCCGCCGTGGCACCCGACATCACGTCGGCGCCGGCGAAGCCCACGCGCGTCGGCCCGTTGTTCTCGAAACCGGTGATCGACATCAGGCCGGACATCGCCTGGATCATGCCGTCGAAGGCCGCCGTCTTGGCCTGCGGGCCGACCTGGCCGAAGCCCGAGACGGCGCAGTAGATCAGCTTGGGATTGAGGACGCGCAGCGTCTCGTAGCCAATGCCGAGATTGGTCATGACGCCGGGACGAAAATTCTCGATCACCACGTCGGCCTTGGCGACCAGGCGCTTGATGGCCTCGATCGCCTTGGGCTTTTTCAGGTCGAGCGTGATCGAGCGCTTGCCGGCGTTGACCGCGATCCAGGGCGCCGCGAGCCCGCGCTTCTCCCACTCGTTGGCGCGGTTCCCAAAGCGCATGTCGTCGCCGTCACGCGACTCGACCTTGATGACGTCGGCCCCCAGCAGCGCGAGCTGGTACGAGGCATAGGGGCCTGCGAGCACACGCGTGAAATCGAGAACTTTGACGCCCGCAAACGGCTTGCTCATGTCGAAACGATCCTTAGGCGACGCCCGCTTGCTTGCGTTGGCTGAGCGCGACCTGCTTCACCTTGTCGAACTCGGCACGTCGCTTGGCGACCTCTTCCGGCGGCATGCGGGCGATGTTGTTGTAGTCGTTCTTCCAGTCGCCATCCTCGGTCCAGCGCAACGGCGATTGCACCGTGGTGCGCGGTCCGATCGCACTCTCGAAGGTTTTCAACGCCAGATCGAGGGTGAAGGCCTGCGTGTCGGGCTCGTGCGGCTTGCCGCAGGAGTTGCCGAGCGGGAAATCGCTGAACAGGAAGCGCGGCACGCCGGCATATTCGACGATGTCCTTCGCCGCTCCCACGACGACGGTCGGGATACCGTTCCGTTCGAGATATCGGGCGACCAGACTCACGGTCTGGTGGCAGACGGGTCAAGTAGGCACAAGCAGGGCGGCATCGACCTGGTCTTGCCGGCAACGCGCGAGGATTTCCGGCGCGTCCGTTTCAAGCGTGACACGCTGGCTGCGGTTGGTCGGCGCGCCATGAAAACGCGGCGCGAGCTTGAAGCGCCCCTGCTTGGCGAACTCGCGCATCAGCGGCAGCGGAAACCAGGTGTTGCTGTCCTTGGCCGTGGTGTGCTTGCGATCGTAGCCAATGTGGGAGATGCGCGTGTCGTGATCGACGGCGGTGTCGCCCGCGAACACCGAATAGAACTTGGCGGCTGCATTGTAGAGAGCGCCGGGACCCTGATCGCCCTTGTCGGGCTGATAGGGCGCGGCCGTGGTGATCAGCGCCAGCGTGCTGTCCTTCAACGGCTTCTTCAGCGGCTGGAACGGCGCATCCACATAGTGCGCCCAGCGATAGGGATTGTCGTAGCCAAGCGCCAGATAGTAGTCGCGCGTGCGCCGCATGTAGTCGAGCGGCACATCATATTCCGGTGCGAAATCCATGGTGTCGGTCATGCAAGAAACGTGGGACGCCGGCGCCGCGAAGTCAAACCGGCAGGCCCCAAATCCCTGGGCCGCGTTTCCCGCTGCGAACAGGCGGTGACAAGGCAACATCCGGCCCGTACCTTCGCAAAAAGCCTGCAGGGAGGAATACAATGAACGCGATGAGCCGGCGCGCCGCACTGGGCGCCGCAGCAGCCTTTGCCGTCGCCCCCAGTGCGTCGGCGCAGGCCTTCCCCACGAAGCCGATGCGCTTCCTGGTCCCCTACCCGGTCGGCGGCATCGTCGACATCGTGACGCGCTCGCTTGCCGATCCCATGCAGGCCGACCTCGGCCAGCCGGTCGTGGTCGAACCCAAGCCCGGCGGCAATTCCACACTGGCGACAGCGATGATCCCGCAGGCGCCGGCCGACGGCTACACCTGGGTCATGTCGACCATTGCCCACGTCGTGGTGCCCCATCTCCAGCCGGTGCCCTACGACGCGCTGGCCGACTTCCAGCCGGTGGCGCTGGTCGCCATCGCAACGTCGGTGGCGACGGTCAATCCCGAAGTGCCGGTGAAGACCCTGAAGGAGCTGGTCGAGTATGGCCGGGCCAACCCCGGCAAGCTCAACTACCTCAATCCGGGCAACGGATCCTCGATCCATCTGTCGGCCGAGCTGCTCAAGCACCAGTACAAGTTCGACATGACCTCGGTGCCCTATCGCGGCATTCCGCCGGGATTGCCCGACCTCCTGGAAGGCCGGCTGCAGGTCGGCCTGCTGCCGGGACCGCTTGCCCTCCAGCATGTCCAGTCGGGCAAGCTGCGGGCGCTCGCGGTGCTGGCCAACCGGCGCCTGCCGAGCCTGCCCGACGTGCCCACCTTCGCCGAGGCCGGGTTTGCCGATGCCCAGGTGATGAGCTGGTACACGATCGCCGTCCGGGCGGGCACGCCCAGCGCCATTGTCGAGCGCCTGCATGGCTCGGCAATGAAGGCTCTTCAAAGTGCCGAAACCCACGGCCGGCTGACCAGGGCGGGCTGCGAAGTCCCGGCGCCGCGATCGCCGGCCGACGTGCTCGCGATGTGGAAGGCCGACTACGCGCGCTACGGCAAGCTGGTGAAGGATGCCGGCATCAAGGGCGAAAGCTGACAGCGATGTGACCCGGCGGCCATAGTGCGGCCCAACTCGAACACGCTATATAGGGTGGCGGAACGGGCTAGCTTTGGGAGCGCATCGCATGGCGATCAGACGGCGCGGTGTACTGGCGGGCGGCGCGGCCGTGTGGGTCGGCGGGCCGGCGATCGTGCGGGCCCAGAGTTCTTCGAAGGTCACGGTCAGCCATGGCTTTGCCATGCACGGCACGCCGAAATATGCCGCCGACGCCGGTCCCCCCGACTACCTCAACCCCGCCGCACCCAAGGGTGGCACGGTCCGGCTGGGCGCGCGCGGGACCTTCGACTCGCTGCACCCGTTCATCATCAAGAGCCAGCCGGCGGCCGGGATCGGGGCGAGCTGGGATACGCTGTGCTGGAATTCGCGCGACGAGGCTTCGACCGAGTACGGCCTGATCGCCGAGACCATCGAGTGGCCCGAAGACCGCTCCTGGGTGGCGTTCACGCTCAGACCGCAGGCACGATGGCACGACGGCACCCCGATCACCGTCGAGGACGTAATCTTCACCTTCGACATCCTGAAATCCAAAGGCTCGCCCAACTACGCCTTCTACTATCACGACGTGCTCAAGGCCGAGAAGACAGGCGATCGCAAAGTCCTTTTTTCCTTCCGCGACAGCAGCAACAAGGAATTGCCGCTCATCCTCGGGCAGCTTCCGGTGTTGCCGTCCAAATGGTGGGCCAGCCGCGACTTCGAGAAGGTCTCGCTCGAGA
Organism: Reyranella sp.; assembly: GCA_052386855.1. Classification (GTDB taxonomy): domain Bacteria; phylum Pseudomonadota; class Alphaproteobacteria; order Reyranellales; family Reyranellaceae; genus Reyranella. The sequence goes on from JBQTJT010000031.1 coordinate 18,993, forward strand.
TTCCACTCGGCAGTGGCCCTTATCGCGTCGAGACATTCGATGTCGGGCGCTCCATCGCTTACCGCCGGGTCGCGGATTGGTGGGCGAAGGACCTCTGGATGAACCGTGGCCGCAGCAACTTCGACGTCCTCCGCTACGAATATTATCGCGACGTCACGGTGCAGTTCGAAGCCTTCAAGGGCGGCGACCTCGACATCCGGCAGGAGAACATCGCGCGCAACTGGGCGACGGCCTACGACATTCCCGCGGTGCGCGACGGCCGCATCCAGCGCGTCGAGATCCCGCACGAGCTGCCGACCGGCATGCAGTGCTTCGCCATCAACACCCGGCGCGAGTATTTCAAGGACAAGCGCGTGCGCGAAGCGGTCGCGGCGATGTTCGATTTCGCCTGGTCCAACAAGAATCTGTTTTACGGGATGTACAAGCGCAACATCTCGTTCTTCGGCAACTCGGAGCTTGCCTCGTCGGGCCTGCCGACACCGGCCGAACTGAAATATCTCGAGCCGTTGCGCGGCAAGATTCCCGAGGAAGCCTTCACCAAGGAGTTCAAGCTCCCGGAATCGGATGGCACGGGCAACGTGCGCGACCTGGCACGGCGTTCGCTCGCCCTCCTCAAGGAAGCGGGCTGGGAGATCAAGGACGGCAAGATGACGGAGACGAAGACGGGCAAAAAGCTCGCCTTCGAGATGCTGCTGAGCGACGCCAGCTTCGAGCGCGTCACGCTGCCCTACAAGCAGAACCTCGAGCGCATCGGCATCGACATGGGCGTGCGCACGGTCGACACCGCGCAGTTCAAGCGGCGCGTCGACGAGTTCGATTTCGACATGATCGTGGAGAGCTTCGGTCAGTCGCTGTCGCCCGGCAACGAGCAGCGCGACTTCTGGGGTTCGAAAGCGGCGGACACCAAAGGCGGCCGCAACACGGTCGGCATCAAGGATGCCGCGATCGAAGCGCTGATCGAGACCCTGATCGCCGCACCCGACCGCGAAAGCCTGATCAACGTCACCCGGGCGCTCGACCGCGTCCTGCTGTGGAGCCATTTCGTGGTGCCGAACTGGCACAGCAACACCGCCTTCGTGGCCTACTGGAACCGCTTTGGCCGTCCGGCCAAGTCCGCGCGCTACGCGCCCGTGGCCTTCGATACCTGGTGGATCGACGAGGCCAAGGATCGCGCCCTGCAACGCGAGAGAAAGTAGGCGGCCGCCGCCCCATGCTGGCCTACATCCTGCGCCGTCTGATGCTGGTGATACCGACCCTGTTCGGCATCATGGTGATCAACTTCTTCATCGTTCAGGCCGCCCCCGGCGGGCCGGTCGAGCAGATGATCTCCCAGATCCAGGGCACCGCCATCGGTGCCACCGAGCGATTCTCCGGTTCCGCCTCGGGCGGCGAGATCGCGCAAGGCGGCCAGAACAGTTCCAGCGGCGGCGACGCCGGCGCCTATCGGGGCGCGCGCGGCCTGCCGCGCGAACTGATCGAGCGCATCGAGAAGATGTACGGCTTCGACAAGCCGGCCTACGAGCGATTCGGTCTGATGCTGAAGAGCTACATCACGTTCGACTTCGGCGAGAGCTTCTTCCGCAACAGGCGCGTCGTCGATCTCATCATCGAGAAGATGCCGGTCTCGATCTCGCTTGGCCTCTGGACGACGCTGCTGGTGTATTTCGTCTCGATCCCGCTCGGCATCGCCAAGGCCGTGCGGGACGGCTCGCGGTTCGACCTGTCGAGCTCGACCATGCTGATCGTGCTGCACGCGATCCCGGGTTTCCTGTTCGCGCTGCTGCTCGTCGTGCTGTTCGCCGGCGGCAGCTACTTCAAATGGTTCCCGTTGCGCGGGCTGGTGTCCGACGACTGGAGTACGCTCGGGCTGATCGACAAGGGGCTCGACTATGCCTGGCACATGGCGCTGCCGATCGGCGCCATGGTGATCGGCGGCTTCACCACGCTTACCTTTCTCACCAAGAACTCCTTCCTCGAGGAGATCCACAAGCAGTACGTGCTGACGGCGCGGGCCAAGGGCCTGACAGAGCGCCGGGTGCTGTACGGCCATGTCTTCCGCAACGCCATGCTGATCGTGGTCGCGGGCTTTCCGGCGGCCTTCATCGGCGTTCTGTTCACAGGCTCGCTGCTGATCGAGGTGATCTTCACGCTGGACGGGCTCGGCCTGCTCGGCTTCGAGGCGGCGCTGAACCGCGACTACCCGATCATGTTCGGCACGCTCTACTTCTTCGGCTTGATCGGCCTCATCATGGGTATCCTGGGCGATGTCATGTACACCGTGGTCGATCCCCGGATCGATTTCGAGTCGCGCAGCTGATGACACCGCTCAACAGGCGGCGTTTCGCCATCTTCCGGTCGAGCCGGCGCGGCATGATTTCGCTCGCCGTATTCGGCCTGTTGTTCTTCGTGTCGCTGTTCGCCGAGCTGCTGGCCAACAACAGGCCGATCCTGATCCGCTACGACGGCGCCTTCTATTCGCCGATGCTGCGGGACTATCCCGAGACGACCTTCGGCGGCGATTTCCCGACCAACGCGGTCTACACCGACCGTGAGCTGCAGACGCTGATCCACGAGAAAGGCGGCTGGATCCTGTGGCCGCCCATTCCCTACAGCTACGACACGGTCCTCAAGGGCGACGGCCGCAAGGCGCTGCTGCCGCCGTCCTGGGACCATCTCCTCGGCACCGACGACCAGGCACGGGACGTGATGGCCCGCCTGATCTACGGATTCCGGATCTCCGTCCTGTTCGGCTTCGCGCTCACCCTCCTCAGCGCCGTGATCGGCATCATCGCCGGCGCGGCCCAGGGCTATTTCGGCGGCATGGTCGACCTGTTGATGCAGCGCTTCCTTGAAATCTGGTCGAGCATGCCGACCCTCTACCTTCTCATCATCCTGGCGAGCTTCATCCAGCCCGGCTTCTGGGTCCTGCTCGGCATCATGCTGCTGTTCAGCTGGATGTCGCTGGTCGGCCTCGTGCGGGCGGAGTTCCTGCGCGGGCGCAACTTCGACTATGTCCGCGCCGCCCGGGCACTGGGCATGCTGGACGTGCGCATCATGTTCCGGCACATCCTGCCCAACGCCATGACCGCGAGCCTGACCTTCCTGCCCTTCATCCTGGCCGGCTCCGTCACCACCCTGACGTCGCTGGACTTCCTGGGCTTCGGCCTGCCGGTCGGCTCGCCGTCGCTGGGCGAGCTGCTGCTGCAGGGCAAGAACAACCTCAACGCGCCGTGGCTGGCTTTCACCGGCTTCTTCATCATTGCGCTCATGTTGTCGTTGCTGGTCTTCATCGGCGAGGCCGTGCGCGACGCCTTCAATCCACGCCGGGTGCCGACATGAGCGACGACACCCTGCTTCAGGTTCAGAGCCTGTCGGTGACATTCGGCACCGGCGCCGGCGCCGTCCGGGCGGTGAAAGGCGTCAGTTTCGACGTCCGCCGCGGCGAAACCGTGGCGCTGGTCGGCGAATCGGGTTCCGGCAAGTCGGTGACGGCGCTCTCGATCCTGCAATTGCTGCCCTATCCAGTGGCCAGTCACCCCACGGGCAGCATCCGCTTCCAGGGCCGCGAGCTGGTCGGCGCCACGACACGCGAATTGCTGAACGTGCGCGGCAACCGCGTGTCGATGATCTTCCAGGAGCCGATGACCTCCCTCAACCCGCTGCACACGATCGAGCGGCAGGTGAACGAGGTGCTGGTCCTGCACAAGGGTCTTTCAAAGGATGCCGCGCGCAAGCGCACTCTCGAGCTTCTGGAACAGGTCGGCATCCCCGAGGCCGTCAAGCGTCTGGATGCCTATCCGCATCAGCTATCGGGCGGCCAGCGCCAGCGCGTGATGATCGCCATGGCGCTCGCCAACGAGCCCGACCTGCTGATCGCCGACGAACCGACCACCGCGCTCGACGTCACCATCCAGGCGCAGATCCTGAAGCTGCTGAAGACGCTGCAGGCGCGCTACGGCATGGCGCTGCTGTTCATCACCCACGACCTCGGCATCGTGCGCAAAATGTCCGACCGGGTCTGCGTCATGACCAAGGGGCTGATCGTCGAGCAAGGCCCCGTTGGCCAGGTCTTCGACAATCCGCAGCACAGCTACACCCAGCATCTCCTCTCGGCCGAGCCCAAGGGCCGGCCAGTCGTGGCCGATCCGGCCGCGCCGGAGATCCTGCGTCTCGACGAGGTCAAGGTGCACTTCCCGATCAAGCGCGGCGTGCTGCGCCGCACGGTCGGGCATGTGAAGGCGGTCGACGGGGTCAGCCTCGCGCTCCGCGAAGGACACACGATCGGGCTGGTGGGCGAGTCCGGCTCGGGCAAGACCACGCTCGGTCTCGCCCTGCTGCGGCTCGAGAAAAGCCAGGGCGGCATCCGGTTCGACGGGCAGGACCTGCAGACACTGGGCGCGCACGCGCTTCGGACGCTGCGCCGGCAAATGCAGATCGTCTTCCAGGACCCTTTCAGTTCGCTCAGCCCGCGCATGTCGGTAGGCGAGATCGTGGGTGAAGGGCTGGAGGTCCATCGCATCGGCAGCCCAGCCGAGCGCAGCCAGGCGATCGACCAGGCCTTGCGCGAGGTCGGCCTCGACATCGCCGCGCGTGAACGCTACCCGCACGAATTCTCGGGCGGGCAGCGCCAGCGCATCGCGATCGCACGTGCCCTGGTACTGAAACCGCGCTTCATCGTGCTCGACGAGCCGACCTCGGCGCTCGACATGAGCGTCCAGGCCCAGATAGTCGACCTGCTGCGCGACCTCCAGATCCGCCACAGGCTGGCATATCTTTTCATAAGCCATGATCTAAAGGTCGTACGGGCGCTGGCCGACGAGGTCATCGTGCTGCGCCACGGCAAGGTCGTCGAGCGCGGACCGGCCAAGCAGGTCTTCGAGGCGCCCCAGACGCCCTATACCCAGGCGTTGATCGCGGCCGCGTTCAACCTCGAAACCATCGGCGCCGACAGCCAGGTGGTTGCCGTCTGACGGTCTGATATGCGGCAGTGTTGTAGACTTGCCCGCTGATTCCAGCGACCCTACGCCCAAGAGGAAAGGGAGGAGTCCGGGATGAGGGGATTCCGTCGCGGCCTGTGGGCCACGGTCATCACCTTCGCGGTCACGACAACCGCTGCTGCGACTGCTGCCATCGCACAGCCCGTTGCCATGACGCTCGGCACGGCCTCGGTTGGCGGCACGTATTTCGTCTATGGCGGCCTCGTCGCCGACCTCCTGACCGAAAAGGCCGGCATCCAGGTCGCGCCCCGGCAGACCCAAGGCCCGAACCAGAACATGATCCTGGTCGACGAGAAGAAAATGGACCTCGGCATGACGACCATGGGCGTCGCGCTGCAGGCGGTGCAGGGCTCGGCCGCCTGGACCAAGGGAAAGAAGTACGAGAACGTCCGGGCTCTGTTTCCGATGTACGACACACCCCTGCAGTGCGTCGCGCTCAGGAAGTCGGGCATCGCGAGCTTCCGGCAACTCGACGGCAAGACGGTCGGCGTCGGCCCGAAAGCCGGCACGCCCGGAACCTATTTCCCCCTGATCTTCGATGCGCTGGGCATGAAGACCATGGTCCGCAACGGCCAGGGCGAAGACATGGGCAACCAGCTCGACGACGGCATTCTCGATGCCTTCTGCTTCGGCGCCGGCCCGCCGGTTCCGATCTTCAGCCAGCTCGCCAACCAGAAGGACGTCGTCTTCTTCACCTGGCCCGACGCCGACATCGCCACGATCCGCGGCAAGATGATGGAGTTCTCGCCGTCACTGATCCCCAAGGGGACCTATCGGCAGCAGACGGCCGACCAGAAGACCGTCGGCCTCTACAATTTCGCCTTTGCCCACAAGGATCTGTCCGACAGCACCGCCTACACGATCACCAAGACCGTGCTCGAAAATCATGCGCGATTGGCCAAGGGCCACCCCGCCGCCAGGGAAACAATCGCGGCCAATGCCACCCGCAATTCATTCCTGCCTTTCCATCCCGGCGCCGTGCGCTATTACAAGGACAAGGGCGTCACCCTCGACCCGGCAACGCTGGTAAAGTAGGCGGCAGGCTTGCAGTCCAAGTGCACTCCCCATATGAGTCGAGAGGTAAGGTGCCCGCCGCGTGAGCGGGTCCAACCATCAAGGGAGGAGTGATCGCATGAAATACCTGCGCCGAGGCCTGATTTCCGTTGCCATCGCCGTTACGGCGACGGCCGCCCTAGCACAACCGAAGACCATGACTTTGGGAACCGCCTCTGTAGGCGGCACCTACTTCGTCTATGGCGGCGTGGTCGCCAAAATCCTCACGGACAAGACGGGTATTCAGGTCTCAACCCAGCAGACACAGGGCCCGAACCAGAACGTGATTCTGGTCGAGGACAAGAAGATCGAACTCGGCATGACGACGATGGGAGTTGCCCTGCAGGCCTGGACAGGCACCGGCGACTGGACCAAGGGAAAGAAGTACGAGAACATCCGGGCGCTGTTTCCGATGTACGACACGCCGATGCAGTGCGTGGCGCTCAAGAAGTCCGGCATCACCAGCTTCAAGCAGCTCGACGGCAAGACGGTCGGCGTCGGGCCGAAGGCCGGCACGCCAGGCACCTATCTACCGCTGTTCTTTGACGCACTCGGCCTCAAGGCAACCATCCGTAACGGCCAAGGCTCCGACATGGGCAGCCAACTCGGCGACGGCATTCTCGAGGCGTTCTGCTTCGGCGCCGGCCTGCCGATCCCGATCTTCTCGCAGCTCGACGCCGAGAAGGAAGTCGTCTTCTTCACCTGGACCGATGCCGAGCGGGACACGATCCGCAAGAAGATGCCGGAATTCTCCGAGGCGGTGATCCCCAAGGGCACCTACAAGACCCAGGCCACCGACCAGAAGACCCTGGGCCTCTACAATTTCGGCATCGCCAACAAGGACATGTCCGACGACGTCGCTTACCTGGTCACCAAGACCATCCTGGAGAACAACGCGGCGATGGTTCAGGGCCATGCCGCAGCGTCGGAAACCATCGCGGCCAACGCCAACCGCAACGCCTTCCTGCCGTTCCATCCCGGCGCGGTCCGGTACTACAAAGAAAAAGGCATCGCGCTCAATCCCGCGACCCTGCCCAAGTAAACGGCACGAACAGGCCGAACGCCCGCTCCCTTCGGAGCGGGCGTTTTGCTATTCAGGAGGCGGGCAGGTACGCAACGGTCGGTCGGAACGGCAGACCGCCGCGGCACGGGGGAACGATCAATGGCAGCGGCAACCAGCCAGGCGACAACAGCCGACGCGAACGACGTCGGCCGGGTCGATGTCGAGGATCTCGAATATTCCGGCGGCCGGCGCGAGCAGCGGCCCTGGGAACAGAAGCTGTTCTTCTGGCTGTGTGCCGGCTTTTCCGCCTTCCACCTCTGGGTGCTGGTCGGGCCCGTCGTGGTCAAGGAGATCGACACGGCCCTTGGGCTCGGACAGGTCTTTTACCGCGCGGTCGCGGCCAACATCGACCAGGAGCTATTCCGCGCCATCCACCTGGCATGGGGCGCCACCCTGGGCTTCGGTTTCTACAGCCTGGCCAAGGGCCGCGGCACCAAGGGCATCCCCTGGTACGACTGGCTGCTGATGCTGGGGGCGCTCGCCTGCGCCGTCTACATGTGGCGCAACCTCGACGAGCTGCAGATGAACCAGGGCGCTGTCTATGAAACGCCCGACCTCGTCTACAGCCTGGTCGGCCTCGTCGTAGTATTCGAGTTCACGCGCCGCACGGCCGGCAATGCTCTCACGATCATCGTCGGCGCCTTCATGCTCTACGCCATGTTCGGCCACGTCTTTCCCGAAGGTTCGCCGCTCTACCACAACAAGTCCCTGACCGACCTGTGGTTCGTCTTTCCGTACCTCTACAGCAACCTCGGTGTCTTCGGCACGACGCTGGAAGTGTCGTCGACCTTCATCATCATGTTCACCGTGTTCGCCGCCTTCCTCGGCCGCTCCAAGGCCGGCGACTATTTCAACGACCTGGCGGTGTCGCTGGTCGGTTGGGCGCGCGGCGGTCCGGCCAAGGTGGCCGTGCTCTCGGGTGTCATGTTCGGCTCGGTGAGCGGCTCCTCGGTCGCCAACGTCGTGGCGTCGGGCGCGGTCACCATCCCGATGATGCGCCGCGTCGGCTACGACCGGAACACCGCCGGCGCCATCGAGGCGACCTCGTCAACCGGCGGCCAGATCACGCCCCCGGTGCTGGGCGCCGCCGCCTTCATCATGGCCGAAGTGACGGGCCTCAAGTATGCCGAAATCGCGGCGGCCGCGATCATCCCCTGCCTGCTGTTCTACATCGCCTGCTACGCCCACTGCGATCTGCATGCGGCCAAGCATGGGCTGCGCGGCATCCCGCGCGCCGAACTGCCGCGCCTGGGGCCGCTGCTGATGCGCCTCTACATGATGGCGCCAATCGCCGTGCTGATCTGGGCCTTCATCACCGGCTACTCGGCCTTCCTCGCCGCCGCGCTCGGCATGGGGCTGTGCATCGTCGTGAGCTGGTTCAACGGCATCCGATGGTCGAGGAACGGCGTCACATGGCGCCGCGGCGACGATGTCATGGGCGGCCGCGCCGTCGTCGAGGCGCTCGAGATCGGCGCCAAGGACTGCATCCAGCTCGTGGCCGTCTGCGCCTCGGCCGGCATCATCGTGGGCGTGATCGCGCTGACCGGCGTCGGCGGCCGCTTCGCCCAGATCATGCAGGCGATCGCCGGCGAGAATCAGCTGCTGGCGATGTTCTTCACCATGGTCATCGTCACCATCCTCGGCATGGGCATGCCGACAACGGCGGCCTACGCCATCGCCGCCGCGGTGGTGGCCCCCGGGCTGCAGCAGATCGGCGTGCCCAAGCTGGTGGCACACATGTTCATCTTCTACTTTGCCGTCCTGTCGGCGATCACGCCGCCGGTGGCGGTGGCATCGTTCGCCGCGGCCGGCATGGCCCGCGGCGATCCGTGGAAGACGTCGTGGATCGCCGTCAAGATGGGGCTGGCCACCTTCCTGGTGCCGTTCATGTTTTTCTACAGCCCGGTGTTGCTGGGCCAGGGCACCTTCTGGGAAATCGCCCACACCTTCGTCACCGCCGCGATCGGCGTCTGGCTGCTGGCCTGCGCCACCGAAGGCTGGCTCACCGAGGCACTATCGCCGGTGCCCCGCATGGTCTTGGCCGCGGCCGCGATCTGCCTTATCACGCCAGGCACGATCACCGACCTGCTCGGCATCGGCCTGGCGGCGGTCGCCTGGGCCCTGCAGCATTATTTGTTCCGGACACGACATGCCTGAAGCCATCGCCTACATCAGCCGCGACACGGACGGCGTGCTCTGGAAGAAAGCGCTCGAAGCGGCCCTCGGGCCGATCGATTTCCGCACCCTCGACAATCTGGGCGACAAGGCCGGCATCGAAGTGGTGCTGGCCTGGAAACCGCCGGCCGGACTGATCGCCTCGTTTCCCAACCTGAAATTGATCGTCTCGCTGGGCATGGGCGTCGACCACCTGCTGGCCGACGACAGGCTGCCCGAAGGCGTGCCGATCACGCGCATCATGGACGATGGGCTGGTCGGCCAGATGAGCGAGTACGCCCTCTACTGGGCACTCCGCCACCATCGCGACATCGACAAGTACGCCGCCAGCCAGCGGGCGAAGCAGTGGAAGGTGGAAGACTTCGTCGACACCCTCCACCGCCGCATCGGTATCCTGGGCCTGGGCACGATCGGCCAGGACACGGCGAAGAAGTTCGCCGCGCTCGGATTCCCGACGGCCGGCTGGAGCCGGACGCAGAAGTCGCTGTCTGGCATCGAGACGTTCCACGGTCCGGACGGCCTCGCCCGCGTGCTGGCGCAAAGCGACATCCTGGTCAACGTGCTGCCGCTCACGCGCGACACCAAGGGGCTGCTCGACGCCAAGCTCTTCGCGGCGCTGCCCAAAGGCGCCTACCTCATCAACATGGCGCGCGGCGGCCATGTCGTGGACGAGGCGCTGCTGGCCGCGCTGGACTCAGGACATTTGAGCGGCGCGGCGCTGGACGTGTTCAATCAGGAGCCGCTGCCCAAGGAGCACCGCTACTGGACGCACCCAAAGGTCCAGGTGACGCCGCATGTCGCCGGCGCCACCAACCCGCGCACCGCCTCGCCCGGCGTGATCGAGAACATCAGGAACATCCGCGCCGGCAAGCCGCTGATCAATACGGTGAATCCTAAGTCAGGGTACTGATCCGCTTCTCGATGGTGGCGAAGATGGCGCGCGCGGCCTGCGCCTCGCCGCCCTCGGGACGTCCCGGACGGCTGCTGCCATTCCAGGCACCCATGTCGAAATGCGCCCACGGCACGTCGTCGGGCACGAAGGCCTGCAGATAAAGCGCCGCTGTAATGGCGCCGCCGAGCCCGCCCGCCGAGACGTTGTTGAGATCGGCCACCCGGCTGTCGAGCAGGCGCTTGTAACCGGCAAACAACGGCATCCGCCACATCGGGTCGGTCACTGCCTTGCCTGCTGCCAGCAGACCGTCGGCCAGTGCGTCGTCGTTGCAGAACAAGGCCGGCAGCTCGGTGCCGAGTGCCACACGCGCCGCGCCCGTCAACGTCGCGCAATCGATCATCATGGTGGGCTTCTCCGACGCGCCCTCGTGCAGCGCATCGCACAGGATCAACCGACCCTCGGCATCGGTGTTGCCGATCTCGACCGACAACCCCTTGCGCGTCGGCACCACGTCGAGCGGCCTGAAGGCATTGCCCGAGACGCTGTTCTCGACCGCCGGGATCAGCAGCCGCAGCCGCACCGGCAGTTTGGCCGCCATCACCATCGCCGCGACAGCCAGCACCGTGGCGGCCCCGCCCATGTCCTTCTTCATGTTGAGCATGCCGGTTGCGGGCTTCAAATCGAGGCCGCCGGTGTCGAAGCACACGCCCTTGCCCACGAGCGTGACCTTGGGATCGCTCTCCTTGCCCCACACCAGGTCAATCAGGCGCGGCGCCCGCGTGCTGGCGCGACCGACGGCATGCACCATCGGATAGTTTTGCTTGAGCAGTTCGTCGCCCACGATCACCTTCACCCTGGCCTTGTGCGCCTTGGCCACCTCCTGCACCGCTGAAGCCAGCTCGGCCGGTCCCATGTCCGACGACGGCGTGGTGATGAGGTCGCGCGCCAGGGAAATCGCCTCGATCATCGCCGTGGCCCGCGCCTTGTCGGCGCGCTCCGGCCACACGAAGCGCGGCCCCTGCTTCGACTTCTTCGCCTTGTAGCGGTCGAACGTCCACGCCCCGAGCCCGATCGCCACCATCGCATCGGTCATCGACACCGGCGCCGAGTCGGACACGAACTTCCAGGTGCCCGCTGGAAGTCGTGTCGCGAGGCCGCCGAAATCCCACAATGCGGGTGTGGCCGGAATGACCAGCACCGCACCCGATGCCTTGCCGTCGCGTCCCGGCAGGACGACGACATCGCCGGCGCTGCCCGACACGCCGGTCGAGTCGATCCAGCCGCGCCGCGCCGCGCTCTGCTCCTTCAGCCACGACTTCCACTTGGGTTGCGTGACAAACTGCACAGGAAGCGAAGAAGAAGAGCGGTCGACGAAGGGCAACGACATGGCCATGCTCACCAATCTGTAATTCACTTGTTCGAGAGTGCCGGTCAAACTGCCCAGCTGGCAAGTAACGCGGCTGGCAAGGAGGGCGTATGGCGGATTTCACGCTGGTGGTCGGCAACAAGAACTACTCGTCGTGGTCGATGCGGGGCGGCCTGATGGTCCGCATCGCCGGCATCGACGTCGAGGAGATCGTGATTCCGCTCGACCGGCCCGAGACGCAGGCCGCAATCCGCAAGCACTCGCCGTCGGGCCGCGTGCCGGTGCTGCTGCACCGCGGCCTCGCCATCTGGGAATCGCTGGCGATCGCGGAATATCTCAACGATCTCAAGCCCGAGGCGGGTTTCTGGCCGGCCGCCGTGGCCGCCCGCGCCCATGCGCGCTCGATCTCGACCGAGATGCACGCGGGCTTCATGGACCTGCGCAACAACATGCCGATGAACATCCGCGCCTCCTTTCCCGGCAAGGGCATGACCCCCGGCGTCCGCGCCGACATCGAGCGCGTCACCTCGATCTGGCGCGACTGCCGCAAGCGCTTTGCCGGCGCGGCACCCAAGGACGACGGCTTCCTGTTCGGCAGCTTCGGCGCCGCCGATGCCATGTATGCGCCGGTGGTCACCCGCTTCCGCACCTACGGCGTGACGCTCGATGCCGATTCGGAGGCCTATGCCGCCGCCGTGCTCGCCCATCCGGCAACCAAGGAATGGATCGACGCGGCCAAGAACGAGCCGTGGCTGATCGACAGCTACGAGCTCAAGTAGGCCGCGCGCCCTACTCCCGCACAATCGAGTTGGCCTCTTAGGCCGATCACCACGAGCGTGCCCGGCGTCGCACCGGCGGGGGCATCGGTGATTTCGAAGCGGCGGCCGACGACCTGCAGGATCACCAGCCGGCCATCCTTGGCCTGCAAGAAGCCCTTGGCGCGCAGCACGCCTGAGCCGGGGGCCGTCAGGGCGTGGGCCAACCGCTCGATGTCGACGGCACCATCGGGCGTGAGCGCGACCGACTCGTAGAGCACCGAGGCCGCGACGCCGCCTGGCGTCCGCAAGACAGTCGATGCGCGGTCGCCGCCACCGCGCAGCCCAAGCACCAGCTCGGGCGGTACGGCGCAGCGCTCGGCGGGAACCACACGGCCGTGGGGCGCATGCGTCTCGACCCAGTGAACCGTCTCGTCGCACGCGGCAGCGCTCACCAGATCGCAGCGGTTCAGGACCACCAGATCGGCGGCGGCAAGCTGGCGGGTGATCGTGTCGCCGATATAGGCATCGGCCGCTTGGCGGCGCACGGTCTCGGCATCGGCCAGCACCACGGTGCCGTCGAGCGCGTAGCCCTGCAGCAGGCCGACCGCGCTTGCCACCATGCCCGGCAGCGCCACGCCCGAGGTCTCGATCAGCACGCGGTCGATGCCGGGCCGCCGCCGCGGCAGGTCGAGCAGCGCCTCCATGAGATCGCTGCCATAGCTGCAGCAGACGCAGCCGCCGGAGATTTCCAGCGTGTCGCCGTCGCCGCCGACAATCAGGTCACGATCGATCGGCAGCGCGCCGAAATCGTTGACGAGGACGGCGAGGCGCAGCCCATCGGCGGCGCGCAGCAGATGATTGACCAGGGTCGTCTTGCCGGCGCCGAGGTACCCGCCGATCACGGTCACGGGAATAGCTGCGCTCACACCTCGGCGGCGGCGAAGACGCGGCCGCCCTGCACGGTGCCCCAGATGCGCACGTCCTTCAGCCGCTCCGCGCCGATCTCCAACGGATCGTCTTCCAGCACCGCGAAGTCGGCGCGCTTGCCCACCTCGATCGAACCGATCTCGCCATCGAGCCGCAGCGTATAGGCTGCCCCCAAGGTGATAGTCCGCAGCGCATCGGCAACGCCGATGCATTCGGTGCTCCCGAGCACCTTGCCCGACGCGGTGCGCCGGTTGACGGCGGCCCAGGCGGTGAACAGCGGTCCCAGCGGCGTCACCGGCGCGTCGGAATGGATGGCCATCGGCACCCCGACGCTGAGCGCCGTCGCGCAGGCATTCATGCGCATCGCGCGTTCTGGGCCGACCGTCGTCGCGTAATGCTGGTCGCCCCAATAGAAGTGATGATTGGGGAACAGGTTCACACACATGCCCAGCGCCTTCATGCGCCGGAACTGCGCGGCATCCGCCAGCTGGCAATGTTGCAGCGTAAAGCGATGGTCGCGCGCCGGCTTCGCCAGCAACGCCCCTTCCAGACAGTCGAGCGCCATCTCGGTCGCCTGGTCGCCGTTGGTGTGGCTGTGCACCAGCACCCCCGCCTCCAGCGCGCAGCGGTAGAGATCGCGGATCGCCTCGGGCGGCGTGTACCAGAGCCCGTTGGGCGCGCCGTTGAAATAGCCCGGCCAGCGCAGCCGGGCCGAGAAGCCTTGAATGGAACCGTCGACGAACAGTTTGATCTGGCCGAGGCGCAGCATTGCTGTCGATTTTTCGCGCAGCGCCAGCACATGCGCCACCGCCTGCTCGGCCGTGATTCCCTGGAAGCGGCGGAACGGCATGATTCGCACGGGAAACGTGGGCTCGCCGGTGACGCGCGTCATCATGGCAACGGCGTCGTCGGGCAGCAGGTTGGCGAGATCGGTCGCCGTGGTGACGCCCTGGCGCACGCAGAGGCGTGCGAACTGGCGCAAGCCGGGCTCGTCGTTGGCCAGCACCTCGCGGTCGAAGCCGATGTGCTTGCCCACCAGCGTCATCGCGTCGGGGCCTTTCAGCTCGCCGGTCGGCAGCCCATCGGCGCCGAGGGGCACGCCGGGATGATTGACGCCGGGCCGCAGCAAACCCGCCAGCTCGAGCGCGCGGCTGTTCACGTTGAAGATGTGGCCGCTCGCGTGCATGACGCCGACCGCGCGCGTCGTCGATACCTTGTCGAAGTCCTGCCGCGTGACCCGCCGCTCGCCATAGTAAATCGGATCGAGGCCCCAGCCCGACAGAGGCTCGGCCGAGTCACCCATCTTCGCCTCGCCCTGGTGCAGCCGCGCCACGACCTCCTCGACCGAGGCGGCGCCGGGCCAGACCTTGCCGTCCGGATCCATGCGGTCGAAGCGGCCGAGATAGAGATAGCGCCAGAAGGTGCCTTCGCTCACATGGCAGTGGCCCTCGACCAGGCCCGGCATCAGCACCTTGTCGGCGAAGCGCGTGTCGAGCGTGTGCGGGCCCCAGCCGGTGAGCTCATCGAGCGGCCCGACCCCCAGGATGCGCCCGTCGCGCACCGCGACATGCGTGGCCTCGGGCCGGCTCGGGTTCATGGTCAGGATGCGGCGGGCGCTGAAAATCGTCGTCAAGACTCACTCTACCTTTCGTTCGCCCGCACTTCAGCGCGCAGCGCACCCTAACGAAAGGCAATTGACGCGCCAACTAGGCTGGCACGATGAAGACCTCGACCTGATGCGCGCGACCCGGGATGGAGACGGGACCAATTGCGTGGAAGCGTGCGGCGTCGGCCGCCTCGAAGCCGGCCGAACGCCGGGCCGCCAGAAGGGTTTCGGCGCTGGTCACGATCAGCGCGTCGTGGGAGCGCGACAAATGCTCGAGGCGGCTCGCGACATTCACCGTATCGCCCACAGCGCTGTATTCCAGGCGGTTGCGGCTGCCGATGGCGCCCATCAGCACGGGGCCGACGTGAACGCCGACCGAGATCCGCACCTGCGGCAGGTCGCGCATCTGGCGGAGGCGGTTCCAGTCCGTCACCGCCTGCACCATGTCGCGGGCGCAGCCGAGCGCGCGGGCCTCGTCGTCAGGTTGCGAATCCGGCGTGCCGAAGGTCGCCATCACGCCGTCGCCGATGAATTTGTCGAGGGTGCCGCCGTGGCGAAAGATGCAGTCCGCCATGCGCTCATGGAAGGCGCGCAGGAACTCGATGGTGAGTTGCGGCGGCACGCCCTCCATCAGGCGCGTGAAGCCAACGACATCGACGAACAGCACGGTGGCCTTGGTCTCGCGACCGGCCTCGAAATCGTGGGCAGCGCCGGCCAGCCGGTCGACCAGGTTGGGCGAGAAATAGCGCGCGAGATTGTTGCGCTCGCCCTCGGCCAGCAGGGTGCGGCCGAGATGGGCGCGGGCGCGCCACACCGCGGCGGCGATGAAGGCGGTGCAGATCGTCATGAAGATGAGCTGCTGCAGCACGAAGGCCTGCGGTGTGACGAAGCCCGGACCGATCACCTGGCCGAGCAGCGCGAAGCCCAGCTTCACCGGATGGTCGACCACCATCAGGTCGAGGTTGACGGCCCGCGCCAGCGCCACGACCGTCCAGACGGTGCTCGACACCAGCGCCACCAGGCAGACCACGCCGGTCAGGATGACGGTGCGGGCGGAGTAGCTGAGCGCGCTCGCGGCGAGATAGACGATCAGATAGAGGAAGATCGAGCGGCGGCCGAACACCTGCTCGACCCACAGGCCCGACGTGGGCGAGCCCGGGCTCACCTCCATGGTGGCCACGACGATCACCGACACTTCCAGCACGATCACCGCCGCCTGGAGGACCCGGGCCCAGCGCGAGGCGCGCGTGCGGTAGACCAGCCACGCCGCGACGGCGAGCGCGCCGCAGGCCGCGAGGCTCACGGTGACGCGCATCGGACCTGCCGCCAGCAGCAGCCACAGGCTGATCGCCCCCAGCGCCACGAGGCGGGCCCGGAAGGCAAAGAGCGATCCGTTCTGTTCTTCCTCGCGCAGGCGTATTCGCAGGCGCGCGCTGGCGCCATCAAGGGTCAGGGATGTCATGGGGGGTCCGTGTGGATTGCGGCGGATGGCTTACGCGATTTTCGCGCACCGTGTGTTCAAAGAAATGTGAGCACCGTGATGAATCTCATTCATCCCTTTGCCCCTTCACGTTAGGCTTCACGGCTGCCGCACAGGAGAAAGCGTGAGATGAAAGACAAGGTCGACGTCCTGATCATCGGTTCCGGGGCGTCGGGGGCCGCGGTGGCGTGGAGCCTCGCGGACACCAAGATGCGGATCCTCTGCCTGGAGCAGGGCGATTGGGTGAAGCCGACCGACTATCCCAGCAACGGCCGCGACTGGGAGGCGCGCCTGTTCAGCGACTTCGCCATCAATCCCAACCGCCGCGCCCGCGAGACCGACTATCCGATCAACGACGCCAACTCGCCCATAAAAGTCGTGAACTTCAACGGCGTCGGCGGCAGCACCATCATGTACACGGCGCACTATCCGCGCCTCCATCCCAGCGACTTCAAGGTGAAGACTCTGGACGGCGTGGCCGACGACTGGCCGATCGACTACGAGACGCTCGAGCCTTTCTTTGCCGAGAACGACCGCATGACCGGCGTCTCGGGCCTGGCCGGCGACCCCGCCTATCCGCCCAAGCAGCCACCGATGCCGCCGATCCCGATGGGCAAGTCGGGCCAGGTGCTGGCCAAGGCCATGAACAAACTCGGCTGGCACTGGTGGCCGTCGGACACCTCTATCGCCACGGTCGACTACGACGGCCGCGGCCGCTGCCTCAACCTCGGCCACTGCACGCCGGGCTGCGCCCAGGGTGCCAAGGCCAGCACCGACATCACCTACTGGCCGGCGGCGCTGCGCGCCGGCGTCGAACTGCGCACCCGCGCCCGCGTGCGCGAGATCACCGTCGACAGCAACGGCATGGCGACCGGCGTGATCTATTACGACGAGAAGGGCGTCGAACATTTCCAGCCGGCCGAGATGGTGATCCTGGCCTGCAACGGCGTCGGCACGCCGCGCCTGATGCTGAATTCGCAATCGGGCAAGTTCACCAACGGCATCGCCAATTCCAGCGGCCAGGTCGGCAAGAACCTGATGTTCCACCCCTATGCTTTTACCTACGGCTATGTCGACGAGCCGCTGGACGGCAACCACGGCCCGCCGCTCTGTCTGTGGAGCCACGAATTCTACGAAACCGACAAGGCGCGCGACTTCGTGCGCGGCTACATCTTCCAGTTCGGCCGCGGCACCGGCTCGATCGTCGAAGCCATCACCAGCACCGCCAACGGCCGGCTGCCGTGGGGCGAGGACCATCACAAGGTCTATCGCGGCCTGCTCAACCGCCGCATCTACCTCGCCGCCATCTGCGAGGACCTGCCGGAGGAGCACAACCGCGTCACGCTCGACCCGGTGATCAAGGACAGCAACGGCATTCCGGCACCGAAAATCGACTACACGGTGAGCGCCAACAGCCGCAGGATGATGGACCACGCGCATGCGCGCGCGACCGAGGTGCTGAAGGCGGCCGGCGCCCACACCATCGCCATCGACGACGTGCCCAACAGCGGCTGGCACCTCTTGGGCACCGCCCGCATGGGCACCGACCCCGACCGCTCGGTGGTGAACGAGTGGGGCCGCTGCCACGATGTGAAGAACCTGTTCATCGTCGACGGCAGCATCTGGGTAACGAGCGGCGGCGTGAACCCGACCTCGACCATCCAGGCGTTGGCACTCTACATCGCCGACTCCATCAAGCAGCGGTTGAGCAATGCGACGCTGTTCGATTGATCATCCTCTTCCGGACCGCGAGCCTCCGGCTCGCTCAGACATCCGAGCGAGCCGGAGGCTCGCGGTCCAGAAGAGACAGTTCATGTCGTCCTGAGCGTAGCGAAGGACCTCACCGAACGGCCAGACACTGACCTTAGACACCGAGCGTGGGACTAGCGTGAGGTCCTTCGCTACGCTCAGGACGACAGAAATAGGTAACTGAAATGCCAACCACCCCCACCCTCACCACCGCCGAAGCCCGCGACCTGCGCGCGCTGGCGGGCCTCATGATCCCCGCCAGCATGATCTACAAGGTGCCCGGCGCCGACGACGAACTGATCTTCACCGATATCGTGAAGAGCCTCGAACGCGACACCGAGGACACGCGCGCAGCGCTGGCCCATCTGGTGAAGCTTTCCGGCGGCGCCTTCGCCGATCTGCCTGAAGATCGCCGCCGCGACGTCGCCGCGACCTTCAAGAAGGAAGGCGGCGCGCCACTGTTCGCGCTCAACCGCGTGGTGCTGCTCTGCTACTACCGCGACGACCGGGTGATGCGCTCGCTCGGCCAGGAACCGCGCTCACCGTTCCCGAAGGGACACGAAGTCGAACAGGGCGATTGGTCCCTGCTCGATCCGGTGAAGAAGCGCGCGCCGATCTGGCGAAAAGTATCGTGACCAATCACTCGCAGCCAATCGCACCTACACTGCGTGTCGAGAAGGTTCAGATAAGCGGGTTCGCTGTAGATACGGCCCGAGCCGCAGGCGACACAGTGCGTATCAATACAAGAGGCGCATTCAGTTCAGATGAACCGATATTCCATACCTACCTGAAGCAGCTCGGACCGCTGCTGTTGCGTGGGAAGGACGTGGCAGTATTTATCGATAAGGTTAATTCTTTCGTTGCGGTCATCCACCCCGACGAAACTGCGGATGTATACGTGAATGACTTCCCGGTGATGCTTGAAGCGATGGCAAAGCGAAAGTTGCAGCCTGGTCAGGTAGTCCAACAACGGGACCTAGCTGATATTCGAACCTTCAAAGCTGACATACCCTTAACTCACGATGACAAAGTGGTCATTTGCTTCAAGGTAGGATGGAAGTTCGGCCTCGCCTTTGATTTGCACCGCGAGCACCAGCTTGATGTTGAAGCATTCTGGAAGACTTGCGGTGCCCTCTACCGTCATCTTGCATTTGAAAGCGTCTACGAGATCTGGGCGGCGGCGGGCGTTTATGAATCCATGCGGAATGCCGGTTGGTTTCCGTTCATCGAATTATTGGGATCCGAATGGGACGAACTACTAGGATTCTATAGACAAGTCCCGCCAATGGTTGGTCTACCAATAGCCGTTCCTGTAAAATTCACCGACGCGCGCATCGAAGAGATATCTTCTCGTTGGTGGGCGAAGTCGGCCTTTGCTGAGAGAAAACCTCTCATCGATGCTGGCTTGCAAGCGTTCATACGCCACGATGACGCCGGCTACATTCAGTGTATTACTACCTTGTATCCTCAGATCGAGGGTATTCTCCGCGCTGTATATTTCGTCGAGACAGGCAAGGGAACTGGCGTGCGAACGCCCGAACTTCTGACCTTCCTGAAGGAAAAGGGAAAGCTGAAGTCAGGCTCTGATACTTCGCTTTTCTTTCCAGTAGAGTTCTTCTCGTACCTTACTGAAGTATTTTTTGCCGGTTTCGACCTTGATAAAGGTCAGATAACGATGTCTCGGCATAGTGCCGGCCATGGCGTCGCGAGCGCATCTGATTACTCCGACGTGCGGGCCTTGCAGGCAATTCTGATACTGGACCAAATCTACTTCTATCTTTAGCCAAAGCTGACTGGCGCGCAGTCGAGGAACTTTCTCCAGGCGATCCGCCATCTACGCATAGAAGCGAGGTCCCTCGGCTACACTCGGGACGACGGATTTCCTTGCCACACCCTCTGGTGCAGCGGATTGAACCCCATCCGGTAAACCAGCTCGGCGGGACGCTCGACGTTCCAGATGGCGAGGTCGCAGGACTTCCCCGCCTCCAGCGTGCCGATCCGGTCGAGGCGGCCGAGCGCGCGGGCGGCTTCGCGGGTGACGCCGGCCAGGCATTCGTCGACGGTGAGGCGGAACAGCGTGGCCGCCATGTTCATCGCCAGCAGCAGCGAGGTGAGCGGCGAGGAGCCGGGATTGCTGTCGGAGGCGATCGCGATATGGACGCCGTGGCGGCGCAGCAGGTCGACCGGCGGCTTGTGCGTCTCGCGCACGAAATAGAAGGCGCCGGGCAGCAGCACGGCCACGGTGCCGGAAGCGGCCAGGGCGGCGGCGCCCGCCTCGTCGATATATTCCAGGTGATCGGCCGATTGCGCGCCGAACCGCGCGGCGAGCGCCGCGCCATGCAGGTTGGAGAGCTGCTCGGCGTGCAGCTTCACCGGCAGGCCGTGCGCCCTGGCGGCCTCGAACACGCGCGCGACCTGTTCCGGGGTGAAGCCGATGGTCTCGCAGAAGGCATCGACCGAATCGGCGAGGCCGGCGGCGGCGACGGAAGGCAGCATGTCGCGGCAGACGAGGTCGATATAGGCGTCTTTGTCGCCCGCGGCCTCCGGCGGCATCGCATGGGCGCCGAGGAAGGTCGTCGTCACCGACAGCGGCCGGACCTCGCCCAGCCGCCGCGCCGCCTTCAGCGACTTCATCTCGCTCGCGCGCTCCAGGCCGTAGCCCGATTTCACTTCGAGCGTGGTGACGCCCTCGGCGATCAGCGCATCGACGCGCGGCAGGGCCGACGCCAGCAGCTCGTCCTCGCTCGCGGCCCGCGTCGCCTTCATGGTCGAGACGATGCCGCCGCCCGCCCGCGCCAGCTCCTCGTAGGTGGCGCCGGCCAGGCGCAGCTCGAACTCGTGCGCCCGGTTGCCGCCATGGACGATGTGGGTGTGGCAATCGACCAGGCCGGGCGTGATCCAGCGGCCGTCGCAATCGACGACCTCGGGCGCCGTGAGGGCGGGCGCGTCGATCTCAGGGCCGGCATAGACGATGTCGCCGCCGCGCGCCGCGACCAGGCCCTTGTCGACGAGGCCGAGGCCCGTCCCTGTCCCCGGCCCGGTCATGGTGGCGAGACGCGCGTTCGTCCAGAGGCGATCGACCTGCATGCGACCGTTCTATCTGAAAAGGGGCACCGCCGTCACATCACGAGACACCACCTCACCCTTGTAAGTCATCGATCGCCGCATCGGCTAGAGTAGCCGTTGCGGTGGCGGCGGGTAGACCGGCTCACCCGAGGGTATCGAAGCCCGTTCCTCAGCACGGTCACCCTGCCGTCGTTCCAGCGAACCCGAACAGTCGCGTGGGCCGCATCGCGAGCCCGTTTTCGCAAGGAGGGGTCGTCATGGAACACCGTCGCATTGTCGGCATCGACGTGTCGAAGGATCGGCTGGATGTGCATGTCCTGCCGTCTCAAGAAGCCTGGGCATCCCGCCGCGACGCGGCGGGCCTCGCCGAACTGTGCCGCCGCCTGGGCGATACGGCAGACCTGGTGGCGATCGAGGCCACTGGCGGCTACGAGACCATCGTGGCAGCCGCCCTGTCGAGCCACGGGCTGCCGGTGGTGGTCGTCAACCCGGCCCAGGTGCGGGCCTTTGCCCAGGCGCTGGGGCAACGCGCCAAGACCGATCCGATCGACGCCGCGGTGATCGCCCGCTTCGCCGAGGCGACCCGGCCGCAGATCCGGCCGTTGCCGGACGGCGCGGCTCGTCTGCTTGGCGACCTGATGGGGCGTCGCCGCCAGATCGTCGAGATGATCGCCTCTGAGCGTCAACGCCTGCACCGCATCGAGCCGGCGCGCGTGCGCAAGAGCATCGAGCGGTTGCTGAGGGCCCTGGAGCGAGAACTCGACAGCATCGACAGCGACATCGACGGTATCGTGCGGAGTTCGCCGATCTGGCGGGCCAAGGAAGACCTGCTGGCATCGGTTCCCGGCATCGGCCGGATCATCGCCAGAACCTTGCTGGCCGAACTGCCCGAGCTGGGGCGGCTCGATCGCAAGCAGATCGCCGCCTTGGCCGGCCTTGCTCCGTTCACCCGGCAATCCGGCACCTGGAAAGGCAAGGCCCGGATCAGCGGCGGGCGTGCTGTCGTTCGCACCGCTCTCTTCATCGGTGCCCAGGTCGCCAAGCGATGGAACCCGCCCCTGAAGGCCTTCTACGAGCGCCTCATCGCTGCCGGCAAAGCCAAGATGGTGGCGACAATCGCCGTCGCCCGAAAGCTGCTCACCATCCTCAACGCCATCCTCCGAGACAAAACACCATGGCAAAATGCTTGACCCCTGACACAGTCGCTGAGGAGCG
>JBQTJT010000032.1:0-51143 GCA_052386855.1 Reyranella sp.
CTCGTCGTGCCGCCCTCCGACATCAGCCGGACCAAGCCGCTGGTGCGGCTCGTGTTGAACCAGATCGGCCGCCGGCTGACTGAGGAACTCCATGCCAAGGGCCGCCGCCACAGGCTGCTGCTTATGCTCGACGAGTTTCCGGCATTGGGTCGCCTCGACTTCTTCGAGTCCGCGCTCGCCTTCATGGCAGGCTATGGGCTGAAGAGCTTTCTCATCGCCCAGTCGCTCAACCAGATCGAGAAGGCTTACGGTCCGAACAATGCCATTCTCGACAATTGCCATGTGCGCGTGTCCTTCGCCACCAACGACGAGCGTACCGCCAAGCGCGTCTCGGATGCGCTCGGCACGGCGACCGAGATTCGTGACGCTAGGAACTATGCCGGCCATAGGCTGAGCCCCTGGCTCGGCCATCTCATGGTCTCGCGGCAGGAGACGGCGCGTCCGCTGCTGACACCCGGCGAGGTGATGCAACTGCCGGCCACTGACGAACTGGTGCTGGTCTCCGGCTGTCCACCGATTCGAGGTAGGAAGGCACGGTATTACGAGGACCGGCGACTGACAGAACGTCTGTTTCCAGCACCAAAGCCGGAAAGGCCCAAGGTTACCAGCACGGCGGCAGATGACTGGAGCGGCGCGCCCGTTCCGGAGAGGCGGGCCGGGAACGAGGAAGCGTCAGGCTTCCCTGCGATGCACCCCGTCGATGATCCCGCTAACGGCGGAATCCGGCGAGAGCCGGAGCTTGCCGAGCATGAAGACATCGCACCCGAGTCTCCTACGCCCTCACCGGAGTTCGCGTTTGGCGAAGATGAGCCCGACGAGGACGCCGTGCGCGCTCGAGCCTTGCGCGCCGCCGCCCGAGGTCTTGCCCGCCAGGCCGCATTGGATCCCGGCGACGGTATCGACCTCTGAGCCGCCGGATGCGGACCAAGCATACGTTCCGCTTGCCGCCCGATCTGGCGATCAAGCTCGCCGACTATGCACAGCGCAAGCGTGTGCCGCAGGCGCTCATCGTGGAAACCGCCCTGGCATCCTTTCTGTCGCCGGACGGCTCCGAAAAGCTGGAAGGGGCGTTGGGTCGCCGGTTCGACCGGTTGATCCGGCAGGTCGAACGGCTGGAGCGCGACGTCACCATTTCGAACGAGGCGTTGGCGCTCTTCGTGCGCTTCTGGCTAACCGCGACTCCGCCTCTGCCGGGTACCGCGCAACCGGGCGCGCAGGCCAAGGGCCGAGAACGTTACGAGGGCTATGTGGAGGCGCTCGGCCGGCGCCTGGCCAAAGGCCGGACCCTGGCCGACGAGATCTCTGAAGATATCGCGTCTCCAGGTGAAGCAGCGGATGAGGGAAGTCATCGGCCCTGAGGCCGGACCGCCGTCCGCCTGCATTTGTACGCCAGTGTACTACGACCTCCTCGACCTTGTTGCGCCGACCCATTTCCTCCTCTTTCTAATCAACCCCATTCAACGACCGCTGCTCGCACGGTCATGTAATCGGGGTGACGATGACGGTCCATTCCTTCCAGGCTGAGGTGCTCTCTCGCGGCGCTCGCATGCTGCGCACGGCCTTGGGTCCGGCCATTGCCGCCTGGCTCGAGGATCCGTCTGTCGTCGAGGTCATGCTGAACCCCGACGGACGGCTTTGGATCGATCGGCTATCGAGCGGTCTGGTCGAGACGCAAGAGCGTCTCGCGCCCGCCGAGGGCGAGCGCATCGTGCGGCTCGTCGCTCATCATGTCGGGGCCGAGGTCCATCCGGGCAGCCCCCGCGTGTCGGCGGAGCTGCCCGAGACGGGCGAGCGCTTCGAGGGGCTGCTGCCTCCTGTCGTGGCGGCACCGACCTTCGCGATCCGCAAGCCAGCGGTCGCCGTCTTCACCCTCGATGACTATGGGGCAGCGGGCATCATGACGGCCGGGCAAGCGGACGTGCTCCGGCAGGCTGTTGCAGACCGTCGCAATATCCTGGTGGCCGGTGGCACCTCGACCGGCAAGACGACGCTCGCCAATGCGCTGCTGGCCGAGGTTGCCAAGACTGCCGACAGGGTGGTCCTGATCGAGGATACCCGCGAGCTGCAGTGCCGTGCTGCTAACCTGGTCGCATTGCGCACGAAGGATGGCGTGGCGTCGCTGTCCGATCTGGTGCGATCGTCGCTCCGGCTGCGGCCCGATCGCATCCCGATCGGCGAAGTGCGCGGCGCCGAAGCCCTCGATCTCCTGAAGGCTTGGGGAACGGGCCATCCCGGCGGCATCGGCACCATTCATGCCGGGACGGCGCGGGGCGCTATGCGGCGCCTAGAACAGCTCATCCAAGAAGCCGTCGTCACCGTGCCGCGCGCCCTGATCGCCGAGACCATTGACTTGATCGCCGTACTGTCGGGCCGCGGCGTCGCGCGCCGGCTGACCGAGCTCGCCCGAGTCAACGGTCTCGGCACCGATTCAGACTACGCCCTCTCACCTGCAGGAGACCATCAATGATGCGCTTCGCGATACGGCGCGCCGTCACGGCGACCGCCATTCTGTCCTCGATACCGCTGACCTTCTCGTCAGCGGCCTACGCGGCGGGTTCCAGCATGCCGTGGGAACAGCCACTGCAGCAGGTCCTGCAATCGGTCGAAGGCCCGGTGGCCAAGATCGTTGCCGTGATCATCATCATCGTCACCGGCCTCACCCTGGCCTTCGGCGACACCTCCGGCGGTTTTAGGCGCCTGATCCAGATCGTGTTCGGCATCTCGATCGCCTTTGCCGCCTCGAGCTTCTTCCTGTCGTTCTTCTCCTTCGGCGGCGGGGTCCTGGTCTGATGAGCGAATCCGTCCCCGGCTTCGTGGTGCCGCTGCACCGCGCCTTGACCGAGCCCATCCTGCTGGGCGGCGCGCCGCGAGCGGTGGCGATCCTCAACGGCACCTTGGCCGCCGCTGTCGGCCTCGGCCTGCGCTTGTGGATTGCCGGCCTCCTGCTTTGGCTGATCGGTCATGGCCTGGCGGTCTGGGCGGCCAGACGCGACCCACTGTTCGTCGACGTGGTGCGCCGGCACCTGCGCATTCCCGGCCAGCTCGGCGTGTGAGGGCCATCCCATGATGAACCTCAGCGAATACCGCAGCTCGGCCACGCGCCTAGCCGACTTCCTGCCGTGGGCGGCACTCGCCGCCCCGGGCGTCGTCCTCAACAAGGACGGGTCTTTCCAGCGGACAGCGCATTTCCGGGGACCCGATCTCGACTCGGCCGTGCCGGCCGAACTCGTCGGCGTTGCCGGGCGCCTCAACAACGCGCTGCGTCGCATGGGCTCCGGCTGGGCGATCTTCGTCGAGGCCCAACGGCAGCCGTCCAGCACCTATCCCGAAAGCAACTTCTCGGATGCCGCCGCCGCTCTGGTCGATGCCGAGCGCAAAGCAGCGTTCGAGGAGGAGGGGGCTCACTACGAGTCGGCCTACTTCCTCACGTTTCTCTACCTGCCGCCGGCCTGGGAGTCCGCCGGCGCTGAGCGCTTCCTCTACGAGGGCCGGTCGCGCGCCGAAGGCGCCGACGCACACGAGATCCTGGCGGGCTTCATCGACCGGACAGATCGCGTCCTAAAACTCCTCGAAGGCTTCATGCCTGAAAGCCGCTGGCTCGACGACGGCGCGACGCTGACCTACCTGCATTCCTGCGTCTCGACCCGGCGGCAGCGCGTGCGCGTGCCGGAAGTGCCGATGTATCTCGATGCGCTGCTAGCCGATCAGCCTCTGGCCGGTGGTTTGGAGCCGAAGCTCGGCAGCTCTCACCTGCGCGTGCTCACGATCGTTGGCTTCCCGGCGGCGACCACACCGGGGATCCTGGATGAGCTCAATCGGCTCGCCTTTGCCTACCGCTGGTCGACCCGAGCGATCATGCTCGACAAGACCGACGCTACCAGGCTCCTGACCCGGATCCGCCGGCAGTGGTTCGCCAAGAGGAAGTCGGTTGCCGCGATCCTCAAGGAGGTGATGACTAACGAGGCATCCACGCTCCTCGATACGGATGCCCACAACAAGGCGATCGACGCCGATGCAGCGCTCCAGGAACTCGGCTCCGACGCCGTAGGTGCCGCCTACTGCACGGTGACGGTCACGGTATGGGACGACGACCCACGAATCGCCGACGAGCGGCTGCGCCTCGTCGAGAAGGTGATCCAGGGCCGCGACTTCACCTGCATGGTGGAGACGGTCAATGCCGTCGATGCCTGGTTCGGCTCCCTGCCGGGGCATGCCTACGCCAATGTCCGCCAGCCACCGGTCTCGACCCTTAATCTGGCGCACATGATCCCGCTTTCCGCGGTCTGGGCGGGGCCGGCGCGGGACGAGCATTTTGAGGCGCCACCGCTCTTTTTTGGCAGGACCGAGGGCGCGACGCCGTTCCGTTTTGCCCTTCACGTGGGCGATGTCGGCCACACTCTCGTGATCGGTCCGACCGGCGCCGGCAAGTCAGTCCTGCTAGCGCTGATGGCGTTGCAGTTTCGGCGCTACGCCAAGGCACAGGTCTTCGCCTTCGACTTCGGCGGCTCGATTCGCGCGGCTGCGCTCGCGATGGGCGGTGACTGGCACGATTTGGGCGGGGCGCTCACCGAAGATGCTGATGCGCCCGTCGCCCTCCAGCCGCTCGCGCTCATCGATGACCTCGCCGAGCGCGGCTGGGCGGCGGAGTGGATCTCGGCCCTCCTCGTGCGCGAAAAGATCGCGATTACGCCAGAGGTGAAGGATCATCTCTGGTCGGCGCTCGGCTCGCTGGCCTCGGCTCCGCTCGGCGAACGCACACTGACTGGCCTGTCGGTGCTGCTGCAATCGACGGCCCTCAAGCGGGCGCTTCAGCCTTTTTGCCTCGGCGGCTCCTTTGGACGCCTGCTCGATGCCGAGGCCGAGCGGCTGGGTGATGGTACCGTCCAGGTATTCGAGACTGAAGGCCTGATCGGCACCGGTGCGGCCTCCGCGGTCCTTGCCTATCTCTTTCATCGCATCGAGGCTCGGCTTGACGGACGTCCAACGCTCCTTATCGTCGACGAAGGCTGGCTCGCTCTCGACGACGGGGGCTTCGCGGGCCAGCTGCGCGAATGGCTAAAGACCTTGCGCAAGAAAAACGCCTCTGTGGTCTTCGCCACGCAGTCGCTCTCCGACATTGATGGCTCCACCATCGCGCCGGCCATCATCGAGAGCTGTCCAACCCGGCTCTTCCTGCCGAACGAGCGGGCGATCGAGCCGCAGATCACCGCCACCTATCGCCGCTTCGGCCTCAACGACCGCCAGATCGAGATTCTCGCGCGAGCGATGCCCAAGCGTGACTACTACTGCCAGTCCCGCCGCGGCAACCGCCTGTTCGAGCTCGGCCTCGGCGAGGTGGCGCTTGCCCTGACCGCGGCCTCGTCGAAGTCCGACCAGGCCCTGATCGAACGCACACTCGCCGAGCACGGCCGCGAGGGCTTCCTCGCCGGCTGGCTTTCAGCCCGCGGCGCGGCCTGGGCCACCGACCTCATTCCCGGCCTCAGCACAGGAGAATCGTCATGATCTCTATCCGTCGTTTCGGCGTCACGGTTGCGACCGCCGTCGTCATCGGGGGCAGCGCGCTGCCGGCTGCCGCGCAGATGACGGTATTTGATCCCAGCAACTATTCGCAGAACCTGCTGACGGCGGCGCGTACCCTGCAGCAGGTCAATAACCAGATCCTGTCGCTTCAGAACGAAGCGCAGATGCTGATCAACCAGGCGCGTCATCTCACGAGCCTGCCGTACTCTTCACTGCAGCAGCTGCAGCAGTCGATCGGGCGGACCCGGCAACTGCTCGGTCAGGCGCAGAACATCGCCTATGACGTCCAGCAGATCGACCAGGCGTTCTCGACGACCTATGCGCCGGCGTCGGCGAACCAGTCGGATTACGCACTGATCGCCAATGCGCAGGTACGCTGGCAGAACTCGGTCGCGGGCCTGCAGGATGCGTTGCGCATCCAGGCGACGGTGGTCGGCAATCTCGACACCAACCGGAACGAGATGTCAGCCCTCGTCGATGCGAGCCAAGGCGCAGCCGGGGCGCTGGAGGCGGCCCAGGCCGGCAATCAGCTTCTCGCGCTCCAGGCGCAGCAGCTCGCCGACCTGACGGCGGCCGTCGCCGCGCAAGGTCGGGCCCAGAGCCTCGAGGCAGCAGCGCGGGTCGCTGCGCAGGATCAGGCGCGGGAGCAGCTCCGGCGCTTCCTCACCCCCAACCAAGGCTATCAGCCTTCGACCGTCCGCATGTTCCATGAGTGATCCCGCCGCCACGTGGGCAAAGAGCACGGAGTAATAGCCGATGGGCGGTACAGGCGTCATCGACCGGTTCCTCGAAGTCTTTACCAGCTACATCGACAGCGGCTTCGGGCTGCTGGGCAGCGAGGTCGGATTCCTGGCGGCCACGCTGGCCGCGATCGATCTGACGCTGGCCGCCCTGTTCTGGGCATGGGGGAGGGACGAGGATGTCGTCGCGCGCCTCGTCAAGAAGACCCTGTTCATCGGCGTCTTCGCCTACCTCATCGGCAACTGGAACAGTCTCGCCCGCATCGTCTTCGACAGCTTTGCCGGTCTGGGCCTAAAAGCCTCCGGCACCAGCCTGTCGGCGGCCGACTTCCTGCGCCCTGGCCGTGTCGCCCAGGTCGGTCTCGATGCCGGGCGGCCGATCCTGGACTCGATCTCGGGTCTCATGGGCTTTGTCAGCTTCTTCGAGAACTTCATCCAGATCGCCGTGCTGCTCTTCGCCTGGGTGGTAGTGCTGCTCGCCTTCTTCATCCTCGCCGTCCAGCTCTTCATCACCCTGATCGAGTTCAAGCTGACCACCTTGGCCGGCTTCGTGCTGATTCCGTTCGGACTCTTCGGCAAGACCGCGTTCCTTGCTGAGCGCGTCCTGGGCAACGTTGTGTCCTCCGGCGTAAAGGTCCTGGTGCTAGCCGTCATCGTCGGCATCGGCTCGACCTTGTTCTCGCAGTTCACCTCAGGATCGGGCGGCGCGCAGCCCTCCATCGAGGATGCCATGGCGCTGGTGCTGGCCGCCCTGGCGCTGCTGGGCCTTGGCATCTTCGGACCTGGCATCGCCAACGGCATCGTTTCGGGCGGCCCCCAGCTTGGGGCCGGCGCGGCGGTGGGGACCGGCCTGACTGCCGGCGGCCTCGGCGTCGCGGCAGGGGCCATTGCCGCAGGCGGCGCGAGCGCCGTCGCCGGGGCGGCGCGCGGCTCCGCGGCGCTCGCCGGCGGGGCGGCGGCGGCCTACCGCGGCGGTGGCCTGTCCGGCGTGACCGTGACGGGAATGTCCGGTGCGGTCAGTCCGCTCCGCCGGGCAGGTTCGAGCCTCGCAAGCAACTTCGAAGCGGGCGGTCGCGCCG
This sequence comes from Reyranella sp., assembly GCA_052386855.1. GTDB lineage: Bacteria > Pseudomonadota > Alphaproteobacteria > Reyranellales > Reyranellaceae > Reyranella. Next base: position 7,340 of record JBQTJT010000032.1, read on the forward strand.
CTGTCGGCGGTGCCGAGGCTGGAGCCGCGCCTGAACCGCGCGACGCGCCGCCCGCCTGGGCGCGGCGTATGCGGCGGAGCCAGGCCGCTAGTCATGGCGCCTCAGCCGCCTCACATGCCATCCGCTCCGGCGACCACGGTGGTGGTGGATCCTCCATTGATCTCTCCGAAGGGAGCCGTTGATGTTCAAGCGTTCTTCCGTGCGCTACGGCCACACACCCGCCCCCGAAACGCCCTACCAGAAGGCCGCGCAGGTCTGGGATGACCGGATCGGTTCGGCGCGGGTGCAGGCCCGGAACTGGCGGCTGATGGCGTTCGGCTGCCTCGTGCTGGCGGCCGGTCTCGCCTCCGGCCTGGTCTGGCAGGCAGCCCGCGGCACGATCACGCCCTGGGTGGTTCAGGTCGACAGGCTCGGGCAGGCCCAAGCTGTCGCGCCGGCCGATGCCTCCTACCGGCCGACCGATCCGCAGATCGCCTTCCACTTGGCGCGCTTCATCGAGGACGTGCGCGGCCTGCCGGCCGACGCCGTCGTGCTGCGCCAGGCTTGGCTGCGCGCCTACGAGTTCACCACCGATCGTGGCGCCGCGGCGCTGAATGACTATGCCCGCCGCAACGATCCCTTCGCCAAGCTCGGCAAGATGCAGATTTCCGTCGAAGTCTCGAGCGTCATTCGAGCATCGCCCGAGAGTTTTCGCGTGGCCTGGACCGAGCGACGCTTCGAGAGCGGCCAGCTCATCGCCACCGAACGCTGGACCGCAATTCTCACCATCGTGATCGAGACGCCACGCGATGCCGATCGCCTGCGCAGGAACCCGCTGGGCGTTTTCGTCAATGCCATCAACTGGTCGAAGGAGCTCGCACAATGACCCAGGCAAGAGACAAACTACCCATGCCATCGGCGATACTCATCTCGCTTCTGGCAATCACCGGATGTGCATCGACCAAGCCGCCGCAGATCAGCTACGACGAAAGCGTGCCGCCGCTTCCGGTGTCGTCGGCGCCCGCTGAGGATCGGCCTAGGCCGCTGCACGTTCCGCCACCCTGGACGCCGGCGCGCGGCGGCGTGGCTGGCGTGGCGGAAGCGAAGGAGCCGATAGCCCGCGTCGAGGTCGCCAATGGCGCAGCGCGGATCGAGCCGCGCCGCGAGGGATACTTCAATGCCGTGCAGGTGTTCCCCTACAGCCCCGGCGCCCTTTACCAAGTCTATGTCGCACCGGGACAGGTCACCGACATCGCCCTCGAACCCGGCGAGCAGCTCACCGGATCGGGCCCAGTCGCGGCGGGCGACACCGTGCGGTGGATCATCGGCGACACCGAAAGCGGCAATGGCGACACACGGCGCGTTCACATCCTGGTCAAGCCGACCCGGCCTGCCATCGAAACTAACCTCGTGGTCAACACCGACCGGCGCACCTACCTCATCGAGCTGCGCGCGCACGAGCGGCCCTACATGCCGTCGGTCGCCTGGTTCTATCCCGAAAGTCGTGGCAAGAGCCTCCGCGCTGTGCCGCCGACGCCGGTCGTCCCGGAGATGGCCCAGCGTCGCTACCGGTATGTAATCGACGGCGATAAGCCACCCTGGCGGCCCGTCAACGCCTATGACGACGGCCGCAAGGTCTACGTCGAGTTCTCGCCCGGCATCGTGCAGGGCGAGATGCCGCCGCTCTTCATCGTCGGTCCGGATGGCAAGCCGGAGATCGTCAACTACCGCACTTACGGAAACGTGCTGATCGTCGACCGGCTGTTTGCGGCGGCCGAGCTGCGGCTGGGCGGCGAGAATCAGCAAAAAGTCCGGATTGTCCGGGCTGACGGCAGGCCGCAGCGATGACGGATCAATCAGCACCTGACCCCCAACCCACGACGGGCGCTGGTCCCTTCAGGCTGCGGTCGGAGGGGCCGCGCGTCATGCGCCTGTCGCGCGGCGTTCTGATCGGCGGCACCGCGCTGGCCTCGATTTTGATCTGCGGCGTCGTGCTGTGGGCCTTGCAGGGTGATCGGCTGCGCGGGGCCGCACCCCAGGATCTCTACACCACCGACCGGCCACGTATGGCTGATGGCCTTGCCGGGTTGCCGCGCGACTACACGGCAGTGCCTCGCGACGTCCCGCCGCTTGGGCCGCCGCTACCCGGCGACCTCGGCCGGCCCATCGTGGCAGCCCAAACCCACTCCAGCCCGTCTTCGCCCGATGCGGAGCAGCAGCGCCGAGCACAGGAGACGGAATCGGCCCGCGTCAGCCGCCTGTTTGCTCCCGGCAATCGCCCGCAACAGCCAGTTGGCGCAGCCTCGACTCCTTCTCAGGCATCGATGTCTGGGAACATGCCGCCCACCGATGAAGCCTCGATCCAGAACGGACAGGACCGCAAGCTCGCCTTCTTGAATGCGCCCGCCGATCGTCGCACCACGAGCCCTGATCGCCTGGCGCGCCCTTCATCACCCTATGTTCTGCAGGCGGGCACGGTCATCCCGGCCGCCCTCGTCACCGGCCTGCGGTCCGACCTGCCCGGTCAGATCACGGCGCAGGTGACGGAGAATGTCTACGACACGCCTACAGGCGGATCGCTGCTGATTCCTCAGGGAGCAAAACTGATCGGTGTTTACGACAGTCAGGTTTCATTTGGGCAATCGCGGCTTCTTCTCGTCTGGACTCGCCTCATCCTGCCCAACGGCAATTCAATCGTGCTTGAGCGCCAGCCCGGCGCCGATGCAACGGGCCAAGCTGGTCTGGAAGACGGCGTCGATCATCACTGGGGTGCCCTCTTTAAGGCCGCACTGCTTTCGACCATCCTGGCTGTCGGCACTGAACTCGGTTCCGATCAGAACGATAGCGACATCATCCGCGCCTTGCGCCGCGGCACCGGCGACACTCTGAACCAGGCTGGGCAACAGGTCGTGCGGCGCAATCTCAACGTCCAGCCGACGTTGACGATCCGTCCTGGCCATCCGGTGCGTGTGATCGTGACCCGCGATCTCGTGCTTCAGCCATATCGCGGGTAGGAGGCAGGCGATGTCCAAGCTAAGACTGGGCGCTGTCCTGGATGAAAAGCCGGTGAAGCTGACGGTCGACCTGCCGGCGGCGATTCATCGCGATCTCCTGGCCTATGCCGAGGTTCTCGGCCGCGAGACCGGACAGGCGATAGATCCGGCGAAGCTCGTAGCGCCCATGTTGGCGCGATTCATGGCGACGGATCGGGCATTTGCTAAAGAACGCCGCGCTGCACATCGAAACGAGGCAACTGCCAATGCCTCTAAGTGATCAGGGTTGGATGATGGTTGCGACGGAGGAAGTCGAGGAACCGCACCAGCGCCGGGTTCTTGTTGTGCCGGGCCCAGCAGGCTGTGAAGGTGATGTGACTGGGACCGGACGTATCGCGAACCTCTCGATATCGGACGCCCGGCCAAGCGAGTTTAGTCCAAGATTCGGGGTGAACACTTACGTGGCTCCCGGCTTCAAGCATCGCAAGGATGCTTTCATTGCTCATGTCCCACATCTCGATATTAGGCGCGTCGCCTGGCGCAGAAAGTTTGCGAACGATGATATTCCGCAGATCCGGCCCCGGATCGCGCCGGCTCAAAAGGAACGATTCATCCTTGAGATCGCTCCAGTAAATCACTTCGCTTGACGACAGGGCATGGTTAGCGGGCAAGGCAACGATGATCCGTTCGGACCACAATGACATTGATGGTCCACTATATTGTCTAGGCTCTCCTGCGATAATGGCGATGTCCGAATCGCCCGCATCAAGGCCGTTGATCAGCTCCGCGCGAGGCCGTTCGGCGATCCGGACGCCGATGTTCGGCAACGCCTTGATGTAGTCGGCAAGAACCGCGCGCAACTTGCTGACCGATAACGACGTGCTCAGCCCGATGGTTATGTTGCCGGCCTCGCCGCAGCCGACGGAGCGGGCAGTTGAAATCATGCGGTCCATCTGTTCGAACATACTCCGGGCTGTTCGAACGACACCGACCCCGGCGGGCGTGAGGCGCACTCCTCCGCTGGACCGCTCGAACAGGGGCACGCCAAGCTGCCCTTCGAGCAACCGTATTCTGCGGCTGAGTGACGATTGCCTTAGGTTTAGTGCAGATGCCGCTCGACGGAAACTGCCGTGCTCAGCGGCAGCAAGAACGGTGCGCAGTGAGCCCAATTCGATGTCCAAGACTAGCCTCAGCACAAATCTTCGAAATTGAAGCGTGCGGTGTTTTGGTTAGATACAGGTTGGATTGCGCTAGCGCTTCATAGGGTTGAGAAGCAATAGAGCATGGGCCTTGTCCCAACGATGTACTGAGCCTTACATCTTTGCAATCAACGTGCTCTTTGCGGTGCTGCGTACGGCGGAAATGATGTTGGGAATGGACCCTGCCATTAAAAGCCACCATCATGCTGGGCACAATAACCTCCACGGTTTCTGTAACAATCAGCGTCGCTGTTCTGCCTCGACGACATTGATGATGTCGCATTCGAGCCGATGATGCGGCTTGCGCAAGGGGCCTATAGTGCGCGAGTTCACACGGGGTAGTCATGCTTGCCATAGAGCTCTCCATAGTCGTCGGGTTGATCGTGCTGAACGGCTTTCTGGCCATGTCGGAGTTGGCCTTGGTATCGGCCAAGAGGCCGCTGCTTGAACAGATGGCCCGCGACGGGTCGCGCGGTGCCGGCGTCGCCCTCGACCTAACGCGTGAGCCGGGCCGGATGCTGTCGGCGGTCCAGATTGGTATCACCTTGGTCGGCATCATCGCCGGCGCCTTTAGCGGCGCCACCATCGCCGAGCGTGGCGACGCCTGGCTCGAAAGCCAGGGCATGCCGACGCGCTTCGCCGAACCCCTTGCCTTCGCCGTCGTCATCGTGACGATCACCTATCTGTCGGTCGTGCTCGGCGAACTCGTCCCCAAGCAGTTCGGTCTGCGCAACGCCGAGCGGGTCGCGGTGATCGTCGCCCGGCCGATGCAGTTCGTCGCCAAGGTCGCAAGCCCGGTCGTGAGCCTACTCGACGTGTCGGCACGGCTGGGCCTGCGCCTGCTCGGCCAGTCGCGGCTGCAGGAAACAGGCGTCACGGACAAGGAGATTATGACGATGATCGAGGAGGCCGAGCGGACCGGCCTCGTCGAACCGGAGGAGCGCTCCATGATCTCGCGGGTCATGCGCCTCGGCGACCGGCCGGTGCGCGCCATCATGACGCCGCGGCCCGATGTCGAATGGATCGATCTTAACGACAGCGAGGACGAGATCAGCGAGGCCATCCGCACCGCCCGGCATGGCCGCATGCTGGTGGCGAACGGCGATGTCGACGAGATCGTCGGTGCGCTCCCGGTCCGGGCGGCGCTCGTCGCTCTGATGGACGAAGGCGTCAGCGCGATGTGGATCCTGGTCGAGAAGGTGCCGGCCGTGAGCGACCGGCTGGCCGCCATCGACGTCGTCGAGCAGCTGCGCCAGTCGCCGCTCAACCTGGTGGTCGTCGTTGACGAGCACGGCAGCATCGAGGGCATCGTCAGCGAGGGCGACATCCTGAAGGCGGTGGTCGCCGACATCGAGGAAGAAGAAGAGCCGCATGTCACGGAGCGCGACGACGGATCGCTGCTGATCGACGGCAGCTGCCCAGTCGACGAGATTGCTGAGCGGCTCGGTATCTCGCTGCCCCCTAACCACTCCTACCATACTGTGGCCGGATTCGTTCTCGACCGCATGAAGCGGCTGCCCCGCATAGGTGAATCGTTCAACCACGGCCTGTGGCGCTTCGAGGTCATCGATATCGATGGCACGCGCATCGACAAATTGATCGCAACGCAGCAACGGACTCTGCACCGCAGCGTCTGACGCAGCTCAGTATCGTGAAGCGGCTCGTTTCCGTACCCCAGACGCGAGAAGACCTGCGAGGGGGTAGCCGCCGCAGGCCTTTCCGATCGAGTTCTACCCTCCATCCTGCGGCTGCTACATGCTGCGGCTGGTTACGCAAAGCCTCCCGATCGATGCCTCCGCTTCCATGGATGCCCGATGCTGGCGACCGCGTGACGGGCTTCAGGAGGCCGAACGACTGCGCTCTTATGCGGGCTTCTCGAAGGTCATGAGATATCCCACATCCCGGCAATGTGAATTTCCACGACTGCGCCAACCAAGTCGCGCCTGCGCGATTCGTCTCAGGTCATTGACGGGAACTCCACGGTAGCCTCTAGTGCAGCGTGCTCAACGATGTGTTTTATGCTTTGCGTGCGAAGCTGCGCCATTTCAGGTCCCTGATCAGGGTAGCCTGTGTGGTTGCCGTTGCCATGGCGAGTATTGTGCATGTCGCGGCCGATTTCCAGTCGGTCCAGGCCGACGGTCTTTTGGTCCGCGCGGCGCAGCCCAATGCCGATCGCTCGGCTGCGGGTGCCACTGTCGAAGCCTGTCATTCCTGCGCGGTTGTGGCGCTTTTTGCGACCAGCCAGAACCTTGTAGGCACTAGGATTGCCGGGGCAATCCCGTCCGGCCGTGCGGCTCATGTCTTCACCTTCTGGCAAGCGGCGACCGCACCACCCCCCCGAACCCTGACCTAGTCACGTTTCGTCCGCCGTGCCGGCAGTCCCGGCGCGGCGCTTTGAAGACTGGTTGCTCAAGGTTTTGTCATGACATTCCGTCTCGCAGGAGCGCTTTGCGCGGCGCTGCTGGTCGCGCAGGTGCCGCCTTCGTGGTCGCAGAACGCAGGAAATGGCGCCCTGACGCTGCCCCGGGCCTTGCAGAAGGCGGCCGGCGCCAGCCCGCGCCTGGCCGCGGCCGACCGCACCATCGCCATGTCCGACGGGCGGCGCGAACAGGCCAATGCGCTGCCGAACCCGACCGTGGGCTTCGAGGTCGACAACTTCGCCTCTGGCCAGAGCGGCGTCGTCGGCGGTGTCGAGACGACCCTGCAGCTCAGCCAGCTCATCGAACTGGGCGGCAAGCGCGATGCGCGCGTGCAGGCGGCCCTTGGCGACTACGACACGGCGCGGCTGGAACGCGAGGCTGCCCGGCTGGAGCTTCTGTCGGAGACGACCATCGCTTTCGTCGAGGCCCTGTCGGCCCAGCGGCGCATCCAGATTCTCGACCGCCAGGCGGCGGCCCTCGAAAAGCTGGTGCCGCTCATGCAGCGTCGCGTCGAGGCGGGGGCCTCCTCTCCGGCCGAGGTCTCGCGCACGCAGGCTGCCGTCGGGATGGTGCGTCTGGAGCGCGAGCGGGCACGCACGGCGCTCGCCGTCGCGCGCCGCGAGCTGGCCACGCTCATGGGCATGGACAAGCCCGATTTCGCTGCCGTCTCCGGCGACTTCGGCCGCATCTCGCGGCCGGTGCCGCTCGACAATGCGATCAAGGCGATCGACGACAATCCGCAGCTCATGCGCTGGACCGCCGTCCGCGCGCGCCGCGATGCCGAGCTCCTCTCGGCGCGGCTGAAGGCGGTGCCGGACGTCACGGCGAGCGTTGGATGGCGATACTACGGCCAGACCGGCGACAACGCGCTGCGCCTCGGCGCCTCGCTGCCGATCCCGGTCCTCGACCGCAACCGGGGCGGCATCCGCGAGGCGCAGGAAGCGGCGCAGAAGACCGAGGCTGAAAAAGCCATCAATCGCCTCACCCTGATCGCCATTGTCGGGAAGGCGCATGACACTGCCAACGGCGCGCTCCTGCAGGTCGACCTGCTGCGCCGGACCATCCTTCCCGCCGCACGCGCAACGCTCGCAACCATCGAGGCGGGACACGGGCAGGGACGCTTCACCTTGCTCGAGATCCTCGACACGTACCGGACCGTCGCTGAGGCGGAGCTGATGGAGCACGATGCGCTGGCGAGCTTCCATACCTCGGTCGCCACCATCGAAGGGCTGATCGGCAGTCCCATGCAGCTCGCGAGGGCGCGATGATGATGAAGATCGCGAAGTACCTGATGATCGCCCTGGTTTGTGCTGCTGCGGTGGCTGCCTCGGCCTACTATGTCTTCGATCCGAAATTCGCCAAGTCGGCCAAGGCCGGCATGTCGAAGGGCCATGGTGAAGCTGCGCATGGCGAGAAGGGCCACGATGCCCATGACGAAGGCGTCAAACTGACGGATGCGCAGGTTGCCGCCGCCGGCATCGAACTCCTGCCGGCGGGCCCCCGCGAGCTGCGCGACGTCCTGCGGCTGAACGGCATGATCCAGCCCAACCAGGAAACCTTGGTGAAGGTGACGCCACGCTTTCCCGGCGTCATTCGCAGCATGCGCAAGCGGCTGGGCGACAAGGTCAGGAAGGACGAGGTGCTGGTCACGGTCGAGAGCAACCAGAGCCTCACGACCTACGAGCTGAAGGCGCCGATCGACGGCACGGTGATCGACCGCGACGGCACGCTGGGCGAGTTCGCCTCGGAAGCCAAGCCGCTCTTCACCATCGCCGATCTTTCGAGCATGTGGATCGACTTCGCCGTCTTCCGCCGCGACTTCGCACGGGTGCGGGCGGGCGATGCCGTCTCGATCGATGTCGAGGATGGCGGGCCGCCGATCGAGGCCCGGATCGACTATGTCTCGCCGATCGGCGCCAGCGATACCCAGTCATCGATTGCGCGCGCCGTGGTGCCCAACGATGGCAGGCTGCGGCCGGGCCTGTTCGTCGTCGGTCGAGTCGTACTGTCGGCGACGCCCGTCGATGTCGCGGTGAAGTCGAGTGCGATCCAGACGCTCGAGGGCAAGACGGTCGTTTTCGTGCGTGAGGGCGATGCGTTTGCGGCCCGCGAGGTCGAACTGGGTGGGCGTGATGCCGACTGGGTCGAAGTCAAGTTCGGGCTGCTCGCGGGCGACATCTATGCGGCGAAGAACAGCTTCGTCATCAAGGCCGAGATCGGCAAGGCGAGCGCGGCCCATGAGCACTGAGTCGCGCACATGATTGACCGCATCCTCGACTTCTCGATCCACAATCGCTGGCTGGTGATCATCGCTGCCCTTGCCATGGGCGCGCTTGGCGCCTGGAACTTCACGCGCCTGCCGATCGATGCTGTGCCCGACATCACCAATGTCCAGGTCCAGGTCAACACGGCGGCGCCGGGCTATTCGCCCCTCGAGGTCGAGCAGCGCATCACCTTCCCGCTGGAAACGGCGATGGGCGGCCTGCCGAAGCTTGAATACACGCGGTCCCTGTCGCGCTACGGCCTCAGCCAGGTGACGGTGGTCTTCAAGGACGGCACCGACATCTACTTCGCCCGCCAGCTCGTGAACGAGCGCATCCAGCAGGCGAAGGACAAGCTGCCGCCCGGTACCGACACCTCGATGGGCCCGGTCTCGACTGGCCTCGGCGAGATCTACATGTATGCGGTCGAGGCCAAGCCCGGGGCGAAGAAACCTGACGGCGAGCCTTATTCGGCGACCGACCTGCGCACCATCCAGGACTGGATCATCAAGCCCCAGCTTCGCACCGTGCCCGGCATCGTCGAGGTCAACACGATCGGTGGCTACGAGCGGCAGTTCCACGTGCTGCCCGATCCGGCGAGATTGATCGCCTACCGGCTGACCTTCCGCGATGTCATGGCCGCCCTGGTTGCGCAAAATGCCAATGTCGGCGCGGGATATATCGAGCGCAACGGCGAGCAGTATCTCGTGCGAACGCCGGGCCAGGTGAGCAACCTGGAGGAGATTCGCAACATCGTCGTGAGCTCGCGTGGCGGCGTGCCGATCCGTGTCGGCGACGTGGCCGAGGTCAAGGAAGGCACCGACCTCCGTACCGGCGCCGCCACCCTCGACGGCAAGGAAACCGTCATCGGCACGACCATGCTGCTGATCGGCGACAACAGTCGTACCGTGGCGCAGCGTGTCGCGGCCCGGCTCGACGAAATCGCACGTTCGCTGCCCGATGGCGTCGTCGCCCGCGCCATCTACGACCGCACGCAACTGGTCGAGGCCACGATCTGGACGGTCGAGAAGAACCTGCTGGAAGGCGCGCTGCTGGTCGTGGTGGTGCTGTTCCTGATCCTGGGCAATTTTCGCGCGGCGTTCGTGACGGCCTGCGTCATTCCGCTCGCGATGGCCTTCACCATCACCGGCATGGTCGAGAACAGGATCAGCGCCAACCTGATGAGCCTCGGCGCCATCGATTTCGGCATCATAATCGACGGCGCCGTGATCGTGGTCGAGAACTGCCTGCGCCTGCTCGCCGAGGAGCAGCATCGCCGTGGCCGCATCCTCACCCGGACGGAGCGGTTCGGCACGATCCTGGGAGGCGCGCAGGAGGTCATCCGCCCCAGCCTCTTCGGCACGCTGATCATCGGCGTCGTCTACCTGCCCATCCTCACGCTGACCGGGGTGGAGGGAAAGATGTTCACCCCGATGGCGCTCACGGTGTTGTTGGCGCTGACCGGCGCCGCAATCCTCTCCATGACGCTGGTGCCGGCGGCTGTGGCGCTGCTGGTGACCGGCCGCGTCGCGGAGAAGGAGAACCTCTTCATGCGGGGTGCCTCGCGCCTCTATGCGCCGGTCCTCGAACAGGCGGTCCGCCTGCGCCATGTGATCGTGGGCCTCGCGGTGCTGCTGGTCGCGGTGAGTGGCGTCGCGGCCTCGCGCATGGGCGGCGAATTCATCCCCTCGCTGGACGAGGGCGACATCGCCATGCACGCCATGCGTATTCCCGGCACCAGTCTCAGCCAGTCGGTGCAGATGCAGGAGGCGCTGGAAAAGGCCTTGCTCGAGTTCCCCGAGGTCAAGGAGGTCGCGGCCAAGATCGGCACGCCGGAGCTCGCGACCGACCCCATGCCGCCCAACGTCGCCGACGTCTTCATCCTGCTGAAGCCGCGCGCCCAGTGGCCCAACCCGGATCTGCCCAAGGCCAGCCTCGTCGCGTCCATCGAGAAGCGCGTCGCCGAAATTCCCGGCAACAACTACGAGTTCACGCAGCCCATCCAGATGCGCTTCAACGAGCTGATCTCGGGCGTGCGCAGCGACCTCGGCGTAAAGATCTTCGGCGACGATCTCGACTTGTTGCTGTCCGTCGCCGCCAGCGTACAGGCGGTCGTCCAGGGCGTGCCGGGCGCGGCCGACGTCAAGACGGAGCAGGTGACGGGCCTGCCCATGCTCACGGTAAAGCCCAACCGGGTGGCGCTGGCGCGCTACGGCATCAGCCTCGCCGAGCTGCAGGAGGTCGTCGAGATCGCGGTCGGCGGCAAGGAGGCCGGGCTGATCTTCGAGGGCGACCGGCGCTTCGACATCGTGATGCGCCTGCCTGAGCATCTGCGTGCCGACCTCGACGCCCTGTCCTCGCTGCCGATCCCCGTTCCCGTGCACGCGGTGGGGGCGGGCGAGAACGGCCGCCGGCCGATCGTGCAGACCGGCATCGGCACGGCGGCGCCCTATGTGCCGCTCTCGGCCGTGGCCGACATCGAGGTGGCGCCCGGCCCCAACCAGATCAGCCGCGAGAACGGCAAGCGCCGCGTCGTGGTCACCGCCAATGTCCGCGACCGCGACCTCAGTTCGTTCGTGAGCGAGGTCCAGCGCCAGGTGGCCGAGAAGGTGAAGCTGCCGGCCGGCTACTGGATCGGCTGGGGCGGGCAGTTCGAGCAGCTTGTCACCGCCTCGGAGCGGCTGGCGATCGTGGTGCCGGTGGCGCTGCTGCTGATCTTCGTGCTGCTTTGCATGAGCCTGGGCTCGGTCGGCGACGCGGCCCTGGTGTTCAGCGGCGTGCCGCTGGCGCTCACCGGCGGCGTGGCCGCGCTGGTGCTGCGCGATATTCCGCTCTCCATCAGCGCCGGTGTCGGCTTCATCGCCTTGAGCGGCGTGGCGGTGCTGAACGGCCTCGTCATCATCTCGTTCATTCAGAAGCTGCGGGCCGACGGGCGACCGGTTGCCGAGGCCGTTCGCGAAGGCGCCATGAAGCGGCTGCGTCCGGTGCTGATGACGGCGATGGTCGCTTCGCTGGGCTTCGTGCCGATGGCGATTGCGACCGGCGCCGGTGCCGAGGTGCAGCGCCCGCTCGCCACCGTCGTCATCGGCGGTATCATCTCGTCGACCTTCCTGACGCTGGTGGTCCTGCCGGCGCTCTACGCGCTTTTCAACCGCGACAGACAAGTTCAACAAGGAGAGAGCACATGAAGAGACTGATGATCGTTGCCGCCATGCTGCTGTGGGCCGGCGCCGCTGTGGCCCAGCACAGCCATGGCAGCATGAAGGGACCCAACGGCGGCCCGATGCAGGACATTGTCGGTGTTCACGCCGAGCTGGTGCTTGCCGGCAATGTCGTGACCATCAACATTCTCGACGAGAGCAACAAGCCCGCCTCGGCGAAGGGGTTCAGCGGCTCGGCGCTGATCGTGTCGGGCGCCAATCGTGAGACCGTGCAACTGGCGCCGTCCGGCGACAATGCCCTGAAGGGCGAGGCGAAAAATCCGGTGGCGGCGGGGGCGACGGTGACGCTGGTCCTCAAGAACGCCGCCGGCAAGTCGGGCCAGGCGAAGTTCTAGCTATGTGGTGAGTGACGTCGCAACGCATGACGGGGCGAATACCCTCTTCTGCGTTTGCGGCTGCTCAACTCGATCGGGTAGAGGCCGACGGGAGTTAGAGCATCGATGTGTGTCGCGCGATCGCAGTCGCGTCGTCTTCCGACCTTCGTTTCGGGGGGCGCCGTTCATTGCGCTTTGTTTGCTGCTTTTGCAATGGGCCCCGCCCGCGCGGATGTCTATTTGCCGATGCTGTCCGTTCTTACGGGGCAAGAAATCGGAAGGGCATACCGCAACGACGGAACGATTCCCAAGCCTGTCGACAATGCCAATGATCAAAATACATGTGCCAGCGACCCGCGCGAGGTTTCGAAGACCGATGCCGATCGGATCGGTGAACTCGCACGGACGGATCGCGAGGCGGCCTCGATCGAGCTCGCACGGACGATCGGCCCTTGTATGGCTCGGAAAGGCTGGCGGATCGTAATCGCTGCCGGGGACATTCCTGGCATCGAGCGTCTGGCCATCGCAGCCCTCGATGCCGTCCTCGACAACTTGTCTTCTTCTCTTCCTCTCGAGGTCGACCAGAACAGCGACCTGGTGCAGGTGAAGCGATACAAGGCTGATGTGATCTATACGATGAAGGTCAAACCCGAATCGCAATCCGCAGCCGACGAACTCCGCAAGTTCTACGTGGCCGATCCCCGTGCCGCCGAAGCGATGAACAAGAATCTGATGCAGAAGACTTATTGCACGACGCCGCCAAACATCTTTCTCAAGGCAGGCGTGGCCATCAGCTGGGAGGTTTTTGACCAGAAGGGACTGGTTTGGCGTATTCGCCTGGCTTCGAATGACTGCCCATGAGCGGATCCAAGCGCCACCGCAAATTGGCTAGCGCACAAGTGTCGCAGCAAATCTCGTTTGATTCCAAGGGCAGAATTAATGTCTTGATCCTTTAGTCGGTACAGGATGCACCATGTTAGTGCGCCGGAGCGGGAGTTGGCCGCGATGTGGCGCGACCTTTGCGGGCAATTGCAATGCGGATGCTCCTGAACATCGCACGCGGAATCGACAGCTTAAACAAGTCGGTTGCTCACTTCGTGCGCTGGGGGCTTCTCGCGAATGCTGTCCTCATAACCGTGAACGCGCTAAGTCGGAAATTTTTCTTGCTGGCGCATCCTTCGGCGTTCGATCTTCAATGGCAGTTTTTCGCGGCAGTCGTATTGCTGATGGCCGCTTACACCTTCCAACGAGACGAGCATGTGCGGATCGACATTCTTTCCGGGCGGCTGGGCGAGCGAGGCCTTGCCTGGCTCGATCTCTCTGGTATTTGCGTCGTTCTTCTCCCCGTATGTGCAGCACTCCTATGGGTAAGCTTGCCGCAGTTCATCGTCGCTTTTCTTTCGGGTGAGAGCCGCGCGACAAGAGACAGCACTAGCGACATACCCGCGTGGATTATAAAGGGCTTCATTCCGGCTGGCTTTGCGTTACTCGCGCTGCAGGGCGTCGCAGAAGCAATCCGCTGCATCGCATGTTTGAGAGGCATTCTTTCGCGGCCAATACACCGGCAAAGGCTAATCGAGGAACGATGAAGTGAGTGAGTTCCTAGCGCCAGCCATGTTCCTGTGCCTCGTGGTTACCCTCTTCGCGGGATTTCCCGTTGCCTTTTCTCTTGCGGCTGTCGCCGGCGTATTCGGCGTCATTGGTGTCACCGGGGGACATTTCAAAGTTGCTTTCTTGACCAATATGCTTTTCCGCATTCAAGGGACATTCAATAACGACAATCTGCTGGCATTGCCGCTTTTGATCTTCATGGGAATGTTGCTGGAGCGCACCGGCATAGCCGAAGATATGTTCGTCGCTCTCAATCGCTTATTCGGACGGTTGTCGGGTGGCTTAGCCTATACGACGATTATTGTTGGTGCGGCGCTCTCTGCAATTACCGGATTCGTTTCAGCTTCGGTCGTTGCCATTGGGCTCATATCGCTGCCCGTGATGTTGCGCGCCAAGTACGATCCAAAGCTCGCCACCGGCGTAGTCGCCGCTTCCGGTACACTCGCACAAGTCATTCCGCCTAGCCTGGTTCTAATCATTCTGGCTGAACAGCTAGAGGTATCTTTGCAGGAAATCTATCGCGGTGCGCTTCTCCCGGCAGCGGTACTGGTCGGCTCATACTTATTCTACATTTTCCTCGTCACGCGGCTTTGGCCTGAGCGCGCGCCCTCTACGCTGCCACAGAGCGGCATGGCTCAGTCAGGAGTAATTGCCGAAGTTCTGCGCGCAGCCGGACTCCCATTGGGAATCGTGTCAGCCGTATTGGCTGCGATCTTTTTTGGAGTAACGACACCTACCGAGGGCGGTGCCATCGGAGTTGTCGCCGTGTTGCTCCTGGGGTTGGTGACTGGAAAACTAACGGGGCGCAACCTGCGTCAAGCAATGGATGTCACCGGCATACTGGTTTCCGGCATCATTTTTCTATTGCTGGGAGCATCATTTTTTATCCTGGTTTTTCGCGGCCTTGAAGGTCATCTCTGGATCGAATCGCTCTTCAAGTTTCTGCCGGCCGGTCAAGTGGGCTTCATTGTATTCGTCAATATTGCGATTTTTATTCTGGCATTCTTTTTGGATTTCTTTGAAATCGCTTTCATCGTGCTGCCGCTTATCGCACCGATCGCTCGGGGCCTGAGCATCGATATGGTTTGGTTCACGGTGTTGCTTGCGGTCAATCTTCAAACGTCGTTCATGCATCCGCCGTTTGGCATCGCTCTGTATAACCTTAGAAGCGTGACGCCGTCCTTTGTTCCTACATCGCAAATCTACTGGGGGGCTGTGCCTTTTTTGGTGCTGCAAGTGTTGACTGTCGTACTTCTCATTGCGGTACCGCAGATTGTGACGCACGCGCCGGCTCCTGTGGCCGTCAATGGAGTCATCAACATAGAACTTTCGCCGCCTCCGCCACCCGTTGAATAGTGAAGGTCAAGGCATCTTTGTGAGGGCATCAATCACACGGCATTCGGCGACGCGGCCGTTCCTGCACGCACGCACCATGCGCTTCAATTCATCTCGCAATACAGCAAGGCGAGTAAGCCGGCTTTCGACAGCCGAAAGCTGAGCAGACGCCATTTTCGACGCGGCCTCGCAGGAGAGTTCAGGCCGCTCCTGCAATGTGAGCAGAGCACGGACGGCAGTCAGATCAAATCCCAGGTCGCGCGCGTGGCGGATGAACGCGAGTCGGTTAGCGTCCTCCTGACCGTACGTTCTCCGGCCGTTGGACGTGCGGCGAGCCTTCGGCAAGACCCCAGCGCGCTCATAGTAGCGGATGGTCTCAATATGAACGCCGCTTTTCTTTGAAAGCGCACCAATAGGCATCAAGGCAATCGACCCCTTGTTTCTGTAGTCACTACAGGATGTATACTTGGGCAACAAAAGGCAAGGACGACCGACATGAATGCAACAACGCTAGATGCTCCTGTGCGATACCGCGTGACAGGGATGGACTGTTCGTCATGCGCCACCAAGATCGAAGGCGCAGCGCGTAAAGTGCCAGGTGTTGACGATGTGAGGGTCTCGATTGCCTCGCAGGAAATGACGCTGCGGCTTGATGACAAGACCGAACCGTTGCCGGAAATCGAACGCGCAATCACTGACTTGGGGTATCAACTCACCCGCCTGCGCGAAGATGACGACGATAGCAAAATTCCTGATCTCTCGCACGTTACGCCGTCGTACAAGCGCGCGCTGTGGATCGTCATTCTTCTCAATGTCGGATACGGCGCGATTGAAATTGTTGGCGGGTTCCTTGCCGGTTCGCAATCTCTGAAGGCCGACGCCCTCGATTTCCTTGGCGACGGGTTTATTTCATTCCTCGGCCTCATCGCCATCAGGTGGGGATTGCAGGCTCGCGCGCAAGCCGCGTTGTTGCAGGGACTTTTTCTCGGAGCGCTTGGCGTGAGCGTACTTGCGTACACCGCGTATCGAGTGTTCGTGCTCAATCAACCCGAACCAGAGCTAATGGGCATTTTCGGTGCTGTCGCATTGGCCGTTAACATCGCAGCCGCACTCGTGCTTATGCCACATCGCAAAGGCGATGCTAACGTGCGTGCTGTTTGGCTATTCTCGCGAAACGACGCGATCGGCAACGCCGCCGTCGTTGTCGCGGCGGGCCTCGTATGGTGGACAGGTACGCCTTGGCCCGATCTCTTTGTCGCGGCCATTATCGCCACGCTATTTCTACAATCGGCATGGTCGATCATTGTCGACGCACGCGCGGACCTGGAGCAGGCCAAGCGAGTGGTATGAGGTGGTCAGCGCGAGGGATTGGGGCGGCTTGCGCTATCGCGGCGTACGTCGTCGATCAAGTGAGCAAAGGGGCTGCTATAGCTTTTTTCTCCCAGCTGGAAGCGGGCATCGAAATCTTGCCGGTTTTCAATCTGGTGCTTACCCGTAATCGAGGCGTGAGCTTTGGGTTGATGAAAGGGCTCCCGTGGTGGGGACTTGCCTTTCTGGGGTTAGCGGTTGTTACAGTACTTTCCGTGTGGCTCTGGCGAACACGCGGGCGGCTGAGCGGTGCCGCAATTGGCCTTATAATTGGCGGTGCGCTCGGCAACATCGCGGATCGGATGCGGTGGGGTGCCGTTACGGATTTTCTTGATTTCCATATCGATGAGTACCACTGGCCCGCATTCAATTTCGCAGATGTTGCTATAGTTAGTGGCGTCGGCCTGCTGCTTCTGCAGCGACCCAAACCCCAATCAACATGACCCTACGAAGCGAGCAGAAGAAGATTCGACGCGCCGCGCTTTGGGCCTCGGTGTTGTGCGTGTTTATGTTCGCCGCCGGCTACGTTGTCTTGCCGCTGCTCATTCATTTTCCAATCGATCTGCTTGATCGGCTGGTCTTCGCTTTGCGTATTGATGTATTCGTCCTTCTGTGGATTTTGATCTGCGTCCGGATGGTGTCGCGCGTTCGCTTTTACTCAGCCGCTGACATCGGAGGATCGGCTGCAGGGCCGCCAAGTGCGCAGCTCGCGATCAAGACCGCCTTTCTTCAGAACACGCTCGAACAGGCAGTTATCGCCGTAGCTGTGCATCTCGCGCTGGCGACGCTACTTCGTGGTTCTGCGCTTTCTCTCATCGTCGTGGCTGTCATTCTTTTCAGTATCGGTCGTGTTGCGTTTTATGTCGGTTATCCGAAGGGCGCTGGCGGGCGCGCGTTTGGCATGGTGGTAACCGTGCTACCGACTCTGGCGGGATTCGTTCTGGCAATCGTGCTTTCTATCGCTGCAATGCTGGGGCTACAGCTCGTCTGACATGCATCCGTTTGTTGGACATCATGAATGTGCGAAGAAAAGCGGGAGCGCCGCGTTTGTGGAGATGAATTGTGAGCGGCCGGCCAGATTGGCTATCGGCTGCCCAATCCAGACCGGTGAATGGACCCCCCAGCCTCGCTTGAACCTCTGGTCACTAGAGGGTGCAAGATGAACCTAGCGTCAGGCTATTCCACTCCCGATCGCCGGAGATCCTATGTTTAAAATCCGCAAACCACTCATCCTGCTTCTTCCGCTTGTCGTGGTGCTAGGGCTTGTTTCGGGGTCCTTGTCGGCCTCCACGCCACCGCTATCCGAGCGGGCCCTCGGCAATCCCGACGCGCCGGTCACGGTGATCGAGTACGCCTCGCTCACCTGCGACCATTGCAAGCGCTTCCATCTCGAAGTTCTCCCCCGGCTCAAGGAGACCTATATCGACACGGGAAAGGTCAAGCTCGTCTACCGCCATTTCCCGTTCGACCAAGTCGCCATGACGGCTGCCATCCTCACAGAGTGCGTGCCGCGCCTTCGATTCTTCGGTCTCATCGAAGTGCTGAATCGCAGCCACGATGGCTGGGCGCATAGCCAGGACCCCAAAGCCGGTCTTGCACAGATCGGTCTGCTGGCCGGCGTCAGTCGGCCCGCGTTCGAGGCCTGCCTTGCCGACGACAAGCTGTCGACCGCCATCGCCGAAGAGCTGCGTGCCGGCCAACAGCGCCACAACGTAAATTCCACGCCAACGTTCATCATCAGCGATACGGTACTGCGCGGGTTTCGGAGCTATGAGGAGATGGCAAAGGCGATAGACAAGGCCGGTGGACGCTAGCGGCGGTGCTCCGACTGGCAATGGGCGTGATCGGCGAGACTCTCGATCACCCGGCAGGTTGCCACGCGTCCGCCTGAGCATTGCCGCACCATCCGCTTCAGTTCGCTGCGCAGCGACTGGAGGACGGTGATGCGTTGTTCAACCTGCTTCAGATGATGACGCGCAATAGTATCGGCATCGGCACACGGCTGCTCCGGGTGTGCCGCGAGCGAGAGGAGATCACGAATCTGGCCTATCTCGAAGCCGAGGTCCCTCGCATGACGTATGAACCGCAGAGTATCGGCGGCGTTTTCGTCGTAGCGCCGCTGATTACCTTCGGTACGGTCCGGCACAGGCAACAGGTCGATTGTTTCGTAATAACGTATCGTCTGGACTTTTACGCCAGTCCGCTTTGCTAGCTCGCCGATGGTGAGGCCAAGCCTGAGGGCCGTCATTGTTCTCTTGAACCTCTAGTCGCTGGAGGGTGCAGGGTAGGGCCCAAGTCGCAAAAGGACAAGCCTATGACATCTGCTGCCGTTGCCACCGCTCCATCGTCCCCTGTCTCCCTTCGGTTCCGTGTTGAAGGGATGGATTGCGGCTCTTGTGCCGGCAAAATCGAAACCGCAGTACGCCGCATACCGGGTGTTTCCGGGGTCAAGGTGTCGTTCGCGACCAGCATGCTGATGGTCGAGGCAGATCCCGCTTTGGTTCCTGCCCAGGCGATCGAGAGCGCTGTCGACGCCCTCGGTTACCAGCCGACCCAGGTTGCGTCGGACGGAGTACCTGCAGGCGCCGCGCAGGGTACGCAAGCTGCCTTCGCCTCGTCGCAAGACGTGCCATGGTGGCGTACTGGCAAGGCCAAGGTAACCGCCGCGGCAGGCATTCTCGTCGCCGTTGCTTACGGCTTGTCGCTGGTGATACCGGAGCGTGCGTCGTGGGTCTTCGTGGCTGCGACCGCCATCGCGGCATTTCCGATCGCGCGGCGCGCTCTTTCTGCCGCCCGCGCCGGCTCTCCTTTCAGCATCGAAATGCTGATGGTGATCGCAGCGGCCGGCGCCGTGATCATAGGGGCGGCCGAGGAAGCCGCGGTTGTGGTGTTCTTGTTCCTGATCGGGGAACTGCTCGAAGGCTACGCCGCCGGGCGGGCGCGGGCGAGCATCCGCGCGCTCGCTGACATCGTGCCCAAGACAGCGCTGGTCGAAGAGGGCGACGCCGTCCGCGAAGTCGACATGGCGACGCTTGCCATCGGTCAACGCATCCGCGTTCGGCCGGGCGACCGCATCGCCGCCGACGGCAAGATCGTTACCGGCTCGTCCTCGATCGATGAAGCGCCGATCACGGGTGAATCCGTGCCCAAATCCAAGAGTGAAGGGGACGCGGTCTTCGCCGGCAGCATCAATGGCGACGGTGTTCTGTCGATCGTCGTCGAGAAGACGGCGGCCGACAATACGATCGCCCGCATCATTCGCCTTGTCGAGGAAGCGCAGGAGGCGAAGGCGCCGACCGAGCGCTTCATCGACCGTTTTTCGGCGTGGTACACGCCAGCCGTGGTCGTCATCGCCCTGTTGGTCGCGGTCGTGCCGCCGCTGGCGCTGGGGGGACTGTGGGCGGACTGGATCTATCGGGCGCTCGCGCTGCTTCTGATCGCCTGCCCCTGCGCGCTCGTCATCTCGACACCGGCCGTCATCGCCGCCGGCCTGTCGGCGGGCGCACGCCGCGGATTGCTGCTCAAGGGCGGTGCCGTTCTAGAATCGGCCGGCAAACTGCAGGTCGTGGCGTTCGACAAGACGGGTACCCTGACTGAAGGCAAGCCGAAGGTGACCGACATTGTGGCCGTCGAGGGCAACGAGAAGGAAGTTCTCGCGCTGGCGGCAGCTTTGGAAGCCGGATCGAGCCATCCCATTGCGCACGCGATCCTGGCGCGCGCCGCAGCGGACTCGGTGGCGATTCCCGCCGCGGAAGGCGCGCGTGCCATCGGCGGCCAAGGCGTCGAAGGAAAGGTCGCGGGACGTGCCCTGTTCCTCGGTGCTCCCCGCTTCATTTCGGGCCGGGCGGGCGCCGCGCCCGAACTCGCCGGAAAAATCGAGAAACTGGAGGAAGAGGGCAAGACCGTCGCTGTCCTGGTGGCGGACGGGAAGGTCTTCGGCCTGTTGGCGGTGCGAGACGAGCCCCGCGCCGATGCCCGCGACGGCATCGCCCAGCTGAAGGTGCTGGGGATCGAAAGCCTTATCCTGACCGGCGACAACCGCCGGACGGCAGCGGCCATCGCGGAGCGCTTGGGTGGAATGGACTATCGCGCCGAGCTGTTGCCGGAGGACAAGCTCCGCGTCATCGGCGAGCTGCGTCAGGCTGGCCGATCGGTCGCCCAGGTGGGCGATGGTATCAACGACGCCCCGGCTCTTGCCGCCGCCGATATCGGCATCGCCATGGGCAGCGGCACCGATGTGGCGCTCGAAACGGCAGACGCTGCGATTCTGAACAGCAACGTGGCGGACGTTGCCCGGCTCATTCTGCTGTCACGTCAGACCATGGCAGTGATCCATCAGAACATCGTCGTCGCCCTCGGGTTGAAGGGGGTGTTCATGATCACGACCGTGATCGGCCTCACCGGCCTGTGGCCGGCCATCTTGGCCGATACCGGCGCCACGGTACTGGTCACGCTGAACGCCTTGCGGTTGTTGCGCCTCGGTCGTTAAGGCCTGGAGTGCTTCGCGACTCTCATTAGCAAGTAGTCGGCAATTCTTGCGTCGCGACCGAGCTGGGTTGACGCCACCAACTCGCAAAAGAAAAAGCCCGCCCCACTTAGGGGCGGGCGCCAGTCGTCGTTACTCGTCGCAGCAGGGGCTCGCTTCTTCGCAGCAAGGCCCACCATCGCAGCACTCTGCTGCATGGGCGGCGGCTGCGAAGGCGAACAGCAGGACGAGAGTGGAGAGAATCGTACGCAACATGATGTTCTCCGCTGAATGAGAAAAGATTGGACTAGGAGCCTTATCAGCGCGGAGGGGGTTCTGCCGGTACCGGGTTGAGGCCGGTGGTTCCCACGACACCGCCAATCGGCCAAGCGGCTGTCATGATCATGTGCCTGAGGGCAACGCGCCTTCTGCCGGAACGCCAACCTGGCAGCTGATGCACGCGGGACCCAGAATCCAACTGCAACAAGTGGAAAGGTCGCTATGACGCGGGTGACTAGTACGATCACCCTTCCCGAGGAGGTCTGCGGCTTCCGCGCAAGTCGGTCAACAATATCTACTAACAACGATTCTGATCGACGAGTCTCAGCGCCGCGCTCCTGCCGGAGACCCAGCATTTGCTCAACGAGCAGACGCTCGCACGGATGAAGTCTTCACCCCGAGCGCGGCGAGGACTTCCAGGCACGCGCGGTCGGCCTGATCGTTGACGAAGACCCATACGCGGCTTGCGCGCCCTTGGCCGCCTGAGCGGTTCCCGCGCTGAGTCGAAAATCATGAAAGCACCCAGCGACGCGCTCGCTGGCGGGAGCCTGAGAAAGGTATTGGCGATCGTAGGGCTTGGTATCGTAAACTGCGATTTCAATCATGTGACGGACTTTCGAGACAAATGTGGCGCACGGAAGAGCAACCATTTTTCCAACTCGACCATGGCGAAGGCGAAGACTCCGATGGCGACGATATAAAGCCAGGCTTCGGCCCGCACCGGAGCGGTGTGAAAGATCCGGTTCATCACGGGCAAATAGGTGAAGGCGATCTGCGCGAGCCAGGTCGCGAGAAGGCCGGCGATCAGCCAGGGATTGGAGAATGGACCCATGGAAAAAAACGAGCGGGTCCGGCTGCGGCAGTTGAGCAGGTAGAAGGACTGGACCATGACAATCACGTTGACGACCGCCGCACGGGCTTCGTCGAGGTTCTTACCCTCGATTCCGCGTTCCCATGCGAAGAGACCGAACGCGCCAGCGAGCGTGACCTCGCGGTTGCGATCGACTATCTGTTTCGCCATCGCCCCGACTGGAGCAAGAACGCCGCGGTGGGCAAGACCGTAGTCAGCAGCGCGATGATCGATCGCGTCGCCGCGCGATTGGGTCGCAAACTCTACGAGGTTCCCGTTGGCTTTAAATGGTTTGTCGATGGACTCTTCGACGCCTCTCTGGGCTTTGCAGGCGAGGAAAGTGCCGGAGCATCGTTCGTTCGCCGGAGCGGCAATGTGTGGACGACAGACAAGGACGGCATTGCGTCCGCGCTGCTATCCGCCGAGATTACCGCGCGCACCGGCCGGGATCCTGGGATGCTCTATGGTGAGCTGGCCCGCGAACTCGGCGGGTCGGTAGCCGACCGGTTCGAAGCACCCACCACCGTCGATCAGAAGCGGAAACTGGCAAGTCTTTCACCGCAACAGGTGCGAACGACGGAGTTGGCTGGAGAGCCCGTCATGAGTGTACAGAGCCACGCTCCGGGAAACGACGCGCCCATTGGCGGAATCAAGATCGTCGCGGAAAGTGGCTGGTTTGCCGCACGACCGTCCGGCACGGAAGACATCTACAAGATTTACGCCGAGAGTTTTCGTGGCGAGGATCATTTGCGCAATATCCTGCTCGAGGCGCAGGTTATCGTTGACGCCGCGCTTGTGACCGGCGACGGCAATACTAAGGCTTCGTAAGCCGAACGCGCTGCGACACGCACCCATCTTGTCCTCGGCCAGCACGCCATCGGCTTGGGTCAAGAACAGGCCGTGCCTGACGACGCCGGGCATTTCATCGAGTACGACGCAGAGCTGCGCTACATCCATGCTGAACGGCCGCGGCGTGTCGATGACGGGATTGCCGTTAAGCGTGAACACGGCTAGGCGCCCGCGCTCTACGGAAAGGGGATGTTTGAACGAGAAGAGGAAACTTGCGAGAGTCTCCTTCACGTTGCCGCCTAATTGTACGGGTTGGAGGCAGGTCCAGAGTCAAGGACTACGTTCAGCCCGGGCAAACACCATCGTCGAGCGATGCGGTACCACTTAGACGGCAGTTCACAACGTCAATCGCCTGAGACGCAGGGCGTTAAGGATGACGCTGACGGAGCTTAGCGCCATAGCGAGTGCAGCTACCATTGGGCTGAGCAACAGGCCCAGCGCCGGATAGAGTACCCCGGCCGCGATCGGCACGCCGGCTGCATTGTAAATGAAGGCAAAGAACAGGTTTTGGCGGATGTTGCTCATGGTGGCGCGGCTGAGCTTGCGCGCGCGCGCGATGCCCGCGAGATCGCCTTTTACAAGCGTGACCGCGGCACTCTGGATGGCTACGTCCGTACCTGTGCCCATGGCGATGCCGACATCAGCCTCGGCGAGCGCTGGGGCGTCGTTCACGCCGTCGCCGGCCATGGCGACGACGCGGCCCTCGCTCCGCAGCTTCCGCACGATGCGGTGCTTGTCGGCCGGCAGCACGTCAGCCTCGACATCGGCGATGCCGAGCTGGGCGGCGACCGCCTGAGCCGTCGTCTTGTTGTCGCCCGTTAGCATTATAATCCGCACGCCGTCAGCGCGCAGTTCGTCGAGTGCCGTTTTTGTGGTCGCTTTGATCGGGTCGGCGACGGCGATGAGACCACCCGGCTTGCCGTCGATCGCAACGAAAAGTACCGTAGCGCCGTCGCGCCGCAACGTGTCCGCCTTAACCGCGAGGTCGCCCAGGGGCACACCGAGATCGGCCATGAGAGCGGCATTGCCCAGCGCGACGCGGCGGCCAGAAACGCTGCCGGTCACCCCCTTGCCAGTCAGCGAGGCGAAGTCGGCGGCCTCCGGTAGCGCAAGACCGCGCTCGCGCGCGCCAGCCACGATGGCAGCCGCCAGAGGATGCTCGCTCGACCGCTCAAGTCCAGCCGCCAGCGGCAGGAGCTCGTCAGCGGACAGGCCAGCTGATGGCACAATGTCGACGACGCGCGGCTTGCCCTCCGTCAGAGTGCCAGTCTTGTCGACGACCAGCGTGTCAACCTTCTCCATGCGTTCAAGCGCTTCGGCGGATTTGATAAGCACACCCGCTGACGCTCCCTTGCCGACGCCGACCATGATCGACATCGGCGTTGCGAGTCCCAGTGCGCAGGGGCAGGCGATGATCAGCACCGAAACCGCGGCAACCAGGCCGTAGGCTAGCGCGGGCGAGGGCCCCCAGATCGCCCAGACGGCAAAGGCCATCACAGCGACGGCGACCACCATGGGCACGAACCAGCCTGCGACAGTGTCGGCCAGGCGTTGGATGGGCGCACGCGAGCGTTGAGCTTCAGCCACCATGGCGACAATGCGCGCCAGCATGCTTTCCGAGCCCACCTTCTCGGCGCTCATCACAAGCGCACCCGTACCATTCACGGTGCCGCCTATCAGGCGGTCGCCTGACGCCTTTAGGACCGGCATCGATTCACCGGTGACCATCGATTCGTCGATGCTGCCGCCGCCTTCGACGACGACGCCATCGACCGGGACACTCTCTCCCGGCCGCACGCGCAGCCGGTCGCCAACCTGCACAGCGTCGAGCGTGATCTCCTCGTCCTCGCCATTGGGCTTGAGGCGTCGCGCGGTCTTGGGTGCAAGATCGAGCAGAGCGCGGATGGCGCCGCCTGTGCGTTCCCGTGCGCGCAATTCCAGCACCTGGCCGAGCAATACAAGGACGGTGATGACGGCAGCGGCCTCGAAGTAGATCGCCACCGTTCCGTCCGTCATACGAAAGCCGGCGGGAAAGAGCTGTGGCGCCAACGCGGCGACGACACTGTAGGCATACGCCGCGCCTGTGCCGAGCGCGATCAGGCTGAACATATTGAGGCTGCGATTGAGTACAGATGCCCAGGCGCGCACGAAGAACGGCCAACCTGCCCACAGCACGACGGGCGTTGCCAACGCGAACTGAATCCAGACAGAAATCCGGGGCGGCACGAGGCCATGCAAATCCAGCCCCGGAATGTGACCGCCCATCTCCAGAACGACAACCGGCAGCGTTAACGCCAACCCGATCCAGAAGCGCCGGGTCATATCGATCAGTTCCATGTTCGGGCCAGTCTGGGCCGTAACATCCAGCGGCTCGAGCGCCATGCCGCAGATCGGGCAGCTTCCGGGTCCGACCTGTTTGATCTCCGGATGCATTGGGCAGGTGAAAATCGTTCCCGCGGCGACCGGCGGCGCTGGCGATACCTCGGCTGGTTTCAAGTAACGCGCGGGCTCGGCGGTGAACTTAGTGAGGCAGCGCGCGCTGCAGAAAAAGTAGTTCTGCCCGTCATGGGCAGCCTTGTTCTTGGCGCCCTCTATGGTCACTTTCATGCCGCAAACTGGATCGATCGCCGCCTCTGCGTGATTGTGGTTACAATGGGGGCCGTGCTGGCGGTGCTCATTCTGCATGGTTTGGGCGTCCTTTCGAACTTGCCATATATACCCTACGGAGGTATCGTTCAAGCCATGGACGAGAAAGTGAAGAAATCCCAACGAGCTCGGCTTAATCGCATCGAGGGTCAGGTGCGCGGCGTGGCACGCATGATCGAGGAGGAGCGCTACTGCATCGACGTTCTGACGCAAATCCGTGCCGTGCGTGCCGCCCTCGATAAGGTCGAGCAGGAGACGCTGAACGACCATCTCCAGCATTGCGTGGCGCACGCCTTCCATGCCGGATCCGAGCGCGAGCGCAAGTCCAAGATCGACGAATTGCTCGAAGTGCTCGATAGCCGCCGGCGCTAGTAGATAGACAGGAACAGCTGATGCACAGCAATTCGCTCCAAGCTTGGGGCCATGATCACGTTTTCCTTGGCGCGGGCCACGACCGTAACGAGCGGCGGACTTGGCTGGTGGTTGGGCTCACCGCTGCGATGATGATCGTCGAGATCGTGGGCGGTACGGTATTCGGGTCCATGGCGTTGCTGGCCGACGGCTGGCATATGTCGACCCATGCCGGTGCGCTCGCCATCGCGGCCTTCGCTTATCGTTACGCGCGCAAACACGCCCGCGATCCGCGTTTCGCTTTCGGCACTGGAAAGCTCGGCGATCTCGCGGGCTTCACCAGCGCCATCGTGCTCGCCCTGGTCGCCCTGATGATCGGCTACGAGTCGGTTGTTCGTCTCTTCAATCCTGTGGCCATCCACTATACCGAAGCGACGGCCATCGCCGTCGTCGGCCTCGGTGTGAATCTGCTCAGCGCCTGGCTGCTGGGCGGAGGACATCACCGTGGCCATGATCATGACCGCGAACATGACGATCACGATCATCATCACGATGACCACAACATGCGCGCGGCCTATTTGCATGTGTTGGCCGATGCGCTGACGTCGGTGCTGGCGATCGTCGGCCTGATGGCGGCGCGTTTCTATGGCTGGACCTGGCTTGATCCGGTCATCGGCGTGGTCGGCGCGCTGGTGATCGCCCATTGGGCATGGAAGTTGATCCGCGATGCCGGAGCCGTGTTGCTCGACGCCGCGCCCAGTCGACACTTGAGCGCGGCGATCCGCGAGCGGCTGGAAGCCGGCCATGACAGCATCGCCGATCTACATGTCTGGCGGCTGGGTCCGGGTCATCACGCTGCCATCGTATCGCTGGTGTCCGATGCGCCCGAGCCGGTCGATGCCTACAAGGCGCGCCTTGCAGGCATCGAGGGCCTCTCCCACGTCACAGTCGAAGTCCATCGCTGCACGGGCACGCATTGAGGTGCCGGGCCTTGCGGCAATTTTCTTTCGGAAACGGTGAATTCATGTCGCACCAAAGTGATCGCGCCTCGCGATTGACAGGACACGAGACGCGGCGCACGTTCCCGATCATGCGTGGAGCCCATCCCGTTTCCTGGTTGCTGCGAGCCTTGTCGCTCGCGGCGATGGGATTCTTTCTGTCCGTTGGGACGGCTGCGGCACACGGCAGTCACGTCGCCGATGGGGCGCAGGTTCCTGCGGTCGCGGCATTGAACGACGAGGCGAATCTTGTCGATAGGAGCAGCGCTGTGACGGCGGTTTCGCCGAACCAGGCGCATGCCGCAAAGACCGACGGCCAACCCTGCTCCGAAGATCAGGGTGACGGGAAGCACGCCACCGGCTGTTGCACGATGGCCTGTCATGCCCCTCTTGCGGCACTTCCCGCAGGCCTCGTTACCGGTCCCGACAGATCGGCGCTGCATCTTAGGGGAATTTCCCAGGTTCTCCACGGTCGTTTCGGCGACCGCATGGAACGCCCTCCAAAAATCGCCTAGCGCGGTCCGCGCCTCAGGCGCGTGTCCGGTCGCTGCCTCGTCGTGAGGCCTCAGGCGTTCGGATATCCGACTGACGCGGAACCTCGGCCTGCCTCCGCCACGTGACGTGGCGCAGCGCAGGTGCGTCGTGTTCCCGATCACCGCTACGCGATTCCGGATTGTTCCAGATGAAACTCAACCTGTTCATGGTGCTTGGCGTCTTTTTGTCAGGCTGCAGTGCCCCGCCGCTGCCCGAAATGCCGTCGCCCGATCCCGCCGATCCTCAGGCGCCTGCGGCGGACATGCCCGACAAGCCCGTCATGGCCGGAACCGCCGCGCATGTGCCGGTCGGGCTGAAGCCGTGGAAAGAACTCAATGACAGCGTCGCGCCGGGCGCCGGACGGTCGCCGTGAACGCGCTGTCGAAAGTTGCCATCGCCGCACTGCTCAGTTTGCTGGCGGCGGGATGTGCCAAGTTCACTGGCGACGGCGGCATGGCGCCCGTTACAGACAGCGTCCGCCAGGAGATTGGCAAAGATGCTGTGAAGCTTTCCTCGGCCGAGGAAACGCGCCGTGCGCGCGAGCGTGTACAAGCCTTGCTGTCCGAACCGTTAAGTGAGGATACAGCCGTTCAGATCGCCCTACTCAACAATCGGGGGCTGCAAGCTGCGTACAATGACCTCGGGATCTCCGAAGCGGAATATGTCCAGACGAGTTTGCCACCAAATCCCGCGATCATCGTGGGACGCACCTTCGGCACGGGCGGCTTCGCGGAAGTCGGATTCCAGCTCATTGGAAACCTGCTCGCATTTGCCACCCTGCCGAGAAGGACGGAAATCGCGAAGCGCGAATTCGAGGAATCACGCTATCGGGCGGTTGCCACGACATTGAGCCTGACCGTTGACGTGCGGCGCGCCTATGTCCGTGCCATCGCCGCACAACAGCGTCTGGCGCTGCTCGAACAGTCCCGGCAAACCGCCGATGCCTCGGCCAAGATGATGAAGCAGCTCGGCGAAACCGGCGCCGCCAACAAGCTCGATCAGGCGCGCGTCTCTGTCTTCTACGCCGATCTGAGCGCCCAGGTGGCTCAGGCTCGGCTGAGCGTTGCCGGGACACGGGAAGCGTTGAATCGGATATTGGGCCTGTGGGGTTCCGACCTCGCCTACAAGCTGCCGGCGCGGCTTCCTGCATTGCCTGCCGCAGCGGATACGCTGGCTGATGTCGAGGTCGAAGCCATGCGACGGCGAGTCGACCTCATTATTCTCCGCTACGAGATCGTGACCCTGGCCAAGTCAGTCGGGTTCGTGAATGCGACGCGCTACCTGTCCTTCCTCGAGTTGGCCCTGGGCTACAGGAATGAGGTCGAGACCAACGACGCCGGCGAGCAGTCGTCGAAGAATCGCTACGGTCTCGAGCTGGGCATAGTGATACCGATCTTCGACACAGGCGAGGCGAGGGTTGCAACCGCTCGCGAAACGTACATGAGGGCGGTCAATCGCCTGACTGAACGTTCCGTAAATGCGCGCTCCGAAGCTCGCGTGGCATACACGACCTATCGGGCGACCTACGACATCGCACGATACTATCAGACGCGTATCTTGCCGCTGCGCCGCCAAATCTCGGCGGAAGTGTTGTTGCGCTACAACGGCATGTTGATCGACGTCTTCGAACTCCTGGTCGAGGAGCGCGAGCGCATCTCGGCCAACGTCGCGTCGGTGGACGCCCTGCGCGACTACCATCTAGCGATCGCCGACTTGCAGGCGGCATTGATTGTGGGCGGTACCGTCCCGCCGTCGGGAGTCATCAATACGACTCCCCCACCAGAAACCATCCCTCTAGGATTTTAGGAAAGGAGAACGACGTGTCTCTCTCCAGACGTGATCTCGTCGGGGCTTCCGGCCTCGCCCTTCTCAGCGCCGCCGCGGTCAGCGGTCGCGTGCAGGCTCAATCGATTCCCGAAGCGCCGACGACAACGACCAACACCATGCAACCGCCGCTTTATCCCAAGAGCGGGCCGGATTACCAGCCGGTGGTAACCTTGAACGGCTGGACCCTGCCATGGCGGCAGAACGGCGACTGGAAGGAGTTTCATCTCGTTGCCGAACCGGTCGAACGCGAGATGGCGCCCGGCATGATCGCACGGCTGTGGGGCTACAACGGCCAGAGCCCCGGCCCGACCATCGAGGCGGTCGAGGGCGACAAGGTGCGCATCTTCGTCACCAACAGGCTGCCCGAGCATACGACGATCCATTGGCATGGTCAGCTTCTGCCCTGCGGCATGGACGGGGTCGGTGGGCTCAACCAACCCCACATCAAGCCGGGCCAAACGTTCGTCTATGAGTATCAGCTCATGAAGAGCGGGACGTTCATGTACCACCCGCATGCCGACGAGATGGTGCAGATGGCAATGGGCATGATGGGCTTCTTCGTCGTCCATCCGCGCGATCCCAAGCTGCATCGCGTCGATCGCGACTTTGTCTTTCTCCTCGCGTCCTACGACATCGACCCCGGCAACTACGTGCCCAAGGTCGCGGAGATGACCGCCTTCAACATGTGGACCTGGAACAGCCGTGTGTTCCCGGGCATAGATCCGCTGGTCATCGCCAAGGGCGATCGGGTGAGGGTCCGCGTCGGCAACCTCACCATGACCAACCATCCGATCCACATGCACGGCTACGATTTCGAGGTGACGTGCACCGACGGCGGTTGGGTGCGCCCGGAGGCGCGCTGGCCCGAAGTCACGATCGACATCCCGGTCGGCGCCATGCGCGCCTACGAATTCGACGCGATCTATCCGGGCGACTGGGCCATTCACTGCCACAAGTCGCATCACACCATGAACGCAATGGGTCACGACATCCGCACGTTCATCGGCGTCAACAAGAGACAGTTCTCCCAGCAGATGAAGCGGCTGGTGCCGGAGTACATGGCAATGGGCAGCGCCGGCATGGCTGACATGGGCGAGATGGAAATGCCGCTGCCCGACAACACCTTGCCGATGATGACCGGCTTCTCCCAGTTCGGTGCGGTCGAGATGGGTGGCATGTTCTCGGTCGTGAAGGTGCGCGAGGGGTTGGCATCCGGCGACTACAAGGATCCCGGCCATTATCAGAATCCACCCGGCACGGTGGCCTGGGAATGGAAGGGGCCGAAGCCTGCCACCACGCGCCCGCCTGTTCCCAAGACGGCCGCGAAGCCCGGCGAAGCAATGAAAGTCGTCAAGCCGAGCGGACACGGCGGCCACAAGTAACACTCAACAGGAGATTCCCATGAAAATGAAACACTTGCTCGCGTCGGTCGTTGTCGCAGGCTTGATCTCCGGCGGCGCCCTTGCTGCTCCAGGCCACAAGCCGGGAGAAAGCCATTCCCATGCCGACGACACGGCATATGGCAAGCCGGGCGATCCCAAGAAGCCCGCGCGCGTCGTCCAGATCGTCTTCCGCGAGGATGACGGGAAGATGTTGTTCCTGCCCGACAAGCTCAAGTTCAAGAAGGGTGAGCAGGTTCGCTTCCAGCTTCGCAATAACGGTGTACTCGACCATGAATTCGTCGTCGGCACGGTCGAGGAGAACCTCAAGCACATGGAGGAGATGCTGAAGAACCCCGACATGGAGCACGACGACCCCAATGCCAAGCGCCTGAAGCCCAAGGCAACCGGGGAGATCCTCTGGCAGTTCACCAAGGCGGGAACCTTCGACTTCTCGTGCCTCATCCCCGGCCATCGGCAGGCCGGCATGTTCGGAACAATCGTCGTCGAGTAGTCAACCAACCGGAGGACAGTGAGATGCTGAAGAGAACATTCCTGATCGCAACCGTCGCTTCCTTGTTCATCATGCCGGCACTTGCCGATGGGAACATGGTGAAAGCCGAGGTCGTCAAAGTCGACAAGGAGGCGGGAAAAGTTACGCTCAAACACGGGCCCATAAAGAATCTCGAAATGGATTCCATGACGATGGTCTTCCGCGTAGCCGATCCATCGATGCTCGATAAGGTAAAGGCCGGCGACAAGATCGAATTCGAGGCCGATCGCGTCAATGGTGCAATCACCGTGACGAAGATCGGCAAGGGTCACTGACCGTCCGTCGCCTCCTGAAAGCGCCCCATGACGAAATTCGTCTTGGCATCGATCGTAGCCATCGGCTTATCCAGCATCGGATGGGCGATTTCGAGCGCAGCGCTTGCAAGCGATCGGGAGCTCCAGGCAGTTCTCGATCGCTTGGCGTGCATTCCGGAGCGGATCGTAACGAGCAACCTCTCTTCGACGGTGGTCGTCTATGCAGTGACCTGCAAGCGGTCCGGTCGCGTGCTTTCGGTCCTATGTCTTGAGTCAGAATGCCGACTGCAGGGACCGCGCCGCGATGATAACGAGAGATAACTGAGAGAAGATGGTCCAAACATTGTCAAGATCTACGAGAAGACCGCGACCAGGTCGGTCGCAAAATAAGCATCTTTTTGCGTGGCTATTTATTGGTACCTTTCTTCTCTCCGTGGCCGTCATATCCTATTTCGTCTTTGAACGCTCTCGGATCCCGCGTATCGATCCAACCGACGTCGCACAAGTCGAGATCGGCAAGCGCATATACGCGCAGGCTTGTGCGAGTTGCCACGGGGCTTCGCTTGAAGGCCAAGCTAATTGGCAGAAGCGAATGCCGAATGGCCGATTGCCGGCTCCTCCGCATGATGCCTCGGGTCACACATGGCATCATCCCGACGAGATGCTTTTTCAAATTACGAAGTACGGCCCCGCAGCCTACGGGGCTGGATATCAGGGCGATATGCCAGCGTTTGAGCAGCGTCTAACCGACGAAGAGATCGCGGCGTCCTTGGCATTCATCAAGAGCACGTGGTCGGCGGAAATCCGGGGTAAGCAAGCGCGCATCGATGCTGACGCCCGACGCAATAAACGATAGCGATTCCGCTGGGGTCGACGAACATGGTCTTCCAGATGGCCGATCCGGCGATGCTCGCCAAGGTTAAGGCCGCGACAAGGCTAAATTCGAAGCGGACCGCGTCAATGGTGCGATTATGGGAAGAGACGAGATAAGGCACTTCATAGTGCGACCGTTCCGAACGGAGGTCGGAATTTGACAAATTGGAGTTGGCTGCGCGCTGCTCCGCAACCTTTCGCCATTGTCCTTGGCTTGGGTATCGGTGTCGCCGCGTGCTCTGCCTTGCCTGGCGATGGGCCGTGGATGGGTGGTGCCAGTGGAACCAGCAGCGAAGCACTCCCGTTCGATGTGATCGATCTCACGCCGACCACCATTGCCGCGTATCTTCAGCCGGCGACTATCGATCGTCCGTCGATCACCAGTTCGTTATCGGCCGGTGGTAAGGTCGCGGTGGCGGCTGGAGACGCGCTGAAGGTACGCATCTTCGAGCCCTATGAAGGCAGTATCTTTCCGACGATTCAGAAGCCGGGCGCCGATTTTGGCAGCCAACGTGTTCTGGACGATGGCACGATCAACATCCCCTTCGTAGGGACTGTCCGTGTCGCCGGTCTCGACCTCCTCCAGATCGAACGACGAATTGCCCAGCAGCTCGCCGGCAAGGCCCAGGATCCGCAGGTCATCGTCGAATTCGTTGCCGATCGGACGCACACGGTGATGATCTCGGGAGACATCAAGAATCCCGGGCGCATCTCCATTCTCGAAGGCGTGAGGTCCGTGGTTGACGCCATCAACCGGGCCGGCGGCCCTGCGTCGGGGGCAGCGTCGCAGCTTGAGGTCGTGGTACGGCGGCAAGGGAATGTGATCCTGACCGCCCAATATTCTGAACTTCTGGCCGGCGGCGATATTCCTATCCAGAAGGGCGATGAAATCGTGATCCGGCCAAACTCGCGGGTTTTCACGGTTTTAGGCGCGGTCGTGAAGTCCGGTAATGTTGAGATGGCCAAGCATAACACGTCGCTCATCGAGGCGCTGGGACAGGCCGGCGGCTTGAATGATCTTCGCGCCAACAAGACCGGTGTCTATGTGTTCAGAATGAGTGATTCGCAGAGCAATCCCGCAGCCCGGGCGCGGGTTTTTCGACTGGACCTGCTGCAGCCCGCATCGATGCTCGTCGGACAGCAATTTGGACTGCAAGCTCGCGATGTCGTCTACGTCACGAATGCGCCGCTATACGAGTATGACAAGATTCTGACCTCCATTTACCGTACTTTCTCGATCATCAGTGTCGTTCGGAGTACCGGCACGGCAGTATCGTTATCGGCATTTTGATCGGTATACCTCACGGCCAGGCTGCGAGTATTTATAGCTCGAAAAACAACGCTGACACCGGCGGCGCGGCTCGCGTTATCACATTTCATTGCATGGAGATGCAATGACAGACGGTCTGTCGACAAAGGAAAGCATCGCGCCACCGCGGCGGCGGATTGCAATGTTTATGGTGTTGGCGGCTGCTTTCACAGTCGTCGCGCTGGTGTCTGGCATTGCCTATTTTTCCCTCCTTTACGGTGCGACCGTCACCACTGAGAAAATGTTGCACGATCGCACGCATCGCCTTGTCGAAGATGAAGTCCGGCGCATAAAGGAGTTACTAGACCCTATCGCGGCGCAGCTTGATCTTTTCGCGATTCTCGCTGGTGCCCAGCACATAGAGCGTGTGTCAAGCGAAGGGCTGGCGGAAGCACTGAGCCTGGCTGTTGTTCGCATGCCGGGGGTGGCGATGGCCGAATTCCAGGGCGTCGATCGGCACATCCACCGCGTCGTGCGTATGCCGGACGGATCTTACCTGTATGACGACACGGTCCAGGCAGAACACTCCCTTTATCTTTTGGAAGGAAGGCTCTGGCAGGCTGGTCCACGGGTGTTCTGGAGCCCACCGCTTTGGAGTTCCGAGATCGGGCAGACGGTGATCAAAGTCGGTGTGCCGATCGAGAGCGCTGATGGCGCACTCGCCGGCGCCTTTGTAGTAACTGTGGCAATTGGTGAACTTTCAAGACGGATTTCTGAGGCAACCGACGGCGGCGCAGGGGTCTATTTCATTCTTGTCGATCGCAACAAGGTCTTGGCCCATCATCGATTAATCAACCCTCGGGGGCTGGACCTCTCGGTAGTGACGCCCCTGCCGGCAATTGATGGAGTCAATGATGCCGTGCTCGCTGCGATCTGGAGCAAGCCCGCCCCGAGCATGTGGTTTGACCCTGACATCCATGATCTTGGGCACGTTGCAGAGGTTCAGGGCAAGAAGTGGCTTTTCGTGCATCAGCCCGTGGCAGGCTATGGACCCAGCCCATGGCTAGTCGGTCGATACTTTCCGATTGGAGAGGTCACGAGCACGATCTCCAATCTTGCGAGCGGGGCAATGGTTGGAGCAGCTACCTTGATCTTCGCTTTCCTGCTCGCAACATTCGTCAGTCTAAGGGTGGGGCGTCTGATCGGTACAATTACGTTGGCCGCCAGGGCTATTGGTCGACTTGAACTCGACCAGGTCCACTATCTACCCTCCCGCGTGCGCGAGATTGACGACGCTGGCTACAGTCTGGACAGGGCGCGAGCCGCCCTTCGGTGGTTCGGTGCCTACGTGCCCAAAGGCCTTATTCCCCGGATCATGGAGGCCGGCGAGGCAGGGTTGCCCTCGCAAAAGGAATTGGTGACGGTGATGTTTACGGACATCGTTCAGTTTTCTGACGAGACCCGTGGCTTGGTCGGTGACGAAGTCGTCGAGCTACTGAATGAGCACTTCACGCTTCTCCACACTTGCATCGAGCGCGAATGCGGGGTCGTTGACAAGTACATCGGTGATGCGGTGATGGCGGTGTGGGGCGGTATATCCGGCCCCAGCGACCACGCTGATGCCGCAGTCCGCGCCGCACTCGATATCGTCCGCACCGTGCAAGACGACAATGTTACTCGCCGGAGTGCGGGCAAGCGACCGGTCCGAATCCGAGTTGGTATCCATACCGGGCCGGTCGTAGCGGGGAACATCGGTTCGATCGGACGCGTTAACTACACGGTGGTAGGGGACTCGGTGAATGTGGCGCAGCACCTTGAGCAAACCGGCAAGGAGTTCATGGCTATCAGTGACGAAGTCATAGTGCTGGTAAGCGCTGACACAGTTGCCGCTTTACAAGAGCACTCACTCATTAGCCTGTTTCAGGGTGCGACAGTCTTCCGCTTTGGTAAGACAGATAGCGAGGCAGTCGAATATTTTCGAGTGCCTCTGGTTTAGCCGCGCCAATGATGCGGCCTGTCAGCTCAGGCAACCCTCTTAATTCTCTCGGAAGTGTCCAAATCAGGACAACTGTATAGAGCTGGATGCATTCCGGACGACGTTCTGCTTTGCTATGGGCATTGGCGGCTTCTACGGTTGCGGAAAGCAAGGGAACCCATCTTCGAATGTGGCGTTTCACTTAAGGCGACATGGTTCGCCAATGGAGATTGCCATGAAAGTTATTCCCGCTTCCTCTATAGCTTTCGCGATTGCCATCGGTTTAGCCCTACCCGCCGCCTCTCAGTCTGCAGGCACTTCGGCCGCTCCCCATTCGGCAATGGAACTCCCAGAGGCGTGCCGCGCCGTCTCGGGCAAAGCGATGTCAGATGGCAAGACGATATCCCCCATGATGCAGTCGCCGGAGATGCAAGCGTCCATGGCCAAAATGACGAATGCGCAAAAAGGGTACATGGAGGCCATGACCAAGATGCATCCATCCATGATGGCCGGAATCATGATTTCCGATCCGGATGTCGCTTTTTCCTGCGCGATGATCTCCCACCATCAGGGCGCCATAGACATGTCGCGCGTCGTCTTGAAAAACGGCAAGGATCCTCAAACCAAGGCGATGGCCGAAGCCATCATCCGCGCCCAGGAAAAGGAGATCGGTGAGTTCAAGGCTTGGCTGTCCAAGAAGTCCGCTTCCAACGCAGCTCCTCAGAAGGCAGGCGCGGTACCTGCAGCTGCAGGGATTGCATCGGCGGTTCCGGTTAGCGGCGAGGTGATCAAGGTCGACCAGGCAGCTGGTAAGGTCACCCTCAAGCACGGGCCTATCAAGAACCTCGACATGGACTCGATGACCATGGTCTTCCAAGTGGCCGATCCAGCAATGCTCGCCAAGGTGAAGGCCGGCGACAAGGTTAAATTCGAGGCGGACCGCGTCAATGGAGCGATCACGGTGACGAAGATCGACAAGACTCTCTGAGGCACGGCTCCATTGTCGTGGCCGGTTGTGGCGAGAAGGATCGAAGCATTCCGGGCACAACCGCCGCTATCGCGGCATGCAAGGGAAAGTACAATGCATTGGGTTGCTTCGATGTTGATGGGTGTGGCACTTGCCGGATGTGCTGGTGGTGCAGATGAACCACTGGCCTCTAGTTATGCGCCGGGCAGCACGGGTGATCTTTGCCTACGCAAAGGCCTCATCACCCAAAGTGCGTGCCAGAATTGGGTCAAGCACGCCGAAACCACGCCCAGCGCAATCAGATCCAATACTCGCAAGTGCTACGGCCGACCACCAGGTTGCCCTCGACCTTGAGGTCGGCGACCACGGATACCGCCGCCGCTGTTATACGCCTAATGATCTGGCTGGCGCGATGTTGCGGCGAAAGGCGATTCCGCGCTCCTCCAGACGGTCCAGGATGATGTCCAGCGCCTGCACACCCATCTGGCCACACGCGCGACGCTGTTAGCCCCACAGGTGATGTACCAGACGTTGAGGGGCTACGAGGGTGCCGGCGCAAGACCGGCCCATAAACACTAGCGAATCAGCGCGCTTAGACTCGTCATCGCATCGATGGCGAAGGTGAGGCCGGCTCGACGCTATTCGGCGGTTCCACGCCGATGGTGAGTGCCGCTTGGAGGTCGGCCACGGCGAGCAGGAAGTCGCGCCTGGCGTCGAGCGAAGCCGCGTTCGCCGCGATGCGTACGCGGGTGTCGGCGAGGTACTTGAACAGGTCGACCCGCAGTCCTTCGCCGGCGAGGGCGCCGGTGTTGTAGCGCAGCAAGATCTCCTTCGAGACGATCTGGCGCAGCGGCAGCACGCGGTCGCGCCAGGAGCGGGCGATATCGTAGGTGGCGCGGTAGGTCACGTAGGCGATACGTGCTTCGGAGCGGGCATCGACGGCCTTGCCGGCCAGCAGGTTCAGCGCCCGCATGTAGGTTTCGCGCGCCGCCCGCGTGCGCGCCTCGCCGGTGTCGAAGATCGGGATCTGCAGGTCGATCTGCCCGCCACCGCGATTGATCGCGGTGTCGAAATTGGTCAGTGGGTTGGCCGTCTCGTTGTTGAAGATTCCCGACAGTTGTAGCATCGAGACGTAGCGCGTGGCCTCGGTGAGGGAGAGCGATTTGGCGAGCGCCGTGACTTCGCGGCGCGCGATCTCGAGGTCGACGCGGCGCTTGATCGCCTCGACCTCGACCTCCACCGGAGAGTCGAGCGCCGGCGGTAGGGGCGGCAGTTCGGCGGGCAAGGTGAAAGCGAGATCGGGGCCGGAGAGGCCGAGCAGCCGGGCGAGCGCCTCATGGTCTTGATGGGCTCGCAGCTTTGCCTGAGCCACGCGGGCGCCAAGTTCGGCGCGGAAGGCGGCGATCTCGGCCTGGTCGAGCTGGTCGCCGCCGCCGGCTTCGCCGATTCCGGCGATCAAACGCGCCGCGGCGTCAGCCGTGGCCCTTGTCAGTTCTAGGAAGCCGACCTGCTGGCGCGAGGCGATGGCCCGCACGTAGGCGCGACGGGTGTCCGTCGCCAAACGCAGGGTGGCTCCGATCGCCCGGTAGCGGGCCTGCTCGAAGCGCTCGGCGGCGATCGCGGTGCGCCGCGGCAGGGTGATCAGGTTGAGGATGTCCTCGATCAGCCGGACCTCGAAGTTGGCCACTCCGGTCCCGGCGACCCGCAGCAGCGATAGGCTGGGATTGGGCGGCAGGCTCGCCTGGACGTAGGCCGCTTCCGATATCCCAAGGTCGTTGTAGGCGGCCTGAAGGGTGCGGTTGTTCAGCAGCGAGATCTGCACCGCCTGCTCGGCCGACAGCGGCCCGGCCAGCAGGGCATTGACCTGCGCGCGCGCCCGTGCCGCCTGCTCGCCGCTTGCGATCTTGACCACGTCCTTGCCGATCTCCTGCCGGACGCCACTTGCGACATCGCCCATGCCGCCGTCGGCCGAGAACTGCGCGCAGCTCGCGAGCAGGGCGGGCAGGGCGAGAAGAACCAGGCGTTTCATGCGTGTGCCTCCTGAACGGCGGCTGGTGCGGGCTGCAGGTGCCAGCCCTTGACCAGCGCGTAGAGAGCCGGGATCACCAGCAGGGTGAGCAGGGTCGAACTCACCATGCCGCCGATCATCGGCACGGCGATGCGTTGCATCACCTCCGAGCCGGTCCCGGTGCTCCACAGGATCGGCAGCAGTCCGGCCATGATGGCGGTCACCGTCATCATTTTGGGCCGCACGCGTTCGACGGCACCCTCCATGATGGCGGCGCGCAGGTCCGACCGGTCGAGCGGCCGGCCCTCGGCCTCGCAGCGTCGCTGCCGTTCCTTCAGGGCCTGGTCAAGATAGATCAGCATCACCACGCCGGTTTCGGCGGCGACGCCGGCCAGCGCGATGAAGCCGACGGCGACGGCCACGCTCATGTTGAAGCCCATCCACCACACGAACCAGAAGCCGCCGACCAGCGAGAAGGGCAGCGATAGCATGACGATCAGCGTCTCGGTCAGGCGCCGGAAGTTGAGGTAGAGCAGTACCAGGATCAGCAGCAGCGTGGCCGGCACGACGACCTGCAGCCGGGCCTCGGCCCGCTCGAGGAACTCGAACTGGCCACTCCAGATGGCGTAGGAGCCGGGCGGGAACTTCACATTCTCCTGCACGGCGTGCCGGGCATCGGCGACGTAGCTGCCGAGGTCGCGGTCGCGGTAGTCGACGAAGACATAGACCGCGAGCTGGGCATTCTCGGTGCGGATGGTGGTCGGCCCCTGGTTCACCTTCACGTCGGCGAGCTGGCCGAGCGGGATGATGCCGCCGCGCATGGTCGAGACCAGCACGTCGGTGGCGATGGTCTGAGGGTCGGAGCGCAGGTCACGCGGGTAGCGGACATTGACGGTATAGCGCTCGCGCCCCTCGATCGTCGTGGTTACCGCCTCGCCACCCAGCGCGCTCGACACCGCCTGCTGCAGATCCTCGATCAGCACGCCGTACTGCGCCAACCGGGAGCGATCGGGTACGATATCGAGGAAGGAGCCGCCGGTGACCCGCTCGGCGAAGGCGCTGGTCGTGCCGGGCACGGCGCGCACTGCCGCCTCGACCTGGCGGGCGAGCGCCTCCAGTTCGCCGAGGTCGCGGCCCAGAAGTTTGATGCCCACGGGTGTCCGAATGCCGGTGGCCAGCATGTCGGTGCGGGCCTTGATCGGCATGGTCCAGGCATTGCTGACGCCGGGAAACTGCAGCGCCCTGTCCAGTTCGGCGACCAGAGCATCGACATTCATGCCCACCCGCCACTGCGACCTGGGTTTTAGGTTGATCACCGTTTCGAACATTTCGAGCGGCGCCGGATCGGTTGCCGTGCCGGCGCGACCGCTCTTGCCGTAAACCGAGGCCACTTCTGGGAACGACCGGATGATCTTGTCCTGGGTCTGCAGCAGCTCGGCCGACTTGGTGACCGAGAGGCCCGGCAGCGTCGTCGGCATGTAGAACAGAGTGCCCTCGTCGAGGCTCGGCATGAATTCGCTGCCGAGCTTCGACGCCGGCCACG
Source organism: Reyranella sp. (assembly GCA_052386855.1). Taxonomy (GTDB): domain Bacteria; phylum Pseudomonadota; class Alphaproteobacteria; order Reyranellales; family Reyranellaceae; genus Reyranella. Next base: position 47,641 of record JBQTJT010000032.1, read on the forward strand.
CCGTGGCTCCCAGGATCGCCAGCGCCAGCGCAATGGTGAGAAGGCGTGCATGCAGCACCAGCCGGATCGCCGGGCGGTAGAGCCAGATCAGCAACCGGTTCACCGGATTGCGCCGCTCCGGCAGAATCCGGCCACGCACGAACAGCACCATCAGCGCCGGGACCAGGGTCACCGAAAGCAGCGCTGATGCCGCCATGGCGAGGCTCTTGGTCCAGGCCAGCGGCTTGAACAGCCGGCCTTCCTGCGCCTCAAGGGTGAAGATCGGCAGGAACGACACGGTGATCACGAGCAGGCTGAAGAACAGCGCCGGCCCCACTTCGACGGAAGCGGCAATGACCGCCTCGGTGCGCGACTGGCCCGGTTTCAGACGCTCCAGGTGCTTGTGGGCGTTCTCGATCATGACGATGGCCGCATCGATCATGGCGCCGATGGCGATGGCGATGCCGCCGAGGCTCATGATGTTGGAGCCGATGCCCAGCAGATGCATGGCGAGGAACGCCATCAGCACGCCGACCGGCAGGGTGATGATCGCCACCAACGCCGAGCGTACGTGCAGCAGGAACACGAAGCAGACGAGCGCCACGACGATGCTCTCTTCGATCAGCGTATGGACCAGGGTCTCGATGGCGCGATAGATCAGGTCGGAACGGTCGTAGACCGGTTCGATGCGCACGCCCTCGGGCAGTCCCGATGCGATCTCCTTCAGCTTGGCTTTGACGTTGGCGATCACGTCGAGCGCGTTCTGGCCGAAGCGCTGCAACACGATGCCGCTTACCACCTCGCCCTCGCCGTCGAGTTCAGTGACGCCGCGCCGCTCGTCCGGGCCGAACTCGACGCGCGCAACGTCGCGCAGCAGCACCGGCACCGGTCCGTCGGCGCGCAGCACGATCTGCTCCAGGTCGGCCGTGTTCTTGATGTAGCCGCGGCCCCGCACCATGAACTCGGTCTCGGCCATCTCGACGACCCGGCCGCCGACCTCGCGGTTGGAGGCACGGATCGCGGCAATCACGCGGGCCAGCGGCACGCCGAAGCCGCGCAGCTTCACGGGGTCGACCACGACGTTGTATTGCCGCACGAAGCCGCCGACGCTCGCCACCTCGGCCACGCCCTCGGCCTTGGCGAGACCGAAGCGGATGTACCAGTCCTGCAGCGAGCGCAGCTCGGCCAGGGTGCGGTTGGCGCCCACCACGACGTACTGGAAGACCCAGCCGACACCGGTGGCGTCGGGACCCAGGGTCGGTTTGACGTCGGCCGGCAGCTTCTGGGCGCCGGAATTGAGGTACTCCAGCACGCGGCTGCGCGCCCAGTAGATGTCGGTGCCGTCCTCGAAGATCACGTACACGAACGACACGCCGAAGAACGAGAAGCCGCGGACGGCCCGGCTGCGGGGCACCGCCAGCATGGCGGTCGTCAGCGGATAGGTAACCTGGTCTTCAACCACCTGCGGCGCCTGACCCGACATCTCCGTGTAGACGATCACCTGGGTGTCGGAGAGATCGGGGATGGCGTCGAGCGAGATGCGACCGACCGCATAGAGGCCGCCGCCGACCAGGGCCAGCGTGGCCACGAAGATCAGCAACAGGTTGCGTGCCGACCAGTGGATCAGGCCGGCGATCATTTGGTGTCTCCCGCCGGCCGTCCTTGGGTGAACGTCGCGAGTGCAGCCCGCAGGTTGCTCTCGGCGTCGATCAGGAAGGTGGCCGAGGTGACGACGCGCTCGCCCGCTTTCAGCCCCTCCAGCACCTGGACATAGCCCGGCACACGGACGCCGAGCTTCACCGGCCGCGGCTCGTAGCGGCCTTCGCCGCGCTCGACCAGCACGATCTGCCGCTTGCCGCTGTCGATCACCGCCGACTCCGGTACGGCGACCCACCGGCCGGGGATCGGCGCCTCGATCTCGGCGGTGGCTGCCATGTCGGCGCGCAGCAACCCGCCGGGGTTGGCGACCTCGATGCGCAGCCGTGCCGTGCGGCTCTCCTTGCTGACGCCGGGATAGATGAAGGTGACGCGGCCGGGGAAGGGTCGGTCGGGCCAGGCGTTGACCGTCACCTTGGCCATGTCACCCGCCTTCACGAAGGCGAGGTCCTGCTCGTAAACCTCGGCCAGCACCCACATCACCGACGTGTCGACGATCCGGAACAGCGTCTCGCCCGGCTGGTAGCGCATGCCCTCGACAGCCATCTTCTCGATCACCGTGCCGGCCGCCGGTGCCGGCATGGCGATGGTGCGTGGTGGGCGTTCGCCGCGGCGCAGCTTTTCCAGCTCGCTCTCGGGATAGTCGAGGTTGCGCAGGCGGTTGTCGGCGCTGCCTTGCGTGCCGCGCGACAGCATGAATTCCTGCTGCAGCACGTTCAGTTCTGGGCTGTAGACCTCGAACAACTTCTGACCGGCCGTCACGACATCGCCCGTGGCGTTGACGTGGAGTTTCTCGATCCAGCCGCCGAACCGCGGCGCGATCACCGTCTGGCGGCGTTCGTCGTACTGCACGGTGGCGAAGGCGCGCACGGTGCGGGCCAGTGTGCGCTCCTCAACTGCCTCGCTGCGCACGCCCAGCCGTTGCACGCGATCGAGGTTCACCTTGACGACATTGCCGTCCTCCGGTGCGCCTTCGTCCTCGCAGACGGGAATGTAGTCCATCTGCATCGAGTCCTTCTTCGGCACCGGCGAGGTGTCGGGCGCTCCCATCGGATTGCGGTAGTACTTGACCTTGCCGCCGCAGGGGCCGGTCGCGGCTGCTACTGGCGCGGACGTGCTGGCGGCGGCGGGCGGCAGGTCGCCGCGCAGCCACAGCATGGCGCCCGCGCCGGCCGCGATTCCGACCAGGGCGGCAACCGATGCGATCGCGAATCCGCGACCGGCCTTGCGGCCTTCGATGTTCGACATGCGACTTTCCTTCCACCGGCCGCGCGCCCCCAGGACGAAGGGGTGCACGCGCGGCGACACGCGACGTTCAATCGACGGTCAGAAGGTCAGGATCTCGGTGGGAAGGGATCGGGCGGTGGTGACTGCCCGTGCAGCCTGGCCGCCCGCGCCGGCCAGCTCGTTTTGCGGGTGTACAGCGACGGCAGGTCCAAGGTTTCGACGCCAAGCGTCGGCGGCGTGGCCACGCACGCCTGCAGGCAACTCACGGCCGCGGGCGCGCAGGGGCCGGCATCGCACTCGGGGCAGTGCTGGCAAGGCTCGTCGGTCGCCGTCTGAACCGGCGCCGCCGCGATGGCGATGGCAGGCAGCGCCGCCGCCAGAACGGCGAGGCAGCCCAGCAGGCCGGCAAAGAGGCGCAGACGCGACATGGGCGGATCATGCACCTTCCTTGCGATTTCGCCAATCACGACGCTGTCAGGATCGGACCTCTCGCGGCGGGGGTGCAGCCATTCGCAAGTCCTTGCGGGCGTCCCTGATGATGGAAAATGCCGACTGCAGGAACAAACCTGCAATCACCACGGCGACCATGAGATCTGGCCACGGGGTTTGTGTCCATGCGACGAGCAGAGCGGCGACCACGA
>JBQTJT010000033.1:0-7190 GCA_052386855.1 Reyranella sp.
ACGCCATCATCCAGAACAAGGCCGACCTGCTCTGCGACTCGTTCACCCAGACGGTGGAGCGCCGCAAGGTCGTGGATTTCTCCATCCCGACCTTCATCGACGGCACCAGCTTCGCCATCCGCAACGATGGGCCGCAGGACCTAAAGCTCCTCGCCGGCAAGAAAGTGGGCGTCGTCGCCGGCACCTTGACCGAGCAGGGCACGCGCAATTCGCTGGCGGCGCTGCACGTCAATGCCGAGGTCGTGCCGTTCACGAGCTTCGACGAAGCGATGGTGGCCCTCGAGAAAGGCAACATCTCCGCCTATTTCGCCGGCCGCGCGATGCTGGCCGGCATGATCAAGGGCCATCCCGCCGCCGCCCGCATCCTGCTGGCCTCGACCTTCCTCACCATCGAGCCGTTCGCGCTGGCGATGCGCCGCGGCGACGGCGACTTCCGCCTCGCCGTCGATCGTGCGCTGAGCCAGGTCTACCGCTCGGGCGAAATCGCCACGATCTTCGCCAGGACATTCGGCGCCCAGGAGAAGCCGACGCCGACGCTGCAGGCGCTCTACATGATCGCGACCTTGCCGGAGTAGCGCGCACGCCTTACGTCTCCTGCAATGTCAAAGCTTACGCGTCTTTCCGTCCTCGACCAGTCGATCGCCGTCGCCGGGCGCCCGCAGGACCAGTCGATCCGCAACACCGTGGCGCTCGCCAAGCATTGCGAGGCGCTGGGCTACCAGCGCTTCTGGGTGTCGGAGCATCACAATCACCCGACCATCGTCGGCACCGCGCCCGAGATCGTGATCGCGGCGATCGCGGCCACGACGGAGCGCATCCGGATCGGCAGCGCGGGCATCATGCTGCCGCACTATGCGCCGTTCAAAGTGGCCGAGGTCTTCCGCGTCCTCGATGCCCTGGCGCCGGGCCGCATCGACATGGGGCTCGGCCGTGCGCCGGGCTCGGATGGGCGCACGGCCTTCGCCCTCAATCCTGCGGCCAACGAACGGCCCGAGCATTTTCCCTCCGACGTGCGCGACCTGATCGCCTGGGTGCACAACGAGCCCCTGGTCGATCGCCATCCCTTCGCGGCGGTAAAGGCCTTCCCACAGGGCGCCACGGCGCCGGAAGTGTGGATCCTCGGCAGCTCCGATTACGGCGCCCAGGTCGCCGCGCTATTCGGTCTGCCCTACTGCTACGCCTGGTTCTTCAGCGACGGCGCCGGCGGCAAGCGCGCCATCGATCTCTACCAGCGCACTTATAGGCCGAGCGAGCGCCACCCCCAGCCGCGCGCCGGCCTCTGCGTCTGGGCGCTGGCCGCCGAGACCATGGAGCAGGCGCAGTACCACTTCACCTCGCGCGCGCTCTCCCGCATCAACCGCGACAAGGGCATCCTGGTACCGCTGGAAGCGCCCAAGATCGCGGCACAGGTGCCACTCACCGTGCATGAGCAGGCGCGCATGGAGCAGTTCCGCAAGGATTCCTTCGTCGGCACCGGCCCCGAGGTCGCGGGGCGAATCCGTGACCTGGCGGCAGAGGTCGGCGTCCAGGAAATGGCCGTCGTCACCTGGACGCACGACGAGGAAGTGCGACGCGAGAGCTACACCCAGCTCGCGCGCGCCTTCGACCTCAAAGGTTAGCTGGCGCGCCCCCGCCTACCGCGCTTCCGTCCAGCTTTCCGAGAAGGCCAGCGCGCAGGTGCTGAAGGGCCGGCCCTCACGCTCGCGCTTCCACGGCAGACCCTTGGCCTGCACGCCGTCCACGGTCAGCCGGGCGCCCATCACGGGGATCAGCACGGTGCAGACGCCATAGGGCCGCGGGTTGGGGGCCTCGTTGGGATGGGTGTGGATCAGCAACGGATCACCGGCATCGTACCAGGTGAGCGCCACCTCTGAATCGGCCGCCGACACATGCTCGGTCCAGAAATAGCGAGGGTCGCCCGAGCGGCCGAACTCGGCATCGATCACCGGGATCGACGTGTCCTTGAGCTCGGGATTGAGCATGCCCTGCACGGTCTGCTGCAACCAGCGCGCCATGGCGATGTTGTCGGAATAGATGCGCCAGCGGCCCTGCGTCAGCTCGCTCTTGAGATAGAGCACGTGCCCCGGCCCGGCCGGGCAGAACAGGATGCGCCAGAAGCTGGCTTCCGTTGAGTTGGGATCGCCGTCCTTCTCGCTGAGGCGGATGAACGGGTTTTCGCCGGTGACGATCACGCGGTTGGGGTCTGCGACGGGCACTTTGTTCTCTCCCTATAGGACTTGGTTGCGTAGCGTCTTCTCGTCCCGCCACAGGCGGTCGAGATTCTCCATCAGGATGTCGAGGACGTTGTCTTCGTAGGCGCGCGTCTCGCCCGCCGTGTGCGGCGTGATGAAGACGTTGGGCATCGTCCAGAGCGGCGAGCTCTCGGGCAACGGCTCGTCGACCGTGACGTCGAGCCCCGCCGCCCAGATCTTGCCGGCCTTCATGGTGGCGATCAGTGCCGCCTCGTCGGCCACCTTGCCGCGGGCGACATTCACGAACACCGAGGACGGCTTCATGGCCGCGAAGGCGGCAGCACTCATCAGGCCGGTGGTCTCGGGCGTCAGCGCACAGGTGAGCGCCACGAAATCGGCGTCGGGCACCAGCTTCACCAGGTCGCCCATGCCGTGGATCGAGTCGGCGCCGTTGAGGCCGGCCTTGGGATCGCGGCGGATGCCGACCACCTTCATGTCGAAGGCCTTGGCGAGCTTGGCGAGGTGGCTGCCGATGCGGCCCATGCCGACCACCAGCAGCGTCTTGCCGCCGAGCTCGTCCTCGCGCTGGGCGAGATCGCCGATCATGCCGCGCCACATTTTCTTGTGCTGATTATCGCGCGCCTCAGGCAGGCGCCGGGCGATGGCCAGGACCAGGGCGATGGCGTGCTCGGCCACGGCGCGGGCGTTGACGCCGGCGGCGCTGGCCAAGCGGATGCCCTTCGCGCCCAGCAATTCCTTGGAATACTGGTCCATGCCGGAGCTGATCGACTGGATGAACTTCAGCTTCGAGGCATGTGGGATCAGGTCGTTCTTCCACATGCCGGAAGCCAGCACGACATCGGCCTCGCCGATCCGCTTCACCAGATCGTCGTAGGCACGCACCTCGAAGCACTTGATGCCGGTGTTGCGCAGCTCGAACCGATCCTTCATCCGGTATGCCGCATGCGCAAAGCAGATCGTCAGACTATCCCGCGTCGGAAACATGGCACTCCCCCTACACAAGATGTCAGACTAGCCCGAACTGGACCCCAGGGGGAAACAACATGCGCCGTAATCCGCTTCGTGAATGTCTCAACGCCGGCAAGCCCACCGTGGGCACCCACATCCTGTCGGCGTGGCCGACCCTGGTCGAGCTGATCGGACATTCCAAGCAGTATGACTATGTCGAGTTCACCGCCGAGTACGCGCCCTTCACCATGCACGACCTCGACAATCTCGGCCGCGCCTTCGAGCTCATGAACATGTCGGGCATGATCAAGATCGAGCAGACCCAGTACACCCACCAGGCGATGCGCGCGATCGGCGCCGGCTTCCAGAGCGTGCTGTTCGCCGATATCCGCTCGGTCGAGGACGCCAAGGCGGCGGTCGACGCGGTGCGCGCCGAGACGACGATGGCCAAGGGCGCGCGCGGCCGCGGACGCCTCGGCGTGGGCATGCGGCGCGACGTCGGCACGGTGCGCACGGGCGGCACGCCCGCCTATGTCGATGCGCTGAACGAGGTGGTGATCGCCATCATGGTCGAGAAGAAGTCGTGCGTGGACGATCTCGACCGCATTCTTTCCGTGCCCGGCATCGACATGGTGCAGTTCGGCGCCTCCGACTTCTCGATGAGCATCGGCAAGACCGGCCAGTATGGCGATGCCGAGGTCCTGGCGGCCGAGACCAAGACCATCAAGATGGCCCTGAAGAAGGGCCTGCATCCCCGTGTCGAGCTGCGCGACCCGACACAGGCCGGCCGCTACCTCGACATGGGCGTAAAGCACTTCTGCATCGGCTGGGACGTCCGCATCCTGGCCGACTGGTGGGATACGCAGGGCGCCGTCATGCGCAACATGCTGAAAGCCAAACCCGGCAAGGCAGCAGCGAAGCCCGCGCCCAAGGCTGCGTCCAAGGGCACCAACGGCAAGGCGCGCGGCAATTACGCCTGAGCCCCCGCCGCCTCTGGCACCACGACGTCCGTCGCCGCGCACGCTGCACGGCGTCACGATCGCCGACGACTATGCCTGGCTGAAGGACGAGCGGTGGCAGGAGGTGCTGCGCGAGCCGTCATTGCTCGCGCCGGACATCCGCGCCCATCTCGAAGCCGAGAACCGCTACGCCGAAGCTCTTCTGGCCCCAGCGCAGGCGCTGCAGAAGACGCTGGTCGCGGAGATGCGCGGGCGCATCAAGGAGGACGATTCCGGCGTGCCCACACCTGATGGGCCTTTCGCCTACCTGTGGCGGTTTCGCGAGGGCGGCCAGCACCAGCAGATCGGCCGTTCGCCGCGAGCGGGAAGTGACGTTCAGATCGTCCTCGACGGCGATGCGCTGGCCAAGACCTCCGCCTACTTCAAGTTCGGCGGCACCCGGCATTCGCCGGATCATCGGCTGGAAGCCTGGAGCGCCGACCTGCGCGGCTCCGAATTCTTCACGCTGCGGGTACGGCGCTGGGACACCGGCCAGGACCTGCCCGACACGCTGACCGAAACCAGCGGCAGCGTCGTCTGGGGCCTCGACTCGACGTTCTTCTTCTACGTCCAGGTCGACGACAACCATCGGCCGCTGAAGGTCTATCGACACCGTCTCGGCACTTCGCAGTCCGACGACCTCCTCGTCTATGAGGAGAAGGACATCGGCTGGTTCACGCGCATCGAAAGAAGCGCCAGCGGTCGCTTCTGCATCATCGCCGGTGGCGACCACGACACGTCCGAGCAGCACCTGATCGATCTGTCCGATCCAGACGCCATGCCGCGGCTCATCGCTCCCAGAGAAGTCGGCGTACGCTACGAGGTTGCCGACCGCGGCGAGGAGCTCTTCATCCTCGCCAACGACGGCGGCGCGATCGATTTCCGCATCGTCACCGCGCCGCTCTCGGCCCCCGGGCGGGCAAACTGGCGTGAACTGGTCCCGCACCGGCCAGGCACCTACATCCTCGGCGTCGAACTCTTCGCGGGCCATCTCGTGCGACTGGAGCGCGCGAATGCCCTGCCCTCGATCGTGATCCGCGACCTTGGCACCGGCGACGAGCACGTCGTCGCCTTCGACGAGGCGGCCTACTCGCTCGACATCGTCGGCGGCTACGAATTCGCCACGACGAATTTGCGGTTCGCCTATTCGTCGATGACGACGCCGGCCGAGGTCTACGACTACGACATGGCGAGCCGCGAGCGCAGCTTGCGGAAGCGCCAGGAGATTCCGTCCGGCCACGATCCCGCGGCCTACGTCACGACGCGGATCATGGCGGTCTCCCACGACGGCGCCGAGGTCCCGGTGTCGATCCTGTATCGTCGCGGCCTGGCACTCGACAGCCGCGCCCCGCTCCTGCTTTACGGCTACGGCTCCTACGGCATGGCGATGCCGGCTTCCTTCTCGGCCAATCGCCTCTCGTTGGTCGACCGCGGCTTCGTCTATGCCATCGCCCACATAAGGGGCGGCGCGGACAAGGGCTGGTCGTGGTATCTCGACGGCAAGCTCGAGAAGAAGACCAACACGTTCGACGATTTTGCCGCCGCAGGCCGCGCGCTGATCGCCGCGAAATACACCTCCGCCAAGCGCATCGTCGGCCACGGCGGCAGCGCCGGCGGCATGCTGATGGGCGCGGTCGCCAACCGGGCGGGCGAACTCTTCGCGGGCATCGTGGCAGAGGTGCCCTTCGTCGATGTGCTCAACACCATGCTGGACGACACGCTGCCGCTGACGCCGCCCGAGTGGCCCGAATGGGGCAACCCGATCACCGACGAAGCGGCGTTCCGCCATATCCTCTCCTACTCACCCTACGACAACGTCGTCCCAAGGGACTACCCGGCGATCCTCGCCATGGCCGGCCTCACCGATCCGCGCGTCACCTACTGGGAGCCGGCGAAATGGGTTGCCCGCCTCAGGGCCACCATGACCTCGGGCGGACCGGTCGTGCTGCGGACGAACATGGGAGCGGGCCACGGCGGATCGTCCGGGCGCTTCGACCGGCTGGACGAAGTCGCCATCGCTTACGCCTTCGCCCTGAGAACGGTCGGCCTGGCAGTCACTCCGGCGTGATTCTGCCGGGTTTCGGCTAGACAGGGCTCGATCCACGGGTTCATCCTGACTACAGCGTGGCGTTGACAAACAAAAACCAAACACACGGAGGAAACCCATGTCGCAGAGAAAAGAGTCGCGTCGTAAATTCCTGAAGACCGCGGTCGTCGCAACGGCCGCCACCGTCGCCGCACCATCCGTCGTCAAGGCACAGGGCCCGATCAGCATGCGCTGGCAGAGCACCTGGCCGTCGAAGGACATCTTCCACGAGTTCGCGCTCGACTACGCCAAGAAGGTCAACGACATGACCGGCGGCGACCTCAAGATCGAGGTGCTTCCCGCCGGCGCCGTCGTGCCGGCCTTCGGTCTCCTCGAGGCGGTGTCCAAGGGCACGCTCGACGGCGGCCACGGCGTGCTGGTCTATCACTACGGCAAGCAGACGGCGCTGGCGCTGTGGGGCTCGGGCCCGGGCTATGCCATGGACGCCAACATGCTGCTCGCCTGGCACAAGTACGGCGGCGGCAAGGAGCTGCTCGAGAAACTCTATGCCTCGATCGGCGCCAATGTCGTGTCGTTCCCTTACGGGCCGATGCCGACCCAGCCGCTGGGCTGGTTCAAGAAGCCGATCACCAAGGTCGACGACCTCAAGGGCCTGAAGTTCCGCACCGTCGGCATCTCGATCGACGTGTTCCAGGGCATGGGCGCCGCGGTCAACGCACTGCCAGGCGGCGAGATCGTCTCGGCGATGGACCGCGGCCTGCTCGACGCGGCCGAGTTCAACAACGCCTCGTCGGATCGCCTGCTGGGCTTCGCCGACGTCTCGAAGATCTGCATGCTGCAGAGCTATCACCAGAACGCCGAGCAGTTCGAGATCACCTTCAACAAGACCAAGTACGACGCGCTGCCCGACAAGATGAAGTCGATCATCTCGAACGCCGCCGAAGCGGCCGGCCAGGACATGGCGTGGAAGGCGATCGACCGCTA
>JBQTJT010000034.1:0-56820 GCA_052386855.1 Reyranella sp.
TCGGGATCCTGCTGGAAATGGCGCACGACGGCGTCGGCATCGGAATGCGAATGCAGGAACATGCCGTATTTCTTGGCGAGCTGGACGACGCCGCGCATGTTGGGCAGGTCGGCGTCGGCGCCGTAGATGTGGAACTCGCCGATGGCGACATACTTGCGCCTGGACAAGAGGTCCTCGAGGAACGGCAGAACCGTCGGATCCTTGGCCCAGGTCGAGAGCTCGCCGCGCGAACGATAGGGCCGCAACTCCGGCACGATCACGCCGGGCGCCACGTCCTGCAGCATCTTGGTGCCCTCGTTGTTCGAGCTCGACACCATTGCGCGCTTCACGCCCGCCTTCTTCAGGATCTCGACGACCTCCTTGGGCGGCACCACCGTCCAGGCGTCGTGGCTGTAATGCATGTGCGCGTCGAAGATCGGCAATTCCTGGTCGGCGCGGGCGATCCCGGCCGCGGCGACCAGGGCCAGGGGGAGGGACAGCCAGACAAGCCCAATGCGCATGCGATGCTCCTTCACCGGCGAGGCTTGGGGCCCCGAACCTCGGGGGTCCAAGCATAGTTGAAACTAATCGAGATGCGCTCGCCGGAGAAGCGCGCCGGCGGCACCTCGTGACGCAGCCAGCTTTCGAACAGGACCAGGTCGCCCTCCTTCGCCGGCACGCCGACAAACGAGCGGAAGCGCTCGGGCGCGTCGCCGCGCCGGGGCGGCGCCGCCATGTGGCGCGACAGCCGCGGATCCTCGAACTTGAGGACGCCGGCGCCCTTCGGCACCCCGGCATAGTAGGTACCGCTGATGAACGAGGTCGGATGCAGGTGCATCGAATGCACCACGCCCGCCGGCATGACGTTTGCCCAGCAGTCGGTCATGGCCACGGCCCGTCCGGCGAGGTCGTAGTGCAGGGAGCGGGCAAAACGCTTCACGACCGGATCGATGCGGCGGCGCAGGCGGTCGAACAGCGACGAGACCAGGTGCAGGCGGTCGAGCGACCCATAGGAGGTATAGCCGCCGAGATAATGCCGCTCCGACCAGCGCTGGCCCGCCGCGTCGGAGGCGGCAAGGGAGCAGCACTCGTCGGCGAGACTCCGGTTGAAGGCAGGCCACCCCGGCCGGACCAGGGACTCCTGGAGGATTAGTGTCGGAAAAAGGGCACGGATCGCCATACCGTGAGTATCTGCCAACCCGGCCGCTCGTGCTATTGTTTCGCATGCTTACCGCAACACAGATCGAGACCTACCGCCGCGACGGCTACCTGGTCATCCCGCGCCTGATCGAGGGCGAGCAGCTGGCCGAATTGCGGGCACTGACCGACCGCATCGTCGCCGAAGCGCGCGGCGTGGCCGCCAACGACGAGCTCTACGATCTCGAGCCCAGCCACAACGCCACCCTGCCCCGGGTGCGAAGGCTGAAGCCCGCGATCTTCAAGCGGTACAAGTTCTTCCACGATCTCGTGCGCGATCCCAAGATCACTTCCATCCTCGCCCAGCTGATCGGCCCGACGATCCGTCACTATGGCGGCAAGCTCAACATGAAGTCGGCCGGCTATGGCTCGCCGGTGGAATGGCACCAGGACTGGGCGTTCTACCCGCACACCAATGACGACGTGCTGGCCACCGGCATCTATCTCGACGACTGCGATCTCGGAAATGGACCGCTGATGGTACTGCCCGGCACGCATCACGGCCCGACCTACAGCCATCATGCCGATGGCCGTTTCTGTGGCGCCATGGACCCCGAGGCCTGCGACCTCGATTTCAGCAAGGCGGTGCCGCTGATGGGGCCGGCGGGCTCGATGACCATCCATCACGCCCGCCTGGTGCACGGCTCGGCGCTCAACACCTCCAATCAGCAGCGCCGGCTGCTGCTGCACGAATACACGGCGGCCGATGCCTGGCCGCTGATGGGCATTGCCGACTTCGACGAATTCAACAGCCGCATGGTGCTGGGCGAGCCCAACGTCGAGCCCCGCGTCCGGGAGGCGCCTGTCCGCATGCCGCTGCCCGCGGCCGATCATCAGGGCTCGATCTACGAGAACCAGCGTGCCGCCGGCCGGCGGTTTTTCGAGACCCATGGGGAGCGCGCCGGCGTTGCCAACTAAAGCAGCACAACACTGAGGACGGCAGGCGTTGCTTCCGACTTATCATGCTGCCGCCAAAGTGCTGCACTGGCTGACGGCCGTTACGGTTTTCGGTCTGCTGGGCATCGGCCTGTGGATGACCGGCCTGCCGATCGGCCTGCAGAAGCTCCAAGTCTACAACTGGCACAAATGGATCGGCCTCGTCGTGCTGGTGTTGACGGCGGCCCGCCTGCTGTGGCGGTGCCGGCATCCACCACCGCCGCTGCCCGATACGGTCGCGCGCTGGGAGCGGCTCCTCGCGCCGGTCGGCCATTGGGCGCTGCTGTTCCTCCTGCTCGCGATGCCGGTCAGCGGCTGGCTGATGAGTTCGGCCGCGGGTGTCAGCGTCTCGTGGTTCGGGGTTCTGCCTCTGCCCAACCCGGTGTCGCCCGATCCCGATCTTTTCGAGGCGCTTCGCTCCGTACACTTCGTGCTGTCTCGGTGCCTGATCGTGGTCGTGGCGCTGCACATCGCCGCCGTGTTTCACCACGATGTACTGCGCCGCGATGGAATTTTCCGCCGCATGTGGCCTTTGGGGAGAAATTGATGCGCCGTTGGCTGATCGTCGCCGCCTTGCTGCTGGCTCCGCCCGGACTCGCCACGCCCGCGTTGGCTGGCCCCCAGGATGCGTGGACAATCGATCCACGCGCCAGTGCCTTCACCTTCAGTGCCACCCAGACCGGCGCCTTCGTCAATGGACGCTTCCCCGCCTGGAGCGGCACTATCGTGCTCGATCCCGCGGCGCTCGCCGGAGCGCGCATCGACATCATCATCCAGATGCCGCCGATGACCGCCGGCAATCAGGATGTCGACTCCCTGATGAAGGGCGCAAACTTCCTCGACGTTCGGAAGTTTCCCGAAGCGCGCTTCGTCGCCACCACCGTCGTCGCATCGGGCGGCGACCGCTACGAAGCCCGCGGCAAGCTCACGCTTCGCGATGTCACACGCGATGTCGTGCTGCCCTTCACCCTAGCCATCGTCGACAATCCGGCACAGCCCGGTGCGCTGCGCGCCACCGCCCGCGGCAAGTTGATCATCAAACGCCTCGACTACGGCATTGGACAGAACGAATGGGCCGGCACGGGCCAGGTCGCCAACGAGGTCACGATCGAGCTCAACGTCGTGGCGAACCGTCCCAGATGATCGGCCGCCGGCGCGCCCTGGGCGCCGCCGGCGCATCGCTGCTGCTCGCGTCGGCCGCATCCGCGCAGGAGAGTTCGTGGCGGGATCGGGTCGGAACCTACGTCGGCGCCGTGGCCTTCTACCGTTCGATTCCGCTCCAGGACATCTTCCCGCCGCCGAAGAATCCGCATGTCGACCTCGATGACCGCGCGCCCTTCGGCGTGCAGTTCGCGATCCGGTCGACCGACCTCGGCAGCGCGGTCTGGCTGCGCATCGATGGCGGGCCGATGCAGACCGCCGAGCAAGGCGAAACCCTGCGCTTCGGAGCGCTGGTGGATGGTGTGGCCTGGCTGACCTCAACCGAAGGCCGCCCGGCACCCCGCTCCGCGACCCTTACCGTGCGCCCCGACCTCGTCGGCACGGAGGCACTCTTCAGCCATGCCGACGGCAGCTTCTGGCGGCGCCACTTCACCGTCCGATTCCTGGCCGACAGGATCGACGTCATCGTGTGGGTGTTCGACGCCGCCGGGACCCGTGCCCGCACCTGGCGCGGCGCGGCGGTGCGCAGGACTGAGACACCTCACATCGAAGGTCGCGGCCCGACGTAGTTCGACTGCGGCCGGATGATGCGGCCGCCCTTCTCCTGCTCGAAGATGTGTGCGCACCAGCCCGCCGCGCGGCCGACCGCAAACAGCGCGGTGAAGGCGCTGCGCGGCACTTCCAGGGCCTCCAGCAGAAGCGCTGTGTAGTACTCGACGTTGGTGTCGAGCCGCCGCCCCGGCTTGTGCCGGCGAAGTGCTGCGATGGCGCTCTTCTCGACCTCGACGGCGAAAGCGAGCCGGCCCGCGGTTTGCGGCAAGGTCGCGACGGTGTTCTTGAGTACATCGGCACGCGGATCGCGCACCTTGTAGATGCGGTGGCCGAAACCCATCAGGGTCGTGCCCTTGGAGAAGGCGTCGTCGAACCAGGCGCCGGCCCGGTCGAGGGAGCCGATGTCGTCGAACATGTCGAGCACGGGACCAGGCGCGCCGCCATGCAGCGGACCTTTCAGTGCACAAAGTCCCGCCAGCACCGCGGAGATGAGGCCGGCATGTGTCGAGGCGACGACGCGTGCCGTGAAGGTCGAGGCATTGAAGCCGTGATCGGTGATGGTGGCGAGATAGGCGTCGAGCGCCTGCTCGAATACGGCTGAGGCGCGCTGGCCACGGATCATGCGCAGCAGGTCCTGCGCCGTCGTGAGGGTGGGATCCGGCGCCAGCGCCGACTTGCCTTCCGAGGCCCGCAGCAACGCCGCAAGGAAAACCGGCAGTGCGCCGCAGACCAGATAGTGGTGCGGCATCGGCTCGGAGTCGGCCAGCATGCCGAGCCCGACACGCAGCCCTTCGACTGGCGTCAGGCCCTTGGTGGCCTGCAGCAGCTTCGGCACTTCGGCAAAGGCACGCACACGCGCCAGGGCAAATCCTTCCCGGACCGCAGGTTCATCGCCGCCGCCTTGGCCAAAGCCGTCCCACAACAGGGCCGCCACCCCTTCGAAGCCGCGGCTGGCGACCAGTTCCTCGATGGCATGGCCGCGCACGATCAGCCGGCCGGCCTCGCCGTCGACCTCGCTCATCACCGTGTCGGCCACGATGATGCCGTCGAGGCCGCTGTTCACCCGTGTCTGCAGCATCTGTTTCCCCTTCGTTGCGTCGCTTCGAAGGTCGATCCGCACAGATATATTGTCAATCTTGATTATATTGATCAATATATGGATATGACCACTGAATTGCTAAACTCCGGGGAAGCGGCGCGGCGGCTGGGCGTGTCGGCCGCCACGCTCTACGCCTACGTCAGCCGCGGTCTGCTGCGCTCGGAGGCGGTCGACGGCAGCCGCGAGCGGCGCTACCGCGCCGACGACGTCGTGCGCCTGAAGCGCCGCCGCGATGTTGGCCGCAAGGCCGAGTCGATCGCCAACCACGCGCTGGACTTCGGCACACCGGTGCTCGAGTCGGCCCTGACGCTGATCGAGGGCGGCCGTCTCTATTATCGCGGCATCGACGCTGCCCGGCTGGCCGAGACGGCGTCGCTGGAAGATGTCGCCCGGCTCCTGTGGGACTGCGACGACAAACCCTTCGCCGTCAGCAACCTGCCCCCGCTCACCACGGCGTTGCGCCGCGCCTGGATCGCCGCGGCCACCCTGTCGCCGCCCGACCGTTGCCTCGTGCTGCTGCCGGCCGCCGCGGCACTCGATCATCCGAGCTGGGTGGAAGATCGCGCCGCCATGCTGGAGACCGGCGTGCGCGTGCTGCGGCTGTTGACGGCGGCGGTGACGGCGCGCCCGCTCTCCACGCTCCCCGTCCACGAACAGCTCGCGGTGGCGTGGCGCGTGCCCCCCGATCGCGTGCCGGTGCTGCGGGCCGTGCTGGTGCTCCTGGCCGACCACGAGTTCAATGCCTCGGCCTTCGCGGCGCGGGTCGTCGCTTCCACCGGCGCCAATCTCTACGGCGCCACCATGGCGGGCCTGGCGGCGCTCAACGGTCCGCGTCACGGCGGGGCCACGCGGCGGGTCGCGGCGATGTTCGACGATCTCAAGAACACCACCGACCTCGACGCCGATCTCGGCCGCATGCTGCGCGCCCGTGTCTACATCCCGGGATTCGGCCACCAGCTTTACCCCGACGGCGATATCCGGGCGGCGACCTTGATGGAACTGCTGTGCAAGACCCTGCCGGACTCACCGGAGCTGGCGTTCGCCGAGCGCCTGTCGGCGGCGGTCGAGGGCCTGATCGACCGCAAGGCCAATGTCGATTTCGCCAGCGTGACCGTCGAGCGCGTGCTCGGCCTGCCCAAGGATTCGGCGCTGGCGCTGTTCCTGCTCGGCCGCACCGTCGGCTGGATCGCCCATTCCCTGGAACAGGCGAACGGCGCATTGATTCGGCCGCGCGCGCGCTATACAGGACCGCGACCCGGAGCCTGAGGCGACGCCGCAAATGACCGCTGCCCTGATCATCATCGACATGCAGCAGGGTGCGTTTGTCGAGGGGCGGCCGATACACGACGCGGCCGGGCTGATCGGCCGGCTAAACAAGCTGGCCGACGCCGTGCGCGCCCGAGACGGCGCTGTCGTCTTCATCCAGCATGACGGCCCGCCCGGCGATCCCTTTCACCCCGACCGGCCGGGCTGGAAACTTATCGAAGACCTTGCCCGCCGGCCCGCCGACACGGTCATTCGCAAGAAATCCTGCGACGCCTTCCTGGAGACCTCTCTCGAAGACTTCCTGCGCGCGCGCGCCATCGACCGGTTGATCATCACCGGCTGGGCGACCGACTACTGCGTCGACACGACGGTGCGCAGCGCGCTGGCGCGCGGCTATCCGACGGTCGTGCCCTCGGACGGCCACACGGCGGCGAACCGGGCTCATCTGACGGCTGAAAAGATCATCGAGCATCACAATGCGATCTGGTCCGACTTCATCGCGCCCGGCGGACCGGCGGTGGTCTGTCCCAGCTCGGACGTTATCCACCAAATCGGCGTCTTGCGGGACCGGCACCTGCGTGCTTAACGTCGCGTTTTAGTGACAAAGAAACGCATGGGCCTGCCGAGGCTGCCCCACCTCCTCGGCATCGAGGGACTTGCTCCCGAGACTATTTCGGGATTGCTCGACCTATCCGAAAATTACATCGACCAGAACAGATCGATCGACAAACGGCGCGACATGCTTGCGGGCCGGACCGTCATCAACCTGTTTTTCGAGAATTCGACGCGAACACGGACCAGCTTCGAGGTCGCGGCCAAGCGGCTGGGCTCCGACGTCATCAACATGGATGTCGCCACCTCTTCCGTACGCAAGGGCGAGACTCTGCTCGACACGGCGATGACACTCAACGCCATGCGGCCCGACGCCATCGTCGTGCGCCATCATGAATCGGGCGCCGTGAATCTTCTGTCGCAGAAGGTCAACTGTGCCGTCATCAACGCCGGCGACGGCCAGCACGAGCACCCGACCCAGGCGCTGCTCGACGCGCTCACCATCCGACGACGACGCGGCAGCCTGCAGGGACTGCTGGTGGCGATCTGCGGCGACATCATGCACAGCCGCGTGGCGCGCTCGAACATCCACCTGCTGCAGATCATGGGCGCGCGCGTGCGCGTCGTCGGCCCGCCCACCCTGATGCCGACCGACATCGACAAGATGGGCGTCGAGGTCCACTACAACATGAAATCCGGCCTGGCCGACGTCGACATCGTCATGATGCTGCGCCTGCAGACCGAGCGCATGCAGGGGACCTTCGTGCCCTCGATCAGCGAATACTTCCATTTCTTCGGCCTCGACCACGCCAAGCTGAAATACGCCAAGCCCGATGCGCTGATCATGCATCCCGGCCCAATGAATCGCGGCGTCGAGATCGACTCCGAGGTCGCCGACGATCTCGACCGCAGCGTCATCCACGAGCAGGTCGAGATGGGCGTGGCCGTGCGCATGGCCTGCCTGGAAGCGCTGATCGGTGGGCGGCGCAATGCCCTGGTTGGAGCGGTCGCGTGAGCGGCAGCATCCACAAGACCGCGCCGCCGCACGCCGGCTCGACCGCCTATATCAACGCCCGCATCGTCGATCCCACGACCGACAGCGAGTATCGCGGCGCCGTGCTGATCAGCGACGGCAAGATCGCCGATTTCGGCCCCAACCTGTTCGCTTCGGGCGCACCCTACGGCATCGAATCGATCGACTGCCGCGGCCTGGTTCTCGCGCCGGGCCTGGTCGATACCCGCGTCCATACCGGCGAGCCAGGCGAGGAACACAAAGAGACGCTGGAGAGCGCCGGCGCTGCAGCGGCGGCGGGCGGCATCACCTCGCTGGTGCTGCTGCCCGACAACGAGCCGCCGTTCGACGATGCCTCGCTGATCGAGTTCGTGGCGCGCCGCGCCCGGCTGATCAAGCTGGTGAACATGTACGCCTACGGCGCGCTCACCGTGGGCCTCGAAGGCAAGGAACTGGCCGAGATCGGCCTGCTGGCCGAGGCCGGCGCCGTGGCCTTCACCGATGCCGACCATGCCGTGGGCAGCGCCCAGGTGATGCGTCGCGCGCTCTACTACTGCAAGGCGTTCGACGCGCTGATCGTCCACCTGCCGCAGGAACCGACGCTGTCGGGCGGTCACATGACCAGCGGCGAGATGGCGACCCGGCTCGGCCTATCGGGCAATCCGCCGCTGGCCGAAGTGATGATGGTCGAGCGCGACATCCGCCTGGTCGAGATGACCGGCGGGCGGATGCACCTGGCCAAGATCTCGACCGCCGAGTCGGTTCAGGCGATCGCGGCGGCCAAGGCACGCGGGCTGAAGATCACCTGCGATACGGCGGCCCCTTATTTCGCTCTGAACGATCTCGCGGTCGGCGACTACCGCACCTTCGGCAAGCTGGTGCCCCCGCTGCGCGCCGAGAAGGATCGCGCGGCGATTGTCGAGGGCCTCAGGAGCGGCGTGATCGACGCCATCGTCTCGGACCACCGGCCGCAGGACCAGGACAGCAAGCGCGTGCCCTTCGCCCAGGCTCTGCCCGGCGGCATCGGCCTCGAAACCCTGCTGCCGATCTCGCTCGAGCTGGCGCACAACGGCAATCTCACCCTGCCGCAGCTCTTTCAGCGGCTGTCGAGCACGCCGGCCCGCCTGTTCGGCCTGCCCGGCGGCCGTCTCGCCAAGGGCGCACCCGCCGACCTCGTGGTGTTCGATGCCGACTATGCCTGGCAGATCGATCGCACCGATCTCTGGAGCAAGACGAAAAACACGCCGTTCGACGAGCGTCCGGTGCAGGGCCGCGTCATGGCCACCATCGTCGGCGGCCGCACGATCTACCGCGACGATAGTTTCGTGACCGCCGCCGCAGCGGCCTAGCCGCCACCACAGCGGCCCAATTGCCGCCTCGAAACCGCCACTTCGTCTGTTATTGTCGCGGCCTACTCACGGATCAGGGCAATTCATGATGCTTCGACAGTCGATCATTCTTGCAGCCGCGACCCTGGCGTTCGCCGGCGCGGGCCACGCCCAGACGCGCGGCCCGTCGCGCGACGACCTGCTCGATGCGCTGACGCGCCACATCCAGATTTGCGGCGAGATGACCGCGACCGAGGCCCGGCTCGCCTGCTACGACCGGCTGCAGACGCAGGTTGGTGGCGTTCAGGGCAGTGCGCCGGCGCCTGCCGCCAGCACCGCGCCCACACCGACTCCGCTGCAGGCTGGTACGCCCGCGATGCCGTCGACCGGCTCGTCGATCAGTTCCACACCCCTCACGCCCCAGCCGCTCGGCGTCCCCGGCGGCGGCGTGGCGACGTTAGGCAGCGGCGCGCAGCCGCCGGCGAGCCCGCTGGGCCAGCCGCAGGATCCCAATGCCGCCTTCGACCCGCGCACGGCGACCCAGCCGCGCCCGGCCGAGGGGCTGCAACCCAAGCCGCGGCCGGCCGTCCGCCGCACCGGCACGCGTCCCATTCCCTATTCGGCGACACCGCAGCCGCTGGTGGTGCTGGGCGCCGCCAATCTGACCTACGGCGACTCACGCTACTGGCAGGTCTCGATCACGCTGACGTCGAACACGCCGCGTCCGCTCGAGACACAGGCCCAGTGCACCTTCATGAACGCCGGCCGTCCGGTCGAGGACGTCTACTTCGGGCCGGTGACGATCCAGCCCGGCGAGCAGATCAGCACCGATCTGGTCGGCCCGCCCACCACCGCCTACATCGATTCCACCAACTGCCGGGTCGTGAGCCCCTGAGGCAGCCGCGATGGTCTCGACCGTGATCCTGCTCCTGGGACCATTCCTGCTGGGTTACCTGCTGGGATCGATCCCGTTCGGCCTGGTGCTGACCCGCGCCGCGGGTCTCGGCGACATCCGCAAGGTCGGCTCGGGCAACATCGGCGCCACCAACGTGCTGCGCGCCGGCGGCAAGGGATTGGCCGCGGCGACACTGCTGCTCGACGCGGCAAAGGGCTGGGTTGCCGTCGTGATCGCCGGTTACATCGGACTCGAACCCGCGGTGGCCGCGGGCGCAGGCGCCGTGCTCGGGCATGTGTTCCCGGCATGGCTGGGCTTCAAGGGCGGCAAGGGCGGGGCGACGGTGCTCGGCGTATTCCTGGGCCTGAGCTGGCCGGTCGCCGCTGTCGGCGCCGGCCTGTGGCTGCTGATCGCCGCCGTCTTCCGCTATTCCTCGCTCGCCACCTTGCTCGCCACCGCGCTCGCTGCGGCCTCGGCCTGGTGGCTCTCGCCCCGCCCGGTCGCGATGTTGGCCGCGATGCTGGTGCTGCTGGTGTGGGCCAAGCACCACGAGAATATCCGCCGCCTGCTCTCCGGCACCGAGAGCAGGATCGGCCAGAAGAAGAAGAGCACCTAGTTCTTCCAGGATGCGGCCGCCGAGGCCCAAGGGACGTCGGTTGCCATCGGCCTCGTCAAGCACGCGGGCCTGCGTTAGGGTCGTTACATAACAACTGCAGGAGGCAATGCCCATGTTCGTTGCTCGTATCGCCGCCCTAACTGTCGCCACCCTTTGCCTGGCATCGGCCGTCGAGGCCAAGACGCTGCGCTGGGCGAGCCAAGGCGACGCCCTCACCATGGATCCGCACTCGCAGAACGAGGGTCCGACCACCGCGATGAACCAGCACGTCTACGATCCGCTGATCCAGCGCGACCCCAAGCTCGCCAAGGTCCCGAACCTGGCGCTGTCGTGGAAGCCGATCGCCCCCGACACCTGGGAGTTCAAGCTCCGGCCCGACGTCAAGTTCAGCGACGGCACGCCCTTCACCGCCGACGACGTGGTGTTCAGCTACAACCGCGCGCTGGCGCCGACCTCCGACTTCCGCGCCTATATCTCGAGCGTCAAGGAAGTGAAGGCGATCGATCCGCTGACCGTCCATATCATCACCAACGGGCCGAACCCCATCCTGCCCGACTACACGACCAGCATCATGATCATGTCCAAGGCCTGGGCGGAGAAGAACAACGTCATCAAGCCGCAGAGCTACAAGGACAAGGAAGAGACCTTCGCGGTGCGCAATGCCATGGGCACCGGGCCCTACATGGTGAAGCAGCGCGACCCCGACGTGCGCACCGTGATGACGAAGAACCCGACCTACTGGGGCGCCAAGCAATTTCCCGACTATCCCGACGAGCTGGTCTACACGCCGGTCAAGGAACCCTCGACCCGCGTCGCCGCGCTGATCTCGGGCCAGGTCGACTTCGTGCTCGACGCGCCGCTGCAGGACATCGCTCGCATCAAGCAGACGGCAGGGCTGAAGACCGAGGAGACCGCACAGGTCCGCTCGATCTTCCTCGGCCTCGACATGGGCTCGGCCGAACTCAAATACTCCGACGTCAAGGGCAAGAACCCCTTCGCCGACAAGCGCGTTCGCCAGGCCATGTACCAGGCGATCGACATCAACGCGATCAAGACCAAGGTGATGCGCAACTTCGCGGCGCCCGCCGGCCTGGTCACCTCGCCCGGCGTGCACGGCCACACCGCCGCGCTCGACCAGCGCCAGAAGTACGACGTGGCGGCGGCCAAGAAGCTGATGGCCGACGCCGGCTATCCCAACGGCTTCGGCGTCACGCTCGACTGCCCCAACGATCGCTACAACAACGACGAGCAGATCTGCCAGGCGGTCGCCGGCATGCTGGCCCAGATCGGCATCAAGGTCGATCTGCAGGCGCGTTCCAAGACGCTGCACTTTCCCAAGCTGCAGAAGAAGGATTCGAGCTTCTTCCTGCTGGGCTGGGGCGTGCCGACGCTCGATTCGCACTATGTCTTCACCTTCCTCTACCAGACCAGCGACGCGGCGAAGAAGGTGGGAAGCTGGAACTTCACCGGCTACAGCAACGCCAAGCTCGACGAGCTGAGCGACGCGATGCTGAAGGAGGTCGACCAGGCCAAGCGCGACAAGATGGTCGCCGACGCCTGGGCGACGGTGGTGGCCGACATGCCGTACCTGCCGCTGCATCACCAGCTGATCGTGTGGGCGATGAGCGACAAGGTGACCATGCCGATCTTCGCCAACGACACGCCCAACTTCAAATACTCGAAGATCAAGTAGCAAGGCCGCACTGAAGCAACAGGAAAGCCGGCGCCTTGCTGGCTTTCATCGTGTCCCGTCTTCTGCAGTCGCTGGCGGTCATGCTGGCGGTGTCGTTCCTGTGCTTCGTGCTGTTCAACTTCGTGGGCGACCCGGTGAGCAACATGGTCGGCCAGGAGGCGTCCTCCGACGATCGCGCCGAGATGCGGCGCGACCTCGGCCTGGAGGACTCCGTGGCGGTGCAGTTCGTGCGCTTCCTCGGCAACGCCGTGACCGGCAACTTCGGCAAGAGCTATCGCCTGGCCCGGCCGGTCTCCGACCTGATCGTGGAACGGATGCCGGCGACGCTGGAGCTGGTGGCGGTGGCCGCCCTGCTGGCGCTCTGCATGGGCATTCCGCTCGGCGTCGTGACGGCGCTCCGGCGCCACAGCGTCGACAGCGGCGCGATCATGACCTTCTCGCTGGCGGGCGTGGCCATGCCCACCTTCGTCATCGGCATCCTGCTGATCTATGTCTTTTCGGTCGAATGCATATCGTGGGCGCCGGCGATCGGGCTGCCGGCGGGCTGGTGCTTCCCCTCCTTCGGCCGCGGCGAGACGGTGAAGCTCGGCTGGTGGAACACCGGCCTGCTGACCGCGTCGGGGCTGAAGGCGATCGTGCTGCCGGCCTTCACGCTCTCGCTGTTCCAGATGACGCTGGTCCTGCGCCTGGTGCGCTCGCAGATGCTGGAGGTGCTGCGCACCGACTACATCAAGTTCGCGCGCGCCCGCGGCCTCACCGACCGCGCCGTGCACTTCAGGCACGCGCTCAAGAACACGCTGCTGCCGGTGATCACCGTGATCGGCATCCAGATCGGCGGCCTGATCGCCTTCTCGATCATCACCGAGACGGTGTTCCAGTGGCCGGGCATGGGCCAGCTCTTCATCCAGTCGGTGCAGTTCGCCGACATTCCGGTGATGGCGGCCTATCTCGTGATGGTCTCGTTCATTTTCGTGGCGATCAATTTCTTCGTCGACCTGCTCTACGCCACCATCGACCCCCGGCTCCGGCTCGATCGCGCCCAGCTCGGCACGGCCGGCGGCTAACATGAGCCTCGCTCCTTCGCGTGCCATGCCTCCCGGGATGCCATGGGCCCTGATCGGGGCGGCCTGTCTCGGCTCCTTCGCCACGACCTCGAGCGGCACCACGCGCGCGCCCTTCCTGCTCGACATGGCCCGCGACCTCGACGTTTCCATGCAACTGGTCGCTAACCTGGTGTCGCTGACGTCGGTATCCTGGGGTGTCGCCTCGGCATTTGGCGGTTGGCTCTCCGATGTCATCGGCCGCCGGGTGCTGCTGGTCGCCTCGCCTTTTGCATTGGCCGTTTGCCTTGTGGCCCAGGCGCAGGCCGGGTCGTTCTTCTGGGTGGGTCTGTGGGCGACGGTGGCGGGCGGCTGCTGCGGCGCCTTCACCGGCGTGGCGTTCGCCGAAGTCTCCGGCCGCGTTACCGATGGCCAGCGCGGCCGCGCGCTGGGCTGGGTGATGAGCGGCCAATCGCTCACCCTGCTGATCGGCGTGCCGATGGCGGCGGCCGTGGGCTCGCTGATCGGCTGGCGCGGCTGGCTGATCTGCCTGGGCGGCCTGTCCCTCCTCGCCTGCCTCAGCCTGTTCGCCACGGTGGGCCGCGGCACCGCCGGCCACACCCGCCCGACGGCGCGGCCTTCCTTCCGGAGCGCGCTGTCTCCCCGGGTGCTTGGACTGCTCTCCAGCGGCATTGCCGAACGCATCTGCTACGGCCTGGCCGCGGTCTATTTCGCCACCTTCCTACAGGCGACCTATCACCTGTCGTTGATCGAGGTCGCCCTGCCGCTGGCGGTGTTCGCGATCGGCAATGTCGCCGGCACGATCCTGGGCGGACAACTCGCCGACCGGCTGCGCGACCGGCTGATGGTCTTCGCCGTTGCCATGGCGCTGTCGGCGGCGGCGGCGCTTGTTCTCTTCCTGTGGCATCCCAGCCTCGAAGTCTCGGTCGCGCTGGGCTTCGTCTATGTGCTGCTGAATGCGCTGGGCCGGCCCTCCTACATGGCGGCACTTGCCGCGGTGCCGGAGGATGTGCGCGGCACGGTCCTGGGCCTGAACGGCACCACGGCGAGCATCGGCTGGGTGGGTGCCGCGGCGCTCGGGGCGGCGATCATCAGCTGGGACGGGTTCGACGGCTTCGGCCCGCTTGCCGCCACCCTGGCCCTGCTCGGCGCCCTGGGCGCGCTTCTCTGCCGGCGGATGACAGCACCATGAGCGACCGCAGCACGACCTTCGCCCGCTTTCGCGACAGCGACATGTGGTGGAGCTTCCGCCGCTCACCGCTCACGATCGCCGCCGCCCTGATCACGCTGGTCTATTTCGTTGGAGCGGCCTTCGCACCCTGGGTGGCGCCGTTCGATCCGTTCGATATCAAGGCGCTCAACCTGATGGACGCCTTCACGCCGCCGGCCTGGAACGAGGGCGGCACGGCCAAGCATCCGCTGGGCACCGACAACCAGGGCCGCGACATGCTGTCGGCCATCCTCTACGGCTGCCGCGTCTCACTGATGATCGGGCTCGCCGCCATCCTGCTGTCGGTCACGACCGGCGTGCTGCTGGGTCTGCTTGCCGGCTTCCGCGGCGGCTGGGTCGAGGCGGTGATCATGCGTGCGGCCGACATCCAGCTCACCGTGCCCGCCATCCTGATCGCACTGACCCTGGACGGCGTGGCGCGCGTGATGTTGCCCAAGGGCGTCCACGACAGTGTCGCCATCTGGGTGCTGGTGCTGTCGATCGGCTTCGCCTACTGGCCGCAGTTCGCGCGGGTCACGCGGGCCACGACGCTGGCCGAAAAGAACAAGGACTATGTCAACGCCGCCCGCATCATCGGCGTGCCCGGAGCGCGGATCGCGCTGGGGCATGTGCTGCCCAACGCCTGGGGGCCGGTGCTGGTGATCGCCACCATCGAACTGGCGCTCGCAGTCATCGCCGAAGCCTCGCTCTCCTATCTCGGGGTCGGCATGCCGGCCACCCAGCCATCGCTCGGCACGCTGATCCGCATCGGCAACGCCTTCCTGTTCTCGGGCGAATGGTGGATCGTGATCTTCCCGGCGCTGGCGCTGGTGATCCTGTCGCTGTCGGTGAACCTGCTGGGCGACTGGCTGCGCGACGCGCTCAATCCTCGGCTGCGCTGAATGCTACTACAGGTTGTTTTACTTTAACAGACTACTCGCCATATGCTTGCCGGCATGTTTGATGGCCCGCGTACACTCGAACTCGATTCGCAGGAACGCCGCGCGCGACTGAGGCTGGCGCGCAGCGCCCGCATCGGCCCCGTCACCTTCCACGAGGCGCTCGCCCATTTCGGATCGGCGCGGGCGGCCTGCCAAAGGCTCGCCACCTGCACCGACGCCGACATCGACCGCGAGGAGACGAGGCTCGGCAAGGCCGGCGGGCGCTTCCTGGTGATGGGCGACGCGGCCTACCCTGATGCCCTGGCGGCTGTGCCCGGGGCGCCGTCGGTCCTGTCGGCGATCGGCGATCTGGCGCTGCTGGGCCGGCCGACCCTGGCGCTGGTGGGCGCCCGCGATGCCTCCCTGGCTGGCCGGCGCTTCGCCGCCGAACTGGCGACGACCCTGGGCGCGGCGGGCTTCGTCATCGCCTCGGGCCTGGCGCGCGGCATCGATGCCGCCGCCCACGAAGCCGCCCTCGCCACCGGCACCGTGGCCGTCCTCGCGGGCGGGATCGACCAGATCTATCCGCCGCAGAACGCCGATCTGCACGGCCGGATCGCGGCCCAGGGCCTGATCCTGAGCGAAGCCCCCCTGGGCACGCCGCCGGTTGCCCGCGCCTTTCCCCGCCGCAACCGCATCGTGAGCGGCCTGTCGGCGGGTGTGATCGTGATCGAAGCCGCCGCCCGGTCGGGCTCCCTGATCACCGCCCAGCGGGCCGCCGAGCAGGGGCGCGAGGTCTTCGTCGTGCCGGGCTCACCGATGGACCCGCGCTACGCCGGATCCAATAGCCTTATCCGGGATGGGGCCATATTGGCCCGCGACGCCAACGATATTCTGGACGTCCTGGGCCGCCCCTTGGTGCCCACCCAACCCCTTGAGCAGAAAGGGCAAAAACGGCCCGGCAGCGAGGTGTCGAAGGTGCTCGAAGCCCTGGGCGCCGTCCCGACCGCGGTTGACGAACTGGTGCGCCGGTGCCAAGTGTCCGCCGCCTCCGTGGCGGAGGTCCTGCTGGCCCTGGAGCTGGAGGGCCGCCTGGAGAGGCACCGGGGTAACCGCGTATCTCTGATGTAAATCAGCGATTTAGCTCCGGGATTTAATGTTTCACTGGAGCATGTTTCGCCGATGGACGTGCTGGTCGTCGAGTCCCCGGCCAAGGCTAAGACCATTGGGAAGTACCTCGGCCCCGGTTTTACCGTGCTGGCTTCCTATGGTCATGTCCGCGACCTGCCGTCCAAGGACGGTTCGGTCCGCCCGGATGAAGATTTCGCCATGGACTGGGAGATCGACCCCCAGTCGCAGAAGCGCCTCGACGCCATCGCCAAGGCCGTCACCAAGGGCGGCAAGCTCTATCTCGCGACCGATCCGGATCGCGAGGGCGAGGCCATCTCGTGGCATGTGCTCGACATCCTGCGCAGCAAGAAGGCACTGGCCGGCGTCGATGTAAAGCGCGTCACCTTCAATTCCATCACCAAACAGTCGGTGCTCGACGCCGTCGCCCATCCGCGCGATCTCGACCAGCCGCTGATCGACGCCTACATGGCCCGCCGGGCGCTCGACTATCTCGTGGGTTTCAACCTGTCGCCGGTGCTGTGGCGCAAGCTGCCCGGCAGCCGCTCCGCCGGCCGCGTGCAGTCGGTGGCGCTGCGCCTGATCTGCGAGCGCGAAGCCGAGATCGAGGTCTTCAAGACCCGCGAGTACTGGACGGTCGATGCCATCTTCGGCACGGCCAAGAAGCAGGCGCTGAAGGCCCGCCTCACCCATCTCGACGGCCGCAAGCTCGAGAAGTTCGACCTCGACAACGAGGAGCGCGCGCAATCGGCCAAACGCGAGATCGAGCGCCGCGCCTTCTCGGTGGCTTCGATCGACCGCCGCCAGGTGCGTCGCAACCCGCCACCGCCCTTCATCACCTCGACGCTGCAGCAGGAAGCCTCGCGCAAGCTGGGCGTCGGCGCCGCCACCGCCATGCGCATCGCCCAGCGCCTGTATGAAGGTGTCGATATCGGCGGCGAGACCGTCGGCCTCATCACCTATATGCGCACCGACGGTGTCCAGCTCGCCCCCGAGGCGATCGGCCAGACCCGCCGCCTGATCGAGACCAAGTACGGCCAGAGCTACGTGCCGGAAAAGCCGCGCGTCTACACTTCCAAGGCCAAGAACGCGCAGGAGGCGCACGAGGCGATCCGACCGACCGACCTCTTCCGCACGCCGCAGGATGTCGCCGCGCACCTGGATAAGGACCAGCTCGGTCTCTACGAGCTGATCTGGAAGCGCACCGTGGCCAGCCAGATGGAAAGCGCCGTGCTCGACCAGGTGACGGTCGACATCGCCAGCGGCGACAAGAACGTGCAGCTCCGCGCCACCGGCTCGGTCGTGAAGTTCAACGGCTTCCTCACCCTCTACGACGAGGGCCAGGACGAAAAGAGCGAGGACGAGGACGGCAACTCGATCCTGCCCGACGTGACCGAAAACGAAGCGATGGAACGCCGCGACGTGGTGCCGGAACAGCATTTCACCGAGCCGCCACCGCGCTACTCCGAAGCCAGCCTGGTGAAGAAGATGGAGGAGCTCGGCATCGGCCGGCCCTCGACCTACGCCAGCATCATCGAGGTCCTGCAGCGCCGCAACTATGTGAAGATCGACCGCAAGCGCTTCGTGCCGGAGGACCGCGGCCGCATCGTCACAGCGTTCCTGCAGAGCTATTTCCCGCGCTATGTCGAATACGACTTCACCGCCCATCTCGAGGAAGAGCTCGACGACATCTCGGGCGGCAAGATCGACTGGCGCCAGGTCCTGCGCGAATTCTGGAAGGCCTTCTCCGGCGCCGTTGGCGAAACCAAGGAACTGCGCGTCCGCGAGGTGCTCGACAAGATCGACGCAGAACTCGGGCCCCACTTCTTTCCCGAGGCCAAGGACGGCAAGAATCCGCGTAACTGCCCCTCTTGCGACAACGGTCGCCTGGGCCTGAAGCTCGGCAAGTTCGGCGCCTTCATCGGCTGCTCGAACTATCCGGAGTGCCGTTTCACCCGCAAGCTCGGCATCGTCGATGCGGAGGCGGACGCGGCTTCGGGCGTCAATATGGACGGCCCCAAGATCCTGGGCGACGATCCCGTCACCGGCAAACAGGTCACGCTGCGCAAGGGGCCGTACGGTCTCTACGTCCAGCTGGGCGAACCGGAGGGCAAGGACAAGCCCAAGCGGCAATCGCTGCTGAAGGACATGGTCCCGGACGAGGTGACGCTCGATAAGGCTCTGTTGCTGCTGGCGCTGCCGCGCGAACTGGGACCGCATCCCGAGGACGGCGAGATGATCCTGGCTGGCGTCGGCCGCTTCGGCCCCTACGTGAAGCACGGGCCGAAATACAAATCGATTCCCGCCGACGAGAGCGTGCTCGAGATCGGCATGAACCGCGCCGTGGCGCTGCTGGCCGAAGCCAGGGTGCCGGGCCGCGGCCGGGCCGCCGTCAAGCCGCTGCGCGTCGTCGGCAATCATCCCAACGACGAAGCGCCGATCGAGCTCTACGACGGCCGCTATGGCCACTATGTGAAGCACGGCGGCATCAACGCGACCGTGCCGAACGACATCAAGCCGGAAGAGCTCACGCTCGACCACGCCGTATCGCTGCTGGCCGAGCGCGCCGCCAAGGGCGGTGGCAAGAAGCCGGCGCGCGCCAAGAAGGCGGCAGCCCCCAAGGCGAAGGCCAAGACCAAAGCCAAAGCAGCGAACGGTACTGCCGAGGTTGCGGTGCCGGCCAACGATGCGGAGCCGAAGCCCAAGGCGGTCAAGAAGAAGGCAGCGCCCAAGCGCAAGGCCAAGGTCGAGCCCCCGCCCCGCACCGGGACCGATGGCTAAGGGCAAGGTTCCGACCCGCGACGAACTGCTGGCCTTCATCCGCGAAAGCACCACGCCGGTCGGCAAACGCGAGATCGCGCGCGCCTACAACCTCAAGGGCGACCAGCGCATCGAGCTGAAGGAACTGCTGCGCGACCTGCGCGATGCCGGCGAAATCACGCCCGACCGCGCCAAGACCTTCCGCGATCCAGCGGCGCTGACCGACATCACGGTTCTGGAAATCGTCCGCATCGACAACGACGGCCACCTGATCGCGGTGCCGCGCCGCCACGACGAGGACAAGGACGGCCCACCGCCCCGCATCGAGATCGACCCCGAGACGGCGCCGCGCAGCGGCCCGGCGCCGGCCGTCGGCGACCGCGTGCTGGCCAGCCTGAAACGCCGCGGCAAGGACGCCTACGAGGCCAAGATCATCCGCCGCCTCGGCAGCGGCCCCAAGAAGATCCTCGGTCTCTACGAGGAACCGCCGGGCCGCGACGGCCTCGGGCTGGTGACGCCGACCGACCGCAAGCTCAGGATGAGCTTCGACGTGCGGCCGGCCGACCGGAACGGCGCGGTGGCGGGCGACATCGTCTGGGTCGAGGCCACCGGCGGCGCGCTCGCCCGCCGCGCCCGCGTGCTCGAGCGCATCGGGCCGATGAGCGATCCGCGCACCGTCAGCCTGATCTCGATCGCCGCCAACAACATCCCGGTGGAGTTTCCGACCGCCGCGCTGGAGGAAGCCGAGCGCGCCAAGGCGGCGCCCATGGGCGACCGGCTCGATCTCCGCCAGACTCCTCTGGTGACCATCGACGGCGAGGACGCCCGCGACTTCGACGACGCCGTGTTCGCCGAGCCCGATCCCGCCCATCCCGGCGGCTGGCGCCTGCTGGTCGCCATCGCCGACGTCGCCTGGTACGTGCGCCACGACAAGCCGCTTGACCGCGCCGCCTATCTGCGCGGCACCTCGGTCTATTTCCCCGACCGCGTCGTGCCGATGCTGCCCGAGGCGCTCAGCAACCACTGGTGCTCGCTGGTGCCGCGCGAGGATCGCCCGGTGCTGGTGGCCGAGATGTGGATCGATGCCCAGGGCCACCTGAAGCGCCACAAGTTCCACCGCGCCATGATGCGCTCGGCCGCCCGCCTCACCTACACCCGCGTCCAGCGCGCCATGGACGGCGCGCCCGACGAGGAGATCGCGCCGCTGATGGACGAGGTCGTGCGTCCGCTCTACGGCGCCTACCGGGTGCTGCTGGCGGCGCGCGAGGCCCGCGGCGCGCTCGACCTCGATTTGCCCGAGCGCCAGGTGACCTTGGGCGACGATGGCCGGATCGCCGAGATCGGCGTGCGCGAGCGGCTCGACAGCCACAAGCTGATCGAGGAGTTCATGGTGCTGGCCAATGTGGCCGCGGCCCAGGCGCTGGAGCAGCGCCACGCGCCCTGCCTCTACCGCGTCCACGACCAGCCCGACCTCGCCAAGCTAGAATCGCTGCGCGAGTTCCTGGGCACGCTGGGCATAAAAGTGCCGACCGGGCAGCGGCTCAGGCCGGCCGATCTCAACCGTGTCTTGCACGAGGTCGCCGGCAAGCCGGTGTCCCAGCTGGTCAGCCAGACGGTGCTGCGCAGCCAGAGCCAGGCGATCTACAGCCCCGACAATCTCGGCCATTTTGGCCTGGCGCTCGCGCGCTATGCCCACTTCACCTCGCCGATCCGCCGCTATCCTGATCTGATCGTCCATCGCGCCCTGATCGCCGCCTACGGGCTGGGCGATGGCGGCCTGGCCGCGGCCGACGCCGGCCGCTTCGTCGAGTTCGGCGAGCATCTGTCGATGTGCGAGCGCCGCGCGGTCGCCGCCGAACGCGGCGCCATGGACCGCTATGTCGTGGCCTTCATGGCCGAGCACGTGGGTGCCACCTTCGCCGGCCGCGTCACCAGCGTCACCCGCTTCGGCCTGTTTGCCGCCCTCGACGGCACCGGCGCCGACGGCCTCATTCCCATCCGGTCCCTGGGCCAGGAGTTCTTCCGCCACGACGAGGGCCGCCAGCTCTTGATCGGTGAGCGCACCGGCGAGACCTTCGGCCTGGGTGATCGGCTCCACTTCAAGCTCGTGGAGGCCGACGCCGCCACCGCCGGCCTGCTGTTCGAGATCGTGGACGTGATCGAGCGGGTCGAGCGCCAGGCCCTGCCGGCCGGCGCCCGTGCCGACTCCCGCCGCGGGCCGCCGCGGCGTCCGGTCGCGCATCGAGGGCCCCCTCGGGACAAACGGTCACGCCGACGAAAGTGAGTCGAGCGCCCATTCTCAAGGGATGAGCGACGACGAGGATTATACCCCGGTCGACTTCTGGACCGCCCTGTTGCGTGGCTGGTCCGGCCGCTGTCCACGTTGCGCCAAAGGCGCGCTGTTCAGCCGTTTCCTGAAGATGCAGAGCCACTGCCCCGCCTGCAATCTGGCGCTCGAACCGTATCGCGCCGACGATGCCCCGGCCTATTTCACGATCTTCGCGGTCGGCCACATTGTCGTGCCTCTGGTCCTGATCGTGGAGCGCTTAGGCCAGCAGCCGCCACTGTGGTTTCATGCCTTGCTGTGGCTGCCCTTGTCGGTTTTGCTGGCACTTTACCTGCTACCCCACATCAAGGGGGCGGTCATCGCGTTGCTGTGGGTGCACCGGATTGCCGCGCCCAAGTCCTCCTCCGGAGGGGTCGACGGCTCCTCTTGAAGCATGGCAGGCCGTCAACGGCTTGTGCTAGACTGCAAATCAGTTGGGTATGATCGCTCCGTTGACTTCCTTCCTCCGGTGGACGCTGCCAGGTACGGCGGGCATTTTGCTCGTCGGAGCGCTGGTTGCTTCCTGCGCGACCTCGACCGACACACCCCAGGCCCAGACCAAGGGCGGCCCCACGGTCGCCGCCGACGTCAATATCGAGCGCGTGGTCCTGCAGGCCTATCGCGCGATCGGCGATCGCCATCTCTACGAACCCAATTTCCGCAGCCTCTCGGCCGAGACCTACCGCGGTTTCGCCAACACCGATCCGGCGCTGTCCCTGGAAACCTCCGACACAAGCTTCACGGTCAAGCGCGACGGCCGCGAAGTGCTGAGCCGGCCCACGCCCCGCAGCACCTCCGACGGCCGGGCCTGGGGCGGCATGCTGGCCGAGCTGATGGCGGGCTCCATCGACACCTCGCAGGCGCTGCGCGACAGCGACCGCCAGACGCTCATTCGCAAGACGATGGCCGCCACCACCAAGCAGCTCGATCGCAACAGCCGCTATGCCGATCCCGAAGAGGCCCGCGACAACCGCTTCCAGCGCGATGGCGGCGGCGGCATCGGCATCACCGTCGAACGGACGGACGACAAGAAGATCATGATCCGCGCCATCCAGGACAGCTCGCCCGCGGGCAAGGCCGGGTTGCAGGTCGGCGACCAGATCCTGGCCATCGACGGCGAAAACATGGTCGACCGGCCGCTGGGTGACATCGTGCAGCACCTGCGCGGCACGGTCGGAACACCGGTGGTGCTCACGGTTCTCCGCCCGTCGCAGGGCCGCGAAGTCACGCTCGGCATGAAGCGCGCGCGCATCGTGCCGACCACGGTCGTCTATGAGCGCCGCGGCGACGTCGGCCTGATCCTGCTGAGCGGCTTCAACACCGCCACGACAGACAACCTGCGCACTGCCATCGACAGGGCGCGGACCGAGATCGGACGCGGAATCGCCGGCCTCATCATCGACATGCGCGGCAATCGCGGCGGCCTGCTCGACCAGGCGCAGGCAGTGGCCGAGGTATTCATCGGCGACGGCACCATCTTCTCGACCCAGGGGCGCCATCCCGACAGCCGCCGGACCTACAAGAGTTCGGCCGCGCGCAAGGCCGCCGACCTGCCGGTCGTGGCGTTGATGAACGGCGGTTCGGCATCGGCCGCCGAGATCGTGGCGGCGGCGCTGCAGGACCGCGGCCGCGGCGTCGTGGTCGGGACCACCAGCTACGGCAAGGGCACCGTACAGACCGTCGTGCGCCTGCCCAACGAGGGTGAGCTGATCCTGACGTGGTCGCGCCTGCAGGCGCCTTCGGGCTACACTTGGAACGAGCTGGGCGTCCTGCCCAGCATCTGCACCGCCAAGGCGGGCGCGGCGGGCCAGCCGGCGACGGCCTCGTCGGTCGATTCCAACCAATCGTCGCTGATGCGCTGGCATGCGCTGCGCAACCCGACCCAGGAGGAAGTGACCGATCTGCGCAAGATCTGCCCGCCGGCCGACAATTCGCCCGAGCGCGATATCGAGATCGCCAGCCAGCTCCTGCACGATCCCGTCCTTTATGCCCATGCCGTGCAGGCCGCGACCTACCAGGCGGCCCGCCAATAGGCCGTTTCCGGCGCTTGACACCGCGCCCGCCGCGACTAATTTGCCGCCTCTCGCAGAATTCGCCCTTCCGGGCATAAGGACAAGACCATGGCCAAGCCGACCTCGATCCTGATCAAGATGGTGTCCAGCGCCGACACCGGCTTCTATTACGTCACCAAGAAGAACCCGCGCACCAAGACCGAGAAGCTCGAGCTCAAGAAGTACGACCCGGTCGCGCGCAAGCATGTGGTCTTCAAGGAATCCAAGATCAAATAGGGCACCTCGCTGCCTGCCGCCAAAGCCGCCCTTTCGGGCGGCTTTTTCGTGAGCTAGGCTCCGCCCCATCCAAGCAACCGGAGGAAATGAAATGAGCGCCCAGCTTTCGCGCGACGACTGGAAGACCCGAGTCGGCGCCCTCGCCTACCGCAACCAGGCCTTCATCGGCGGCAAGTTCGCGCCCTCCGTCTCGGGCAAGACCTTCGACTGCATCAATCCGGCGACCGGCCAGGTCCTGACCAAGGTCGCGGCCTGCGACACCGCCGACGTCGATGCCGCCGTGAAGGCCGCGCGCGCGGCATTCGACAAGGGCACCTGGGCCAACATGGCCCCGGCCCAGCGCAAGCGCATCATGCTGAAACTCGCCGAGTTGATGATGAAAAACCGCGAGGAGCTGGCGCTGCTCGAGACGCTCGACATGGGCAAGCCCATCGCCTTCTCGACGACGGTCGACGTCCCGGGCTCGTCCAACACGGTGCAGTGGTTCGCCGAGGCCATCGACAAGATCTACGACGAGGTGGCGCCGACCCCCGGCAATGTGATCGCCATGATCACCCGCGAAGCTTCGGGCGTGGTGGCCTGCGTCGTGCCGTGGAATTTCCCGCTGCTGATGGCCTGCTGGAAGATCTCGCCGGCGCTGGCCGCCGGCAACTCGGTCATCCTGAAGCCCGCCGAGCAGTCGCCGCTCACCGCCATCCGCCTGGCCGAACTCGCGGCCGAGGCCGGCATTCCTGAGGGCGTGTTCAACGTCCTGCCGGGCTTCGGCGAGACCGCCGGCCAAGCGCTCGGCCGTCACATGGACATCGACGTGCTGGCCTTCACCGGCTCGACCGAGGTCGGCAAGTACTTCCTCAAGTACTCCGGCGACTCCAACATGAAGCAGGTCTGGCTCGAGTGCGGCGGCAAGTCTCCCAACATCGTGCTGGCCGACGCGCCCAACCTCGACATCGCCGCGCGCCGCACCGCCTTCGGCATCTGGTTCAACCAGGGCGAGGTCTGCACCGCCGGTTCGCGCCTGATCGTCGAGGACAAGATCAAGGACGAGTTTCTCGCCAAGGTGATGGCGATCGGCCAGAAGATGATGCCGGGCGACCCGCTCGACCCCAAGACGCAGATGGGCGCCATGGTCGACGAGACCCAGACCAAGCGTGTCATGGGCTACATCGACGCCGGCCAGAAGGAAGGCGCCAAGCTCGCCATGGGCGGCAAGCAGGTCCACATCGACAATGCCGGCAGCTTCATCGAACCCACCGTGTTCGACGGCGTCGACAACAAGATGAAGATCGCGCAGGAGGAGATCTTCGGGCCGGTGCTGTCGGTGATCTCGGTCAAGGACGCCGAGCAGGCGCTCAGCGTGGCCAACGACACCATCTATGGCCTCGCCTCGGCGATCTTCACTTCGGACATCAACAAGGCCTTCAAGTTCGCCAAGGGACTGCGCACCGGCTCGGTGTGGGTCAACACCTACGACGGCGGCGATATCACCACGCCGTTCGGCGGCTACAAGCAGTCGGGCAACGGCCGGGACAAGTCGCTGCACGCCTTCGACAAGTTCACCCAGATCAAGACGACCTGGATCCAGTTGGGCTGAAGACTCTTTTTCCGAACACGAAGTGTTCGGGAATTACTCGTCCAGTTGTTCGTATAGTCGCTCGGCAAATCGCCGGAGCGGTGCCAAGCTCAAGGGCTTGCAGCCGCTCCGGCAAACAGCGCCGCATCCGATTTGGATTAGAGCCCAATCGGCGGATCTGTTCGGCCCGCCCCTCCTTACCTGGGGCTATCGTTCGGGTCCGGCCAGTAAGTCATCGCCCGGACTGCCCGCCCCGGCCCGATGTAGGCCTGCACGAAGACAGGGCTAGAGTCCGTACATATGCTTCGAAGCACCCAGAGATCGTTGAAACGTACCGGGATGGTGCGCGCGCAGGTGTGACACTCGACACAACTCCCTTCACCGGGGTGCGGCTTGCACTGAAACTGGAGCTTGGAAACCAGGCCGTCGACACCGTCTGTTGCGAAGGCTTCTCGAAGAAAGGCCGTCATCCGCTGGTTATAGACCCAGGCATTGCGGGCCAGACCGTAGTAGGAACGCCCTGAAGAAGTGGACATCTCCGGATACCGAGCGGCATCGTCGAGCGGAGTCGGGTCTGGACAATGCGCCCCGCCGCATCCGGACAGCGCGAGGGCTGCAAGCAGGCTGCCCAAGGCGATGCAGATGCTGCGCTTCCAACGGATGGGCATGGCCTGCTCCTGTGAAGGTCCCGCTCAATAGTCGCGTGAACTATCTCATGGGACCACCAATCATAAGTTGTGTTTAGGGCGCGTTCGTTACCGGAAAGACCGGCGGCGCCACATAGCGGTCGTACTTGGCATCGAGCAGATCGCGCGCCCAGCCTGGAAATTTTCGGGCAATACCGGCCTTCTGGACCACGTCGTCCAGATCGAGCTTCATGGCGCGCCCAAGTGTGAAGGCGACAGCATTGCTGTTCTGGATTTGCCCGCCATCGGTGCCCGCCTCATAGCTGAGATCGCTGGCCTTGTAGTCGAACTTCTTCGCGTTGATGTCGTCGGCGGCCTTCTGTCCTTGTGCCCAAAGCTTCGCCATCTCGGCGTCCGAGCCGGATGCAACGGCCGAGACGAATTCTGTGGGCTTCTCACCGAAATATTTCTTGTTGTAACCGCCGGCGACGAGGTCAGCACCATCCATCCCCATGTCCACAATCTTGCTTGTGTGCTTGGACTTCGCCAATCCATGCAGCTCGCCCACAACATCATTATTGGCGTCCACGAACCTGAGGAAGGCGTGGCCTCGATGGGCAA
Organism: Reyranella sp.; assembly: GCA_052386855.1. Lineage (GTDB taxonomy): Bacteria > Pseudomonadota > Alphaproteobacteria > Reyranellales > Reyranellaceae > Reyranella. The sequence goes on from JBQTJT010000034.1 coordinate 26,758, forward strand.
TCGGCAGGTAATGAAGTTCGATTCGCGCGGCACCCTGCGCGGCACTGTTCTGTGCGGGGTAGAGTATCTCGGCGGCGCTTCTTGGATCGCTCATAAGAGTCTCCTGAAATGGAAAAGCCGCCCGAAGGGGCGGCTTGTGTTGGAGGGCAAGTTGGTCGGGCCGAATTTCGGCTCTCCGCACACCGGAAAGCCAATGACGGCGGGCCTTTAGCCCGTTCATCGTGGACGCCTGAATGTAACGCGTGTTGTCCGGGACGCTGTCCACAAACCAGAGATAAGCCTTGTTCGACAGGCTTTTACGCATCTCGCCTATTGTTCGTTCATGCAAGCCCCTGCGCACCCTTTTCCCAGGGTGTCGTTAACTGTCTGTTCCGGCGGCGTTATCCGACGCGCGGTTGGGACGGGGTCGTTCTTGGGACTGTCCACGGGTCAGGACCCGCGGCGGCTGCACCTTGGCTCAAAAGCTGGACCCGCGGGCGTGCCGCGGGCAGGTCGTGCCGGAATGGAAAAAGCCGGCTCAGTCCAAGCGCCAGCCTATAGAAATTATGGTCATATTTCTGCTGAACTTGCAACTCTTTGTCCGAGAACTTCCTCGACCGTCGTCACCGTGGCGTATTCGCCGCTCAGCAGCGCCAAGGTGAGCTGATGCACGTCCTCGGGCGCGCCACAGCCGGCCGGTCAGGTCGCGCTTGTCGCACGACCAGCAGGCATCGGCCGGCAGTCGGATCTCGTAGCCGAGATTGGCGCCGACCCGCACCGTCGCCTCGACCGAATTGGCGAGCAGCCAGCCGCAGATGACGAGCGGCGGCCTGTCCAGCGCTTCGAGGCGCACCGCGAGGTCCGTGCCGATGAAGGCGCTGGTCACGCCCTTGGCGATCACCGTCTCCCCAGGCAAAGGCGCCGTCAGCGGGCTGAAGTCATTGCCCTCCTGCCCCGGCCGGAACGGCGAGTCGGGAAAGGTCGAATCGTGCCGCACATGAAAGATCGGCCAGCCTCGCGCGCGCCATGTCGCCAGCAGCCTGACGATGTTCTTCTCCGCGTCGCGATTGTTCCGCGGCCCCCACTTGGGGTGCTCCTTCGCCTTCTGTTGGTCGATGACGATCAGGACGTCAGGCATTTGCCGTCGAAGCCTTCGCCGGGCAGCCCGAGGAAACGGGCGATGGTGGGTGCAATGTCGGTGATGCAGGTCGGACGCTGCAGCGTTCCCGACGAGCGCCCGCCGTCGTTCATCATCAGGAAGGGCCGGGTCTCGTCCGGTCCCCAGCCGCCGTGCTGGCCGCTGCCGATCGCGGCAGGCTTGCCTGCCTCGGCCACCACCCAGCGCCGGCCGGCAACGCCGTAGGGATTGGCCTCGCCCTGTCGCGCCATATCGACCGCGGCGACCGCGCCACCCATCGCGGCAAAACCCTGTTCGACCATGCGTTCACCAACAAGGACTTCGCCCGCCCACTCGGCACGGCTCATCTCGTCGAGAATGCCTAGGAGCGGCGTGCGCCCACGGTCGGTCGCATAAAGCAGCGCCGCCGTGCCCTGGCCGGCCACGGCGACGTCGCCGGCTTCAAGCAATCCCGCCAATCCGCGCGCCGCCAACCAATCCTCGATGGCGACGCTGGCGCCGATCGTCTCCTGCCCGTGATCGGAGCCGACCAGCAGCAGGATCTCCTCGCCCTCGCCGCGCAGCCGTTCGACGGTGCGGACAACCTCGGCCACGCAGCGGCCAGCGGCGGCCAGCGCATCGTGATGGGCCGGCGAGCCGAGGGGCACGCCGTGCAGCGTGTGATCGGGGTCGGCGAGCCACAGGAAGGCGGCGGCCGGCCGGCGCTCCTCGAGGACTTCGCGGCAGAAGCGCTGGGTCATCGCCCAATCGCCGGCCGCATCGTGGCTGACTTCGAGCGCCTGGGCGCCCTCGATGCGCGCGCCACCGGGCGCGAAGGAGCCGGCGCGATGGTAGATGTGGCCGAAATGCTCGGGGTCGAGGAAATAGGCGGCGCCAGGCGAGACGTTCGAAAAGCCGATGAAGCCGCCCGCCTTGGCGACGCGTTCGGCCAGCGACGGCACGAGCAGCGTGCCGCCGGTCGCGCGCCGCATGTGGGTGCGGAAATCCGGGTTGCCGACATCGCGCACGACGATCTTGCCGCCCTCGATCAGTCCCATGCGATTGCCGTGCAGGCCGTGGCGCGCAGGCAGGCAGCCGGTCGCCACCGACGCGGCCGAGACGCGCGTCACCGACGGGAACACCGCGCTGTGTGCGTCGCACCAAAGGCTGCGCTGCCGAAGATCGTCCAGGACCGGCGTCGTGTCGGGCCGCACCCAATTGCGTCCCAGACCGTCGCAGCACACGAACACCGCCCGTCGAGACCCTGCCATGCGTCGTTCCCCTCTTGCGGGCAATGGTAGTCGACTTCTCTCAACAACTCAGGAGGAAACGAGCCGCTACGCGTGGCGCTTCGACAGCCACGCCGCCGCGGCAAAACCCACCGCGGCGACCAGCATGATGCCGGCCAGTCCCCACAGCACGACGGTGTAGCCACCGAAGGCGCCCCAGGCGAGCGAGGCCACGATGGGGCCGACGGCACGCATGACGTTGGTCGGCATGGTGAGCGCACCGGAGACGACGCCGTAGCCCTCGGGGCCGATGAACTCCGGTACCGCCATGCCGCGAAGAATGGTGATGAGCCCGTTGGCGACGCCGTAGATGATGGCGAACAGGATCAGGCCGTAGACGTCGCTCACGCCCAGCGCCAGCATCGTCATGGCGATGGGAAAGGCGAAGTAGATCCCGGCGCCGAGTTGGATGGTGGTGACGTGCTTCTGCCCGATCATCAGCAGCACCCGGCCCACGACCTGCATCGGGCCGATCAGCGCAACGATGGCCATCACCACCGCGATGGGCACGCCGCGATCGTCGAGCAGCGGGATCAGGTGGAAGCTCATGGCGGAGAAGGCAAGTCCGTAGCCGGCGAAGGCCACGACGAGACCCCAGAAGGCCGGCACGCGGACCGCTGCGGCCAGCGGGCTCTTCCTCCTGGCGCCTTCGACGGGCAGCTTCGGCGCGGCGATGGCGATCGCCTCGTCCTTCGGTCCCGGTACGAACAGCCAATGCATGAGCGCGACGCCGAGGATGATCGCGGCCATCACATCGAGCGTCGAGCGCCAGCCGATGCGCTCGATCAGCAGCTGGGCGAACGGGATGCCGAAGGTGCTGGCGAGGCCGCCGAGGAAGGTCATCAGCAGGATCGCCTGCTTGTAGCGGGGCCCGTAGACCCGGGTGATCACGGCGAACGCGGGTTCGTAGAGGATGACCGCCTGGCAGGCGCCGAGCCCGATCCAGAGCGCATAGAACACCTGAAGCGAGTCGACGCGCGACCAGACCATCAGTAGGCCGGCGGCGAACAGCGCGCCGCCGGTCATCAGCATCCGGCCGTGGCCGCGATCGATCCAGGCGCCGACCGGGATCGAGCAGAGACCGGCCACCAGCAGGCCGGCCGACAGGGCGCCGAACATGCCGCTGCGCGACCAGCCGAGTTCCTGTGTCATCGGCACGACGAACAGCGGGAAGGTGTAGTAGACGAGGCCCCAGGAAATCAGCTGGCCCAGCGAGAGCATCCAGAGAATGGTCGCCGGGCGCTTTCGCCACGGTCCGCCTGCTCTGCTCTTCGCCATAATGCCGTCGATCCCACTTTGATTCAGGATGATGACTCTAGGGCCAACTTCCAGTTCAAGGAATGTCGTTCTAGTTGTCATCCCGAGCGAAGCGAGGGGGACCTTTCCTGTGGCCTGAAAGGCCCCTCGCTTCGCTCGGGGTGACAAAATGGCAGAAACCAAACGCATCAATCTCGCCTTGCAGGGCGGCGGCTCCCATGGCGCCTTCACATGGGGCGTGATCGACGCGCTGATCGAGGATGGAAGGCTGGAGTTCGAGGCGGTGAGCGGCACCAGCGCCGGCGCGATGAACGCCGCCATCCTGCTGCAGGGCTGGGCGAACGGCGGCCCCGCCGGCGCGCGGGCGGCGTTGCGCGCCCTCTGGACCGACCTCGGTTCGATGTCGGTCGCCAGCCCGATCCAGCGCACGCCGCTCGACCGGCTGCAGGGCAACTGGAATCTCGACGACTCGCCTGGCGCGCTGTGGGCCGACTTGATCCAGCGCACGCTCTCGCCGTGGCAGCGCAATCCGCTGAAGTTCGATCCGCTGCGCGAGCTGCTGCGCCAGCACTTCGACGAAAAGTCGGTGCGCGCCTGCCATCAGGTCAAGGCCTTCATCGCCGCGACCAACGTTCGAACGGGCAAGGTCAGGATCTTCACGCGCGAGGAGCTGTCGATCGATGCGCTCCTCGCCTCGGCCTGCCTGCCCAACGTCCATGACGCCGTGGTGATCGAAGGCGAGGCCTACTGGGACGGCGGCTTCCGCGGCAATCCGCCGATCTGGCCCTTCATTTACAGCAGCGAGAGCACCGACGTGGTGATCGTCGAGGTCGATCCGACAAGCCGCGAGAGCATCCCCCACTCCAACGCCGAGATCGCCGACCGGCTGAACGAGATCACCTTCGGCGGCGCATTGATGGCCGAGATGCGCGCCATCGCCTTCGTCCAGGACCTGATCGACAAGGGTGCCATCACCGGTGAGTTCGGCGGCCGCCTCAAAAAGCTGCTCATCCACTCGATCGACGATCCGGCTACTTTGGTCCCCCTCGGCTCGGTCAGCAAATTCAACATCGAGCCCGACTTCCTCGATTTCCTCTTCAAAGCCGGACGCCAGGCCGCCATCCGCTGGCTCGCCGCGACGTTCGACAAGATCGGCGTGGAGAACAGCGTCGACATACGCGCGCGTTTCCTGTGAGATTGAGTCGAAGACAGAAGGAAATGAACCATGACCAGGCATCGCTCGAAGCTGACGGCTCTCGCCCTTGCCGCCCTCCTCCTGTCGGGACCGGCGCTCGCCTGTACACGCACGCTCTACGTCGGCGCCAACAACACCGTGCTCACCGGCCGCAACATGGACTGGCAGGAGGACATGGAATCCAACCTCTGGGTTTTGCCGGCCGGCATGAAGCGCAATGGCGCGGCCGGACTGAAATCCCTCGAGTGGACCTCCCGGCATGGCAGTGTCGTGGTCTCGGGCTACGAGGCCGGTAGCACCGACGGCATGAACGAGAAGGGCCTGGTCGCCAATCTCCTCTACCTCGCAGAGTCGGAATACCCCAAGGCCGACCCCGCCCGACCCTACCTCTCGATCTCGACATGGGTGCAGTACGTCCTCGACAATTTTGCGACGGTAACGGAGGCGGTGGCGGCGCTGCGGGCACAGCCCTTCAACATGCTCGCCCCTTTACTGCCCAACGGAGCGCCGGCCGCCTTGCATCTGGCGATCTCCGATTCCTCAGGCGACTCCGCGATCTTCGAGTATGTCGGCGGCAAGCTGGCGATCCACCATGGCAAGCAATACACCGTGATGACCAACTCGCCGATCTACAGCCAGCAGCTCGCTCTCAACGACTACTGGAAGGGCATCGGCGGCTTGACCTTCCTGCCCGGCACCAACCGGGCAGCCGACCGTTTCGCGCGCGCCTCGTTCCTGCTGGGTGCGATCCCGACGAAGGCCGACCCGAACTACATCAAGAGCGTTCCGCAGCAATCCTTTGCCTATCAGGCGGTGGCGAGCGTCATGAGCGTACAGCGCGCCGTCAGCGTGCCGCTCGGCATCACGACGCCAGACCAGCCCAACATCTCGTCGACCATCTGGCGCACCGTCTCAGACCAGAAGAACCTCGTCTACTATTTCGACTCGGCGACCCGCCCGAACACCTTCTGGGTGTCGTTCGACAAGCTCGACCTCAAGCCGGGCGCACCAGTGAAGAAACTCACCATCCAGAACGGCGAGGTCTTCTCCGGCGAGACCGCGGGCCAGTTCAAGCCAGCCGAGCTGTTCAAGTTCCTGCCGGCCACGCCGCAGTAGGTCATGCGGATCGGCATCGACCTCGGCGGCACCAAGATCGAAGGCATCGTGCTCGGCACAGATGGCGCCGAACGGGCCCGGCTGCGCGTGCCCACGCCGCAGGACGGATACGATGCCACGGTCGAGGCGGTCGCGGGTGTCGTTCGCGATCTCGAGGCGCGGGTCGGCGCGCATTGCCGAATTGGGATCGGCCATCCTGGCGCCCTGTCGCCCGCGACCGGCCTGATCAAGAACGCTAATTCAACCCACCTGAACGGCCATCCGCTCGACGTCGACCTCAAGCGCACGCTGGGACGTGACGAGGTACGTCTCTCCAACGACGCCAACTGCCTTGCCGTGTCGGAGGCCTCCGACGGCGCCGCGGCCGGCTGCCCGATCGTGTTCGGTGTGATCCTGGGAACCGGCGTGGGCGGCGGTGTCGTGATCGATGGCAAGCCGCTGACCGGCGTCCAGGCGATCGCCGGCGAATGGGGTCACAATGCGCTGCCCCTGCCCCGCGACAACGAACGGCCCGGCCCGCGCTGCTATTGCGGCGCCATCGGCTGCATCGAAACCTGGCTGAGCGGTCCCGCGCTGCAAAGCCAGTTCGCCGCGCGCACCGGCCGGACGCTGCGCGCCACCGACATCGCCGAGGCCGCCTTGGCGGGAGATGCCGAAGCCGCCGACGAGATGGAGCTTTATTGCGACCGTCTTGCGCGATCGTTGTCTGTCATCATCAACATCCTCGACCCGCATGCCATCGTGCTGGGCGGCGGCCTGTCGCGCATCGCGCATCTCTACCGGCGCGTGCCGGAGCGATGGAAGGAATACGTGTTCTCCGAGCGCGACAGCATCGCGACCCGGCTGCTGCCTCCGAAGTACGGCGATTCGAGCGGCGTGCGTGGAGCCGCCTGGCTTTGGCCGGAGAGCGCCTAGTTACAAGTCGGCTTGGGCAGCGCCTCGAGACGGGTGATGCGGTATTCGATGCCGCCGTCGGTCTGTTCATGGGTGCCGAAGAGTTCGATGCCATTGTCGAGGGTGAGGCTCGCCATCTCGAACGCGGGCTCACCCTGTCCCTTGGCTCCGGCATCGAAGAAGCCTGCGCGGTAGTAGATCCGCGCGCGGCCGTCGACCAGGGCCTCCGCCCCCTCCGGGATCTTCACCTCGGCCAGGCGTTTCGGCACCTTGCCGATCAGGACGTTCACCGATTGTGGCGGCTTCACCTTGTCGCCGAAGAAGAACTGGGCATCGAACCCGGTCTCACCCGCCTTGGCCTGGCGGATCGTGGCGCGCGCGATGGCGACGGGAAACAGCGTGCCGGCCGGCAGTGCCACGGTCTGCCCCTCGGGGTCGGTGAACCTCGCCTGCCCGTTGCCGTCGTCGGCGATCAGCGCCTCTCCCTTGACCAGCGACGTCTGCTTGCCGCTGGAGGTAGTGCGATGCTCGAAGACGAGCTTCCTGCCGTCACGGCTCTCCGTCATCTGCGACTGCTGCTCGGTCACGATCGAGCTTCGCGCGCCGGCCGTTTCCAGCCTCAGGCGCTGATGGACGACGTAGCCGTCGCAGGTGAGCTTGAGCTCGAAGGCGTAGGTGCCGGGCGCGTCGCCGCTGGGCTTGCCCTTGTCCATCGTGGTCACTGAATAGACGGCGCGGTGCGGCGCGAATTCCTGGGCCGTCGCGGGCGCTGCGGCGGCGATACCGAAAGCTGCGGCAAGGACCGCGGGCGTGACATGGCGGAAATTCAACATTTGGGCCTCGGCAGCGCTTGGAGTTGAACCAGACGAGCATCGACTGCGAAGTCACCGTAGTCGAGCAGCATCGACCGGGCGATCCCGTTGCCCAGAAGGTCGAGCGCCAGCTCGTACTCCGGATTGGTGCCCTGATCGCCTGTGGCGAAGAAGGCGAGGCGGACGCCCCAGGCCGGCTGGTTGCGCATGAGCGCCACGTCGCCACGGACGGCCGGCGCTCCGGTTGCGCGGGGTGGACGGCCGATCACGGCATTGACCTGGAAGGCGCCGTCCAGCCGGGCGCCGTCGAACACGCTGTAGGATGCCGATTTGTCGCCGTCGCGGGCGTGCCGGATGATCAAGGCGAGATGGGTGGTCGGGAACAGGGTGCCGGCGGGCAGCTCGAAGCTGCGCGCCTCGGGCAGTGTGAAGGTGGCGCTGCCCTTGCCGCCCGTGGCCACGAGATCGGCATGGCCGCGCAGTTCCTCCTCGATCTCGTCGTCCTGGATGTTGCGGACGCTGAAGCGCAGCCCCAGCCCGTCCTTGGTTTCGTAGCTGGTAAAGCTAGAATCGGTGCTGAATTCCTCGCTGTCGTTGCGCAGGAACTTGAGCTTGATGCGCTGCTTGACCTCCCAGGCGTCGCAGGAATCGACGGTCTCCAGCACCATCCGGCCGCTCACCTCGACGATGCCGCTGTTGGGGCGGGCGACCGACAGCTTCATGTCGTAGGTGGCGCGATGAGGCGCCAGCGCGCTGTCCTGCTGCTGGGCGTCGGCGACGCTTATCCACAGGGCCAGCAACAGCAAGGCGCCGACGGCGGTAAAAAGGACCGCTGTTTGGACGCGAGGACGGCGAAAACTATACGTGGTCAACGGACAATGGCTGGGGGCTAGGCCTTGTAGCCGGGCGGCCAAGCGTAATATCCATGCGCGCGGAATACCAGAATGATCGCCTGCGGCAGGGCTGCACAGGGAGGATAGCGACCATGACCAATCGCAAACCCAGGGTTCTCGCGACCCGGCACTTCCCGCCCGACGTCGAAACCCGGCTGACGGCCAGTTTCGATGCGGTCCTGAACCCGGAGGACCGGCTTTATGACGGCCCGGCACTGGTCAAGGCATCGGCCGGCTGCGACGGCATCATGTGCGCGGCGGGCGACGCGCTCAATGCCGAGACAATCGCCGCCCTGCCCGCCTCGGTCCGGATCATCTCGACCTTTTCGGTGGGCTACGAGCATGTCGACGTAGCGGCCGCCGCCAAGCGCAAGATCGCCGTCAGCAACACACCCGATGTGCTGACCGACGCCACGGCCGACATCACGCTGCTCTGCATGCTGGGCGCGGCCCGCCGGGCCCACGAGGGCACGACCATGCTGCGGACCCACAACTGGGTCGGCTGGAATCCCAACCAGCTCACCGGCGTGCACGTCACCGGCAAGAGACTGGGTATCCTGGGCATGGGCCGCATCGGCCAGGCCGTCGCCGACCGGGCGCGGGCCTTCCGCATGCAGATCCACTACAGCAACCGCAGCCGGCTCGCCCCCGACCTCGAGAAGGGCGCCACATTCCACGCCAACGCCGACGATATGCTGCCCTATTGCGACTTCCTGTCGATCAACGCCCCGATGACGCCGGCCACCCGCAAATGGGTCAATGCCGAGCGCATCGGCAAGCTGCCCCAGGGCGCGGTCGTCGTGAATACGGCGCGCGGCGGCGTGGTCGACGACGAGGCCTTGATCGCAGCGCTGAAGAGCGGCCGGATCGCCTCTGCGGGCCTCGATGTGTTCGACGGCGAACCGAAGATCCACCAAGGGTACTACGGCCTCGAGAATGCGTTCCTGCTGCCGCACATGGGCTCGGCCACGGTCGAGACCCGCAATGCCATGGGCTTCAAGGCGCTCGACAATCTGGAAGCCTTCCTGCTCAAGGGGCAGGCGCCACCGGACCTCGTGAAGGCTTCTTAGCCGAGCGCGCGATCTTGGCCTTCTTGGCCTTTGGCACGGCAGCGATGGTCGTCGCGGCAGGTTGCGCCGGCGTTGCCTCGGCAACGGCGGTCACCGGCTCTGACGGTACCGGCGATGGCGCCGGGCTGGTCTTGTAGGCCGCCGCATCCCAGCTCGCGGCCGGGGCGTCGGGCGCCGGGCGGAGTGGCGGCAGGTATGTCGTGCCATCCTCGGAGACCGACCGCTGCGGCTCGGTATAGTCGACGGCATAGGGATCCTTGGCGCCCTCCGCCCGCTCCTTGCAGACGTCGCGGCCCCGGAAGACACGCCACAGGGCGCAGTCCTTCTTGGACACCATCGAGGCGAGATGATCGGTTCCCGTCTTGTCGGTCGCGACCAGCATGGCGCCGTCGCTGCCGTAGCTCACCGCCGAAACCGCCAGCGGCGCACCGCAGGCCCCGGTCAGGAGGGCCAAGCCCACGACCAACGGCAAGAGCGAAACAGGGAGCCGGAATGAGCTCATAATCTTCTTTACGAAAAGACTATAACCTCTTGAATGTACTTTCTTTTATAGATTCAGTCAATTTGCACTGACCGTACCACCCCTAGTCCTTCCTGGGGGGCGGCAGGCGCAAGCCGATGTGCAGCTCGCGCAGCTTTTCGGGCGGCAGTTCGGCCGGCGCATCCATCATCAGGTCGACGGCCTGCTGGTTCATCGGGAAGCAGATGACTTCGCGGATGTTGGGCTCGTCAGCCAGCAGCATGACGATACGGTCGACGCCGGGCGCGGCACCACCGTGCGGCGGGGCGCCGAACTTGAAGGCGTTGAGCATGCCGCCGAAGCGCGCCTCGACCTCTTCCTTGCTGTAACCGGCAATCCCGAAGGCCTTGTACATGATCTCGGGCTTGTGGTTCCGGATCGCGCCGGAGCAGAGCTCGATGCCGTTGCAGACGATGTCGTACTGCCAGGCATTGATGGTGAGCGGGTCCTGCGTCTCCAGCGCTTCCAGCCCGCCCTGGGGCATCGAGAACGGGTTGTGGCTGAAATCGATCTTCTTGGCCTTCTCGTCGTATTCGAACATCGGGAAATCGACGATCCAGCAGAAGCGGAATTCATCTTCCGCGATGACGCCCAGTTCCTGTGCGACCTTGGTCCGCGCTTGGCCGGCGAACTTCCAGGCCTGCTCCGGCTTGTCGGCGATGAAGAACACTGCATCGCCATCCTCGGCCCCGGTCAGCACCTTCAGCCTGTCGAGACGCTCGCCGGCGACGAACTTGGCGATCGGGCCCTTGCCGGCGCCGGCGTCGAGGCCGATGTAGCCGAGGCCAGGCTTACCCTCGCCCTGTGCCCAGGAATTGAGCTTGTCGAAGAAGCTGCGTGGCTGGCTGGCGGCCTTGGGCGCACGCAATGCGCGCACGACGCCGCCCGCGGCCACGATGCCGGCGAAGACCTTGAAGTCGGAGCCGGCGAAGACCTCGGCCACGTCGATGATGCGCAGCGGATTGCGCAGGTCGGGCTTGTCGGTGCCGTAGGTCAGCAGCGCCTCGGCATAGGGAATCCGCGGGAACGGGAACGGCGTCACCTTACGCGGCGTCTCGCGGCCGAAGCCCGCGAACTCCTCGAACACGCCGCCCAGCACCGGTTCGATGGCGGCGAAGACGTCTTCCTGCGTGACGAAGCTCATCTCGAAGTCCAGCTGGTAGAACTCGCCCGGCGCGCGGTCGGCGCGGGCATCCTCGTCGCGGAAGCAGGGCGCGATCTGGAAGTAGCGGTCGAAGCCCGACACCATCAGGAGCTGCTTGAACATCTGCGGCGCCTGCGGCAGCGCGTAGAACTTGCCGGGATGGAGCCGGCTCGGCACGACGTAGGACCGCGCGCCCTCGGGGCTGTCGGCGGTCAGGATCGGCGTCTGAAACTCGATGAAGTCCTGCTCGATCATCCGCCGCCTGAGCGAGGAGATGACCTGGCTGCGCAGCACGATGTTCTTGTGCAGCTTGTCCTTGCGCAGGTCGAGGAAGCGGTATTTCAGCCGCAGCTCCTCCGGCGTCGTGTCGTTCTCGATGTGGACCGGAATCGGCAGAGGCTCGGCCATCGACTGCACGACCATGTCGGCGGCGTCGAGTTCGACCTGGCCGGTGGCCAGGCGCGGATTGACGGTGGCCGCGTCGCGGGCCACCACCTTGCCGCTGACCGTGATCACGCTCTCGGTGCGCACCGCCTCGGCGGTCTTGAAGACCGGGCTGCTCGCATCCACCACCACCTGGGTCACGCCATAGTGATCGCGCAGGTCGATGAACAGCAGATTGCCGTGGTCGCGCTTGCGCTGGACCCAGCCCGACAGGCGGGCTTCCTGTCCGACATTCTGGGGCCGGAGCGCGCCGCACGTATGGGTTCGATAGACTGAAGACATTACATATTTTCCGGGTTTTATCGGCCCGGCAAAAGGCACCGATTGTCGGGCCAAGTCAAGGGAATCGCCTGTTCCCGAGGGGTTGTCTTTGCCCGTGGCGGCCCCGCCCGCTATAGATCGTCCCCAATGAAGCTCATCACCACGACCGACGAACTCGCCGCCTTCTGCAAGCCCTTGGCCGAGGCCGAATTCATCGCCGTCGACACCGAATTCATGCGTGAGCGTACCTACTGGCCCAAGCTCTGCCTGGCGCAGGTGGCTGGCCCTGACGATGCAGCGGCGATCGACGCGCTGGCCGAGGGCATCGACCTCGCCCCGCTCGACAAGCTGATGGCCAACCCAAAGGTGCTGAAGGTCTTTCACGCCGCGCGCCAGGATCTCGAAATCTTCTACCTGCGCATGACGCAGGTGCCGCAGCCCCTGTTCGACACCCAGGTGGCGGCGATGGTGTGCGGCCATGGTGAGGCCGCCTCCTACGAATCGCTCGCCACCAAGCTCGCCAAGGCCAAGATCGACAAGTCGAGCCGCTTCACCGACTGGAGCCGCCGGCCGCTCAGCGAACGGCAGATCACCTACGCGCTGTCCGATGTCACCCATCTCCGCGTGGTCTACGAGAAGTTGAAGCAGCAGCTCGAGAAGTCCGGGCGGCTGCCGTGGATCACCGAGGAGATGGCCGTCCTCAACGACCCGGCGACCTATCGGGCCGATCCCGAGCAGGCCTGGCGCCGCCTGAAGCCGCGCGGCTCCTCGCCCCGCCTGCTGGCGATCCTGAAGGAGGCCGCAGCGTGGCGCGAGCGCACCGCCCAGCGCATCGACATTCCGCGCCAGCGCCTCCTGCGTGACGAGCAGCTGCTGGAAATCGCGAGCCACGCCCCCAAGACCATCGAGGAGCTCGGCATGACGCGCGGCCTCGGTCGCGGCTTCGCCGAAGGCTGGCAGGGCCGCGAGCTCATGGAAGCCATCGAGCGGGCCCGCAGCCTGCCCGAGTCCGAACTGCCAGCGCGCGACAAGCCCACCGAGCAGCTCCGCGCGCCGGGCGCCGTGGTCGACCTTCTGCGTACGCTACTGCGATTGAAAGCCGAAAAGGCTGGCGTCGCCGGACGCCTGGTGGCCGGTGCCGACGAACTCGATCGCCTGGCCGCCGGCAAACGCGACCTGCCGGTGCTCAAGGGCTGGCGGCGTGAAGTGTTCGGCGCCGACGCCGTCGATCTGATCGAAGGCCGCATGGCCCTGGCCCTCTCGGGCGACCAGGCCCGGCTGATCCCCGTGACGCCGGCCGATTAGGCCTGCCTAGGCCGAGACGATTGCCGATCTGAGGTCGAAAGCCTCGGCCGCCGTCTGCAGGCGCCGGGCCGTGACATCGCCCAACGCCCGCTTCAGTTCCGTCGGCACGATCAGCCGGAGGTCGCGATCCGTGCGCCGGAGCGAGATCTGCGGCAGCAGTCCGGGCGCGCCGCCGGAGAGGTTGTAGGCCAGCCTGAGGCAGGCCCCCAGCCGGCGCGCAAAGGCCTTGCCCTTGCTGTCGGAGAGGCGGAGCGCGGTGTCCATCGTCGCCGACTTGGGCTCGCTCTTGTAGCGATAGGTGAGCGCCATCGCGAGCACGGCGCGATCGCGATGGCTCATGCCCGGCGCCGGCAGATGCAGCACGCGGACATAGGCCTGCTCGGCGCGATAGTCGGGATGGTCGTCCCACGAAATGTCGCTCAGATGGCAGGCCGCGGTGCGCAGGATCCGGTCGGCCGGGCTCTCGTCGGCAAAGGCCGGGCTGAGCCAGTCGAAGATCTCGGCCGGCGACAGGTCGAAGCGCCGCCAGCCCGCGCCCTGCTCCTCGGCGAAGGCGATCAGCGGATGGCGCGCCTGCTCGGCCTCGCTCAGCCGCACGTGGTAAAATCCCTCGCGCAGGCCGAAGGCCGAGAAGACCACCGTCTTCGGCTTGAGGGCGGCCAGCAGACGGTCGAGCGCGAGACAGGCCAGCGGCAGGGTGTCGACACGCCGACGCGATACGCCGGGCATCTTCTCCAGCGACTTGGCGCTCTGCACCGCAATCAGCCGGGCGACGGCCCTCGCCTCTTCAGCAGCAATCTCATAGTGATGAATGATGTGCAGCGGATAACCCGCCTGCTCCATGTGCAGCCGGGCAAAGGAGCGCCAGGCGCCGCCCACCGCGTAAAAGGTCTTGCCGGTTTCCTCGCGCAGCCAGCGAACGCTCTCGATCGCGTCGACCACAGTGCGCTTGGGGTCGCCCTTGCCCGAAGACATCAGACGCAACGGCCCCACCGGCAGCGTGCTCGACTCGCCCAGTCGGCCGTCGGCCAGCGCCACCAGCTCGAGGCTGCCGCCGCCAAGATCACCCATCACGCCGTTGGCGTCGGGCATGCCGCAGATCACGCCGAAGCCTGAGAACCGCGCCTCGTCGCGGCCGCTCACGATATGAGCCTTGATGCCCGGGCGCCGTTCCAGCTCGCGCATGAAATCGGCACCGTCGGCCGCGTCGCGAACCGCCGCCGTCGCCAGCAGGTCGAGCGACGTCACCTTCATGTTGTGCGCGAGCGTGGTGAAGCGGTCGATATTGGCGAGCGCCATCTCGACGCCTTCGGGGTTGAGCCGGCCGGTAGCGTCCAGTCCACGGGCCAGGCCGCACAGCACCTTTTCATTGAACACTGGCAGCGGCGCGCGGCTCGCCCGCTCGTAGACGACGAGGCGGATCGAGTTCGAGCCGACGTCGATGATTCCGACACGGCCCTTGTCAGTCGGATGAGGCGGAAGTGGCGCGCCCGCGGTCGGTTCACCGTCCATGCGCGCTCCCTCTACCGCAAACCGGACAGGATTGCAGCGGCGATACGGGCGCGACGAGGCGACGCGGACGGTGCTGGCGGGATCAGGACTTGAGAACGAGCCGTGGGACCGCACCGCTCAGCTTGAGCGCGCTGCCGCGGCCGGAAAGCGACGGGTTGGTCATGAAGTAGTGATGCGCGATGAACGGTTCCTTGCCCGGATGGGGGCGCTTGTAGGAGCCGTCCGGCGTCATGATCCAGCTCTGCCCGTCGTCCTTGAGGTTGGCGACCATGATCTGGTCGAGCACCTGCTCGTGGACCGTCGGATTCTCGACCGGGCAGAGAAGCTCGACGCGGCGGTCGAGATTGCGCGGCATCCAGTCGGCCGACGACAGAAACACCTTGGCCTTGGGCGAAGGCAGCGCCTTGCCGTTGCCGAAGCATATGATGCGCGCATGTTCGAGGAAGCGGCCGATCATGCTGCGCACGCGGATATTCTCGCTCAGACCCTTCACGCCGGGGCGCAGGCAACAGATGCCGCGCACAACCAGATCGACTTGAACGCCCGCCTGCGACGCGGTGTAGAGGCGGTCGATCAGCTCGGAATCGACCAGCGAGTTGAGCTTGATCCACATTGCCGCGGGCTTGCCCGCCTTGGCATTGGCGATCTCGGCATCGATCAGGCTGTAGAGCTTGGGCCTGAGCGTCACCGGCGCGAAGGCGATCTTCTCCATCTGCTCGGGCCGCGCATAGCCGGTCATGTAGTTGAACAGCCGGGCGGCGTCGCGGCACATCGCCGGATCGCAGGTGAAGAACGACAGGTCTGTGTAGATGCGGGCGGTAATCGGGTGGTAGTTGCCGGTGCCGAAATGCACGTAGGTGCGGATCGACTGGCCCTCGCGCCGGACCACCATCGAGACCTTTGCATGGGTCTTGAGATCGATGAAGCCGTAGACAACCTGCACACCGGCGCGCTCGAGATCGCGCGCCCAGCGGATGTTGGCTTCCTCGTCGAAGCGCGCCTTGAGCTCGACCAGCGCAGTCACGGTCTTGCCCGCCTCGGCCGCCGAGATCAGCTCCTTGACGATCGGCGAGTCGTGGCTGGTGCGGTAGAGGGTCTGCTTGATCGCCACCACCGCCGGGTCGCGCGCCGCCTGGCGCAGGAACTGCACCACGACGTCGAAGCTCTCGTAGGGATGGTGGACCACAATGTCCTTGGCACGGATGGCGGCAAAGCAGTCGCCGCCGAAATCGCGGATACGCTCGGGGAAGCGGGCGTTGTAGGGCGCGAACTTGAGGTCGGGAAGATCGTCGACGATCACCGCCTTCACGTCGCCGATATTGAGCATGCGGTCGAGATGGAACACATGCACCGTCGGTGTCTGGTCCGGAACCTCGAGCTGGTCGAACAGGAAGTCGCGCAGCTCGGCCGGCATGGCGCTGTTGACCGAGATCGAGATCAGGTCGCCGCGGCGGCGGCGCTTGAGCGCGCTCTCGTAGAGCAGCACGAGATCCTCCGCCTCCTCGTTGATCTCGACGTCGCTGTCGCGGATCACGCGGAAGAAGGCCTTCTCGATGACCTCATAGCCCGGGAAAAGCCGCGGCAGATAGATGTCGACCAGGTCTTCCAGCGACAGGAACCGGATCGCCGTCCCCGGCAGCCGGATGAAGCGGTCGACCTGCGACGGCAACGGCAGGAGCGCCATCAGCGGACGCCGGTCGTCCTTGCGCTGCAGCTTCAGGATGGCGGAAAAGCCGCCGTTGACGATGAACGGAAACGGATGCGCCGGATCGATGGCAAGCGGCGTCAGGATCGGGAAGACCTGATCGATGAAGTACTGGTCGAGCCAGGTCCGCTCGCTGGCGGTGAGTTCCTCGGAACCGAGGACCGTGACGCCAGCCTCGCGCAGTTCATCCTGGAGCGCTGCCCAGACGTCCTGCTGATGTGCCATCAGGCTCGACGCCTGGTCGCGGATCGCCAGAAGCTGTTCCGCGGGCGTCATGCCGTCGTCGCTCAGCAGCGTCGAGCGCATTTGCAGCATGTCGACGAGGCCGGCCACGCGGACCATGTAGAATTCGTCGAGATTATTGGCCGAAATCGACAGGAACCTGACCCGCTCGAGCAACGGATGGCGCTTGTTGCTGGCCTCCTCGAGCACCCGCATGTTGAAGGCAAGCCACGACAGCTCCCGATTGATGAAGCGTCGAGGGCTGTCGGAGGTAATATCCAGCGCCGAGGCCGGGTCGAGTGTCGTGTCGAGGGCGTCCATCATTGCCCCACGCGGGGCGCCTCCCGGAAATTGTTCACAGAAACGGTAACGCCTCTACATGACGGTGTCATGGCAATTCCCTAAACACTTGTTTTATAAGAATTTTCTGGGACAGCAGCTGTGAAGACAATTCTCCTCCTGCGACATGCAAAATCGGCTTGGAACACGGCCGGGCTGAGCGACCACGAACGTCCCCTGAATCGCCGCGGCGAACAGGCCGCCAAGGCCGTGGCCGACCATCTGGGCCAGCACGGCCCCCGCCCCGACCTGATCCTATGCTCCACGGCCACGCGTGCCCGCCAGACGCTGGCGCCGCTGATCAAGCGGCTCGGCACGCCAGCCCCGCCGCTATCGCTGGAAGACGATCTCTACCTGGCCTCCGAGGGCAGCCTGCTGGCACGCCTGCAGGCCCTGGGCGACGATGTCGCCACCGTCCTGCTGGTGGGCCATAACGACGGCATCTGGCAGCTTGCCGAGGCGCTGGCCGGACGGGGCGCGCCTGCCCCCCTCGCCGCCCTGCGGGAGAAATACCCGACCGGGACCCTTGCCGTGCTCCATGTCCCTTCAGGGACATGGCGCGACCTCGCGGCCGGCTCGGGCGAACTTCGGGCCTTCGTCCGGCCGCGCGATCTGTCGAAGCGCTGAGGCTAGTACGTACCCGGGTACTGGCCACCATCCATCAGGATGTTCTGGCCAGTCATGTAGCCCGCATGCACCGAGCACAGAAACGCACACATCATGCCGAACTCCTCGGCCGTGCCGAAGCGGCCGGCTGGATGCGCCTTGGCAGCCGTGGCGTATTCTTCCTCGAAACTGCGGCCGGCCTTCGCCGCACGCGCTTTCGTCGTGCCGCGCAGTCGGTCGGTGTCGAACGGGCCCGGCAGCAGGCCGTTGATCGTCACACCGTGACGGATCGTCGTGCGTGCGACGCCCGCCACGAAGCCGGTCAGTCCCGAGCGGGCGCCGTTGCTGAGGCCCAGAATGTCGATCGGCGCCTTCACCGAGCTCGAGGTGATGTTCACGATGCGCCCGAAGCCGCGCTTCATCATGCCGTCGACCGATGCCTTGATGAACTCGATCGGCGTCAGCATGTTGGCGTCCAGCGCCTTGATCCAGTCCTCGCGGTTCCAGTCGCGGAAGTTGCCCGGCGGCGGCCCGCCGGCGTTGTTGACGATGATGTCAGGCTCGGGGCATGCCGCCAGCACCTGCTTGCGACCATCCTCGGTGGTGACATCGACGGCGACCGCCGTGACCTTCACGCCGTACTTCTTCCTGATCTCCTCCGCCGTCGCCTCGAGTTCCGACTTGGTACGGGCGTTGATCACGAGATCGACGCCTTCACCGGCCAGCGCCATGGCGCAGCCCTTGCCCAATCCCTTGCTCGCCGCGCAGACGATCGCCTTGCGGCCCTTGATGCCCATATCCATTTTCTGCTCCCTACTTCACGCGTGTCCATATCTGGGTCTCGCCGAACATCGGCGAGCCGACGTAGCCACGCAAACGAAGCGTGCCGTCGGGCTGCAGGCTGATGTTGGCCGAGTAGGTCTTGCCGTTCTCGCCGTTGTAGATTTGCCCGCCGTCATAGGCGTTGGGATCCGATGTCTTCTTGAAGCCCCAGATCAGCGGCATGCCGATCACCTTGCGGCTGCGCAGCGCCGGGTTCTCGTTGCGAAAGTCGTTGGCAACCTCGGGCGCGACCACGACGCCGTCCGGTCCCTTGGGATCGATCAAGCCGACGATAAAGCCGCAGATCGGACCGCTTGCCGGATCCGGACACGGGTCGATCTTGACCTGCGCCTTGCCCGAAGCGGTCAGCCAGGTGCCCATGACAGACTGGGCATGGGCTGAAACCACCGGAACAAAGGCCGCCAACAGAGCAGCCAGGAAAAGCTTTCTCATCAATCCTCCCCTCATCTTTCTTCCCTACGTCGTCGGCGGCATGCCGGACAATTCTCCCAGCACATCGGCGGCCAATCGGCGATCAATCTCGCGCTGCTCGATCAATCCGCGGCGATCGAGCGCCGCCACGACGCGGCGCGCGGCTTCCGCCGAGCGTTCCATGTGCGACACCAGATACTGCACGACCCCGGCGCCGGCATGCAATTGCCTGTCGCCGAGCTGCTTCAGGATAATCGATCCCAGCAACTCGTCATCAGGAGGCGCCAAGGCCACGGCAGGTGCCGCCCGCAGCCGGGATGCGAGGTCGGGCAAGGCGATCGACCAATGAGCGGGGGGCAAGGCGGATGTCAGCAACAGCGAGCCGCCGCGCTCGCGCATCAGATTGTAGAGATGAAACAGCGCGCGCTCCGGCGCGCGATCCGCGCCCTCGACGACAATCGCGGGCGAGGCCGCGGCCATATCGGACAGGTCGGCCACGCTCTTGCCCTCGAGATCGGTGCCATCGACCACGGAAGCATCCGCGCGAGCCGCCCAGATCCGGGCAAGATGCGTCTTGCCGCAACCGGTCGGTCCACTCAGCGCCAGCGCCGGCGCCGGCCAGTCGGGCCAGCGATCGACCCAGGCCAGTGCCTCGCGGTTGCCGCCGGCGACGACGAAGTCTTCGCGGGCATAGGTTGGCGGCGGCAAGGTGAGTTCGAGGGTGAGCTGATTGGGCATCGGCCGCTCAGCCGGCATTGTCGCCACGGTAGATCCCGCTCTCGCGGTAACGGCCGATCAAGTGACGCACGATCACGCCGATGACGGCCGCCGTCGGCACCGCGATCAGAATGCCGACAAACCCGAACAGCGAGCCACCGGCCAGAAGGGCGAACATGATCCACACCGGATGCAGCCCGACCCGGTCGCCGACGAGCTTGGGCGACAGAACGTTTCCTTCCAGAGTCTGGCCGAAGAGAAACACGGCTGCGACCTTCACGACACCGATCCAGTCCGGCGGAAACTGCACCAGCGCCATGCCGATTGCCATCACGGCGCCAACGAAAGTGCCGACGAACGGGATGAACGATATGGCGCCTGCGATGAGACCGATGACCAGGCCGAACTGCAGCCCCACCAGCGACAGGCCGATGGCGTAAATCGAGCCGAGGCAAAGGCAGACCAGCGCCTGACCGCGCACGTAGCCCGCGATGGCCGCGTTCGACTCGCGCGCTAGCTTGCGGATCGTGTCGGCATGGTCGAGCGGCAGGGCGCTGTCGATCGCGGCAAGAACCTTCTCCCAATCGCGCAGCATGTAGAACGTCACGACCGGCGTGATGAAGAGCAGGCCGAGAAGGTTGACGATCGCAACGCCCCCTTCCGCGACCTGGCTGGCAACACCGCCCGCCACGGCAAGACCCTTGCCGGCCCACTGGGCCGCCTGTGCCTGCAGGTCATTGATACCGAGCGGAGCCATCCCCAGCCGCTCGCGCAGCGGCTCGATCAGCGGCTGGATGCGGAGCGAGGCCTTTACGATGTACTCGGGCGCCTTCGCGATCAGTGCCTCCACCTGACCGAACAGCGGCGGCAGGATGGCCATGGCGATGCCGACCGCGAGCAGCACCGCCACGATGGTCACGGCGGTGGTAGCCATCGCGCGCGACAGGCCAACGCGCTGCAGGCGCGCGACGACAGGGTCGAGGAAATAGGCCACGACCATGCCGACCACGAACGGCAGCAGGATGTCGTTCAGAAGCCAGAGGACGAGCAGAAAGACGACCGCCGCCGCCAGCCAGAATCGCCAGCGGCCGCCAATAGCCGGCTGGATTACATCGCCCGGGCCGCTTCCATTCGTCACCGCGGCTGCAGCCGCCACTGGTCGGCTTCCTTGTCCAGCACCAGGCCAGCCTGGGCCAGGGTGCGCTGAAGCTCGTCAGAGGTTCCAAAATATTCGAGACGCAGCTCGGCGCGGTCGGATTCCAGCGAGCGCACAGCCACGCTCTTGACCGCCGGCACGCCGCCGAGACGCTGGCGCACCTGGACCCAGTCGCCCAGCGCGCGGATCGGCACGAAGACGTCGATTGCATCCTGCGAGTCGCGGCGGACGGTGGCGATGCTGCGCCATTCGTCATTCACCCGCGCGTGCACCTTCTTGGCGGCCTCGGAGAGCTGGGCCGAACCCTCGACCGGGGTCTTCGGGATCTCGCTGCGGGCGCCTGTCTGCGTGTCGTAGCGAACGCCGCCGACGGTGAGCGCGCCGCTGTCCTTGTCGCCCTCGACGATGGCCACGATGATCGTTGGCGCGCGATAGCGTTCGTTCATCCGCGCCAGCGCCGCAACGTCGCCGACAAAGGCCTGCTCCGCCGTCAGCGCGCCCTGATCCGTGGGATCGGCGCGAATGACCGTCACGGGAACGGCGCTGCCGGCTGTGTCGAGAGTCCGCCACGCCTCGCGCCAGGCATTGCGATCGTCCAGCGGCTCGACACCGGCCTTGCCTTTCCACACCGGGATGACCAGGGCAGGACGCGCGACCGTCTCGACCACCTTGACGCCGCTGTCGCTCAACCAGGTCTTCGCCAGGTCGGCGGCAAACACGACGTTCAACGTGGCGATGTAGCGGTTGGGCGCGGAGCGCTCGCGGACGAATTCGACGCCGCGCACCATGGCGTCGAGGCGGGCATCGTCGAGTGGCGGCACGCGGCCACGATCCTCGGCCGACACGAGGCGGTCGACCAGCATGCGCGAGGCCCGGCGCTTGGCTTCCTGGATGCCCTGCTCCCGCGCCTTGATCGCGTCGGCGGCGTTCACATCGACGTCAATGCCGGTGATCGAATAGGAATTGCCGCCGGCCACCTGGGCGGCGGCGGTGCCGTACAGGGCAAGGGTCGCCAGCAGAATTGCGACGATCGTGGAAAACCATCGGCCTATCGGCATTGCGGGGGTCCGGTTTTTGGCTATGTTCGCGCCAACTATCTAGCACGCCACCTGAACTAGCACGAATGAGCATGGCTTGAAGCCCGACGCACCGCCCGACACGCCAAGCGGCAACAAGGGGGGCCACAACCGGCCGCCCCTGACCTACAAGGATGCCGGCGTCGATATCGATGCCGGCGACGCGTTGGTGGAGCACATCAAGCCGCTGGCCCGTGCCACCAATCGACCTGGTGTCATGGGCGGCCTGGGCGGCTTTGGCGGGCTGTTCGACCTCAAGGCCGCGGGTTTCCGCGACCCCATCCTGGTGTCGGGCACCGACGGTGTCGGCACCAAGCTCAAGGTGGCGATCGAGGCCGGCATCCCGGACACGGTGGGAATCGACCTGGTGGCGATGTGCGTCAACGACATCGTGGTCCAGGGCGCCGAGCCGCTGTTCTTCCTCGACTACTATGCAAGCGGCCGTCTCGACGTCGACGTCGGGCGGCGCGTCGTGGCCGGCATTGCCGAAGGCTGCCGGCGCGCGGGTTGTGCATTGATCGGTGGCGAGACGGCAGAAATGCCCGGCATGTATGCCGACGGCGACTACGACCTGGCCGGCTTCACCGTCGGCGCCGCCGAGCGCGACGAGCTGCTGCCACGGCCCGACATCGCGGCCAGCGATATCGTGCTGGGCATTGCGTCGAGCGGCCCTCATTCCAACGGCTATTCGCTGGTCCGCAGTGTCGTCGCGCGAAGCGGCCTCGCTTACGACGCCCCGGCACCGTTCGCCAAGACATCGCTGAGCATCGCCCTGCTCGAGCCGACACGTATCTATGTGAAGCAGGTGCTGGGCGTCGTGCGAGAGACCCGCGCCATCAAGGGGCTCGCCCATATCACCGGCGGCGGCCTGCCCGGCAACGTGCCGCGCTGCCTGCCTGCGGGGACGCGCGCGCGCCTCGATGCAAGACAGTGGTCGGCGCCGCCTGTTTTCCGCTGGCTTCGCGATGTCGGCGGTGTGCCGACCGACGACATGCTGCGCACCTTCAATTGCGGCCTCGGCATGATCGCCGTGGTGGCCAAGAATGACGCGACGCGCATCGCCAAGGCGCTGCGGGACACCGGTGAGACCGTGCACGAGATCGGCCTCATCGAGCGTGCGCCCGGCGACGAGGCTGACTGCATCGTCGAGCATGCCGACAGCCTATGGTGAAGCTGAAGGTTGGCGTCCTGATTTCGGGTCGAGGCAGCAACATGGCGGCCCTGGCCCGGGCCACCCAAGCCACCGACTATCCGGCCGAGATCGCCTGCGTCGTCAGCAATCGGGCAGACGCTCCCGGCCTCAAAGCCGCCGCCGAGGCCGGCATCGCGACGGCGGTGGTGTCCCATCGCGACCACGCCGATCGCGAGACGTTCGATCGCGCCCTGTCGGCGGAGCTGGAACGGCACGGCGTGGAGCTGGTCGTGCTCGCCGGCTTCCTGCGGATCTTCAGCCCGTGGTTTCCGACCCGCTGGGCCGGCCGGGTGATCAACATCCATCCGTCGCTGTTGCCGTCGTTCAAGGGCCTGCACGTCCAGCAGCAGGCGCTGGATGCCGGCGTGCGGTTGAGCGGCTGCACGGTCCACTTCGTCATTCCCGATCTCGATGCCGGGCCGATCATCGCCCAGGCCGCCGTGCCGGTCCTGGCCGGTGACACCGAGGAGACGCTGTCGGCCCGCATCCTGCGCCAGGAGCATCAGCTTTATCCGATGGTCGTGCGCTGGTTCGCCGAGGGCCGGATCGTGATCGCCGATGGACGGGTCAGCATCCGCGACATTCCGCCCGATGCCACCCTCCTCTTCTCCGCCAAACCTTAGTTCGCTATAAGATTGCCGCGAAATCTCAACAAGGACCCGATATGGCCGACTCGCAGGATGACTACCCCGCTCACCTGGAAGCCTACAATTCCTTCAACAAGCTGGTGACGTTCACGCTCCTCTGGATCGTGCTGATCCTGGCTTCCATGGCTTTGGGGCTGGTCGGCAATATGTCGATCCTGGCGCTCTTCCTGGGGATCGGCGGCAGTGTGGCCTTGCTGGTGGCGTTCGCCGTCCTGGGCTGACATCGGCCAACCGGCCAAAGAAAAAGCGGCCCAGATGGGCCGCTTTTTTGTCTTCGTCAGCCCGCCTCAGCCAACGACTTCGGAGCCGGCGAAAAAGTACGAAATCTCGATCGCGGCATTCTCGAGCGAGTCAGAGCCGTGCACCGAGTTCGCCTCGATCGACTCGGCGAAATCCTTGCGGATCGTGCCGGCGTCGGCGTTGGCCGGGTTGGTCGCGCCCATGATCTCACGGTTCTTGGCCACGGCGTTTTCGCCTTCCAGCACCTGAACCACGACCGGACCGGAGGTCATGAAGGTGCAGAGGTCGCCGAAGAACGGCCGCGCCTTGTGGACGCCATAGAACTGCTCGGCCTGCTGACGGCTCATCCAGATACGCTTCTGGGCCACGATCCGCAGGCCCTTTTCCTCGAAGCGGGCGTTGATCTTGCCAGTCAGGTTCCGGCGGGTCGCGTCCGGCTTGATGATCGAGAAAGTGCGTTCGACGGCCATGGAATCCTCTTGAAGACAAAGACTTGGCGAGTGGGCGCGCCTTATAGACGCGAGGTTTCGGCCCGGCAAGTCGGCCGATCCGGCTTGGAGTGGGCCGGTATCGCATGCTAAAGGCCGCCGCCCCATGCTCCATATCAGCGACATTTCCTTCCGCCACGGCGAGCGCGTGCTGTTCGATCGCGCTTCCGCGGCCTTTTCCGACGGCTGGAAGGTCGGCCTGGTCGGCCGCAACGGCGCGGGCAAATCGACGCTCCTGCGCCTGATCCAGGGCCAGATCGAGGCCGATAGCGGCGAAATCAACCTGATGGGCCGTACCCGCGTGGGATCGGTGCCGCAGGACCCGCCCGGCGGCGACATCACCGTCCTGGATGCCGTGCTGGCAGCCGACGTCGAGCGCTCCGCCCTGATGGCCGAGGACGCGACCTGTCACGACGGCCTGCGGCTGGCCGAGATCCATGCCCGGCTCGACGAGATAGGTGCCGCCTCGGCCCCTTCCCGTGCCGCCTCGATTCTGAACGGCCTGGGTTTCGACAACGAGAAGCAGGGACGGCCCTGCGGCGAATTCTCCGGAGGCTGGCGCATGCGCGTGGCGCTGGCCGGCACGCTGTTCAGCGACCCTGATCTGTTGATCCTCGACGAGCCGTCGAACCATCTCGATCTCGAGGCCATGCTGTGGCTGACCGAGCATCTGAAACGTTTCCGCAACACCGTTCTCATGGTCAGCCACGATCGCGACCTGCTGAACGATGTGTGCGACCACATCGTCCATATCGATAACGAGAAGCTGGTTCCCTACACCGGCAACTACGATTTCTTCGAGCGTACGCGCGCCGAGCGTCTGGCCAACGACGCCGCCCAGCAAGCCAAGGTCGCGGCGCAGCGCAAGCACATGCAGGCCTTCGTCGACCGCTTCAAGGCCAAGGCCAGCAAGGCACGCCAGGCGCAGTCGCGCATGAAGATGATCGAGAAGCTCGGTCCCGTCGCCAGCGTGCCGATCGAGGAACGGGTCTCGTTCAACTTTCCCTCGCCCGAGATTCTTGCCTCGCCGATCGAGACGCTCGACGAGGTCTCCGTCGGCTATCCCGACGGCCCGCTGGTGCTGCGCGGCCTCGACCTGCGCATCGACATGGAAGACCGCATCGCGCTGCTCGGCCAGAACGGCAACGGCAAATCGACCTTCATCCGCCTGATCTCGCAGCGGCTGGAGCCGCGCGAGGGCAGGCTGAAGAAGACGCCGAAGCTGCGCGTCGGCTATTTCTCCCAGGACCAGGAAGAGAGCCTCGACTACGAGGCGACGCCGTTCGACCACATGAATCGCGCCTTGGGAACGGGCGCAGGCGAGGCCAAGGTGCGCGCCCAGCTTGGCCGCTTCGGCTTCTCGCGTGACCGCGCCAACCTCAAGGTCGGTGTGCTCTCCGGCGGCGAGAAGACCCGCCTGCTGCTGGCGCTCGCCACCCGCAACGCGCCGCACATGCTGCTGCTCGACGAGCCGACCAACCATCTCGACATGGACGCCCGCGCCTCGCTGGTCGACGCCATCAACGATTTCGAGGGTGCCGTCGTGCTGGTGAGCCACGATACCCATCTGGTGAAGATGGTGGCCGACACGCTGTGGCTGGTCGCCGGCGGGACGGTTAAGTCGTTCGACGGCGACATCGACGAATACCAGGCCAAGCTTCTGAAGGAGCGCGGCGCCAAGCCGGCCAAGCGCGACGAGCGCCCGGTGGACGCCGCCTCCAAAAAGGACCAGCGCAAGACATCGGCCGACAATCGCGCGCAGAAGGCCCCGCTCAAGAAGGCGGTCGACAGCGCCGAGAAGATGCTGGCTCGCCTGACCGAGCAACTCGACGGCGTCCTGACCAAGCTCGCGGACCCGGCGATCTATTCGGGCCCTAAGACCGTCGTCACCGACCTGCAGCGCGAGAAGGCCCGCCTGGAGCGCGAGGTCGCCAATGCCGAGCAGCGCTGGCTGGCGGCACAGGAAGCCTTCGAAAAGGCAGCCTAGCCAGGTTACTCCGCGGCGACGGCCCGAGGCACGGTTGCCTGGCGGATGGTCAGGACCATTCCGGCATTGATCACGTAGAGCGCAACCGCGATCCAGAAGATCGCCGCCGGCATGTGCAGGTCGATCAGATAGCCGAACAGCGGCGGCCCGATGAGCGAACCGACATCGAGGCCGGAATAGACGAAGCCGAACACCTTGCCTGACGCCCCGGGCGGCGTGGCGTTGCGGACGATCATGTCGCGCGATGGGTTGGTGGCGCCGCCCGCGAAGCCCGCCAGCGCCAGCAGGGGCAGCAGGAGCGCCGGCGTAACGGCCATGGTGGCGATCGGCACCGTGAGGGCAGCGGCAGCAAGTAGCCCGCCCGACGCCACCAGATCATGGCGTTTCACAGTGTCTGCGAAGAAGCCGCCCGCGAGCATGCCGGCCGCCGAGCCAACCATGAAGACGATCAGGCAGAGGGCGGCATAGCGTTCGGCCACGCCAAACATCTCGACCCAGGCCGGCACGGCCATCTGCTGGATACCTACTGTGTTGACGGCAAGCAGGGCGAAATAGGCGAAACAGAGGAGGATCGAAGTCTGCAGAAA
This sequence comes from Reyranella sp., assembly GCA_052386855.1. GTDB lineage: Bacteria > Pseudomonadota > Alphaproteobacteria > Reyranellales > Reyranellaceae > Reyranella. Next base: position 53,782 of record JBQTJT010000034.1, read on the forward strand.
CAGACCCAGTCCCGCCCTCGCGCCCTCTGCCCCAGCGGCGGCACGCACCTCGACGCGGTGATCGACGAAGTACCGGCGGTGGCCCAGGACGAGAGCGGCCAGGATCAGGCCCGGCGCGGCGCCGATGAGAGCAGCACCCGTGCGCCCGACGAGATCGTCGAGGAAGTAGATGATCGGGGCGGCGGCCCATCCCAGCGAACCGCCCAGCCCGTGGATGCTGTATGCCCTGCCGAGCCGCCGCTGATTCACCGATGAATTCAGGAGGGCAAAATCAGCGGGGTGGAAGACGCAGTTGCCGATGGCACCAACGACCGAGATGGCGGCAAAGGTCAGGAACGAATCGGCCAGGGCAGTGAGAGCAAGCCCGACAGCCGCCAGCGCCAACCCGCCGGCCAGGATCGGCCGGGCACCGAACCTGTCCACGGCGAAGCCTGCGAGAGTCTGGCAGACGCCCGAAACCCCGTAATAAATAGCTCCCAGCGCGCCCACGTCGGTGAATGACAGGCCGGCCTTCTCGCGGACGATCAGCAGCATCGTGACGAAGGCCAGCTGATAGTAATGGCTGGTGCCATGGGCAACGCCGATCAGGCTGATGATCCTGACGTCACGCTCCAGGGGGGCTGCGGCAATAGCGGACATGGAACCCTCGTTCAGGTGCCAATGGTAGACGATCCGCAGCGCGGTCGTTTGCGGAATTGAGCGCAGGAGCCATGCGTACGTGATGACGCGCGATGGGGTCGCGCGCTACTGTCCCCGGCGAAAAGGGGAGAAACGTCATGAAGCGCTGGAAACACCGGCCTGAGGGATCGACCTGGGGAGACTGGGGCGACGACGATCAGCTTGGCCGGCTCAACCTCATCACCCCCAAGAAGGTTCTGGAGGGCGTTGCCGAGGTCAAGGAAGGCCTGTCGTTCTGCCTCAGCATCCCGCTCGATTTCCCCGGCGGCAACGTCCTCAATCCGCGGCGGCTGCCTCCGGTCCTGTCGCCGACCGGCGACGAGAACGGCTGGCGCTTCAACTTCCACACCCGGACGATCAATCCCCTGTTCATGGACGTGGCCAGCGACGACCGCGTCATCCTGACCCTGCAGTATTCGACCCAGTGGGACACGCTGGCCCATGTCGGTGGCATGTTCGACGCCGACGGCGACGGGGTCCCCGAAGCGCTCTATTACAACGGCTTCAAGGCTGGATCGGATGTCGTCGGCCCCCTGCCCGACGCCGGCCGGGACGGTTGCGGGCACCTGAGCTACGCCCACAAGCTCGGGGTCGAGAACATGGCCGCCAAGGCGATCCAGGGCCGTGGGGTCATGGTCGACCTGGAGAAGCACTACGGCCGCAGCCATAAGTATGTGAACTACGACGATTTGCACCGTGTGCTTGAGGCCGACAAGGTGGTAATCGAACCGGGCGATATGTTGCTGCTCTACACCGGCTTTACCGACGAAATCTTGAAAATGAACAAGAAGGTCGACCCGGACCGTGCGCACGCCATGTGCTGTGTCCTGGACGGCCGCGACAAAAGGCTTCTGCAATGGATCACCGACAGCCAGATTTCTGCACTTATCGCCGACAACTACGGCGTAGAAGCTGTCCCTGCGAGGCCCGGGCCGGAGAATGCAGAACACCCTTCGTTGCCCATTCATAATCACTGTCTTTTCAAGCTTGGACTAAATCTGGGAGAAATCTGGTGGTTGCAGGATTTGGCACTGTGGCTCCGCGACAAGAAGCGCTCCCGCTTTCTCCTGACAGCCCCTCCATTGCGCCTGCCCGGCGCCGTCGGGTCGCCAGCAACACCAGTAGCTTCGGTCTGACTCTCGGGATGACCGGCACATTCCCGGCGCTCGTCGCTAATGGCCTGAAGAACGAGCGTTTTACCCTTCTGGATGTCGGCTGCTCCGGCGGCATCGAACAGCAATGGCGGGTCTTCGAGCCGCGGTTGCGTGCGCTCGGAATCGACGCCAGCGAGGCCGAGTGCCGGCGGCTGGCGGCTTGCGAAACCAACCCTGACATCGAATATCTCGCAGCCTTCGTGGGCCGACGGCCTGACAAGATCGTCGATCTTTCCGCCGGCCCAGCCGCACCCCTGATCATGCGGATGCGTGACCGCCTGAGCTTCATGCGCACCCGGGAGATCCGCGAGGCGCGCCTCAAGGGAGCCTCCGCCGAGGAGCAGTTCCGCAACAACGCCTGGGAAATGACGGGCCTGGCGGACCCGGCGAAGACGGTGGTCGTTCCCGGCCTTCTCGCTGCGCGCGGGCTGGCCGACGTGGATTACCTCAAGATCGACATCGACGGGGTGGACTACGAAATTCTCCGCTCGTTCGACGGGCGCTTCGAGCCTCTGGGGCTGCTGGCGGTCCAGCTCGAGGTCAATTTCATCGGATCGGGCGCTACCGACGAGCATACGTTCCACAACACCGACCGCTTCATGCGCCGCCAGGGGTTCGACCTGTTCCGGCTCGACGTGCGCACCTATTCCACACGCGCCCTGCCGTCACGCTACGTCTGGCCGACACCAGCCGAGACGCTGTCGGGGCGCCCGTTCCAGGGCGAGGCCTACTATGCCCGGGACATTCTCGGCCCCAAGGGCGCGGAATGGGCCAAGCAGCTCAGCGCGGAAAAACTTGCCAAGCTGGTGGCCGTGTTTTCGGCCTGGGACATTCCCGATGCTGCGGCCGAACTGCTGTTGGGCCTGCGCGGCCGGCTCTCGACGGTGTTCGATATCGATGCCGGCCTCGACCTTCTGGCCGCGCAGACCCAGGTCGGCGTGAAGCGGCCGCTCAGCTATCGCGACTACATGGCCAAGTTCGAGGCCGACGCTCCGTCTTTCTACCGCCCTGAAGGCGACATCCCGTTTCGCGAGCGGGTGAAAGCGGCCTGGAACGGCTATTGGAAGCCCCGCCTGCAGCGCTAGGGTCCGGACTCATTTGAGCCAGTAGGAGACGGTTGCAGCGATGAGGGCGCCGGCGAGGTAGTTCTGAGCGAGCTTGTCGTATCGTGTTGCGACGCGGCGCCAGTCCTTGAGCCTGCACCACA
>JBQTJT010000035.1:0-6861 GCA_052386855.1 Reyranella sp.
GGGGCCCCGCCCCCGGCCTCTGGCCGTCGGGGGTGGTGCTGGGGGGTTTTGCGGGGGGGGCCCCCCCCCCCCCGGGGCCCCACCGCCCCCCCCCGGGGGGGGCCGCGCTCCTATGAATTCAGCGGGAACTTCACGCCACCGTCGTGCAGGTGGCACGAGGCCCAGTGGCCGGGCTTGACCTCGGTCAGGGTCGGCACGTCGACCTTGCAGCGCGGCATGGCGTAGGGGCAGCGGGTGTGGAAGTGGCAGCCCGGCGGCGGATTGATCGGGCTCGGCACGTCGCCGGTCAGGATCACGCGCTTGCGGCCGCGCATGCCCGACTTGGGGATCGGCACCGCCGAGAGGAGCGCTTCGGAGTAGGGATGCAGCGGCATCTCGAACAGGCTCTTCTTGTCGGTCATCTCGACGATGCGGCCGAGGTACATGACGCCGACGCGGTGGCTGATGTGCTCGACCACGGCGAGGTCGTGGGCCACGAAAAGATAGGAGAGCTTGAACTCCTCCTGCAGGTCGATCAGCAGGTTGATGATCTGCGCCTGGATCGAGACGTCGAGGGCCGACACCGGCTCGTCGCCCACGATCAGGTCGGGGCTCAAGGCGAGCGCGCGGGCGATGCCGATGCGCTGGCGCTGGCCGCCGGAGAATTCGTGCGGGTAGGAGAGCATGGCGGCGGGCCTGAGGCCGACGCGCTCAAACAGGTAGGCGACGCGCTGGCGGCGTTCGGCCGGCGTGCCGACATCGTGGATGATCAGCGGCTCGCCCACGATCTCGCCCGCCGTCATGCGCGGGTTCAGCGAGGCGTAGGGATCCTGGTAGATCATCTGCATGCGCCGCCGGTAGGGCAGCATGCCCTGGGCGTCGAGCCCGGTGATGTCCTCGCCGCCGACGCGGATGGTGCCGCCGGTCGGCTCCAATAGTTTCAAGAGGGTGCGGCCCACCGTCGACTTGCCGCAACCGCTCTCGCCTACCAGCCCCAGGGTCTCGCCGCGCTTCAGGCTGAACGACACGCCATCGACGGCATAGACATGGCCGGAGACGCGGCTGAACACACCCTTGTGGATCGGGAAGTGCTTTTTTAGGCCGCTGACTTCGAGAAGGGGCTCGGTCATCACGCCCCTCCCAGCAGGCGGTCGGCATGCCAGCAGGCGACCCAGTGGCCGGGACGCTGTTCTTCCAGCACCGGCGCCTCGCCGCGGCAGCGGTCGGTGGCGAAACCGCAGCGCGGTGCGAAACTGCAGCCCGGCGGCAGGTCGAACAGCGACGGCACCATGCCCTTGATCTCGTTCAGCCTGGCCCGCGCGCCGTTGCTCTGCGCCGCCGTGTCGAGGTGCGGGATCGAGCCGAGGAGTCCCTTGGTATAGGGATGGCCGGGATTGTCGAACAGCTGGGCGGCGGGCGCCTCCTCGACCTTGCGGCCGGCATACATCACCACGACGCGGTCGGCGTTCTCGGCGACCACGCCCATGTCGTGCGTGATCAGCACGATGGCGGTGCCGTAGGTCTCCTGCAGCTCGCGCATGAGGTCGAGGATCTGGGCCTGGATGGTGACGTCGAGCGCCGTGGTCGGCTCGTCGGCGATCAGCACCTTGGGATTGCAGGACAGCGCCATGGCGATCATGACGCGCTGGCGCATGCCGCCGGACATCTGGTGCGGGTAGGCGTGGACGCGGCGCTCGGGCTCGGGAATGTAGACGCGGCGCAGCATTTCCACGGCGCGGTCCATCGCCTCCTTGCGCGACAGGCCCTGGTGCAGCGCGATCGCCTCGCTCACCTGGCGGCCGATGGTGAACAGCGGATTGAGCGAGGTCATCGGCTCCTGGAAGATCATCGAGATCTCGTTGCCGCGAATGCGCTCCATCTCGGGATCGCTGAGCTCGAGCAGGTTTTTGCCCTCGAAGCGGATGGCGCCGCCGACGATGCGGCCGGGCGGGTTTGCCACCAGGCGCAAAACCGAGAGCGCCGACACGCTCTTGCCGCAGCCCGACTCGCCCACGACTCCGAGGGTTTCGCCGCTTTTGAGGTCATAGGAAACGCCGTCGACCGCACGCACGGTACCGACCGCGGTGAAGAAATGGGTCTGGAGGTTATCGACCTGGAGGATTGTCTGCGACGCCATCGACTCCCTGGATTTTATCGTGTTAGCCTTGGTCCACAAACAAGATGGACAAGCCATCAGAGCATACTGTGCTCGGTCTGCAAAAGACCAAATGGGAGGAAGTGCGATGTCGGAGAAAGATTCCAAGCGTAAGGGCGTAAACCGTCGAAGCTTCGTCAAGGGCGCCGCCGCCGTGGGCGCCATGAGCGGTGCCGGCGCCTTCGGCCTGCCGTTCCATGCCTGGGCGCAGGGCGTGCCCATGGAGTACGACGGCTCGAAGTTCCAGCTCAGGGCCGCGGAGCCCAATGCCAAGTCGGGTGGCGTGCTGAAGTACGGCATCACCAGCCGGCCGCCGCATTTCGACTTCCACCAGTCGGGCACCATCAACAGCCTGGGCAGCCAGGGTTGCATGTTCGACAACCTGATCCGGCGCGATCCGCGCAACAGCGGCACGACCATCATTCCCGATCTTGCCCATAGCTGGGAGATCGCGAAGGACGGCAAGACCTACACCTTCATGCTGCGCAAGGACGTGCAGTTCCACGACGGCGCCGAGATGACCTCGGACGACGTCAAGGCCACCTTCGACCGCATCGCCAAGCCGCCGCAGGGCATCAGCATCCCGCGCAGCACGCTGTTCGCGTCGGTGAGCGAGATCACCACGCCCGACAAGTACACAGTGCAGTTCAAGCTCGCCGAGGCCAGGCCGCCCGCCTTCATCATGGGCGCGCTCGCCAGCGGCTGGAACGGCATCGTGCGCAGGAAGACGCTGGAGGACAACGGCTACAACCTGCGCCGCGTCGTCGACATTCCCGGCACCGGCCCGTTCAAGAGCCTGCGACGCGTCGAGAACGAAGTCTGGGCGATGGAGAAGTGGAAGAACTACTGGAACAAGGGCCTGCCCTATCTCGACGGCATCGAGTTCTATCACGCCCTGCCGTTCTCGCCCGAGCTCGGCTCCGCCCTGCTGTCGGGCCGCGTCGACTATGCCCGCCTGCTCGATCCGGGCTCGCTGCGCAAGGTCAAGGCCACGCCCGGCATGTCCGGCACCGACTTCTACCAGAGCGTCATCCAGGCGACCTGGATGAACAACAAGAAGAAGCCGCTGGACGATCCGCGGGTGCGCCGCGCCTTCCACCTCGTGCTCGACAAGCCGGTGCTGGTCGACGTGGTGAAGGACATCGCCCCGATGATGGTCGGCGGCTTCATCTACCCGTTCTCGGAGTTCGCCACGCCGACGGCGGAACTCGGCAAGCGGCTGGGCTACCAGACCAACACCGACGCCTCGATCAAGGAGGCCAAGGCGCTGATGAAGGCGGCGGGCTACGAGAAGGGCATCACCGGCCTCGACTACCTGGTGCGCGAGGTCGCGAGCTTCAAGCTGTGGTCGCAGGCCATCCAGGCGATGCTGCAGCAGACGCTCAACGTCCAGAGCAACATCCGCACCGCCGTCGAATCGGTGTGGTTCGACGACGTCCGTACCGGCAAGTTCGACCTCGCCATCGGCGCCATCGTGTCGACGCTGCTCGACCCGTCCGACTACTTCAATGCCTGGTACGGCAAGGGCGGCCCGCAGAACTACTCGGGCTGGGAGAATCCGAAGTTTCTGGCGCTGCTGCCACAGATCGACCGCGAGGTCGACGCCAAGAAGCGGCTCGACCTGATCCGCCAGGCCGAGGCCATCATGGAGGAAGATCCCCCGCTGCTGCCGATGTCGTGGGAGAAGATCAACGACGGCTGGTACAACTACGTCAAGGGCCACAATCCCAAGGATTATTTCGGTATCTATGACGTCGTGCGTTTCGACACCTTCTGGCTGGACAAGTAACCTCCAGAAATCCAAGCCAAAGAAAGCGGCCGTCGCACTGCTTGCGACGGCCGTCTTCGTTTCTGTGCCCATCGTGGCGGCACGGGCCGACGAGGGCGGTTCGAGCTTCTGGCTGCCCGGGTCCTTTGCCTGGCAGGCCGCGGCGCCGTCGGCGATCGGGCTCACCATCGAGACGGCCTACTATCACGCCACCGCGACTCTCGACCCGTCGGTCAGCGTGTCGCGCGGCAACAACGCAATCACCGGCCTCTACACCAGTTCGAACTTCCTCATGGTCACGCCAACCTATGCGATGGCGACACCGGGGATCGGGGGCCAGCTGGAGCTGAGCCTGACGTTCCAGATGGGCAATTACACGGCGGCCGATGCCGGCACGACGCTTGCCGATTCGATGACGGCGATAGGCGATCTCTCCCCGGCTGTTGCGCAGAAATGGGTCGCCGATGTGCACAATTTCATGGTCTACGCGACAGGCAACGTCCCGGTCGGCAACTACGATCCATCGCGCCTGGCGACGGCCGGCCTCGGCCGCTGGGCGGTCGACGGCGGGACGGGCTACACCTACTACGACGAGAAGTCGGGCCGCGAATTCTCCGCCGTCCTGGGTCTCACCTACAATTTCATGAATCCGAGCACCGCGTATCAGAGCGGCCTCAACCTGCATCTCGACCTGTCGGCGTCGCAGGAGCTGAATCCCAGTTTCTATGCCGGCGTCGTGGGCTACATCTACCAGCAGATCTCCGGCGATACCGGTTCGGGCGCGACCCTGGGCGCGTTTCCGTCGCGCGTCGTGGGCGTGGGGCCGCAGGTCGGCTACAATTTCTCGCTGGGCGGGCGAGACGTTCAGATGAACACCCGGGCCTACTACGAGGTCGCAGGCCAGAACCGGCCCCAGGGGTGGAACGCCTGGCTGACGTTCTCGATCGCTCTCGGCAAATCCGACAAGTAGCCGCAACTTGTCGCCCAGGGCTGCGTTGACCCTCCTCAGGAATCTTTCGAGGAGGGTCGAACCATGACCACTGCAAAAGCCAAAGAAATTGTCGCCAACCCGAGCAAGGAATTCGCCCATCCGGCGGAGGTCGTGACGACGACTGACCTGTCGGCCAAGGAGAAGGAAGCGGCGCTCGAGGAATGGGAACTCGACGCGCGCCTGATGCAGGTGGCGACCGAGGAGGGCATGGCCGCCGCCGATACCGCCGAGCCCAACAAGCTCCGGGACGTGAAGAAGGCCCAGACCGCGCTCGGCATCGAGACGCTCAAGAAAAAGGACGATAGCGGCGGGCCGAACAAGACCGGCATGTAGAGCCCGGCAATCCGGGCGGCAGACCGCGCACGGGGACACGGCTGCCCGAGTTGGATATTGTCGCCGGCATGGTGTCTTCCGGCCGACCGACGCGTAGCCTTTCCGACGGCGCTTTCTATGTCATCGCGGGGCTCTGCGGCCTGGCCGGCGGGGTCGTGGGCGCCGCCTTCCATCTGACCGTCGATGCGCTGCTGCGTTGGCCGGCCTGGCTGGTCGAGCGCTTCGGCAATGGCCCGGACACCATTTTCATGGCCGCCGGGATCGCGGCATCGGGGCTGCTCCTGGCCTTTGTCCTCACGCGCCGCTTTGCGCCCGAGGCCGCCGGCAGCGGCGTGCAGGAGATCGAGGGTGCGATGGAGGGGCTGCGCACCGTGCGCTGGCGCCGCATCCTGCCGGTCAAGTTCGTGGGCGGCGTGCTCGGCCTCTCGTCCGGCCTGGTGGCCGGCCGCGAGGGCCCGACCATTCACATGGGCGCCTCGATTGCCGCCGCCATCTCCGAGATGCTGAAGCTCGACCGCGACGACATGCGCGGCCTCCTGGCCGCCGGCGCCGCGGCCGGGCTCGCCGCCGCCTTCAACGCGCCGCTGGCCGCGATCCTCTTCATCGTCGAGGAGACGCGAAAGCAATTCCGCTACACCTTCCGCTCCTATGTCGGCGTCATCTGCGCCTCGGCCGCGAGCGCCATGGGCATGGGGCTGGTCGGCGGCACCGCGCCGCCGCTCCGCATCGACGCCCTCGAACAGCCGCTGTGGCTGCTGCCGGCCTTCGTGCTGCTGGGCGTTGGCCTGGGCGGCCTCGGTGTCGTCTTCAACCGCTGCCTGCTGGGCGCACTCGACTGGACAGCAGCGACTTTCCGCCGGGTGCCGTTCGTGCCGGCGCTGGTGGTGGGCGCGGCGGTCGGCGCGCTCGCCATCGTGCTGCCCGAGGCGGTGGGCGGCGGCGAACTGCTGATCCCGCATCTGGTGGCGCGCGACCTGCCGCTCGCCACCCTGATGCTGGTAGCGGTGCTGCGCTTCGCCGGCACCATGGCGAGCTATCCGGTCGGCGTGCCGGGCGGCATCTTCTCGCCGATGCTGACGCTTGCCACCACGGTCGGCCTCGGCATCGCCATGCTGATGGAAGGCGCGCTGTCGGCCGGCGGCGTGGCGGTGCCGCCGTCGATGGGCGCCGCCTTCGCCATCGCCGCCATGGGCGGGCTGTTCGCGGCCACGATCCGCGCGCCCCTCGTCGGCGTCGTGCTGGCGGTCGAACTGACCGGCGCCTATGCGCTGATCCTGCCGCTGCTCGTGACCTGCGTCACCGCGCACGTCATTTCCGACTGGCTGAAGGGCCGGCCGATCTACGAACTACTGCTGGAGCGCACCTTGCGCCTGTCCGGTCAGCCGGTACCGGCGACCGATGCGGCTGCCTCGTCGGACCCATCCTCGCCGGTCGGCATCGACGAGAAGCCGCATGAGACGCGGTCGCGGATCAAGCGACGGCGCCGCCGCGGCGGGAGAGGCTGACCGCTAGCTGTGGAGCCTCAACAGGTTGTCCTCGGTTAGACCGAGTTTGCTGATGGGGATGCTACCTTTGATGCCGCCATGTGGTCGATGCCAGTTGTAACGGTGGATCCAGAAGGGCAGCTCCTGAGCG